>NZ_JACSLQ010000002.1:425293-642266 GCF_018618205.1 Exiguobacterium sp. s157
GTGGAGGGGATGGAAGCAGGACGTTATGTATTAGACCGAATCGCAGCTTACGACAATCAAGGGAACTACTCCAGATTAGACGGAGATGAAAGTGATCAGTCATTTGATATGAGATATCCATCTACTGATTTGCTCAGCCCAAAATTCAATTCAAGCGAAGTGAAAAATATCGTTCTTGATCAACATGAAACAATGTCCTTCTCGATTTCTGCCTCTGACGATTTAAAACTTAAGTCAGCTGAAGGAACATTCACTCATGAAAATGGAGAAACTATCACCTTATCGAGTGAGACAGTGACGTCGACTGGTTTCGACTTCCCGGTGTCCTACGATTCATTCCGGGCTCATCCGGGGCAATGGAAGTTAACAAGCCTTACGATTTCGGACTTGAATCAAAACTCCGTAACGGTCACAGACGGGTTGGACGTCACGATTAATGTGCTCCCAGCAATTGAACCGGTCAATGCACGCATCGTCAGTGGGTATGAGTGGTGGAGTTATGAAACCATCAATCAAGACGTTTACGTGTTGCCGGGTGCACAATTGAACATTGATTCGAACGTTCAAATCAATGGGGACGTCTATGTTGGAGGTCGTCTTCGTTCATATGGCGGTCTCGAATTGAACGGGGATATGCGCGCCAGCTACTTCACATTCGGTTACTACAATCCGTATCAAGATGGCATGGTCGTCCTTTCTGGTTCGAATTACGTCAACTCGATGACGGCAACGAACGATCTATATGGGACGCTCCCGTTCCAAATCTCGGGAGCGCCATTATTCGAAGAAAACGGGACGGTCGATGTGGCCGGTTCATTCATTCCGCTCAGCGCGCTTTACTTGAACGGTGAGGCGGTGACGACGAAAGCGAACGGGATTTTCCGTCTTACTGATGTCGTCGTACCGGAAGATAAAACACTTCGCTTCTCGATGACGGATCAATACGGGAAGACCCATCGCTGGACGTACAAAGTGTATTCACGTGACTTACCTGTCGTCACCGCGAGCTTGCCGAGCGGGATTTATCCGAAAGGCGAGTCAGTGACATTGGAAGCGACGAAAGATGCGACGATTTACTACAAGCTGAACGAGAACGCTGAACCGCTCACGTATGGCGGTCCGATTCAACTCGACAACAGTGTCACAATCGCTTACCATGCGGTCGATGAGATTGAATTGGCGTCGGCTTCTGAAACAAAACAATATGAAGTCTTCAACGTCAATGCGGTCGAAAATGACGATCAAGCAATTCGTGGTCAAGCCGAACCGGATACAACGCTCACGTTGACGCTTGGAGAACGCACATACACGACGACCGCGACTCCAGACGGGACGTTCGCGTTTAAGAATCTCACGCTCGATTCTTATAGCGAGTACAAATTACAGTTGCAGCACGGTCTGCTTCAAAGCAAACCGTACACAGGAGTAATTAAGGATGTCATCGCACCAATCATCAGTGGTGTGACGAACGATGCCTATACGTCGAGCGCCGTCACGCTCACGTTCAATGAGGGCGTGGCGACATTGAACGGGCAACCTGTTTCAAACGGCACAAAAGTGACGGCGGACGGTGCTTACACGTTGATCGTCACGGATCAGAGCGGGAACTCAACGACACGTCAGTTCACAATCGATACGAAAGCACCAGTCGTGTCGGGAATTTCGTCACGTTACACAAACAAGAATGTCACGCTCTCATTCAACGAAGGCAGCGCCACGTTGAACGGAAAAACAGTCGCGTCAGGCACGACGGTCTCGACTGAAGGTGACTACGAGCTTGTCGTTCGTGACAAGGCAGGGAACGAGACGAAAGCGAGCTTCACGATTGATCAGACACCGGTTGCGGTCACAGGCGCAGAAGAAGGGAAGTCTTACCAACAAGCACGTCTTCAATTCGCAGAAGGAACTGCGACATTGAACGGTCAAGCTTATAAAGTAGGAACCTTAATTGAAACTGAAGGCACTTATGCATTCCGCGTGATCGATTTAACAGGAAATGAGACGACTATCAATTTTACGATTGATCGTACAGCTCCGAATGTGACAGGGGTTATGGAAGGAATCCTATATAACAAGTCAATCACACCAGTTTTCAATGAAGGAACTGCGACATTGAATGGGAAGGCATTTGTGTCGGGGCAAGCAATCAATCAAGATGGAACGTATGAACTCGTTGTGACGGATGCAGCAAACAACGTTACGAAACGTTCGTTCCGCATCGACCAGACGGCACCCGTTGTGACAGGTGTCAAAGATGGAGCGACGAATCGTGCTATGACGCCAACGTTTGGAGAAGGTACGGCGACATTGAACGGGAAACCGTATACGTCAGGCACCATCATCGATCAAGAAGGAACGTATGAACTCGTCGTCACCGATGAAGCGAAGAATGTGACACGTATTCGATTCGTGCTTGATTGGACACCAATCAAAGTCAATGGTGTCGAGGAAGGCAAGACGTATAAAGAAGTGACGCCTACGTTTGATGAAGGGACCGCTACGTTGTCTGGACAGCCATATATGTCAGGAACGGCAATCGTGACAAACGGTGAACACAAATTGATTGTCACCGATGAAGCTGAAAATGAGACGACGATTCGCTTCACTATCGACAATGCACCTCCTGTCCTTACTGGCTTCACAGCCGGGAAGGCCTATTATCGCAGTGTCGCACCACGATTCGACGAAGGGACGGCGACGCTGAACGGCGAGCCGTACACGTCAGGCAAACTGATCAGTCAGCCTGGGAAGTACACGCTTCGCTTGTCTGACGCGACGGGCAACGAGACGGTGACCATTTTCACCATCGACCGGACGGCACCTGTCATCTCAGGCGTCAAGAGTCGCCAAGTCACGAATCAATCGGTGACGATTCAATATAATGAAGGCACGGCGACGTTGAACGGGAAACGGATTCGCAACAATTGGCCGGTGAAGAACTCGGGTGCTTACACGCTCCGTGTCACGGACCAAGCTGGGAACGTCAAGTCACTCACGTTTACGATCGATAAAATGGCTCCAACGAAACCGACCATCTCGACGCTCACGAACAAGTCGACGTATGTGTCCGGGAAAGCCGAGAAAGGCGCGACCGTGTATATCACATATAACGGACGCACGTACACGACGAAAGCATCGAGTACAGGCTCGTATCGCTACAACGTGAAGACGACGAAGCCAGGGGTGACCGTCTCGGTTCGCGCGCGAGACGCGGCCGGGAACACGTCGAGCAGTACTTCTGTGAAAGTCCTCAACACGTTCCGGACGTTCACGGTCAACACGGTGAAGTCTACTTCTAACGTGATCATTGGAAAAGGGAACAAGGGGGCGACCGTCAAGGCGTACGTCGGGACGAAACTCATCAGCAAGACCGCGAAAGTCGATTCGAAAGGCAACTACAAGCTGACGATTTCACGTCAGAAACCAGGCGTGGTTGTCACCGTGAAGATGACGCAGAACGGATACGAAGAAGTGAAGAAGACGACACGCGTCGTCAAATGAATCGAGGGGGCCTTAGGGTCCGCTCGTTTTCTTATGTGTCATTTCTTTTGACAAATTTCACCATAACGTCACTCGAGTCTGCCAACCAAACGTGATATAACTAACATGTGAACGATTGAACAAATAGGAGGTTATACATTGAAGCGATTTCTGTTTTTATTCGTCGGACTCATCGTCATCCTTGCAGCCTGCAGTCCAAGCGAGGCGGTCGATTCGACGAAGGTCCATACATACAAAACATACGAACTCCCGCTCGAAGACAAAGTCGCGCTCGGGGAAGGAGAGCACGAGATCGTGTTCGTCTTCGACTACAGTTGCCCGTGGTGCAAGAAGTGGATGGAAGAGGTACTACCGGAGATCGAGGAGCGCTGGATTGACACGGGCGAGGCGACGTTCAAAGGACAGCCGCTCGTCCTGTTGAACGAACAGTCACAACTGCTCGCGAACGTGGATTATAATGTGGAACGGCTCATCCCGGACCGCTATTATGAAGTGCAGCGCGCCATCGGGCTCGATTCCGGGTCGGACGGTTTTGGCACGGAAGCGTATGCCCGTGAACTCGCCGCTGAATTCAACCTCAATGCGGATGAACTGCTCGAGAATCACGTCGACGTCGGCATCCAAAACTCACGGCTGTTCACGCGCGACTTCGGCGTGGCCTATGTGCCGACGGTGTATGTCGACGGCATCCAGCTCGTGGACGCGTTCAGCTTAGAGGAGATGGAACAGGTCATGGACGGGACGATTGAAGCAGGGGACCAAGTCGAGTTGCAGGAGGAATAAAAATGACCCCTCGTCGATCGGACGAGGGGTCAAGTCAGTGTTGCTCGAAATACGGTTTGACGAACAGCTCGAACAGTTCGGCATCGAGCAAGTACCGGTTCGAATAGAACGGGTCGTTGTCCGGCGTAATCGGATTCGGGCTCAAGATGAACGCCTGTTCGAAGCCGAGGTCTTGCACCGTCTCGGTCACGGCGTCGCTCGTGTTGCCGAACGGATAGGCGATCGTCGTGACGCGCGTCCCGAGATTCTTCTCGATGGCGGCGACACTTGTCTCCAAATCTTGTCGGAGCTCGTCTTGCATGTCTTCCGGCAAGAACACGGCGCCTCCGTCTTTGACGTAATGCATGTCATGCGTATGTGTCCCGAAGTCGGCGAGCCCGCTCGCCTGCATGTCCTTCAATTCGGTCCACGGGGCGAGGTCCAAGTTTTGGAACGCCTCGCCGACATGACCGGTGATGATGAACAGCGTGAACGGGATTTGCTTGTCTTTCAAGATCGGGAACGCGTTCTCATAGACGGTATGGTCGACGTCGTCGAACGAGATCCACACGCATTTGTCCGGAATCGGCTCACCGGCGCGATAGCCGAGCAAGTCGGCCTGTGTCGCGAAGTGGACGCCTTCTTCTTGAAGCCACGTCATCTGTTGCTCGAACTTGTCGGCGTAGACGTTGTAGCGGACAAGTTCGGACGAGCCGGTCACGTTCTCGACGAGCTTGTTCCACGTGTTCGGCTGTTTGACGCGGTGATAGTTGAGACCGAGACAGACGTTCTCGGTCGGGAGGAGCGCCGCATCGGGCACGTCCTCATGTGTCGTCGAGGACACGTCGTATACTTTCCAAGCGATGCCGCCAATAATCAATAGAACGACCAGCCATTTCATGTAGCGCATCATTTCAACTCTTTCACTGGATTTTCTGTGAACACGATGACCTTGTCACGCTGAAGCCGCTCGATATCTTCTGGCTCCATCAAGTCGAGTTTGAGCCAATCGTCGAGCGTCGTGTCCGTCGGCATCTGCCGGCGGTTGAGCGGGCCGTACTTCCGCTTGTTGTACGTCCGCCAAAGGAAGAGCGACAGGGCGGCGATGAACGACGAGACAATCCCGAAGAAGAGCAGCTCGCGGATGTCGGCGTTCGTCACGTTCAAGGCGGTCTTGAGGATGGCGATATAGCGGTCGTTCACGTCGACGACGGCGCTCAAAAAGAACCATGTGACGATGAACGTGTATAGCCAGAACACGACCGTGAGCAACAGCTCAATCCCTTTGCGGAACACGTTCTGTTTCGTCTTGACGAGAATCTCTTGCTCGTAATCATATAACTCACTTACAGGCTGCTTCTCCGTGCCCCCCGGTCTGGTGAACTCCATGTCGCATAGCCTCCTTTCACACGGGCTCTAATCGCTTTCGGTGTCGCCGCGATGACGACGAACGTGTTGAGCATCCAGTAGATGACCGGATACCAAGCGGCCCAGACGTAATATTTGAACACTTTATCGTAGCGGGCGTCGTTCCAGAGCGAGATGATGAGCTGGACGTGGCTGACGAGGACGAGCGCGAACGAGTTGTACGTGAACCAAATCAACATGTCCTGCCACGTGTCGGCCGTCGCGAACAGATACACCGTGACGATGAGCCAGGCATACGCCCAGAGGACGCTGACGACCTGTTCGATATAGACGGGCCAAATCCGGCGCTGGCGCCAGTCTTTGAAGATGTCGAAGTGACGCAAGACGACTTCCTGTCCGCCTTGCGACCAGCGCACGCGCTGTTTCCAAATGCCAGAGATCGACTCGGGGACGAGCATCCAGCAGAGAGCGCGTGGCTCATAACGGATGTCCCAGAAATTCTTCTGGAGTTTCCACGAGACGGCGATGTCCTCGGTGATCATGTCGCGGTCCCAAAGCCCGACCGACAGCAACGCTTTCTTGCGGAACATGACGATGACGCCGGAAACGGTCATGATTTTACCCATGACACGCTGCGTCCGTTTGATGGAGCCGATAATCGACGAGTATTCGACGAGCTGCATCCGGCTGAGGAGCGTGTCGCGGTTACGGATGCGCGGATTGCCGGTGACGGCACCGACGCGCTCACCGCGGTTCAAGAAGTGACGGACGAGGTAATACGGGGCCTCCTCGCTCAAGAATGCGTCCGAGTCGACGCAGAGCAAATACTCGGAGCGGGCGGCGTGGGCGGCCATATGTAGCGCGTTTGCCTTGCCTCGGTTCTCATGACAGTCGATAACACGCAGACGTTCATATTTGTCGGCGAGTACGACGAGAATGTCGCCGGTCTTGTCACGGCTACCATCGTTGACGGCGATAATCTCAAAATTCGGATAGGTGAGACGATCTAAGTACTCGATTGTCTCGGCAATCGTCTCTTCTTCGTTATAACAAGGAATCAAGATACTGATGAGCGGCCATTCCCGCTCGTTCAAATCGAGTTCTTCTTCTTTCTCCCGCGTCAAGCTGAATAAGAGAGCGCCTGAAATCCAAAACAGCGCCATGAAGAACGGATACCAAAACACGAATTGGGCCAGTGGTTCGATCCAAGGTGTGATGTCGAGCCCGTAAAAATTCATAATTGTCTCCCCTTATTTTCAAAAAAACCATGTACTGAACGTATGATAGCATCAAAAAATTGTTTTCCCATATTTAGCGAAAAAATTGTACAGAAATTCAAAAAGACATTCGACGTGTGTCAAATGTCTGGGTGCTTGTTCAAGTTCGTCCGTCTGTCTTTGCGCCATTTCCAAACGAACAAACCGATCAGCGCGAGGACAGGGGCCGCAACCCAAGGGCGGGCTTCGATGATGGAGACGAGTTCGAAAATCGAGAGCCATCCGCTGATCATGATGAGAATCAGCAGGAAAGTCTTGAGTCCACCTCGAATAGGAAACCAGTAGAACACGAAGAGCGTAATCAAAAAGAAAGCGAGCAATCCCATGCGGTTATTCCTTTCTAGCCTCATTTTGACTCATTATAGCAGAGAATATTCAGAGAGTGTTAGAGCCTTCCCTTGCATGCCGCTTTTCTGTACTGTTAATAGAAGACTATTGAAGGAGGAACTATCGTGAAATTTGGAATCATCGGCCTTGGCTATGTCGGGCTGGCCACCCTGTGTGGACTAGCAAAAGCGGGGCATGAGGTCATCGGTGTCGAGAAAGACCAACCGAGACTGCTCCGTCTTATGAACGGGGACGTCCCGTTCCACGAACCGGGCATGGCAGACGTGTTACGCGATCATCACGGTTCAATCACATTCACGGACTCGATTGCCGATACAGAAACGGTCGACTACCTCGTCCTCGCTGTCGGGACGCCGAGCAAGCAAGACGGCAGCTGTGACTTGACGTTCGTCGACGCGGCCTTGTCCGAGGTCGAGTCGAAACATAAAATCATCATCCGCAGCACGGTGCCGCCGGGGACGACCGACATGCTGTCGGTCATGTATCCGGCCCACACGTTCGCCGTCGTGCCGGAATTCCTTCAAGAGGGCCGTGCCCTCGCCGACGTATTGAAACCGCATCGCGTCGTCATCGGCAGTGACGACCTCGAGATGTGTGAAGAGCTCGCAGGCATCTATGGCCGCCTCGGTGTCCCGATCGTCTGCACGTCACCGGTTGACGCCGAGTTCATCAAATACGCCTCGAACGCGTTCCTCGCCACGAAAATCAGTTTCATCAACGATTTGGCGCGTCTCGCCGACAAGGCAGGGGCGGACATCACGACAATCGCCGAAGGGATGGGGCTCGACCCGCGCATCGGACGTTCATTCTTGAACGCCGGACTCGGCTACGGGGGCTCGTGCTTCCCGAAAGATATGCACGCGCTCTTGAACGTGGCGAACGAGAACGAAGTCGACTTACCGGTCATCCGAGCAGCCATGCACGCGAACGACGCCCAGATGGAGTACGTCGCCTCGAAAGTCGAACCGAAGAGCGATCTCAAAGTCGCCTTGCTTGGCCTCGCCTTCAAACCGGGGACGGACGACATGCGCGACGCGCCTTCAATGACGCTCGCTCAACTGTTGGAGATACGTGGAGTCGAAGTCATCGGTTACGACCCGCTCGCCAAGTGGGACTTCCCCCAAGCGGAGACGGTCGAAGCGGCGCTCGAGGGAGCGGACATCGCCATCCTCGTCACGGAATGGGACGAGCTCGTCGCGTTGAAACCGGAAGCGTTCGACGGGATGCGGACGAAGCGCTTGATCGATGCGCGCAACGCTTGGAAGTATGCACGCGACCCGGGTACCGTCCAGTACGAAGGGGTCGGTCGGATGCAAAACAAGGAGAATACACCGTCATCGATGTGACGAAAGGCGAGACCCCACGGGGCCTCGCCTTTTTTCACGCCTTCATCTGTTCTTTCGTCGGTCCCATGACGCCCGGGACCGTGAGTCCCGCCTGACGGAGGAGCACCGTCATCTGGCCGCGGTGGTGCGTCTGATGGTCGATCATCATGCGCAAGACGGCGCCACGCGGCTGTTTGGCGCCGTGGACGTCGACTTCTTCTAACAAATAGGCGTCCGAGAACTGTTCGGCCGCCTGGCTAATCTCGTCGGCGTAGCGCGCGTATTGGTCGGCGATCGCCTTGGCGTCGTTCGGTTGCGTCAAACTTTTCAGCGCCGACAAGCGGAAGCCGAGCAAGTTCGTGAAATAGCCGAGCGCGGTCGTCATGTGCCACCCGATCCAGCCGATTGAGTTATGGCCTGGAACAATCTCCTGCCCGAGCGCCTCGTCGGTGACGGTGCGGAGCACGTCGAGCGTGCCGGTCGATGATTTGGTCCAGTCGTGTAGAAAATCTGCTTTGGTGCGATACATCGAATTCCCCCTTGAACGTTCTACCCTGAGTATACGACGCAGATTCACGATTTTGAAACGTTCGGTCTCGTTTTCCCGTAGACTATAGAAGAAAGGGGGACGCTTGTATGTGGATCTACTTAAGTGCCGGACTCATTCTGTTCGCACTCGGCTTCGCCGTCCATCGCTTGGGCTGGCATTTCCTCATCTCCGGGTATAATACGATGAAGCGCGAAGATAAGGCGCGCGTCAATATTAAGGCGGTAGCGCGTTTAATCGGCTTCATGTGCTACGGGATGGCCGTTATCTTCCTACTGATCGCCGCCATCCATGGACTCGGTTTCGGACTCGACATCCCGGTCGAACCGTTCTTCGGTTTGATGCTCATCCTCATCGTCGTGACGCTCTGGCGTGCTCAGAAGTATGACGGCAACATTTATGACGAGGACGGGAACATCCGCCCTGGCGGCAAAAAGAAACTCATCCCGGTCGTTGTCGTCTTGGGTCTCCTCGTCACAATCGTGCCCGGCCTGTGGCTCTGGTTCAGTCAGCCGACCGAGGTGACGCTCACCGACTCGGCACTCGTCATCGAGGGTAGCTACGGCGAGACGGTGCCGTATGATGAAATCGAGACCGTGACATTGACGTATCGGCCGAGCCTCGACCGCCGGACGAACGGTGCCGCCGTCGGTTCACGCCTGATCGGACACTTCCGGACGACGGACGGGGAGGACGTGCTTGTCTACCTCGACCAAGACATCGAGGCCGCCGTACGCATCGACTGGAGCGGCAAACCGATTTATGTGAACGTGGAGTCGAACGAGGCGACGGAAGAGTTATATGGGGAGGTCCGACTGAAATGACACAACCTTGGTATACACGGCACATGCCGTTCTTTTTCTTGACGTTCTTGTTCGCGCCGCTGACACTGTTGCTTCTTGTCTGGCGCTGGGAACAGTTCGACGGCCATGAGCGAGGGGTCAAACTGTTCTTCACCATCGGGATGACGGCGTTCATCGTGTTTGGGCTCTTGCCGCGCGGGTCGCTACCGGTCATCTTGCCGGTCATCGGACTGTTGATCGCACTGAAGCTCGTGCTCAATCTCATCAAACGAAAAACCGGCTGACATGTGTCAACCGGTCGGAGGGGCGCTCGCTTAGGCGAGGTGCCCTCTTTTTTCGTTCACCCAAGCTTCGAACGTGGTCGCGTCAAGGGCCGGGGCGTAATAATAACCTTGTCCGAGTTCGACACCTTCCGCGATAATCCGCTCGAGGTCCTGTTCCGTCTCGATGCCCTCGGCGAGCGAGGTCAATTTCTGTTCACTCGCGAAGCGAGAAACGGCACGGAGGAATGACGTGCTGTCCTTCGCTTTGCCGCTGACGTACATGCGGTCGATCTTCACTTCTTGAATCGGCAAGTGCCAAATCGCTTCGAACGAGGCGTAGCCGGTCCCGAAGTCGTCAATCGAGAGGCAGTAGCCGAGGTCAGAGATATCTTCGAGTCGTTCGAGCTCTGTCGTGTGCGACATGATGTCGGCCGACTCGGTCAACTCGATTTTCAGCCGGTCCGGGAGCCATGGATACGTCACCATCAAGTCACGCAATTTCGTGACGATCGACGGGTCGACCGAATGGGCCGACAAGTTGTACGACAACGAGATGTCGGCGAACGGTGTGTCACGCCAGGCGACGAGCTGTTCGACGACCAAGTCGAGAATCGAGTGCGACAGCCAAAGAATTTGGTCCGAGCGCTCGGCGATGCGGATGAACTCGTTCGGCGGCACGTTGCCGATGTCCGGGTGCTGCCAGCGGGCGAGCGCCTCGGCCCCGACGACACGGCCTGTCTTCAGCTCGACTTGCGGCTGATAGGCGACGGTGATATAGCCTTGTTCGATTGCCTCCGGGAGCGCCTGTTCAATCAAGGCGGCCCATTGGAGCTGGGCGAGGATGCTCGCGTCGTACCAGACGAACGGGGTGCGCGTCTCTTTGGCGTGTTGCAACGCCTTCGTCGCCTCGAACAGACAATCGTTAAAGCTTGGCGTCGTATGCGTCGCCCCGATTTGAACGTGGACGGTCTGGCGTTTCTGATTGATTAACAGTTCGGTCGGGAACAGCTCCATCAACTCATGTTCATCGACGGTGCTGAAGCCACGGACATACAGCATGAGCGTGTCGTCGCGGTAACGGCCGAACAAGTGATGCGCGTACTTCTCGAGCCGGTCCTCGACGTGACGGGCGAACTCGGTCATGAGCAAGTCGGCATACGTCGGGTCGTACCAGTCGACGAGGTGGTGGAAGTCGTTCAGTTTAATCAAGAGGAACGTCCCGTCGATGTCCTGTTTTTCCCACGCCCGCAGGAAGCCATATTCGTTATACAGTTCGGTGGCGAGGTCGAACCGGACGAGCCGGTCGACTTTGCGTTCGCGTTCGACGCGCTCGGTCTCATCCTCGAGGATGAGGTAATACGTGAGCGTCTCGCCACGCTTAAGCGGGATGATTTTGACGTTCAAGAAGCGGACGTGCTCGCCTTTCAAGTGCAGGATGAACTGGGCACTCGTCCCATTCTCCGTCACCCCGGCGAGCGCCTCGCGCAACAAGCGGCGCCCCGTGTCGGTGAACAATTGATTAATTTCATACAAGTTCCGTTCGCCGAAGAACTGGCGGAACACATCGTTGCGTTCGATGAAGTTGTACGTATCATCGATTAAGGCGATGGCGAGACCCGTCTCGGAGAAGAGGGACGACCAGCGCTCGTGATACCGGAGCAGGTCGTTCGACTTCGTCTCGAGCGTGTGCACCGTCGAATGGACGCTGACGGCAATCTCACGAAGCTCATCCTCGATGCCACGGAAGTCATGGCTCGGCGGGAACGTCTCCTCGACCGGTTCCGTGCTCGGGTCGATGGCGAGGGCGCGCGCCTTCAAATGCCCGAGGTCATGGGCGTACATCTTCCTTGTGTAGCAGAGGGCGAACAAGAGCGCCCCCGACAACAGGAGCGTGATGAGCAGGACGGTGAGGGCGAGTGCGCCGTAACGGTCCCGCTCGGTCAAGAGCGTGTCATCCGCTGCCGCGCGTACCGCTTGTAGTGCGGCGTGCGAGTCCTCATAGAAGCTCGTCCCGTTGACGTAACGAGCCTCAAGCGTCGAATTGGCGGCCGTCACCCGTCCGAGGGCGAGCGCGCTCTCAATCAAATCGTCGACCGATTTCGTCCTGAGCGACGGGTCGGTCGCGACGATATCCTCAATCAGACGGGCCTCGTTCGCGATCGTCGAGACCTCGAACTCGAGTTGGTCTTCATCCGGTGTCTCGGCGAGCAAGTTCGTGACGCCTTCGACGAACGCCATCTGCATGCGCATGACGGCATCGGTCAATTCATAGGCCGTGTTCGCTTGGGCGGTCCGTTCGAGCCCTTGATAGAGCCAGCGTCGGTTGATTGACTCGATGACGTCGAACGGCACGGCTTCGAAGCGGCTCAAGCCGTCCGCGTTCAACGTGTCCTCGAGGTCTTCCGAGAAGCGCAGCAACGCCTCCCGTTCACGCTCATCGACCCCGGTCTCGAAGTCGTCGAGCAGTTGCACGTTGTATTGGAGCGCCCGTTCACGGTACGGGGCCGACAGTAACGCCGTCGGTTGCTCCGAGTTCGTCTCGTAGAGCTTGGCCGCGTGATGCAAGACGAGATACGACTCGACGCCGGCCAAGTCGGAGGCGTGGTTCAAGTCGCGCACCGTCTCGTCGACGGCGACGTGTTTTTCTTTCCAGTAATAGCTCAGGCCGAGCCCGAACAACAATACGCCGATGAGACAAGCGACGGCGAGGGCCATCGTGTAAATCCGGTACGGAATTTTAGCGAATCGATTGCTTCCCATCGGACACCTCCTTCTTTCTCTTCCCATTCTATAGTCCCTGTTCGAGTCTTTCGAGGGAAATCCTGCCCCACGAAAAAAAACCCGACAAAGGTCGGGTCTTTCAATGCGCCGAAGGTCACGGTCGCTTGTAACCGATGACGCGTGATTTCCAGTATGGCTCTTTACTGATCGTGTTATAGCCGAGTCCGTACGTCCCGGCGTGGATGAACGTGTCCGCGTTAATCATGATGCCCATGTGTGACGGTCCGGCCGTGTACGTGTTCTCGAAGAAGACGAGGTCGCCCGCTTGCGGGACGAACGTCTTGCTGAGCTGTGTTCCGAAATAAGACCCGGCCCAGTATGTGGCGACATTCGTGCGTGGGACGCTGTAGCCAGCCTGGTTGAAGGCATAGTGGATCAGCCCTGAACAGTCGAATCCGCCGTTGGCCGGGTTCGATGACGCCCAGATGTACGGCGTGCCGACATACTTCTTGGCGACGGCGATGGCTGCGATTCCGGCACCTTGTGAAGGAGCCGGAGTCGGAGTTGGGTTTACCGTAGACCCTTTCGGCACCGCCTTGACGTAAGACGCCGCGACGAAACCGGTCGTATTCCCGATATAGATTTGATGCCAACCGTTCGACGTCTGCACGACGCGGAGCGTCTGGCCGGACTTGACGCTGCCGATGATAGCCGAACTCGTCGAGGCCGAAGCGCGGACGTTCAACGATGGCGTGTTCACGACGTAGTCGAATGCTTCGTTGCCCGCACCGCCGTCTCCGGCGTTCGGTGTGACCGGCGCGCTCGGTGCCGTCGTCGTCTGTTTCAAGTAACCGGTGCTGACGTAACCGCTCTTGCCGTTATGCGTGACGTATACCCACGTGCCGATCTGTTTCGTCGCTTTGACGGTCGTGCCGTTCGGGATGCTCGTGACGAGGGCATAGCCGATGCCCGGGCCTTGACGGACGTTCAAGTTGGCCGTCGTGACGTACGACTGGTTAATGCTCTGTTCTTGAGGCGCGGCCGGTTTTGTCGGCGTGCTCGGTGTAGTCGGTTTGACGGATGAGTTCGTCAAGTAACCGTTATGTACCCAACCCGTCTTCCCGCCATAGCTGACTTTCGTCCAGGCACCGCTCGTTTGAATCGGTGTGAGCGTCTGACCTTTCGGAATCGTGACGAGCACTTGATGCCATGTTCCTGCAGCGGCGCGCATGTTCAAGGCGGCCGTCGTGACGGTAGCATTGCTTGATGGAGCCGGAGCAGCAGGTGTCGTTGGTGTCGGTGTGATCGGTGCAGCTGGTTTGACGGATGAGGTCGTCAAGTAACCGTTATGTACCCAACCGGTCTTCCCACCATAACTGACTTTCGTCCAGGCGCCGCTCGTTTGAATCGGTGTGAGCGTCTGGCCTTTCGGGATCGTGACGAGCACTTGATGCCATGTGCCTGCGGCGAGGCGCATGTTCAATGCGGCTGTCGTGACGGTACCCGTGCGTGACGTGGCAGGTGTGGCGGCAGGTTTCACCGTGGTCGGGGCGTTTCCGCTTAATTTGAGCGTCTGCCCGATGGCGAGACGGTCTGAATTCAAGTTGTTGTAGGCTTTCAAATTGGCGAGTGACACGTTGTGCTGTTGGCTGATCGACCAGAGCGTGTCACCGGCACGGACGACGTGTGAGCTGGCTGCTGCGACTTCGTCGGCCTGGGCGATGATGCTTACGGCGGCGATGGCTGCGAATGAGTACATGAGGCCGGACTTAGGGGACATTGGGTCACTTCCTTCTCTAATGAGTGCTTTTGACAATTATCGACAGGTAAAGCAATACATGTTTATTGTAGGGTTTACACAAACGGCAAGCAATGGTGGAAATGGCTCAATCAGTGGATTCCGTTAAAAATGAGGTCAATATTTTCGGACACGGATGAGGCGGGAGTACTAAAGAAACAGGGGAATCGAAAATTGACTTTCTGTTGAATTTTGGAAACCTATCCATAGTTCTTTTCGTGCTATCATGAATGCAAAACGTTTGAATGAGAGTAGGGGACTTATGAACGAGGGGAACTTTTCAACACAATCATATCGCAAACATCAAGAGAAACTGTTCGAACTCGTCCGAATGCCAGAGGTGACGGAGGCTGCGGTACGGCAAGCGCTCTTATATATGTGCGAGGTCGTCTCCGATATGCTCGACGTCGACACGGTCTCGATTTGGCATTTCGACGAGACGTATGCCTCGATCAGTTGCCAAGTCGCCTATTCGAAAGAGACGGGACCGAGCGAACCGGTGTTGACAGTCATGCGTGGGGACGCACCTGTCTATTTCGACGCGTTGCGGACGAACCGGGTGCTCCCGTTCGAAGACGTCCGGACCCACGAGTGGGTGAAGGATTTATACCAGCAGCACTTCGTGGAAGGGCAACGGATTTACTCGATGCTCGATGCCCCGATCTATGCGAACAATCGGGCGAAAGGGGTCATCTGTTGTGAGACGTTCGCGCCGCGGCAATGGACGTTCATCGAGGAGCTGATTGTCAGCACGCTGTCCGACTTTATCGCCATCCTCTATCTCCGGCTCGACCGCCGCGAGATCGATGAACACATCACGAAACTCGCCTATACGGATGAACAGACCGGGCTCATGAACTTGAACGGGTTCATCGAGCGGGTGGACGCGCTCCGCGAACAGGCACCGCACCAGCTCGGCTCATTGATTTATCTCCGGGCGGACGAGTTCCGTTCCGTCGAGACGGCAATCGGCATCCAGCGCGCGGACGACATCGTAATCGAACTGTCGGAACGCCTCCAACAAGTCGTCGATGCGTCGCTCTTGGCGCGCGTCTCTCAATCTGGCTTTCTACTGTGGACGCCTTACGGCGACCGCATCAAAGTGAAGGCGCTCGCCGATTTGATTTGTGAGACGGTGACGAGCGAGCCGTTCGCGGTCGGGGAGCTCGACGTCGTCTTGACGATGAGCGCCTTCATCTCGATTGAAGACAAGTCACGCTCGACGCTCGAGATGATGGACACGACCCGAATCACGGCCAATGATCGCCACGTGCAGCGCGGGGGGGTCGCCTTCTACGAGGAAGAGATGGGTGAGAAGGCGACGGCCCGTCTGACACTCGAGATGAATTTGCGAAAAGGGCTCGCCTTGAACGAGTTCACGCTCTATTACCAACCGAAGATTGAAGCGGCGACGGGCAAGTTAAAAGGATTCGAAGGGCTGATGCGCTGGATTCATCCGAAACAAGGATTGATTCCACCGCTCGACTTCATCCCGCTCGCCGAATCGACCGGCGTCATCATCGCGCTCGAAGAATGGGCGCTCGAGGCCGCGTGCCGCCAGTTGAAGACATGGCACGACGAGGGCCGGATGTATCAGCTCGCCTTGAACTTGTCGGCCCGTCATTTCCTATCGGACGGGGTCGTCGAAAAGCTGGCCCATATCGTCAAGGAGATGGGCGTCTGCCCGAACTACTTGACGTTCGAGATCACCGAGAGCGTCGGGATGGAGAATCAGCAACACGTCATCGAGCGGTTCGTCGCGTTCCGGGAACAAGGCTTCTCGATCTCAATCGACGACTTCGGGACCGGCTTCTCGGCGTTCGTCTATTTGAAGCACTATCCGATTCATGAGATTAAAATCGATCGGCAGTTCATCCAAGTGACGGACAACGATCCGACCGGGAACGTCATCGTCCAGTCGATTATCGAGCTCGCCCGCGGGCTCGGCTTGAAGACGGTGTGCGAGGGCATCGAGACGACGGACCAGCGCGACACACTCCGCTCGCTCGGCTGTGATGAGATGCAAGGCTACTTGTTCTCGCGTCCGCTCCCGATTGATGAGCTCGAGACGTGGATTGAGGATTATGACACGACGAAAAAGGATTCGCTCCGTTGAGCGAATCCTTTTGAATGGACCGCAGACATGTTACGTGTCTGCGTTTTTTTTGCCGCTCGCGTCAGGCCGGCAACTCGATGCGAATCGTCGTTCCAGACCCGCGCGCACTCGTCACCGTGACAGTGCCGCCGTGCGCTTTGATGATGCCCCGGGAAATCGCCATACCGAGGCCGCTGCCGAGTGCGTCGGTCGTGTTCGTGCCCCGGTAGTAGCGCTCGAAGATGTACGGCAGTTCGTTCGCGTCGATGCCGATGCCGTTCATTGAGTCGGACGTGCACGATTCGGCCCCGGCGGCAATTCCTCTCCCACTTATCGTCGGGCTGTGCCCGGGACACGATTGAAGTAGAGGGTATCCTTGCCGATTAAAGATGAAATGAGGCGTTCACTCGAAATCGACTTGCTCAGGTAAACAAGCGTATAATTAAATCACGAACACTTGAGAGAAAGGAAGCGGGTTATATGTTTGAGCAACTGACGATGAAAAAAGAACAACTGGATCAAAATCGACCGCTGCCGACGTATACGCTTCAAAGTTTGAGAGCAAAACTCTTTTTAGAATGGACATACAACTCGAATGCCATTGAAGGAAATACGTTGACAATCAACGAGACAAAAGTGGTGCTGGAAGGTATAACGGTTGGCGGGAAGACGATGCGCGAGCATCTTGAAGTGATTAACCACCAGGACGCCATTTCTTATGTAGAAGAGATTGTCCAACGCGAAGAACCGCTGACGGAGTGGCAAATAAAAAATTTGCACCGTCTCGACTTGAAAGGAATTGATGATGCGTATGCAGGCGTCTATCGGGACCAGCAAGTGTTTATTGCTGGATCCGTTCATATGCCGCCGCCTCCATACCTCATTCAAGAACAGATGGGGCAACTGATGAATTGGTATGAAACAGAGACGAATACGATGCACCCGGTTGAACGGGGCGCTTTGTTGCATGCTAAGTTCGTGGGGATTCACCCGTTCATTGATGGAAATGGTCGTACATCTCGGTTGTTGCTCAATTTAGAGTTGATGAAGTCCGGTTATCCGCCGATTGTCATCAAAGTCGAAAATCGCCTGAGTTATTACAATGCGTTAGATCGAGCGCATACGACAGGAATGTATGACGACTTTGTCGCCCTTGTCGTGACAGAGGTCGAAACATCGCTCGATTTGTACTTGAGCGCGATCGCCCCTCATCCATCCAAAAACAGCCCTTCCTGACGATTCAGGAAGGGCTGCCTCATGTCCGCTCATTCATGCGGGAGTTCGGTTTTCAATTCCAGTTGGAGTATGTACGCCAATTCTTTATGGGCTAGCTCGGAGAAGTTCGTCTTTTTGACGTGTGTCCGGGGCCGTAGTCCGCATTCCAATGCGATGTCGACGATTGTCCGAATCTGATTTTCCGTATAGAAGCGCTTGCGTCCCATCGTGAACGGGGTCGGTGGCAAGACGCCGTCGGTTTCCCATTTGATCAGCTGTTGCTGGCTACGGGGAATCCCGGCGACATGAAACGCACGGCTCAGTTCTTTGAGTGGATAGACGGTCAATGGGCGTTCGTTGTACAGGAGCGGCTTCGCGTTTTCCGGGCGATAAGCATCCCAGTCAGTCGCATAAAACGTCAGGTCGGTGTGGTCGAAGTCGAGTTGAGCGGAAGGAATAGAAGTGTTGAGTGCGAAGTCTAAGCTGTTCATCTAGAGTATCTCCTTCTTCAAGTCAAACTGGTCATTTCGAAAATGCCCTCCTCCGTATAGTAACCCATTTCTAAGCAATTAACTGCCAGTTTTTTCAAAGTGGGGAAATGAATTCGTGGGACTTTAGGCGTGTTTTCGAAATGCGATTGACGTCTATTAAGATACCCTAATTGGTATGAGAATTCAAGGAATAACGCCGATTTTTACCGATGAATGCGCCTTCATTCAGAATAGGTCTATAGTCGTTACGAAAAGGTTACAAGGAAATATGAGCAAACATTCACCAACTTCGGTTAATAGGGGCGAAGGAGGTGAGACATATGGCAGTGTATCGAGAATACGCAAGCGTCTTTTATCTGGACACGAAGCGGCTCGTTGACGGCAAGGAAAAGCGTCAGCTCGTCCGGTTCGGTCCACTCGGTGCGCGGATGGAGACCGAGGAGATCAAGCAGTTCGGTGATCTGTTGATTCCGCTTCTCGCGGTCGAATCCGCCGCATACGTCGTGTCGCGTGAATTCCACGTGACGTTCTAATTGGAGGAATCCCTGATGCGTGTACCGAAGCGTCCCGCCGGAGGCTGTTCCGATGAGCGGGTGGGCCCATGAGCTGGCCCGAACTCATCTCGAACCTCGGCTTCCCGATCGTCGTCTCGCTCTATCTGCTCCACCGGATCGAGACGCGCCTTGAGCGCATGATTCAACTGCTCGAACGTCTCGACTCGACCTATCCGTCTGAATTGTAATCCATCCCCGAAAGGAGCCATCCCCCATGGCCGTATTGACTGAAAAGAAAGCCACACTCGTCTTGACGACGCACCACGATTTGAACAGCTTGAAACCGACGAAGAAAACGCAGCGCTTCGGTCCGATCCGGGCGGCGCTCACGGCTGACAATGCCGAGGCGTTCGGTCACCTCATGCTCGACTTGACCGAGCAAGAAGATTTCACCGTGTCGGTCGTTCGCGAATACGATCTCGTCTAATCACACCCACATCCAAGGAGGACTAACCCATGACTGAGACTAAAGTAGAAATCGCATTTTTGGACATGTTCAATAAAGTATCGCGCTTCCGTTTGAATAACGTGAAACAGCCGGTCGACGCGTTGAAAGTGCAAGCGCTCGCCGACTTCATGGTCGCCAACGACCCGCTCGGCAAGAGCGTCGTCAAATGGACCGAAATCAAGATGATTGAAGGCACGCAGACCGTGTTGAATGTCCAATAATCCAAAGGCATCGTCTCTCAAAAAAAGAGACGGTGCTTTTTTCCTGTTTTGCTTCTAAAAATCACAAATTGAAGGTATATTTTTAATATATTGAATAAAAGGCAGGTATTGTAAATGAAGAAATGGCACTATGCAATTGTATTCGTCGCGCTGTTGTTCGTGATGTTCCCGATGGATCAAGCGAACGCGACTCCGAAGTTCGAGCTGGGCACGCTGCTCGAGCAAGAAGTGAAGACAATTGAAGGGTCTCCCTTCTATTTGGACTATCAAGACGGAGCCACGCGGCTTCATGATGTAGAACGACAGACCGTCGTACCCATCGATTACAACGGCAATCTGACGGCGGATCGGTCGCATGATGAAGAGGGGTCATATGGAGATTTCTATACGTTCAAGCCGAGCTTAGACGGTGAATCATTCATGGCGACGCATCATCGGACGGGGGATATGATTCACGTTAACCGTGATGGGTCGACGCGTACATTCAGCCCGCCGTTCGACACAGAGTCGATTCGACTTATCACGTACGATGCGAGTCGCGACATCATGTTGTGGGAGAACAAAGGCTCGAAGCAACTCGTGACGACTGATTCGGATGGCGTCACGAAGTGGGAGCGTACTCTCTCCGATCGTGAACAAGTGATATTGGCGACAAACGCGAACGAACTCATCGTTGCGGACACGTACTCGGACGTCCTGCTCCATCTGAATCCAGATACAGGCGAGATAATCGAGACAATCAAGATGCCGAATACGGTGACAGCGGTATTTGCTGAACCTACGACAGATCACCTTCTGTTAGAAGGGGTTAGTGACTTACACGTGTATGATTGGAAGCAACGTACCATCACGACGCTTGATTTGAAAAATCAGTCGTTCTATGAAATCGAGTCGTTTACCTATCACAACGGCACGTACTACGCGATGACGGAGTTCGATTATTTGCTCACCATCGATTTAGCCACGAAGACATTGAACAAACTGCGACTGGATTCATTCAATTCACGGCTTGACTACAAACTGTTGCACGGAGGCTACTTGCTTCGAAACGACCAGCGCTTACTGGCGGCAGAGCGTGCCCACCTCATTCCAGGTCAGCTATACACATCGCTGAAAGCCACGAAACCGACTGGAGCCGGCAACACCTGGTTAGGCGAGTCGTATCAATTGATGGCGACTGTCGTGACAATCGATCGCATCTATCATAAGATCCCGGTTGCGGATTTGGGAGCGGATGTAGAAGTCATCAACGCGACGCGCTCATTCGACGAAGGATACACGATCCCATCGTTCGACGAGTCGTTCAGTTATGCCGTTCGATTCGGAAACCTCACAAGCAGCAGGGTCACCTTGAATCCGGTAACGAAAGTGCCGCTTCAAGTCGAGACGTCGTTTGCCAACGGGGCGGTCGGTGAGATTACAGGTATGACTGCGCCGAACATGACGGTGTATGTGACATGTGAAAACAACAAATACGCGAGCTGTGACGGGTCGGTCACGGCCGATGAGGCAGGACGTTTCACATTCTCACGCGGCATTCTCTGGGGAAATCAAACCATTACGGTTTGGGCAGCAGATCACGCGACGTATGACCAAGCCACAACAGCATCGGTCAAACAGACGTTCCAGATGAATGAACCGACCGACACGAACATCGCCGAAGTGTTGACCGAGACGGCGATGGAAGGTGTGACGATTCGGACAAAACCACATGCCCGAGTCGAGGTGCGTCAATTGTTCTCACCGACAAACTATGAAGTTCGTGAAGTCCAAGCAGACGCATCGGGAGTCGCGAAGTTAACGGAGTACAATCGAGACAAGCCGATGTACTACCGTGTCATTTATCGCATTCTCGACACGAACAGTCAGTATGCGAATATTTACGTATCAACAGATTATCCGGTGCCTGACGTCACGTGGACAAAACCACCGAAGACAGGTGATACGACTGTGACTGTTCATTATAACGGGACACTCTCTCCACTGCTCGCGGTGGCGCGAAATGGCCGAGATGAATCAGCAAAACGTCTCGTTCCTGGAACGAACGTCATCGCGTTGAAAGGACCACTCTGGGAAGGACAGACGATTCGACTCATCGCGAGTTTCCGCCCTGAACTCAGTAAAACGTTCGAACAAAAAGTGACGAGTGACGCACCGAAGACACTCAGCATCAAAGATGTGCTCGTCACATCGTCTACTTCAACGTTTACAGTGTTGAAAGATACACCGGCATACTTGAACTTCATCGTGAATGGGAAGCCAATCTCATACACTGAGGTTGGAAAAGACCGCTACCGGATCTCGGTGAAACCAGGCACGTCGGTCGTCGTCGAGTCGACGATTGGGTCGAAGAAGAAGCGGACGACGTACAAAGTCCCGACGGCTTCGTTGACGTCGTTCGCGCCGTCTGACGAAGTGAGCACGTGGAAAGGGAAGACACTCCCGAACGCCACCGTCACCGTGAAGGCTGGGACGAAAGTGATTGGACGGACGAAGGCGAACTCGACCGGTAGCTATCAAGTGAAGTTCGCCCGTCAGCGTGCGGGCACGAAGCTTGTATTCGAGGCGAAAGTCGGAGTGGCCCGTGACGCGAAGAGCGCGACCGTCAAAGCAGGCGTTCGTCCGACGGTGAGCACCGGCACAATCCGCTCGACGACGAAATCGATTGCTGTTCGCACGAACGTCCCGTACGGCACGGTGACGATTTATAACGGAAAGACGCTCGTCGCGAAGAAGACGATCACATCGACTTCGACGAACGTGTCCATTAAACCGCAAAAACGTGGCTCGAAGTTGACGATTAAAGTCGTGACGCCGGCCAACCGAAGCGGCCAGACTGTAAAGTCCGTATTATAACGTAGAGAAAAGGTGACTGATTTTTCAGTCATCTTTTTTATTTTGGTCAATCCCCTTTAGATTCCTCGACGTCAAGACGATATAGGAAGAAACGTTGCATGCGAGAGGGGAATATACATATGTCAGTGAAACAGAAGTGGATAGCGTTACGGAACCGGTTAAACGTCCAGCGCTTTCAATGGAAACCGAAACGACGAAAGCCAAGCACGCGTGAAGGAAAACGAGTGACCGGCAAGAACCTGACCATCCGTCAAAAGCTGTGGGGACTCGTCATTCTCGCGCTCCTCATGGTCGCAGGTGTCGGTGGCTACTCGCTCTTGTCGCTCGCCGATGCGAATCGTCAAGGCGATGACATCGTCAACAACTGGAACAAAGGGCTCGACTACGCCCACGAGTTGAACACGCTCGCGGCGAACTATCGTGCGCTCGAGCTCGAACACATCGTGACGGATGACGCGGCCGCGAAAGAAGAATTGATGACCGCGATGAAAGAGATTCGGAAACGCATCAATGAGATTGCCCCGAAATATGAACAGACGGTGACGGGTGAGACGGACAAGGAGTTGTTCGCCAACTTCAGCAAGCAATGGGAGATGTATCAACGCGTGTCGGATAACATGCTGATTTTCAGCACGTCCGGCAACAACGGTATGGCTCGCTCGTATTACGATGCCCAGTCCCAATCGACATACGATAATTTCACGCAACGCCTGACCGAGCTCGTCGACTACAACTCGGAAGGTTCACAACGTGTCGGCGCCGACATGGAACGTGAGTTTCAACAGTCGCTCATCGCACTACTCGCGGTGACGATCGGTGCGGTCGTACTCCTGTTGTTCCTCGGACTGAGCTTATTGCGTTCCATCATCAAACCGATGCGGGTGCTCCAAGAGAAGTTTGACGAGTTGGCCTCACAAGGCGGCGACTTGACGATGGCCATCCCGATCACATCGAACGACGAGATCGCGCAAGTGAGCCGCTCGTTCAACACGTTCCTCGCGACGCTACGCGACATCATGATTGACGTCGACAAGACGGCAAAAGTCGTCCTCGTCTCGTCAAAAGAAGTGGCAGCGGAAGTCATTGAACTGAGCCGTTACATGGAAGAAACGTCAGGCACGGTCGAGGAATTGACGGCCGGTATGGAAGAGACGGCCGCGTCCTCGCAAGAGATGAGTGCGTCGACGACCGAGATGGGCAGTTCCATCGATTCCATCGTCGACTTGTCGAACGACAGCGCGACGACAGCGGGCGACGTCG
The DNA here is from genome assembly GCF_018618205.1 of Exiguobacterium sp. s157. Taxonomy (NCBI): domain Bacteria; kingdom Bacillati; phylum Bacillota; class Bacilli; order Caryophanales; genus Exiguobacterium; species Exiguobacterium sp. s157. Next base: position 449,147 of record NZ_JACSLQ010000002.1, read on the forward strand.
AACGTCGCGCTCACGCCATGCGTGAACAAGCCGTTGCATCGAAGACGGAAGCGAACGCCATCATCGAACAGAAACGCATCGAACTTGACGAGGCGATCAAAGGGGCGCAGTCGGTCGAACAGATTCGTGTCCTGACGAGCGCCATCTTGACCATCGCCGACCAGACGAACTTGCTTGCCTTGAACGCATCGATTGAGGCGGCTCGGGCCGGAGATGCCGGTCGCGGCTTCGCGGTCGTCGCTTCAGAGATTCGTAAGCTCGCCGAGAACTCGCGCCAGACGGTGAACGAGATTCAAGCGGTATCGCACACGGTCATCGATTCGGTCGCCCGGCTCAATACGAGTTCGGCCGATATGCTGACGTTCCTCGATACGAAAGTGCTCGCCGATTACGACCGACTCGAGGAGTCGGCCACACAATATGAGGCAGATGCGACCGTGTTCGGACAAACGGCAGAGACGTTCGAGGCGAACGCGCTCCAACTTCGTCATATGACCGACAGCATCCTCCACGTCATCCAAGAAGTCGCGACGACCGTGACGGAAGGGGCGGACGGGACGCAGTCGATTTCGGAGAAAGTCCAACTGTCCGTCGAGCGGTTCAACGACGTCCAAACTCGGATGCAGGAGACCGAGCAACGTGCGGTCGAACTTTCGAATCGCGTGTCACAGTTCAAGTTATGAAGCTAGATCGCAGCCATGATGGGCTGTGGTCTTTTTTTGTGACAATAAATGGAACATGAGACTCGTAAATAAGGTCAATCCATTAAATTAATTGGAAACAAATGTGGAAAACCGTTTGCACAAACCGATAGAAATCATGTGATCCCAAAATTTGATAGAAATAGAGGTGTGAGAGGACGAGTTCCTCGAGAAGATGAAAAAAAGGCTAAATCAACTCACATTGACGCAGAAACTGTTTGGCGGGATCGGAATGATTCTTTTACTCGTCGTAATCGGGATGGGTTACAATCTGATGGCGCTGAACGATGCGACGAGCCGATATGAAGAAATGATTTCATCAGATGTCATGCGGATGAAGGCGGCCGATGAATTATCGTTAGGGATGGTCCGTCAGGCGTATGGCCTGCGTGGTTATATTCTTGAACAAGAGCCGGCCCGGCTTGAAGCAGAGCAGCAAGGGTCAGAAGAGAAAAAAGAAGCAATCAATGCCTTGTTAGAACTTTCGCCTTCGACAGAAGAGACGAAAGAACTAGAGAACTTGATGTCATACGCATTAGGTTACGATGACTTAGCACAACAGTTGATTCAAGCAATCGACGCGGATGATCAAGAGACAGCGGACCGACTCGCGCTCCGGTTGTTGCCGGATGTGACGGCATCAATCATTGAGTCAGGAGAGACGATGCAAGCCGAATCGGAAGCCGCGATGTTGGCGAAGCAAGCGCAGCTTGAGAGTCGAGGTCAAAGTGCATTGATATACTCTGCAGTGATCGCCGTCATCATTTTCGTACTCACGCTCGGCGCCGGCTACTTCCTCCAACGCATGGTCACGGTCCCGCTTCGCCAACTATCGGACGAGGTCGGCATCGTCGCCGACGGTGATTTGACACGCGCTGACCTTCAAGCGCTCACGCGCGATGAAATCGGCGAGTTGATGCTTGGCTTCAACCAGATGAAAGGCAATCTCCGCGAACTCATCGACGAAGTGAGCCGGAACGCCCAAGAGATCACGGCGCAGTCGGAAGAACTGTACGCGAGTACGGAAGAGATGTCTTCGCAGACAGAAGAGACGACGCGGATGATTGAACAAGTCGTCGGAGAGACGGTCAACCAGGCAGGGGCCGCCTCGAAGAGCGGGCAAGCAGTCGCGGCCGCCGATGAAGGTGTCGAACGGATTGCCATCTCAATCGGGACGATCAGCCAAGACGTCCAGGCGAGTCTAAAGCTCGCCGAAAGCGGTGAACAGACGATCCAACAGGCGAAGCAGGAAGTGCTCGCGCTCGAAGCGGAGACGGTCGTGACTGGTCAATCGATCACGGCGTTGAAACAACAGTCAGATGAGATTGCCCTCATTACCGAGGTCATCCAGTCGATCACCGACCAGACGAACCTGCTCGCCTTGAACGCGGCCATCGAAGCGGCCCGGGCCGGGGAACAAGGGAAAGGCTTCGCCGTCGTCGCCGAAGAAGTACGGAAACTCGCGGAACAGTCGAAACAATCGGCGTCCCAAATCGCCGGTTTGATCGAATCGATTCAGACGCAATCGAATGCGGTACTCGAACGTCACGCCATCAGTGCCCGCCGCGTCGAGACGAACACGGCGTTGCTTGAAGAAGCGACGGCGTCGTTCCAACAAATCGTCGGGCAATTGCACGCCTCGGTCGAGAACACGGAACAGATCCGGGTCGCCTCGAGCGAGATCGCGACGACGACGAAACAAGTCGCGACAGCGGCAATCCATATGGCGAGTGACAGTGAAGGCATGGCCGAGACGATGCGTAGCGTAGGTGAGACGGCCGACGCCCAGCTCGCGATGATTCAAGAGTTGAACGGTGTCGCCGAGTCGCTCGGCAATATGACCGGCGACTTGCAGACGCTCATCGGGCGTTTCCAAACATAAGACGGACCGTCCTTTCCTGTTCTAGGGAAAGGATAGTTTTTGCGTGTTGTCAGGATTGATGAGAGGGTGTTACGGGAATTGCGGGAGAGAGACAACATCTCGACTACAGTGAAAAGGGGACACATCATGAAATATACCGTCATCACTGGAGCAAGTTCAGGTATTGGTTATGAAGCGGCGAAATTGCTCGCCAAGCAAGGGAAGTCACTCGTGCTCGTGGCACGGCGGCACGACGAACTCGAGAAGTTGCGGAGTGAAATCAAGGCGATCGCACCGAAGAGCGATGTCATCATCAAGGCGAAAGACTTGTCATACAGCGAGAACGTATACGGGCTGTATGAATCGCTCGCTGATCTCGACATCGAGACGTGGATCAACAACGCCGGGTTTGGCGATTCGAATTTCGTGAAGGACGTCGAGGTCGGGAAAATCGAGAACATGATTCGCTTGAACGTCGAGGCGTTGACGGTACTGTCGAGCCTATACGTCCGGGACTATCATAACGTCGAAGGGGCGACACTGTTGAACGTCGCATCGGTCGTCGGCTATCATATCGCCAAAAAAGGCGTCACGTATAGCGCGACCAAATTCTTCGTCAGTGCGTATACGGAAGGGCTTGCCCGCGAGCTCATGAACGATGGGGACAAACTGCGAGCGAAAGTGCTCGCGCCGGCCGCGACGGAGACGGGCTTTGCCAACCGCGCTCGCGAAGAAGACGACTTTGACTATAGCCAAAACGTTGAGAAGTACCATACGGCCGAAGAGATGGCCGGGTTCTTAGTGCAACTGCTCGAGAGCGATCAAGTCGTCGGCATCGTCAACCACGAGGATTACTCGTTCGAGTTGCGCGGACCGATTCATCCGTATATGTGATCAAGTCAAATAAGAAACAAACAGGGGTCCCGTCACCAACATGTGGTGGCAGGACCCCTGTTCATATTCAATCAAGACGAGCGCATCGAATCCCCGTAGCCTCCGGTCAACCGGTGCGTGAGCCGGTGATACCAATAGCGGAGACGCAAACGGTATACATACAGTTTCGACGTGTTCGGCAAGACGACGTTGTCGATATAATCGGCGAACATGGCGCGGAACATGTGGTCCTCACTGTCGTCATACGTCGCACTCCACATGCCGTGCTCTTCGACCTCGAGCAACATCGCGATTGTCTCGTCATCGAGCTGATGGTTGTCTTCCGGCAACCGTTTGACGAGCATCTCGACCCGATGGCTGCAGATGGACGCATAAAGCGAGTGGGCGCGAGGGTTGCGCGGGTTAGCGTTCAAGTATCCGATGGCCACCTTGAGGAGCTCATCGTTCATCTCGAGTGGAATCTCATCATATACTTGGAAGAATTCGAGCAACATCGGCACAGTCTCTTCGTTGAATCCGGCGAGTCGGACGTAATGCATCAAGTGGAGACCAGCCTCCCCATAAAACTTACGATTGAAGTAATGGACGGCGATGGTGCGTTGGACGATCGGCACGTTCGGATAGCGTTCGACGGCCCGAAGGAAATGCTGCTCGGCCTCGAACAAGAAATTCGTATCGTCGCTCAAGATGCCATGGAGACAGTGGATCATGTAATGGTCGCCTTTTGCGCTCGCGGCTTCGAGCACGTCACGGGCCCGGCCGAACTCGCCTTCACGGATGAGCGGATACGCCCGCATTGCCGGAAAGAACGGGTCGTCTGGAAAGTTCGTCTCGCCGCGGACGACGAGCGATTCGATTGCTTCGGCGTTATAGTCGTCAATCATTTCTTCAAGGAGCATCATCTCGAGGAAGGTGCGTTGAAAGTCTGGATGGTGTAAATCGATGGTGTGTTTCATGAAGGTCCCTCCCGGCGTAAATGAGTGTTGCTTCATTATACCGAGCATTCGGACGGACGAGTAGAGTTATTTCAAAAAATGGGAAAAGAATAGGGAAGGATTTCCGAGGAAATGGAGGGATGGAGATGGTCACGTTCACGGGTTATATTGTCGAGCTCGAACCGACGCGGATGCGGGTCGCGCCGAATCTAGATGCCGAGCCGTTCGATGGTATCGTGTTTCACTGGGAAGAGCCGCTTCGAGAGGATGAGACACCGCTCGCCGTCGGGCAACAGGTGCGCGTCGAGCACGATGAGAAGATGACCCGCTCGCTGCCGCCACAGGCGACGGCGCATCGAATTGATGTGCTATGATGAGACCGAGGTGAAACAAATGGGACAGTCGAATTTTTTGTGGATGGGTGTCGTCATCGCCATCAGTGCGCTGATTGTCTGGTTGTTGCAGGACGTGATGCCATTTTGGATGTTGTCGATTATTCTGCTCCTATTCGGGGCCGCGGTCGGCAACTTGCAGCGACGCTCTCGAAATGACACGTAAAAAAAGCACGTCATCATTCCGATGGCGTGCTTTCTTCATCTTCAGTTTCAACTGCAGCCGGCTCGTCTGTGGCTTCTTCGGTCGCGTCATCGGCGACCGGTTTCTCCTTGACGACGGGCGGCGTCTCTTTCTTGTCAGGTTTAGCGGTGGCTTTCGGCTTGTCTTGTTTCTTGACCGGTGCCGCCTCCGCTTCTTTTTCTTGAACTGCCGGCTGTTCCGGCTCGACCGGTTCGGCCGGTTCGGTCACGGGGACGTCAGGCTCGGTCGGTTGCTCCGTGACGGGAGGGGCCTCCGATTCTTCAGCAGGTTGTTCCGGTTCGGCTGGAGGCTCTTCCTCGACCGGTGCCGGTTCTTCAACTGGAGGCTCGGTCGGTTCCGGTGTGTCTGGTGCTGCCTCGGCTTCCGGTGCTGGTGTCGGTTCGGGCGCGGGTTCCGGTTCAGGCGCCGGAGCTGGTTCGACCGGATCCTCACGTTTCGGTACCGGTGTAATCGGTGCGACCGGTGCGAGTTCAGCGGCCGGGGCACTGCGTTTTGTCGTCGGTGGCGGGGCCGGTGTATCCGACTCGAGGAACGACAGTACGTCTTGTTCGAACAAGGCGACCGGGAGCGTCTTCGTCACCAAGTGAAGGCCGAGCACCCGTCCATTGGCCGTGACAATCGGGCTGCCGATGGCGCGGTTCGGTAAATCGAATTCGCGGCGATAGCTGTCTTCTTCGAACGTGAGCGTTCCTTCAATCTGTTCGTCCGGTGCGAGTGTCAATACCGATTCGTCTGGTCCGACAATCGCGTGACTGAACGAGAACGGGGTCACTTTTACTTTTTCGATGCGGATGACGGCGATGGCGTCAGTCCGGCCGATGACTGTTCCATTCACCGTCTTGTCACCATGTTTCATCGTGACGCGGGTGATGCCGGCGACGTTATGGGCCGCCGTCAATACATCTTGCGGGCTAATCAAAAACCCGGTACCCGTGCCGACAGTATAGAGGCTATCTTGCAACGTCTCGAGGTCGACGGTGGTGGCACCATCGGCTGAGACCGTGTCTTTCGTGATGTTCAAATCGACTTTGTCGGCGAGTGAATCACTCGAGCGCGGGCTGTCGGTAAGATAGGCGTTCGTTAAAAACGAGACGAATGCGATGAGTGCAATGACGATGGGGACAGCAATCCATTTCAAGCGACGTGGGCGATGGCCACACGCCGGACAAATAGTGGTTTTCGAGCGGGTCTTCGCTCCGCAGCGTGGACAAGTCACGGGATGACACCTTCCTTCATACACATAGATGATATGCCTATTCCTCAAATGAGGATGGGGTAAACAATAATTGACCAGGTTTAGAAAGAGAAATGGGGAATTGGATGATGGGTACTTTCTTGAGATGACTAGGATGACTCTAAATTTATGAATATGAGGTGAATTCCCTTGATTATGAGATGTAGCCATTGCGGATATGAACAAGTTCCTATTGGACGAGTCGAGCGATATGATATGGTATTGAAAATGACAGTAGGGGTGGGATTAGACATGAAGTTCGTCGTATTATTTGGTCCACAAGCCGTCGGCAAAATGACGGTCGGGCAAGAACTCGCCAGTATTACCGACTTAAAGCTGTTCCATAACCATATGACGATTGATCTCGTCAGTCCGTTCTTCAGTTACGGGACACCGGAAGGGCGTCGGCTCGTCCAGCTGTTCCGCCATGAGCTGTTCGGCGCGGTCGCGAAAAGTGATTTGGACGGGATGATCTTCACGTTCGTCTGGGCGTTCGATTTAGAAGAGGACTGGGCGTATATCAAACAAGTGACCGACTTGTTCGAGTCGAACGGGGCCGACATCTATTATGTCGAGCTCGAAGCGGACATCGAAGAGCGCCTCATTCGCAACCAAACGGAGAACCGGTTGACCCATAAGCCGACGAAGCGGGACATCGCCTGGTCGGAAGATGAGTTGAAGCAGACGGCGACGCTATACCGATTGAACTCACAGGACGGGGAACTCGACGTCGACAACTACTTGCGCATCAACAACACATATCTTGATGCGGCGACGGTCGCTGAACGAATCAAACAACATTTCCAGCTATGACGAAAACGAGTCTATTAGGAAAGACGAGTGAGAATCATTGCCATGAATAGAATGATTTTCACTTTTCTTTCTTTTTTTCGGCTTAACCTCAAAAAATCTCTTTTTATCAAAAAACGGCGAAACTACGCCCGTTTCTAAGCGGTTTGGACGAGGACCCGGCGTAAGTGGGTAAGGAATCGCCACGACCTTTTTTTGGGTATAAATACTTAGAAAGTGTAGATGTGGGTAGTTCAATGCAATTACTGAATTTAAGACTAGGTAGTTTGCTATTCTAATGGTGATAGGAATGGATTAAACACATATTCATGAATTAGGATTCGATTGTTATTTATAAAAAAGAGGAGGGTTCACGTTGACATATTTTGTTGTGGAATTTCCAACGATATCAGAAATATATAAAAATAATGTGTTAAATAACCGTTTCGAAATTGGGCGTAACATCTACAACAGCCTTGCCAATATAACCCTCAAGCGTTACAAGGAAATGATTAAAACCCAACGTTATCGACAGGCACTAGAGCTGCATAAGACTAATAAACGTGAAGCGAATGAAGCCTTTAAAGAATTGTGTGAGGAATATCGTCTTTCAGAATATGAGTTCCACAAAGATGTTAAGCCTATGCAACACCACTTTAAAAAAATATCGACTCCAACACTTCTCAGAAGATTGCTACTCGATTATGGAAAGCTTTTGATGAGTTATTGTATGGTAATGGGAAACAAATTCACTTCAAGAAATTCGGTGAATGTAATTCCTTAGAAGGAAAGACGAATAAAGCAGGCATCCGATACAAGGATGGGTATTTGTTATGGAATGGTTTATCACTTCAAATCATTTGTGATCAAAACAATTCTTACGAACTCGAGGCTTTTCAAAATGATATTGCTTATTGCAGGGTTGTGAGAAAGTGGGTTCGTAAAAAGTATAAATTTTATGTCCAAATTGTTTTTAAAGGGATACCGCCAGCTAAACGGAATAAAGAAACGGGACACTTCAAACGAACTACTGGTTCGGGTGACGTTGGATTGGACATTGGTCTGAGCACACTTGCAATTGTCAGTGAGAAAAAAGTGAAACTGCTGGTGTTGGCCGATCGAGTCCGTTCTTTTGAAGGTGAAAAACGGCTGCTTCAACGGAAAAATGAAGAGAAATGTATCAGCCGTTTTGAAGAATTCCTTTCGAAACATCACATTGAGATTAAACGTTGTAAAAAAATGAATATTATCTAGTAAGTAATAACAGGATGTTGACATGCGTCCTATGCCATCACAAAACCCTGCTCAGAGGTTTGATGGTGAAAGTCTAATGGAAAAGGGTTAGTCTCCTATACTTTCGAGTGTCGTTGGAAGCCCTTGTACTTTAGACCCTTACCACCTAGTGGTTAGAGTGTCAGAATAAAGGAAGAAGGATTCTATAAATCTACGGCAGGATGTCACAAGAGAGAATTTTAGATAGTAATTCCAAAAAAAGTATTGTCTAGAATCAGTAGCAAATATTATGCAGAGACGAGAAAATTTCTAAGAGTATGAGTTGTGAGAGTAATTTGGTGTCAGTCGGACGGCTTAACAAGTGCACTCAATCAGATGACGGCGAAGGGTACTCATCCCTCAGTGAGGACTTGGTGCGTTTGATATTTAGGGGAAAACCGACAGATATAATCGTATACGCCGTGTTTCTATATCGAGACGGTGACCGAGGACGCCTCTGGACGTACGATTGAATATTCACGGTCCTACTTTAGAGGGGATAAGACGAGCTTCGTCATCGAGCGGAGCTATTCATGAACACGCCACAATCGGGCGTGTTTTTTTGTATGAATTAAAGGGGTTTCACATCCGGCAGTTATGGATGCGTCTCATTCATTGAAACGAGAAGATCTATTGCGTACAGTTAGAAGTAGAAAGGTGGAGGTAGGATGTTATTCAAAAAGAAAATAGCAGAAGAAGCGGCAGGATCGAAACGATTTCACGTCAAGTTGACGGAACAACTGCCGGAACTTGGACAAATCACCATCCTCGTCGATACGGACACCGGCGTGAACTATATCCAGACGTGGGTCGGGACAGGTGGAGGCATCACTCCGCTACTCGATGCGAATGGTGATGTTGTGGTCGAGGAAGGGTACCGATCGTGATGTCACTCAGCACCAATCGGCTGACGTTACGGCGGGTGATAGCGGACGATGCGCCACACCTGTTGGCATATTTATCGAAACCTGAGGTCGTCCGCCATATGGGACTCGACCCGTTCACGTCGTTAGAGGATGCGTTAGAAGAGATTGCCTGGTACGATTCGATTCTCGAGGAAGGGACAGGTGTCCGCTGGGGAATCATGTTGACCGGGCAAGACGAGGTCATCGGCAGTTGCGGATTTTTGAACGTGTCAGCGAAGCACCAGCGAGCCGAAATCGGGTTTGAGCTCAGCTCGAATCATTGGGGAAGAGGCATTGCCGGTGAGGCGCTCCGAGCGGTCGTTCGTCATGGGTTCACACAACTCGGGTTCCATCGTATCGAGTCGCTCGTCGAGCCGGCGAATACCGCGTCACAACAGCTACTCGAGCGGGTCGGATTTACGCGAGAAGGGTTGCTGCGGGGGTATGAGTTCACACGTGGTAAGTACGACGATTTATATATGTATTCATTGCTTGAGACAGACAGCATGACATGATGGAGGACGACACCGATGCAGATTATCGAATTCAAAAACGTGAGTCATGGAGACATTTTACATAATGTGACGGGATATTTCCGGCAAGGACGCATCACGACGTTCGTCGGTCCGAGCGGTGCCGGCAAGACGACGTGCCTGAAGCACATCAACGGCCTGTTATCACCGGACGCCGGTGCGATTTATTTCAAAGGGGAGAATATCGATTCGATCGACGTCATCGAACTGCGCCAACGAATCGGCATGGCGTTCCAAAGCGCGCCGATGATTGACGGGACGGTGTACGACAACATGAACCTGCCCAAAGCCATCTTCGGCGAGACGCTCGAACGGGAACGGGCGGCGGACCTGTTGCAGAAAGTCGACTTGGGCGGGATCTCGCTCGACCAACCGATCAAGACGTTGTCGGGCGGGGAACGGAGTCGTGTCGCCATTGCCCGGACGCTCGTCAACAAGCCGGACGTGCTGTTATTGGACGAGATTACGGCGAGCCTCGACTATCGGACCGTGAAAGAGATTGAGCGGTTGATTGTGAGACTGCAAAAAAACTTCGGGGTCACCGTCGTCTGGATCACGCACGACTTGGATCAAGCCCGACGTGTCAGTGATGACATGTGGTTTTTGCGAAACGGGGAATTGATTGAATTCGGCGACGCGACGTTCATCGATGAGTCCGATAACCCGATGATTGGTCGTTTCGTGAGGGGGGAAGAGCTATGACGTTCATCGAACTGATGACTTCATTGATTTTTGTCGCCATCCCGCTCGGTTTGGCGTTGTTCTTGAAACTCGGGCTCGAACGCGACATCTTGATTGCGACGGTGCGGTCGATTGTTCAGTTGCTCATCATCGGCTACATTTTGACGTTTGTCTTCGAGAGCGACAGCCCGGTGTTCATGTTGCTCATGATTCTCTTAATGATTGCGGCGGCGACGCAGAACATCATCAAGAAAGGGGACGGCATCCCTGGCATCACATGGATGATTCTGCTCACGCTCGTCACGGTCGAGACGCTGACGATGGGCCTCATGCTCGGGCTCGGCATCATCCCGTTCGAGCCGGAGAAAGTCATCCCGATCAGCGGAATGGTCATCGGGAACTGTATGGTGTTGTCGCTCCTGTTCTTGAACAAGTTCAAAGACGAGGTCGAGCGGAGCGATGAAGTGATTGAGCTCATCTTGTCGTTCGGCGGCACACCGAAGGCAGCGATCGAGCGCAGTTTGAAGAGCGCCATCCGCACGAGCATGATTCCGACGGTCGAGGCGCAGAAGACGATGGGGCTCGTCCAACTCCCGGGTATGATGAGCGGTCTCATCATCGGCGGGGCCGACCCGATGGAAGCCGTGTTGTATCAGTTGCTCATCTTGTTTCTCATTTTGACGACCGCGTCGATCTCGGCGGTCATGGTCGGTTATCTCGCGTATCCACGCCTGTTCAACCAAAAACTTCAGTTCGTCGGGTTGACGTATCGAAAGGGGAAAACGACATGATTCAAGGCATCCATCACGTGCAAATCACCATCCCGAAAGGGGAGGAAGCCCGTGCCCGTGCGTTTTATTGCGGCGTGCTCGGTCTTCTAGAAATCGAGAAGCCGGTGTCACTTCAAGGACGGGGCGGGTTTTGGCTCGAGGTCGGCGATCGCAGCGTCCACGTCGGGACCGAGGACGGGGTTGACCGGCTGTCGACGAAAGGACACGTCGCCTACGCCGTGACCGATTTAGCGGAATGGGGACAGAAGCTCGAGGCGGAAGGGATTGAGCGGCTCACAGGTATCCCGATTCCTGGATTCGACCGGTTCGAGTTCCGCGACCCGTTCGGCAATCGAGTCGAGATGATTCAAGCCCTCTGAATGGAGAGTGCCCGCTGTGGGTGCTCTTTTTTTCGTTCAAGAGATCCCGAACAGTTCGGTGACAGCTTTCCAATTGGAAGGATAGGCGTTGCTGCCCCCATGCTGATGCAACAATTTGCCGTGACGGTTCACAGTGAAGTTCCATTGCGTCCCGTCCATCGTGAAGTACCCTTTTTCCTCGAATACTTCAGGCCAGCGATGTGAGACGAGCGACACGAATCGCTCATGGACGCGGAAGGCATCTGTTTCGTTGTACCAACCGGAACGGGGAATCGCCGTGCTTAAGTCGAACTCTTCACGCCAGATGACTTCTCGTTTGACCGCGCCATCTTCAAAAAACGTGATGGTGGACTCGTTATGGACGCCGAAGCCGCCGACCGTGAACGTGACGGTGATGGTCGGTCGTTTTTTACGGATGGCATCGAGCGGGATGGTCGGCTCGAACGTCAATTTCGCTTCCAGGGATGCCTTGATGGCCAGCTGTTCGTCTACGGAACGCCTCGGACGTACGGATTGAAGCCATTGCTTTTTTGTTTGTTGATCCATGTTCATCTTCCTTTCATCTCATCGGATGGGTTGATTATAAGCAAAATGAACATGATGGGTGTGTACAAAAATGAATCAGGTACGACGAAAGGGAGTGTCGATTGGGACACTCCCTTTTTAGGTGACGATTTAGTGTCAAGAAGGCGGAACGATTGTCCCTTGATGGAAACGCATCTTCCATTGGCCATCAACGTTCACCCAAATCGAGCTGCGCAAGGCGATGCGTCCGGTGGAGTGGTCTTCGGTCCGATACGTGGCCAGGACGACGTCGTCTTGAACGGTCTCCAGTGAGAAGTCGGATAAGGTGATGTGAATCTCGCCGAGGTCCATCGTGGCGGCAGATGCCGTCCGATATAACATGCGTCCGGAACTGCCGATTTCAAAAAAATCATCCGTGAGTAGACGGCGCAAATGCTCAGGCGATGTGCGCACGTCGGTCGTCAATAATGCCCGTTCCTGTCGTTCGATTAAGTCAGCCAGCATGTGGTTGCTCCTCCTGTTTTCCAAGATTCATGACGATGACGCCGAGCACGATGACGATCAGGCCGATGCTGTTCAAGCTCGACAGCACTTCCCCGTACACGAACACCCCGATCAGCCCGGTCGCGACCGTGCCGAGCCCGGCCCAGACGCTGTAGGCAATGCTGAGCGGGATGGTCTTCAAGACGATGCCCATCAACGTGAACGAGATGGTGAAGCTGATTAAGAGAACAAGACTCGGGAACAGATTGGTAAATCCGTCCGACAGCTTCAACATCGACGTCCCGAGCACTTCGAATGCAATCGATACGAGTAAGATTCCATAGGATTTCATGATTTCCCTCCTCATAATTTCATCAAGACGAGCCCGATGATGACAAGCCCGATGCCCATGACGGTCTGAATCCGGACTTGTTCCTTGAAGACGAGGAAGCCGATCAGCGCCGTCGCTGCCGTGCCGACCCCGCTCCAAAACGCATAGGCGAAACTGAGTGGGATGGAAAGAAGGGCGAGCGACAACAAGTAAAATGCCGTCACGTAACCGAAGGCGACACCAATGATGGGCAGGCGGCTCGTTGTCGTCGCGTTCAGCTTCAACATGCTCGAACCGAACAGTTCAGAGACGATGGCACCAACGAGATAGACGAAGCCCATGTTACGATTCTCCTTTTGACAGCGCGTCGCACTTTTGTCGGATGATGCGGGCAGCCCGATCTTTGAACGCAGCGCTATAGCCATATGTCAACGCGAACCAAAACCCGTCACAGAGCAGTCGAAGCTCGAGCACGCGATCAGCGTCAGGACCATCCGCGGCGAACTGTTTATCCCAACGTTTGGCGGCGTCGTTCCAAAGCTTTCCGCTCGCATCTTCTTGTGATGAGATGAAGACGGCAATCAAGTCGGCATCACCATCGCTATAATCGAGCGTCGCGAGGGCGTAGGCGCATGTGAACGGATAAGGACCATCTAACCCGGTTTGATGATGGACGATCCGATTTTCAAATTCATCGAGCGCCATTCTATTCATCTGCTGCAACAGGTTGGCCTTGCTTTCAAAGTGGTATAAGACGCCCCCTTTCGTGATACCGGCGCGTTTGGCTAAGTGGTCCATCGACAGTTGTTGAATGCCCTCGGTTTGAATGATTTGTGCGGCGGTCCGCAGTAACAATTGTTTTTTACTCATGTGTGTCCTCCTCACTATACTGAACGGTCAGTATAGTGAGCGTATCAGACTAGAGTTGGGTTGTCGAGATGAATACATGAATGGGATAATTAGGAAAAGGGGGGAGAGATGATGGGTTCACATTTGATGCATCTCGTCATCGGGAATGAGGTGTTGGCGCATTTGACAGATGTCGATCGCACGACTTTTTTGTTGGGAAATCTTGCGCCCGATGCGACGACGTCTAAACAAAACACCCACTATTACGCGGGACGGCATGAGGATATGACAAGACGGCTCGACCTTGATCAATATTGGGTGGACAGTGTGGACGAGAATCAATCGTTTCGCCTCGGCTATTATTGCCATCTCGTCGCGGACGAGATTTGGTTGCAGGGTTTTTATAAAGCCTGGCTCAAGCAAGTCATCACGAAAGACCCAGAAAAGCAGGCGATGTATTATACCGATTTTGATTCATATAACGCTCGTTTAGTGCAGCGATTGGACGCCTTCGATTTCGACGTGTTAACCAATGCCGCACAAGGCGAGCTGCTGGCACTCATCCTCAAAATCAAGCAAGATGCGAAGGCGAAAGAGGAAGGGACGTATACGATGTTTTTGCCACTTCAGTTCGATGGCTACGTCGAGACGTGCATCCTTCGATGTCGACAGATGGTCCAACAGAAGAGTGGGGTGATTATATGATTCAACGACGTTATGCACCGCTTTACGTAACGTTTGGACTTTCTATTTTGACAATCGTGGCGCTGTTCACTGTGAACGGCCGCTTTTTCCCGGATTTGAACTTGATTACGGCCATATGGGTCTACATTGTTCTAGATGTCGCCCTGATTGCCACATTGATTTGGGGCCTGTTCTCAAAAGACAAGACGGTGCGTGTGTTCAGTCTCGTCGGGAATCTTGGATTGATTGTGCCGCTATCGATTTGGATTTTTTTGTTGGTGCTCGCTAACGGGATTTCGGAAGCGTAATCGGACAAATGAGAGTGACCGAATGAACTCTATTTGCTTAGAAAGTGGACAGGCGTTCCGCTTTCTTTTTTTATCGGCATTAAATAGAAAGAATAATATTTCCATTTCCAATTTGAAAATTTGGCATTGCGCAACCTATTTTTGTTTGTTATGCTTCTCAATGAAAACGACAATGATAATCATTATCAGTGAGAAAGCATCAGTATTCCTTACATAGAGCAGAAACGTGGACTAGTCGCGGACTCACTGAGAAGGTCGTCATTCAAAAACAGATACATAGGGAGATGGAAAGAATGGGGAAATGGAAAGCAGCAGTCATGCTCACATCACTCGTCTTCACGCTAGCCGCATGCGGTAGCACGGACGAAACGAAAGACGAAGGAAGTGCGGAAGCCGAGACGGCACCGAAGACAGTTGAAATCACAGACGCACATGGAACAATCGACGTACCGGTCAATCCGGAGAAGGTCGTCGCGCTCGACAACCGAACGTTCGAGACGCTCTCGGATTGGGGGATCGACTTAGTCGCGGCGCCAATTGGATTGATTCCAGCGGACTTGCCTTATAAAAACGATAAAGACATCGTAGACGTCGGGATGCACAATGAGCCGAACTTAGAAGCGATCGCCGGCGTGGATCCGGATGTCGTCATCGTCGGACAACGATTCGCCGACTACTACGAAGACATTAAAAAATTAGTCCCAGAAGCGGCCGTCATCAACTTGGACATCGAACTTCCCGAAGATGCGGGCACGCCAGGAGAAATCTTGGTCGAAGGCTTTGAGACGACGACACGTTCACTCGGCCAAATCTTTGAAAAAGAAACGGAAGCAGATGAGCTCATCGCGAGCTTTGAAGCATCGATCGACAGTGTGAAAGATGCATACGATAGTGAAGACAAGGTGATGTCAGTCATCGTCTCAGGCGGCGATATCGGCTTCTCGGCACCAAATACGGGGCGTGTCTTCGGACCGATGTATGACATCTTTGACTGGACACCTGCCCTCGAAGTAGCGAAAACGACAGGTGACCACCAAGGGGATGAGGTATCGGTTGAAGCGATTGCTGAGAGTGACCCGGACTGGTTGCTCGTCCTCGACCGTGATGCGGCCATTTCAAGCATGGAAGACGCTGTACCTGCAGCAGACGTGATCGATAACGCACCGGCACTCCAAAAAACGAAAGCCGTGACAGACGAAAAAATCGTGTATGCGCCGAACGATACGTACATCAACGAGTCGATTCAAACTTATTCTGAACTATTCAACGACATCGCAGCCGCGCTTTCGAAATAAGGGAGTCACGTTGTGCAAAAACCAATGACAGCAAGGGTTGAGACATTGTCTCAGCCCTCCTTTTCTAACATATGGACGAAGTCCTTTATCGTAGCAATGCTTGTGGTGTTCATATTGGCGGGCCTTTCGCTCGTGACCGGCGTCTATGACATTCGTCAAGAAGGTGGGTCGGACATGTTTTGGATCACTCGCGTCCCGCGTACGATTGCAATCATGTTGACCGGTGCCGCCATGGCGATGTCGGGACTGGTCATGCAACTGATCACGCAAAACCGTCTCGTCGAACCGACGACGACCGGTACACTCGAATGGGCGGGGCTCGGCCTGCTCGCTGTGTATCTGCTCGTCCCGGCTCCGACGCTCATGATGCGGATGACGGGGGCGATCGTCTTTTCATTCATCGGAACGATGGTCTTCTTCTGGTTTCTGCGCTCGGTCAAACTTCGCTCGTCGTTGATTGTCCCGATTATTGGACTCATGCTCGGGGCGGTCGTCTCGGCCGTGTCAACGTTTCTCGGTCTATTCTTTCAAGCAAGCCAGACGATCGAAGGTTGGTTCGTCGGGTCGTTCGCATCGGTGCAGGTCGGACGTTATGAATACTTGTGGCTCATCATCCTCGTCACGTTCTTCATTTTCATCCTTGCGAATCGCTTGACGCTCGCTGGACTCGGAGAAGACATCGCGACGAGCCTCGGCGTCAACTACAACCGCCTCATCTTGATTGCGACGGGACTGATTGCACTCGCGGTCGGGGTCGTGGCGACGGTCATCGGCAATCTGCCGTTTCTCGGGCTAATCGTTCCGAACATCGTTTCGATGTTTCGCGGGGATGACCTGCGCAGCAACTTGCCATGGGTATGCGTCATCGGGATGGGAACGGTCCTCGTCAGCGACTTGGTTTCGCGGACGATCATCATGCCGTTCGAATTGCCGGTATCACTCATTCTCGGGACGGTCGGATCAATCGTGTTCATCGCGATTCTCATGAGACAACGGAAGACGGGAGAGGTACGATGAGCACACTTATTGAAAATAAGACGAAGCCACGGGTAGCGTATGATGTCGATGGTCGATCCGTGCATACAGAAGAACGGTGTGCGACGGCGTTCCGTTCGAAACGAGAACAGCGCCGCTACTGGCTATTCCTTGCCTTCTTCATCATCGGCGGATTACTCTGTGCGTTCGGGTTGCTCGTCTATAACAATCCGGTCCCGTTCGACTCGCCGTCGTTCGTCCCGGTCGTCGAGCGTCGGATTGTCGCCGTCATCACGATGGCGATTGCCGCGCTCTGTCAAAGCATGGCGACAGTTGCGTTTCATTCGGTGACGAACAACCGGATTATCACGCCATCGTTACTCGGGTTCGACGCACTCTACTCGACGATTCAGACGAGCATGATCTTCTTCTTCGGGGCAGGGGCGTTAATCGGTTTTTCGGGAACCGGTGCCTTTTTGACTCAGGTGGGCCTCATGGTGCTCATGAGTCTGCTCTTGTATGGCTGGCTCTTGTCAGGGAAATATGGCAATCTGCAACTCATGCTTCTCATCGGCATTATCATCGGGACCGGCTTGAACTCGGTGTCTTCGTTCATGCGCCGCATGCTCGCGCCGTCCGAGTTCGACGTTCTGCAGGCCCGTCTGTTCGGTTCGGTGATGCATGCCGATGCCGCCTACTTCCCGATTGTCATCCCGATTGTGATTGTCGTCGGGATCTTATTGTATAGCTTCTCCAATCGCTTGAACGTCGTCGCACTCGGGAAAGACGTGGCGACATCGTTCGGGGTGAACCATCGCCGGAGCGTCATCTTTACGCTCGTCTTAATCTCGCTCCTCATGTCGGTATCGACGGCGCTGATTGGACCGTTGACGTTCTTCGGATTCTTAGTGGCGACGCTCAGCTATCAAGTGGCAGCGACGTACGATCATAAGTACGTGTTTCCGCTGGCGTTCGCGCTTGGTTTCTTCGTTCTGACGAGCGCGTATTTCTTTATGTATCACATTCTCAATACACCGAGTGTCGTGTCCGTCATCATCGAACTGTTCGGCGGCGTGATTTTCTTAGCGGTGATTTTACGGAAGAGGTCATTATGATTCAACTTGAACAAGTACAAAAAACATATACGGATGACGTCCAAATCGGACCGATCAATCTCGACATCCCGAAAGCTGGATTCACGTCGTTGATTGGACCGAACGGGGCTGGGAAATCGACGACGCTCATGATGATTGGCCGTTTACTCGACTTGGATGAAGGTCAAATCCATGTCGCCGGCCTGGACGTGTCGAGCGCGAAATCGAAAGACTTGGCGAAAATCGTCACGATCTTACGGCAAGAGAACCATTTCGTGACGCGTCTCACCGTCCGTCAGCTCGCGGGCTTCGGACGCTTCCCGTACTCAAAAGGGCGGTTGACGCAAGAGGATGAACGGATTATCTCGAAATATATCGACTTCCTCGACTTGACGTCGCTCGAGCATCGCTATCTCGATGAATTGTCGGGTGGACAGCGCCAACGGGCGTACGTCGCGATGGTGCTCTGTCAGGAGACGGAATACGTGCTCCTCGATGAGCCACTCAATAACCTCGATATCGCTCGATCGGTCCAGATGATGGAGTACTTGCGCCACGTCGCTGACGAGTTCGGACGGACAATCGTCACGGTGCTCCATGACATCAACTTCGCAGCGAAATATTCGGACCGCATCTGTGCGATGAAAGACGGGAACATCGCCGCCTTCGGTACGGTCGAGGAGATTATGGATGCAGACATCCTATCTGACATATTCGAGACGAAACTGGAGATTATTCAAGGGCCATATGGGCCAATCGCAGTCTATTAAAGAAAGGGTGGGATTCGATGCAGATTTACTGGACACCGATTCAACAAGTCGTGGAGGAATCAAAAGACACCTACACGTTCAAACTTGAACTGCCGGCTGGCTTCACATGGGAAGAAGGGGCGCACACACACTTCGCGCTCGAGGGATTTAACAAGGAAGATCGACCGAACCGGACGTTGATTCGCCATATGTCGATCTCGACGTTGCCGCATGAAGGCGCAATCGGTATCACGACCCGGGTCAAACCGGAATGCTCGACGTTTAAATCAATCTTGCGTGACATGAACATCGGGGACAAGGTCGCCATCTTCAAGACGCATTCGAACGTTCCGTTGAAACGGGAGGGGAAGAACGTCTATCTGTTGTCGTCGGGTGTCGGCATTGCGACGTTCCGTCCGCTCGTGCTCGCGTATTTGGCGAATGGGGAAGGCGTGCCGCACCTTCATTCGTTGAACGTCGATTCCTCACAGGATTATCTGTTCAGCGATGTATTCGCGTCAACAGCCGCCTTCACGGCCGAGTTCGTCGACAGTCGTCCGGATTATTATCAGCGTGTCGAAACGCTCACCGCAGACAAAGATGGGTTGTTTTATGTGGTCGGTAGCGATGATTTCTTGCATGAGACGATTGCGACGTTGCGTCAAAACGGTGTCACGTCGGACCAAATCATGCTCGACAAGCATGATTTTCAATTTGAAGATTTCTTGAAAGCCTGACGCTCAGACCGAGGACACGTTCCTCGGTCTTTCTATGCATTATCGTACCTGAAGCGTTCATTTCCCTTTATACTAGATACAATGATTAAGGGGGAACTCACATGGAATACTTGTACATATTGCTTGGTATTGCATTCGTAGCGGTCACTATCCTCGTTTGGAAGAAGCGTCAGCAATTGACTGAAGAACCCGTCCCGCTCGACGCAGAAGTTATTCAAATTGAACCATCTAGCGCAGCGCATGAATTGGTCAAAGATGAGCAATCGGCAACCGTTTTGCCAATCGTATTGGATGACGTCTCAAATAAAGAAGAGATTACGGTCGGGTCAGACACGGTACAATTATTGAAACGGGTGGTTCAATCCGTCGGCGTCCCGGTTGCGATGCAATCGCTCGGTAAAAAACCTACGTACGAACTCGTCTTCTCACCTGAAGTGGAGGGCGCTTTGAAAAAAGGTGTCTATTCCTTAAGGAAATCAAAAGAAGACGGGTATTGGCGAGCCTTCGCGGTGGACGGGAAAAATGCAATTAAAGCGCAAGCGAATTTGAAACAAGTGAACCCACTCCAAGTGCGGCGAATCGCCTTAGACTTAGCGACGACCGTCGTCGCCCAGGAACATTTACGCGAAATCAAACAGGCACTAGACAAGATTGAGACGATTGTTAGCAAGTTGGTCACGATGAAACTGAACGAGTATCACGGACAAGCCCGTAGTTCGTTCAACTATTTGGACCGGGTGTACGTGTTCTTGAAAACAGATACTGTCGACAGCAAAATCACCCATCAACTTGAAAACAACTATAAGACGGACATCGATACGGTCTATGCGTTGCTCAAACATATCGATGGCCCACTCGGGAAGTTGTATGACCTGAAGAAACGGGCGCTCGTGTTCAAAGAAGCGACTAAAATTAAGGCAATGAAAGATGTCATCGGTGAGTTTCAAGAGTACGAAGAGCTCGTCTATATGTTCCTTCTTAGTCTACAAGGCGAAATTCATGCGATGCGCATGTTAGGTGATCCCGAAGAAACGATTGAACAAGCGACAAAACAAGTGAACGCTATTGGCCAAGAATTTGAAGCGAAACGACAATCGTTTCACCAAGGCTTGCAAAGCTTTGAACAAGAGTTCAAAGTGCGCTTCGCTTTGGCGAGCCGTGAACGAAATCAAATCCAGCTAATCGCGAGCGAACATGCGGCGGTGAAAGACCGGTCCGCGGCTCGAACGATTAACCTCGATTTCAAGGCAGAAGTCGAACCGAGAAAATTATTCCTCGTCTCGGACGGGGATGACGTCAAAGTGTTGGCGAATCGATGAATTAGTACTCAGACGGAGGACACGTTCCTCGGTCTTTTTGTATGGCAAATCTCAACGAAGCGCTCGAACAGGTCGCGTCCGTCCGGTGTGCCAATCGACTCGGGATGGTACTGGACGCCATACGTCGGGTGTTCGGGATGCTCGAGTGCCATGATGACACCGTCCGTCGTGCGAGCGGTTACGATGAGGTCCGTCTCTTGGACGACGAGCGAATGATAGCGCATGACCTCGCTCGGATTCCCATCGAACAAGACGCTCGGTATTGTCTCGATCACGGACGTCTTCCCATGCATGACCTGCTCGGCCCGTCCGACCGTCCCCCCGAACGCTTCGGCGATGACTTGATGACCGAGACAGACGCCGAGGATGGGGATGGTGCCAGACAAAGAGCGGACGACGTCGAGCGACACACCGGCATCCAGTGGGCCACCTGGACCCGGAGAGATGATGATGCCAGCCGGATTGAGGTCGCGGATCGCGTCGATTGTCAGTTCATCATTACGGATGACCGTCACGTCGCTGAACCGGGCGACATCTTGATACACGTTGTACGTGAACGAGTCGTAGTTATCGATAAGTAGAATCATGCGAACACCTCCAAAAGGGATTTGGCTTTATGCAACGTCTCTTCATATTCTGACACCGGGTCCGAGTCGTAGACGATACCGGCGCCCGCTTGGACGTAGGCCGTATCTCCTTGAACGACCATCGTCCGGATGGCGAGAGCGAAATCATAGCCGCCCCGGACGTCGAGATACCCGACGGCCCCGGCATATACTTCGCGTTTCACCGTCTCCAATTCGTCAATCAGCTGCATCGCCCGAATCTTCGGGGCGCCGGAGACGGTACCGGCCGGGAGACAGGCACGTAACGCATCAATCGGATTCAAGTTGTCACGCAGTTCGCCCTCGACCTCGGAGACGAGATGCATGACGTTTTTGAAGCGCTCGACTTCCATCTGTTTCGGAATCGTGACCGAGCCGACTTTTGCGACCCGGCCGATGTCGTTGCGACCGAGGTCGAGCAGCATCCGATGCTCGGCGAGTTCTTTCTCGTCTTTCACGAGGTCAGCGGCGTGACGAACGTCTTCTTCGACCGTTTTGCCACGGGGGCGCGTGCCGGCGATCGGGTTTGTCGAGACGCGATTTCCCTCGACGCGAACGAGACTCTCCGGGGACGCCCCGAGGACGATCGCCTCGCCTAGGTCGATATAGAATAAGTACGGACTCGGGTTCTGTTTCCGGAGCGTCCGATAGAAGTGGAACGGGTCGCCGGTGAACGTCGCGTCGATGCGTTGGGACAAGACGAGTTGGAACACCTCACCGGCGAGGATGGCTTCTTTCGCCTGCAAGACGCGTTCGACGAATTCATCTTTCCCGGTCAACACCCGTTCACTCGTGCGGACGACAGGGGCGAGCTCGTGTGTCTTCGCCGTCTCGAGTGCCAGTTTGATGTGGTGGAGTCGCTTCTCAGCATCATCATCCCCGGTATCGATCACGATGACCTGCTCCTCGACGTGATCATAGAGAACGACCGTCTCATATCGTTGGAACAAGGCATCTGGCAAACCGCGAGTCTCGCTAGGTGTATTCGGAATCGGTTCATAGACGCGTTGCATGTCATAGCCGATATAGCCGACGGCACCGCCGATGAACGGATAGGGGGCATCCGGCGTGTCTCGCGAAACTAGTTCCGATAACAAGGCGAGCGGGTCGTCCGTGTGCATCGTGCCGGATGCGTCGGTCAATTCGTTGCCTTTGGCGCGAATCGTCTCGACCGGATTGGAGGCGATAATCGAGTAACGGCCATGCTTGCCTTCGGCGCGGCTCTCGAGCAGTACTTTCCGATCTCCCTCTAATCGATGAAAGATGGCCACCGGTGTCAGTTCGTCGCCGTTGATGATGAGTTGTTTCATGTGATCTCCTCCTTAAAAATAAAAAAAGTCCCCCGCCCGACATGTCTAAAAAAGACATGAAGGACGGGGGACCCGTGGTGCCACCTTCGTTGGGGGAGTTCCCCCCCACTCATCGCGAACAATCATTCGCTATCCTCGGTAACGGGAGGACCCGTCAGAGCCTACGTATCGGTCTGAACGCTCAAAAGCCCATTCACGTGAGACACGTCACCGGTTCGCATCGACCACCGGCTTTCTGGAGACGAATCTTCACGCTACTCTTCTTTCTCATCGCGAGTTCGTATGAATGTTATCGTTACTTTAACGGGCTGAAGCAAGAATGTCAATATTGAAACTGTCAGAATGATTAGGGCTCAGGAATGTTTTTCTGTCTGGCGCTCAGTTTTCCGTTTACTGAGAAACGTATAGGCTACGAGAAACGAGGGAATCGGGAAAAGCCAATTCCAAGACGATGGAGAAGTGAGCGTCCCGTAGTACGCGAGGCCCATCGTCATTTCAATTGCGAGATTGAGCACCAACGTGATGAGCGGGGCGATATAAGACTTTTCGAATCGTAATGCAATAAGGACACCGGTCCCGATGGTGAGGATAGGGACGATGACGAGTTGCCAGATGAACGGGTCGATCAAATCCATAAGCATAGTCCTCTCGAAATGGGATTAACTGTATATTGATAAGTATACAGGGAATAGAGGATAAGAAAAAGAATACTACCGATGTGGTTACATTCAATCGAACAATGAAGATGACCATTACAAGTGAGACGACTCGAGCATACGAGTATGTTATGATGGACGCGAAAGGTAGGTACATCAATGGAAACAATCAACTTAAAACAACTTTCTGACGAACGGGCCGAACTTCAAGTCAAGGGCGACCTGGACGCGATGCGCGGCATCATGCATGACGAGTTTCGTTACGTCGACTCGAGCGGACGTCAGTTCGATAAAGAAACATTTTTAGACCAGTTCGTTGACCCGGCGTCTGTCCAGTGGATTACGCAGGAGACCGTCACGTTCGACGAGACGGTGGCTGGTGAGATCGCGCTCGTGCAACTGTTGCTCGAGGAGCGTTTCATTCTCGGGACGAACGCTTACGAAGGCCGGTTCTGGGTGTTGCATGTCTATGTGAAACAAGAAGACACGTGGCTCTGGCAAGGCGGCCAGTCAACAATGATTCATGAGGTGTGAGAACCGTGAACTGCTTTGGGAAACTAAAGCAGTTTTTTTGTGAAATCATTTACCTGATTTATTAAAAATCCGTCATTGTATGAAGTCGAATTATTACAATAGAATTTGGTATTCGACCAATTAACTGTAAAACCTACATAATGGAGGAAAGTCATGAATCATTCATCGTATTTGAAATTGTTCTTAGCCGGTTCACTCATCGTCTCGCCACTCTTGCCGCTCCAAGCGCAAGCAGAAGGATCAACAGAAGAACCACCAGTCGTCGAGACGGTCGACGTCACAGCACCGCTCGCACCTGTCGTCTCGACGCCACTCCATACGTCGAAGTCACTTGTAATTGAAGGAGAGGCTGGCACGACAGCATTGATCGGCATCAACAGCAAAGTGTACACGCGTGTCGTCACGGAAGCGGGGACGGCTCAATTCAACATGAGCCCGCAATCGGTCGGCAAACGGATCTCGGTCAGCTTGCGTGATGCCGCGGGCAACGTCAGTGAGACGACGGAAGTCGTTGTCGCCGTCGATCCGGCCGCACGTCCGGCGACGCCGAAAATCGGAACGGTCAATAACTCGGCTCGTCAAATCGTCGTGACAGGAACGCCTGGCGCGAAAGTGACACTCCAAGTCGGTGCAGCTTCGTACACGGCGCGCTATGACGCGAAAGGCGTCTATCGCCGTGCGACGGTCGTCCTTCCAATCGGAACGGTCATCCGTGCGACAACGGTCGACGCGAAAGGCGCGACAAGCGTCACGCGTTCGACGAAAGTCATTAAAGACGGTGTGGCTCCAGCACGCCCGCGTGTCGCGCAGAGCGTGACGACGACATCGACATCGATCACAGGGACGGCCGAGGCGTATGCGACAGTCTATGCCCAAATCGGAACGAAACTTTACAAAGCGCCGGTCATGTCGACTGGAAAATTCGCGATTAAAATCCCAAAACAAAAACGAGGGCAAGCGATCTCGTTGTATGCGATTGACGGCGCTGGCAATAAAGGCGGCACGCTCAAACTCGGCGTCCAACATGCGCTCTATAACAAGTTCTATCGTTTCCCAGGTCCGGTGACGGTCCACCGTGAAGTGCTCGATAGCTATGGGGAGTTCCGTTATGCGGAGACGTTCGCGCCGGTCTTCTACGGTTCACCGTCGAAAGCGAGCATGCAGTTCTTCCTCAACATCGAATCGGAAGATGGTTTCCTTGAAATGGACACGCTCCGCCTGAAAGTCGGCAGCAAGTCGTATAAAGTGAACCTTGATCAAGACGACATCGAGTACATTGAATACGAGGATGGAACGGTCGCGGAATACGTTGAGTTCAAACCGGATGCGAAGCTCGTCCAATTCGTGAAAGCGAATGTTCGTCCCGAGAACCGAATCGTTGTGACGGTGGAAGGCAGTGAGGACGTCATCGAATGGCCACTCTATGCTGCGGAGAAACGTGCATTCATGGAATCACTCAGTTTCGTCGGTTATTAATCCCCATCAGTTTTAATCGCCCTTCATAGGAGAAGGGCGATTTTTTTTGTTCTCAAAAATAAGGAGCATCGGTGTTGTGTACAACAACAATCCCCGTAATCCAATATCCATTTACTGGATAAAATCAAACACTTCTGCGAAAAGCCCTTCATTTTTTTGTGTATCGTCCATTGGACTCACCTTCAAAAGTCCTATTCGAAAAGTGTAATGATTTATTTATGAATCCAATAAAGCATGAACTGGTAACGAAATGGTTTATTAAAAAACGTTATCCACATAATTATATGGTATTTAATGGTTAATATTTATCTTCTATTGTAAAATACAAAAAAATAATTGGTAATTATATTTTATTAGGTGTATTTATAAAAATCTAACCTGATGACGGAAGTCTGATCTTGAGTTTATTTATTGATAGCGCTTACTTTGTTGATTTAATGCGATTTTTGTTACACTGGTAATTAATCGAACGCAGAATGTTTATTCTAAATAAAATCATGAAAATGCATTATCATTTCCCTTTTTCGCTAAAAATTCGCTTGTTTCAACTGGAAACGTTATGTATATTATGGATGTAAGCAATCTGGGACGATGCATAGGCTAAAAGTCAATGTATGGTTTTAGATACCTGTTTTTGTATGACTCGAGTCCTATCGATGCTATACATAACTCGGGCAGTAAGGGTGTCTGAGGAGTGATCGAGAGGACCGAGAAAGTCGAAGACGCAGAAATCGCATTTTACCAAAGGGAGGATTTAAACAAGATGGCAAACAAAAAACAATTTGTCACAGCAGCGGCAGCGTTTGCAGTGACAGCGGCAGCAGTCGCACCAGCAATGTCGGCTTCAGCAGCAATGCCCGTCGTCAAGCTAGGTTCAGATTATGTACGCCAAGGCAATTTGGATGCAGCGCTTGACAAGAAGTATCACGGATCAGAGATCCACTGGTACAAGTCTTCAGTCAACATGAACAAATTGGGAGTCTTCCAAACGGCGGTTGGTTTCGTCAAAGGGAAAGGCATCAAAGTCGAGAAACGCATTCGCGTCTTGAACTATGCCCAAGAAGTGGTCGGACCGAAAGAAATGCTCGTCTTCGAAAAAGGGGAAGCCGTTTCAGGAATCCGCACACAGCCGGTCAAGTTCGCAGATCGCGTCTATATGAAACCAGGTTCATGGTCTGGTATCGACACATCGAAAGTCGGCGAGTTCATGGCGACTTTCACGTACACGAACAAAGCGTACGGAACGGTCTCAAAATCGTTCAAGTATAAAGTTGTTGAATCAGCTCCGATGGTGTCGAGCGTCAAGTTGCTCAATGCGAAGGAACTTGAAATCAACTTCTCGAAACCGGTAGACGCGAGCACACTCCTTTATAACGGCATGCTCAAAGATGGAACGGTCGAAATCGATCACATTCCAGACGCGCAACGCCTCAAAGGACTTCGCGGCACACTCTCGAAAGACGGCAAAACGCTCGTCGTTCGCGCCGAGAAGACATTCGATGGCCGCTACGCTGTGCTTGCTAGCTCGAAGATTGAAGGACTCGACGGTAAAGCGCTCGTACCGTTCAAAGAAATCTACACGTTCGAAGACAACGTACGCCCGGTCCTTAACGACCCTGAGTACCTTGAAAACAACCGCGTGAAGTTCACGTTCTCCGAGCCGGTCAACGTTGACTCGGAAGATGAGCTCGAGAAGAAACTCGAATTGAAAGATGCTTCTGGCGCTGGCTACAAAGTAGACGTCGACAAACTCTCATGGGACGGCAAATCGTTCATCCTTGACTTGTCAGATGCGCAATTCGTCGCAGGCAAAGACTACAAGTTGACGCTCGTCGGTCTCCGTGACTTCGCTGGCAACTTCATCTCGCCAAACCCAGTGACGAAGATCGTTCAGAAGAAAGTCATCGACGCGGTCAACCCTTCAGTCGTCGGCATGTCTTCGTCGAAACCAGGCTACCTCACAGTCACATTCTCTGAGGCTGTCTACGTGGACCGTTACAACCACGTCGCGAAAATCACGCTCACAAACGGCGAAATCGAAGCTGACCTTGATGACAACGCATGGCTCGATGAGTCAGGCAAAGTCCTCACTGTCCGCGACCACTCGTTCATCGGTCAAATCGACGTGAAAGTTTCTCACTTCCGCGACCTTGCTGGCAACTACGGCGCTGCGTCAACGAAATTGGTTAACTTCACGAACGATGAGATGGCTCCGACTGTGACAGATGCGAAAGTGGAAGTCATCGACGGCAAGAACCACCTCGTCCTCACGTTCTCTGAAGAACTCAAGCATGGTGCTTACAGCGACGGTAAGATGTACGGTTCGTACATCACGCCGAACGGTGTCGAGAAGAAAGTGGCGGCATGGACTGACGCCTCGTATTACTCGAAGAACCAAATCAAGACGCCAATCTCGGATCTTGAGCTTGGAAACTACTCAGTTAAACTTCCGGCTAACCTCGTGAAGGATGTCGTCGGCAACGAGAGCCTTGAGCAATCAATCAAGTTCTCAATTGTCTCGAGCCCAATCGAGAAAGAGAAGCCAACGTTCGATGGCTACTACTTCCAAGAGAAGGACAACAGCACGCTTTACCTCAAGTTCAGCGAGAAGCTCGACCCATCGTCACTCAACTTGGGCAACTTCTTGATTGAAGGCAAGGCAATCGCCGAGAAAGCTGTCTTCACGGATGAAGATCGCGACGTCATCAAGTTGACGCTCAAAGAAGGCGCGATTCAAACGACTGGTAAATATGCGTTCGTGATCCAAAACATCAAGGATGTAGTGGGCAACGTCATGGATACAGTCTCGTTGAACGAGAAGTTCGCGGAGAACGACCTTCCAGGCTTGACGTCTGCGGTCCTCACGTCGAACAACGTATCGGGCGACTACGCGGTCATCACGCTCACGTTCGATGAGTCAATCGCGAAGTACTCAATCGAAGATGGCTACGAAGACTTCAAAGTCCTCGTTGGCGACAAAGATCTCTCGAAATCTGCGACAGTCACAGAAATCATGGGATCGCAGTCGAACCAAGTCCAAATCACGATTGACCGTGTGTTGACTCCGGCCGAGACAGCTCAAACGCTCACGCTCAAACCAGGCGCTGCGTTCGAAGTCCTCGACCTCGAGAACAACAAACACCCATTGTTCACTTCGGTGAACATCGCTAAGTAATTAGCGTTGACCTTCATTGACCCTCCCTTAGGGTTAAATAGAGCAAGGCCTTCGGGCTGAGCCATCTTGAAACCGGTAGCGTTTGACGCTATCGGTTTTACTATGTCTAGTTCATCATCGTAATGTGTGGTTGACCTCGGATTTTGAGAACAACTCCGTTAAAGTAAAACCGTCCGATTATACGATGATTGCGGGGCAGTTCTCGAACGCCTGAGTCACGATTATCAGCCAACCGAAATAAGACAAGGTCATCCCGCGCGCGAGATGACCTTGTCTTATTTTTGTTTTGCGTCTTGATAGCCGAATGCTTTGATGGTCAAAGTATCGTTCAATTTTCCGTCGAGTTGCGATAAGATAATTGTCTGTTTTGGGTCCCAGCCGGCGAGGTCGACTGCGTCCGAACTGAGTCGGCCATCTGCCCAGTAGTTTTTATTGACTTGTAACGTGTATCCATACACGCGCTTGAGCCATTGGTTGTCGTTTGAGCGGATCGCTAAATATGAATTGGAACCGCGCAACCCTTTTACGACTTTGACTTCGAATGCAGGCGGTACTTGATTGTAAGAGTCGAGCGTCTTATCGCCAATACGAACGAGCTCTTCCCTATTGAAATGGTTATGCTCGTCGTACGAATAGCGTCCCATCTCAATAACATACGTGAAGCCATTAATTTTCTTGCCATCAATCGAGACAACACGGAACGTTCCGGGACCGTGAGGGTGATTATAGATAAAGTAGCGACCCTGTTTTTCCAGTCGCGCAAACTCGCTGACAGATTGTTCTGGACCTTTGAACGAGATTGTGATGAGGCCGGATTTTCCAATTAGAGCATTCACGATACGCTTATGATAAATCGGATTAGCCCAAGAATTATACTGGATGTTCTTCATCTGAATTTGGATTCGATTCGATGGATTGTTCAATGTAACAAACGGTTCACTGAACTGATTGAATTCAAGCGTGCGATCGACCGCACTGACTACAAACGAGATGTCGGATTTTGTCGTGAAGAACAACTTGTTTGGTCCGGCTGTCTCGTTCAATTTAAATGCTTTCACGTAGTCATTCATATGATTTGATTTATGTTCGATGTTCATTTGTTTAAGTAGCTGAGTGAGTTTAGCGGCAGTCACATTTTGTAATGCTGTAGCAATCGCCCTTTCGTCTGCGCCCATTCGTTTACCTTGTATCACAAGGTTTGGTTTAGTGACACCAAGTAACCCGTTCGGTCCATCGAGGATATGCGTTTTCGTTGGAGCGGATACAGCTCTGACTTTAAAGGTTGATGTGCCGCGCAATACGACGTCTGCATGTTTAACGTTTAAGAAACCAATCTCTCCATTGTATGTAATAGGTAAATCATAAGAGAGTTGAGCCTGATGGATGTCCCAACGATTGATTGTTCCTTTCCCCCGAAGCGTAAATCGCGTGTTTGAGTGGAATTGGTGAATCGTACCATTCAACGTGACGTTCCATTGTGACGTCTGTTTGTAGGGCTCGAACCCCCACCCTTCTAGGATCACTTGCCGGAGTGGGGCGGCTGTCGTAATTGTAACGGGTCCTCCGGGCAACTTTAAACTCTGAATTCGTGCAGCGGCATTCCGATCAATGATAATTGGAGTCTTGACCTGCACGAATTGGCCGAGTGCCAATCGTTCGAATCCCACGATTGTGTTGTTTTGTATGATTGGCTTTGCGAGCGTGCTTCGTAGCGCCACAGCGTTCTGTTTGAAGAAAGGGAGCAACGCCGGAGCGATTTTCGCGCTTTTTCCGTTGACACTGGCAATCTCAGTCCCTTTATATGTCATGACCTGATGATAGCTATCATGATTTTTGATTGGGATTTCAAGGGGCAGGATACTCTTGAACGGGACGTATCCTTTCGTCTTGCCGACTTGGACGTTGGCCCATCCGTTTTGTGTCGAGATGAGTGAGACGTTCGTGTTCATTTTGAGAGTTTGGATTGTTTTCGCTTTAGAACTTGCGGACACCTTCAATGGAGTTGACTCGAGCGTCTTATATGGAAACGACGACGCCTCGACGTTTCCCGTAATCAATGTGACGAGAGCGATGACGAAAACCATGAACCATTTTTTATACATAAGAATTCTCCTCCTTTAACAAAACCATTATATAGAAATGAGAGATTCTTTATTTCTAATGTTTATTAAAAATGGAAAATGAATTCTTGTTAACAGTGTAAAAGTTAGTTCATCACAATAAACCGTAGTTGACACTAGTTCGACCGATTTCAAATCTGAAGACTGTAGAAGAAACGTTCTAGGTTCCGGTAGCTATATGCACGCCGTTTGATGAGCTTGATCTTATTGTTTGTCCTTTCATCTTCCTGTTTGATAGTCGTGAAAGGATCGTTCGTCTCCCCGCAATCGGACAGACGACGTGCAGGTCACGCATACGTTTTGATGATGGACGAGACATAGTAGAACCGATATCACAGAACTCTATTGGTTTTACTATGTATGAAGCTTCAATAAATACATATTAATCCCAATTTATTATGGAAATTTAAAACAAGTACGGTATGATTATATTGTTCTATTTTTTTAGTGGATACTTTATAATTTGGAGGGGAATTATGAGTCGAACACAACGAAAACAGAGGCAAAAGTTTCAACTTCTCATCAGGACGTTCGTCCTGGTCTGTCTGGTATTAGTGGGGGTCATTTACGAACAAAACCAGGAAGCCGAGGCGGACGGGATGTTGCATCCGTCCACATCGGGGAGTGAGTTGAGATTCAGCGGCATGGCGTTGCGGCTTGATCCGCAAGGACTATACATACATGCGAACGGGAGTCATAAACCGCTCGGCTTCACCCAAGCCTATATTGAACCGACGCGGGGCTACATCGTTGTCCGGCGCGATCGGGCCGATTCGGTCGTCTCCATTATCGCCGAACCGGATGAGACGCTCACGAAACGGGGCATCACGATCGGGGCGTCCGGGGGTGGGACGGTGACGCATTTGTTTGTCTATCAGAACGGCGTCCAACTTAACATGGCTGATCCCGTGGATTATGCCAAGACGGCTGGCGTCTTCTCCAATATTTGGATGACCATTATCAGTCAGAGTCGATGAGTCGCCGGCACGACCGGTGCTCGTCTTTTTTTGGAATCGAGGAACGAATTTTCTATAGAATGAGGGAAAAACGATGCAAGCTTATCAACGTGGATTTTTAATGACCGCCACACGGCTAAACCGTGAAGAATGGGAAACAATCACTTTGCCGAATGGCGATTTCTTCTATTATGACCCGCTCAGTCCGGTCGACTTGATTCAAGAAGGCGACCGTTGGCTGCTCGCTTTCGGGGACATCCTCGACATCCGAGCGCGACAGCGTGACCGGATAGGGGTGCTCGAACGATTGAACGGGCAAGACGTGGATACCTTCCATGAAACGCTTGACTTCATGGGTGGCCGCTACGTGTTGATTCGGGGTGATGAAACATCGGTTCGCCTCTATCATGATGCCACCGGGATGCGAGGTGTCTACTTCACGACGGAAGCACCGCTCCGAGCGGCGTCGCATCTCGAACTGTTACAAGAAGACGTCCAGTCTGAGGCGCACCCGCTCTGTTCGGACGAGTTGCGACACCATAACCATTATCACTTGCCAGGTCATTTCACGATTTATAAGTCGATTCGAATTCTCGTCCCGAACCATTTCGTGGACGAGACGAACCGGATGACACGCTATTATCCACGGCGTCCGCTCGATGCGTTGCCGGTCGAGGCGGCCATCGAACCACTTCGGACGTGGTTCGACAATCAGCTCCATCAACTACTCGAGTCGGACGAACGCATGATTTTCTCGCTCACGGCCGGGATTGACAGTCGTTTGTCGTTGGCGCTCCTCAAACCGTTCCTCGCGAACATCGAGACGTTCACGTATCAGAACGTGACGGAAGGCCATCACGTCGAGTCGCTCGATATCGATGTCGAAGTTGCGTCGATGATGGCGCGTGATCTCCAGTTTCGTCATCGCGTCATCCCGGTCGATGACCGGGCGTTCGAACGCGCCGAGGAGACGCGGTCGTTCCGGACGATGTTGCGCCAAAGTGTGACGTCACGTCACGGTCATGCCCACGCGTACGAATATATGAAACTGTACAAAGACCGGCCGACGCGTCACTTGCGCTCAAACATCCTTGAAATCGGCCGGGCATTTTATCGGAAGAATCGAACGCTGCCGGCCGAGTTCACGGTCGAAGGGGCGATTCGTTGCTATTCATGGAAGTCGCGGGAAGACGAGCGTGTTGTCTCGCTTTGGACGTCCTACGTGGCCGCGGTCAATTTGACGACTGAGACGCTGCACGGCTACGACCCGTACGACTTGTTGTATTGGGAGTATCGGATGGGCGTCTGGCACCAGCAAGTACTCGCCGAGAGCGATGTCGCGTTCGAGACGTATATCCCGTTCAACGCGCGCGCCATCCTCGAGCTGTTCTTGATGCCAGATTATGGGGATCGGTTATACGCCAAACTGTTCTATGAAGTGATCGGGAACGAGTGGCCGGTGCTCGCGTTCTGGGGTGTGAACAAGCGGGACACGATGCGTGACTATATGCATCCGACGCTCGACCAAGGGTGGATGGCGCTCGATGGGGTCATCACGAGCGGCCGTTTGGACAAGACGACGATCCCGTTGACCGTCCGGCGCTTGACGACGAACGTGTCATACCACCTCGAGGCGAACACGATGCAAAAAGGCGACCATATGGCGTATTCACAAATCCTGACGACGAAACCGGGACAGACGTATCGTTTGAATTTGAACGTGCTCAACCCGTTCGAGAAGCGGTCGTCGCTTGGCTTGGGGCGGATGCGCTATGAGATTTGGGTCGACGCCGTTCTCTATTTATCTGAAGACATCGCCGCCTGGGGCGGACCGAACCAAGTTTGGGTCGAGTTCGATGCCACGGATGACGCGACGGAACTCATGGTCCGGACGGTTGCCCTTCGTGATTGTGGGCCAAACAAGTGGGGCGCGGCCTCGAAGATGCAGCTCGAGGCGCTCCGTCTCCAAGAAATCGAGCACGGGCATTTGAAGGCAGGGGCGTCGAGTCCGTTCACCCAGCTTCATGAACTGATTGAAACCGAATAAGGTCTTTTTGCCTATCGTATTTTAATTTCCATGGAATCCCTCGATGTTGCAATCGGGGGATTTTTTGGAAAAGATACACGGAATTAACGAAAAATTAATTGTATTTACTAGTGGAATTGGATATGTTTAGAGAGGAAAGTGGTCTCTGAAACGATAGGTCTGAAGACGGAATAGGGAGCAAGGCCGATTATCATCCGTCGGACATTGTAAGCGCTATCATTCGTTTTAGTTCTGCTTCACCACATTTGAAAGGGGAAAATCAAATGCTCACACGTAAAACGAACAAGTTGTACGCTTCACTCGCTGTGGCGGCTATCACCGCTTCATCGATCGTTCCGGCAGCGACAGCTGACGCGGCACCAAAAGTTAAGACGGTCAAACTGAAAGCCGACTTCGTCCGCGGAGGCGACCTCGACGCCACGCTCGACAAGACATATCAAGGTGCCAAAATCCATTGGTACAAATCATCGGTGAAGTTGAACAAACTCGGTACATATCAAACGGCGAAAGGGATCGTGGTCGGCAAGGGGATTAAAGTCGAGAAGCGTGTCCGCGTCTTGAACTATCCGGTTGCCATCGAACCGGGAGAAGCACTCTCGTTCAAACAAGGGGAGAACGTGCCGAGCGCACTTCGTCTCGATGTTCGCTTCGCGAACGGTACGGTCGAGCGTCTCGTCCGTGTTCACGGCATCGATACATCTAAAATCGGTTCGTTCACGGCGCATGCGAAATTTACGAGCAATGGCCGCACAATCGAAGCTGAACTTCCATATTCGGTCGGTGGGAACACGGTATCGTTCATGCACACGAACGACACGCACGCTTCACTCGACTTGGCACCAAAACGCGCGACAGCTGTGAAACAAGTCCGCGCCGAGAAGCCGAACGCACTCTTGATTGACGCTGGGGACGTTTTCTCAGGTTCGCTTTACTTCAACAAGTTTGAAGGAATGGCTGACTTGAAACTCATGAACTACATGAAGTACGACTTGATGACACTCGGGAACCACGAGTTCGATCTCGGTGGCGACGAAGACGGCAACGCCGAACTTGCCAAGTTCATCCGCTACGCGAACTTCCCGTTCGTCAGCTCGAACCTCGACTTCTCAGCAGACACAGACTTGAACCCGCTCTTCCGTGACGCGGTGACAGACAAGCCGTATAACGGTCGTCTGTATGAAGGCGTCATCAAAGAAGTGGACGGCGTCAAAGTCGGATTCTTCGGTCTCACGACAGAAGAGACGTCTGAAATCGCAAGCCCGGGCAACGCCCAGTTCCAAGACTACATCGCGGAAGCGAAAGCGGCTGTCGCAGCGTTCGAAGCAGCTGGCGTCAACCAAATCGTCGCCGTCACGCACTTAGGTTACGATGACAACCCAGCAGTCGACAACGACCAAATCCTCGCAGAAGAAGTCGAAGGCATCGACGTCATCATTGGCGGACACTCGCACTCGCTTCTCGCAGCACCGGTCGTGAAGAATGCGGATACGGACAACCCGACGTTGATCGTCCAAGCGTACCAGTACAGCCAATACCTCGGCACACTTGACGTCACGTTCGACCATGACGGAAAAGTTGTCGCCCACGAGGGTGCTTTAATCGATGTGACGAAGCTTGAGGCGGACGCGAAAGCGACTCAACTCCTCGCACCGTTTAAAGAAGAAGTTGATGAGTTGAAAAACCAACCGACTGGCGCCACGACAACAGCAGCGCTCACGAACCCACGTACGAGCGATCCAGACAACACGACTGGCGTGAGCGTTCGTAAGAACGAAACGGCACTCGGGAACTTGATCACGGACGGCATGCTCGCGAAAGCGAAGACGTTCAGCCCTGACGTCATCGGCGCGATTCAAAACGGCGGCGGCATCCGTGCGGCGATCGACGAAGGTGAGATCACGATCGGCGAAGTGCTCACGACGCTTCCATTCGGAAACACGCTCGCCATCGCTGACCTTACAGGGACAGAGATTTACCAAACGTTCGAGCGCAGTGTCGGACCGCTTCCGAATGAAAACGGTGGGTTCCTTCACGTCGCTGGTTTGAAAGTGACGTACGATAGCTCGCAACCGTCAGGCGAACGCGTGACGAAAATCGAGTACATGAAAGACGGAGCACCGGTACTTGTGGAAAACGGACCAACGAAATATAAAGTTGCAACGAACGCCTTCACAGCGAAAGGCGGCGACGGTTTCGCGGAGCTCGGTGTTGCTTACACTGAAGGCCGAGTCCAAGACCTCGGTCTCTCGGACTGGGAAAACTTGCGCGACCACGTGGCAAGCCTTGTCACGGTCGAGCCGAAAGTGGAAGGTCGCATCGTCGACGTAGCAGCCGAATAAGCAGTCAAACTCTCCTGATGATTCAGGGGAGTTTTTTTGTTACAGGGAAGGAAAGTCGGGTATTACAAAAGAGGGGAATGGCAAGTCGTCCGATTGTCATCTGACTGAAATTGCTTGCCTATCTGATATTTGATACTATGACAGAGGGTGTAGGTGTGAAACCTACGATACGACATGATGAAAGAATGAGGCGAATTGAATGGATGTAAGACGATTATTGTCCGACGTTCAAGAGCACGCGAAATGGGTACGTGCAGAACGGGAACGGATTTCACAAAAAGAACCGCTAGATGAAGGCGATGTCATTCTCATCAATGACTTGCCGTCGTTGACGAAAAAAGCACAACTCCCATATTGGGATGACCAAAAGCTTGAGACGTATAACACCGGTCTCAAACAAGAATGGGATGCGGCGACCGCGCGTTTCCCGAACGACTTACCGGAATATCCAGCATCGAACGGGAGTACTTATTATAAGAAGAAACTCATCGATGTGGCGTTCGTCGGACCGGTCGAACGGGCCGACATGTGGAATCACGTCTGTAACGTCCATACGTTCAAGACGGTCACCGAGTTTTTAGAGCTCGTCAATGCAGGTGTGAACATCGAGTTCCTCATGATTAGCCCAATCCTTCCAGGTGATGAGGCGACAAGTTTTGAACACATGGCGACACCGCGCTCACACTCGCGCCAATGGCTCGAAAAATTGATTAAGCAAGCCAACTATCGCGACATCCCGGTCGTGTTCCATACCGAGGCCGACACGAATCATTACGCGCGTTACGCATCACTCGCAGCGAAGTGTGACATCGTCTTTACGGCCAATGAAGAGCGGGTCCAAGATTACACCGAACTGTGCAAACATGACCGTGTCTTCGTCATCAAGCCGTTTGTCAACCAATTGCGTCACAATCCGATCGGCATGACACGCGCCCGTTTGAACGACGTGCTCGTCACGAATGAGTTCCCAATGCGAAAAGCGTTCATGGAAGACGTCGACAAATTGATGGATGGCGTCTTAGAGACGGACCACCGTCTCCACGTGATTAAATCAGACCGTGACAAAAACGAGGAAGTCGGCGAAGCGTACCGTCAATATCTCGTCGCGAGCGAGACGGACATGGACCGTTTGAAAAAGTCCGTCGATTGGGTCCTTCACGTCAACGAAGTGAAGAACAGCCCGACGTATAGCGCACAAGCGATTTACGATGCGCAAGCACGCGGTAACCTCGTCTTGACGAACTATAATATCGCCGTCAACAACGATTTCCCGAACGTGTTCATCGCGACGGGCCGTCTCGACGCCAAACAGATTTTGAACATGTTCAAGACCGAGGACGAGAAGTACCGCCAGCAATTAGCGGGCGTCCGTACGATCATGGCCGGACATACGATGCATGACCGGTTCGAAGAGATGTTGTTCGCGCTCGGACTTGAGACGGAAGCACTCGGGGCCCGTCCGGTTCTCGTCGTCGGCTCAGGTGTCGAGTCGCGTCTTCAAGCTATGGTCGACGACCAGACGTACGCTAACGTCCGTTTCCGGATGGCAGATGCCGTGACGGAGACCGATTTGCAGGAAGCGGCGTTCGTCGCGTTCTTTGACTCGGCTTATACGTATGAAGCCTATTATTTAGAAGACTTGATTAACGCTTTCAAATATACGGACGTATCGTTCGTGACGAAAGCGGCCTACTTCGACGGCGAGACGCTCGTCTCGGGTCCGGAACACGATTTCGTGACGGACGTGACCGATGTCCATCGTTCCGTGTTCGTCGCGGAGCAACTGTCGCTCAAAGAAGTCGCAACACGGACGCTCAAGAGCCGGACGTTGCCGGGTTATGCCGTCGACCGGTTCGAACTCGTCAAAGGCGAGGTCGTCTTCCAACCGAACGCACCGCGCGACTACAAATTGTCTGTCGTCGTGCCGGTCTATAACAATGGTCGTTACTTGTACAACAAGTGCTTCTTCAGCTTGAAGCGGAGCACGATGTTTGACGATATGGAGATTTGGCTCGTGGATGACGGTTCGACCGACAACGAGACGAGCCGTTACGTCGAGCGCTTGGCGCGCGAACATGCGAACGTCTACACGTACTCGTTCGCAGACGGCGGCAGCGGCAGTGCCTCACGCCCTCGTAACAAAGGGGTCGAGCTGGCGACGACTCCATATATCGCTTTCCTTGACCCGGATAACGAGGCGGTCAACGATGGTTATCACGAGCTGTATCAGTTGATGACGCGCGAACCGGGACTCGATCTCGCTGTCGGCAGCATGTTGAAGCTGTCGAACCGCGAAGCGATGATCGAACTTGAAGGACTCGAGAAAGGCGGCATCCGCATGATTGAAGACCCGCGTGCCTACCTGCTCGAGCACAACTTCAAAGTGCAAAGCATCCAGGCGATGGTCATCCGTCGCGACTTCATCGTCGACAACGGCTTGAAACAAGTCATCGGGGCGGTCGGTCAAGATTCGCTCTTCTTCCAAGAGATGTTCTTATCGGCCGAACGTGTCGCACTCGTCGACTTGACGATTCACGACTATTACGCGGCCGTGGCGGGATCGACCGTCAATACGATCACCCGTCGTTACTTCGAGAAATGTGTGTTGCGCGAGACGGCCCGGGCGAAGGCGTTCGAGCGTGAAGGTGTGCTCGATGTCTATCGTGAGACTCGCTTCGAACGGTTCTTTGAGCTATGGTATCTCCAGTTCATCCGCCGGTCGCGGGACGAGGACTTCTTCGGCAACGCCGATTTGTTATATGCCATCTACGAGCAGTTCAAGCCGCTCGAACCGAAGAGCCCCCGCTTCAAACAGTTCATCGATCTGTATGAGAGCGGTCAAAAAAATGAATTGAAACGTCTGTATTTCGACGTATTCCGTTGAGGTGACAACATGAGTGAACAATTGAAACAAGAAAAGAACCTTCTCGAGATGCAGCTCGCTGAACAAATCGAGGAAAATAAACGACTTCAACGTGAATACCGCATCACGAGCCAACAATATCAACGTCTGTTGCATCGGTACGCCGAACTGCTCTATACGGTGGAATGGATTTCAAAAGAAGTCGATAAGGCCGATAAACGCTATCGCCAACTTAATCGTAAATATCAAAGTTTGACCCAGTCGAAAGTCGGAAAAGGATTGCTCGCAGCGCGTGCCGTCCGAAGCCGTGTCGGCAAAATCGTCAAACGGAAATGACCAGCCGGGAGCGACATGTGATGTGTCGCTTCCTTATTAGTGAAATCGAGGGGAATACCCCGCAGTTTGGAGGAAAGACATATGGGTTGGCAAACGAAAGCACGTCGGGCGGCACATCTCGGTGTTCAACGCTCGCGTCGCGTCGGGAAACGCATCATCAACAAGGCGCTCAACCGCGTGACATCTCGTCAAGCGGGACCGATCGTCCCGAATTGGTACACCGCATCGGATGCGGTCCATCTAGAAGGGGCCGACGTCGTCATCTCACGCCCGGAAGCGGTCGTCTTGACGTATCGTCCGGACGAGAAAGAAGACACGATCGACATCAAAAAAGTTTTCTCGAAATCGAATCGGACGATGCACGTCCAGTTCCGCGCGAAGGCGGCCGGTGATGTCACACCTGCCATCAAAGTGTCGCTCTATCAACGGAACAAACATTCACGTGACGTGTTCGTCTACAATCAGACGCCGACCGATATCGCCTTGCTCGCGAACGAGACGAAAGTCCGCTTCACGGTCGAGACGGAAGGAAAAGGCTCGTATAGTGTCATCGAACTGAACGTCAACGGTGTCTCGCTCTGGGACGTCGAAGGAATGGCTTATCACATGCAGGATAGCGATTTCGACTATCGCATCGATTTGACGCCGAAACAGCTCGAATTGATTTCGGCCATCAACCGTGTCGTCGACTTTGAAGATGACAAACTGTTGCTGCACGGTGTTGGTGGCCAATACGTCCACTTCGGTGTCGGCGAATCGGCCCTCCCGCATGTGAACACGAAACGCGCCATCGACTTCCCGCTCGGGGATATGGACGATGACGTCTATCGTTTCTATTTAAAAGGGACGGTGACGGGCACGGCGAACGCCTCGCTGTTCGTCGTCACGTATACGGCCGATGGACAAGATCAAATGATCGAGGTCCCGCTCGGACTGAGTGGCATCATCCGTCTGACACCGAGTCATACGACGGTCCGTTATTTCGTCCGCTTGTCTGGCCACGGTGAACTACATGGTTTGAAACTCGGCATGGTCCGCGAGAAGAGCGTCCGCCGTGAAGAAATTTTATCGCTCAAACCATCGATGTGGACGGTGCCGACACCGGACACGATCAAACTGAAACATAAGCACGACCAGCTCGTCGTCAAGTTGAAAACCGGGGAAGGCAATCGCCGTTACATCTCGTATGCTGAGACGAACAACAGCTTCAAGCTGTTACCGGTCGACTTCTTGTTCGACGTCAAATCGAACAGCCGTTACCGGGTCACGCTCGACGGCGAGATGGGAGAAGGGACAAACGTCGTCCTCTATATCATCACGTACTCGACGGAAGGTCGCTTGAACATGCAGCAAGTCCAACTCGGCTCGGAGAAGATTTTCGAGTTTGAGAAAGAGGCGCGTCGTCTCCGCTTCGCGCTCCGTGTCGACGGCGATGGGGAAGCAGTCATCGACCGGATTCGCGTCACTGAAGAGATCATCAGCGACCGCACGCGTAGCCCGGAATGGCTCGATGTGCGCGAGGCCCGTCTCTTCCGTGCCGTGCCGCGTGAGTTGCACGAATTGAAAGTCGCGGCCATCTTTGATGAGTTCACGACCGCCTCGTACCGCCCAGAATGTGACTTGATCACGTTCACACCGGATAACTGGCCGGCCGTCCTCGCCGATGAACAACCGGACTTCTTGATGGTCGAGTCGGCGTGGAAAGGGAACGCCGGGGCGTGGGAGAAGAAGGTCGTCAAATACGGCACGAACACGTGGGAAGAGCTCGATGGCCTGCTTGAATGGTGCTGTCACAACAACATCCCGACCGTGTTCTGGAACAAAGAAGACCCGATTCACTACGACCGTTTCATCGAGACGGCGAAACGGTTCGACTACGTCTATACGACGGACGAGAACCGGGTCGAGGATTACATCCGCGACTGCGGACACGACCGTGTCGGCGCACTTCCGTTCGCCGCACAACCGAAAGAACACAACCCGATTCGTTTACCGGGGACACGTGAACCGTACGCCTCGTTCGCGGGCTCGTATTACGCGAACCGACACGAGTCGCGCCGTCAGGACATGGACCGTTTGTTCGCCGCGGCGGACCGCTACGGCCTCGTCATCTATGACCGCAACTATGAGATGAACCAACGCGGCGAGACGGATCAGCTCCAATTCCCGGAACAGTTCCGTGACTCGATTCGCGGAAGTTTGAAATATAACCAAATCGCGAAAGCGTATAAAGGCTTTAAAGTCATGCTGAACGTCAACTCGGTCAACGACTCACCGACGATGTTCTCGCGTCGTGTGTTCGAAGGCCTCGCTTGTGCGACGCCGGTCGTTAGCACGCGCTCCATCGGTGTCAAACAGATGCTCGGCGATTATGTCTTCCTCGATGAGGGTGACGCCATGCTCGACGAGACGTTCAAGAAGCTGTTGACTGATGACGCGTTCTATGAGGACGTCGCCATGCGCGGGATGCGTCACGTGTTGACGTATCATACGTACACGCAACGTCTCGCCCAAGTCGTCGGGGCAATCGGTATCCCATACCGTGTCGACCACGCGCGGGTGGCCATGGTCGCCATCGTCCGCTCGAAAGAGGAGATGGAGCGGGTCGTATCGATTTTTGAAACGCAAGACTACAAGCATACGCACCTCGTCGTGTTCCTCGATAAGTTCGACGGCTATATCGACGTCTATAACGAGTACAACACCGAGACGATCTCGACGTTCATGCTCAGTTATTTGACGCAATATAACGCCTTATCTGAGATTTTGGACGGCTTCGAATGGATGGCGTTCGTGAACCGGGACGACTATTACGGCCCGTCGTACGTGTCCGACTATATTTTGGCGGCGCGTTATGCCGACGCCAACATCTTGACGAAAGGCGACCACTATACGTTTGATGGGACGCTCGAGAAACAAGATGTGGATGCGAGCTATCGCTACGTGTTCGACGCCGTGCCGACGCGTTCGCTCGTCAAACCGGCGGCGCTCCGTTTCTACAGCATCCAAGAGGCACTCGACGTGCTGACGAACGATGCGTCGCTCCAAGAGTTGGCCCAGTCCGGCGAGCGGATCTTTAGCATCGACCCGTATCAATACGTCAAAGGCGGAGCCAATCTCTCCGACGAGATGGCCCAGGAGGTAACGTTATGACGAAAGCACCGCTTCGCGTCCTCGTCTATGGGGACGTGAACTTGAACTTGATTGACGGGTCGGCCATCTGGCTGACGTCCGTCGTCCATATGTTGAAACAAGACCCGTCGATTCACGTCGACGTCTTATTGAAACGCTCGATCGTCAAACCGGAAGTGACGGCGTCGATTCGTGAGTTGCCGAACGTCCGCTTCCTCGACGTATTTGGCGAGACGTCACCGAAGAAAGACGAACCGTACTATGAGAAGAAAGTACTCGAGCCGTCTGAAGCGGCCCAACTCATCCATGAGCTCATGATGAGCGGCTCGTACGACTTGGCCTTCATCCGTGGCTTCCAGCTCGCCTACAACTTGTCGGCGTATAAGGACACGATGGCGAAGACGTGGACGTATATCACCGACTTCACCCACGACCATACGCAGGCGTCGGACGAAGAATTGGCCCGCTTGAAGCAAATCGCCTCACGCTCGGCCCGCATGCTCTGCCAGACGTCGGCGATGAAAGATTATTTTGAGACGTTCCTCCCGACGGAGCGACCGTTCCTCATCTTGAACCCGATGATTCCGAACGTGAAAGAGGCGACGCCATCGTTCACGAAACCGAACGACCGCCTCGTCTATACAGGCAAGTTTGCGCCGCTCTGGTATTCGAGCGAGATTTTGACGGCGTTCGCAAAACTGCGCGCAGCACATCCGACGGCCGAGCTTCATGTCGCCGGTGACAAGTTCAATCAAGACCCGAACAACCCGAACTTCCGCAAAGACGTGACACATCGACTCGGTCACGATCCAGGCGTGACATGGCTGAAAGGAATCCCGCGTCGCGACGTCGAGACGTTAATCGAGTCGAGTGCGGTCGGAGTATCTTGGCGCCATCCGGAACTCGACGCCTCGCTCGAACTGTCGACGAAGCTGCTCGAGTATGGTGCGCTCGGAAAGCCGGTGCTGCTCAACCGTAATCCGATGCATGAGCTCATCCTCGGGGCGGACTATCCGTTGTTCGTCAATTCAGAGTCAGAGTTCATCGACAAGGCGCGTCTCGCGCTCACGGACGCCACCATCTACCGTGAGGCCGCCAAGCGTCTGTATGACATGGCCCAGTATTATACGTTCACGAACACGCATGCGCGCCTCCGTGACGAGCTGTGGGCGATGAAGAAGTTGACGATCGTCTTCGCGGGCCACGACTTGAAGTTCTTGAAGCTGTTCATGCAGAAGTTCTCGGAGAACCCGCGCTTCAACGTGCTCGTCGACCAATGGGACGGCCATAAGATTCACAACGTCAATCACAGTAAGGCGTGCCTCGAGCAGGCCGATATCATCTTCTGTGAATGGGGACTCGGCAACGCCGTCTGGTACTCGGAGCACAAGTTGCCGCACCAGAAGCTGATCGTGCGGATTCACCGTCAAGAGAAAGAGACACCGTTCCCACGTCAGTACAACTTGCATAACATTGACAAAATCATCCTCGTCTCGCCGTATATGCTCGAAGAGATGTACCGTCTGTTCCGCATTCCGCGCCACAAGATGACGATGATTTATAACGCCGTCGACGGGAAACGCTTGGCTCAGCCGAAAGTGAAACAAGATTTGACGTTCCACCTCGGTATGATTGGCGTCAACCCGAAACTGAAGCGACTCGATTTGGCGCTCGATTTGCTCGAGCAGCTGTTGCAACAAGATCGTCGCTATAAACTCTTCATTAAAGGACATCATCCGAACGAGATTTATTGGATCAATAAACGGGAAGATGAAAGAGCGTATTACGACAAGTTGCTCGCCCGACTTGAAGAGCCGCAGTTCCAAACGAGCGTCCAGTTCGACGGACACGGCGATGATGTCGCTGAATGGCTACAAAAAATTGGCTTCGTCCTCTCGATGAGCGATCTCGAGAGCTTCCATTTGGCACCTGCCGAAGCGATGACGTCGGGCACGTATCCGCTCATCCGTCACTGGACGGGGAGCGAGACGATTTATCCGGACGCGTTATTATTGGAAGATGTGTCCGACGCCGTCGGCATCATCCGTTCGTACGCCGACGATTCCGATCGTCTGCTCGAAGCGGCAAAACCGCTTCAAACCTATGCATTTGAGCACTTCGCGGTCGAAACACTTGCTAAAAAGCTGGAACAGCTTATACTAGAGGCGTTGTCCGAAACTGAAAAACATTGATTTGTCATTAAAATGTAATTGCCCGGCTGATTTGTTCAAGAGTATAATGAGTATTGTTTTATTGTCGAAACTGAAATAAAATGATGGACATGCTCGCATCGAGAAATCGCAGGGCACACACACACTTGGAGGTTACTACAAATGAAAGTATGTACAGTAGGTCTTGGGTATATTGGTTTGCCGACATCGGCAGTCTTCGCTAAATACGGCGTCGACGTCGTTGGGGTAGAC
Organism: Exiguobacterium sp. s157; assembly: GCF_018618205.1. NCBI lineage: Bacteria > Bacillati > Bacillota > Bacilli > Caryophanales > Exiguobacterium > Exiguobacterium sp. s157. Next base: position 494,020 of record NZ_JACSLQ010000002.1, read on the forward strand.
ATCTCTCAAAACGTCGTAGATAAATTGAACCGTGGTGAAATCCACATTGAAGAGCCAGGTCTCGGCGAAGTCGTCGCAGACGTCGTCGCGCAAGGCAAGTTCCGTGCGTCACTCTCACCGGAGAAAGCGGACGCATTCATCATCGCTGTCCCGACACCAAACAATGATGACGAGCACAAGTCGTGCGACCTCACATACGTCTTGGACGCGACACGTAAAGTCCTTCCATTCGTCGAGAAAGGCAACGTCATCATCGTCGAGTCGACGATTGCTCCACGTACGATGGACGATTTCGTCAAGCCACTCGTCGAAGAAGCTGGATTCGTCGTCGGCGAAGACATCTTCCTCGTTCACTGCCCAGAGCGTGTCCTTCCTGGACAAATCTTGCATGAGCTCGTGCACAACAACCGCATCGTCGGCGGCATCACGCCTGCTTGTGCGGAAGCTGGCGCACGCGTCTACGGCACATTCGTCGAAGGCGAAATCGTCAAGACGGACGCGAAGACGGCTGAAATGTCTAAACTCATGGAGAACACGTTCCGTGACGTCAACATCGCCCTCGCGAACGAACTCGCTAAAGTTTGTAACGACCTCGATATCAACGTCCTCGACGTCATCGAAATGGCAAACAAACACCCGCGCGTCAACTTGCATAGCCCAGGTCCTGGCGTCGGTGGTCACTGCCTCGCGGTCGACCCATACTTCATCGTCGCGAAGTCACCTGACCTCGCTCAAATCATCAACTTGTCGCGTGAGACGAACGTCTCCATGCCAGCCTACGTGGCCGACAACGTCGAGAAGCTCGTTGCGGGCATCGAAGACGCGAAAGTCGCTGTCTTCGGCGTGACGTACAAAGGAAACGTCGACGACATGCGTGAAAGCCCAGCTGTCGACATCTGTGAGCTCTTGCTCGACCGTGGCGTGAACATCTCGGTTCATGACGGTCACGTCGAGAAGTCGACATCGAGCCGTTTCGACCTCGTCTCGAAAGAAGAAGCGATCGCAGGCGCGGACCTCGTCCTCGTCCTCGTCGACCACAACGAGTTCAAGACACTCGATTTCGCTGAACTCAGCGGAGCGATGCGTCGTCCGATGATCTTTGATACGCGCAACATCGTGAAGCCGGCTGGCGAAGATGTGGCAGTCGTTAACTACGGCAACTTGTACAAATTTACAAAGGAAACGAATCTCGTACGTTGATTCAAGGTGAATTCACATGTTTAAATCCGCGAAAGCTATTCTTTCAGAACTGCAGTCGAGTAAGTATCTGATCATGCGTCTCGCGACGTATGAGACGAAGAGCAACTATTCAATGCAGTACCTCGGATTTTTATGGGAATTCGTCACGCCATTGCTGCAAATCGCAGTCTATTGGTTTGTATTTGGATTTGGTATTCGAAGCGGCAGGCCGATTGATGGCGTGCCGTTTCTGCCATGGCTCGTTGCAGGGATTGTCGTCTGGTTCTTTATTGCCGCGGCAATCACTTCTACGGCTCGGTCTGTCTATTCGAAGATTGGGTTAGTTTCCAAGATGAGCTTTCCAATCTCAACGATTCCTGCTTACGTCCTGTTATCGTTGTTTTATCGCCATGCCATTTTAGTGGCGGTATCCTACGTGTTAATGTGGGCGTTCGGCTATCCGATGGGGCTCCATTCGCTTTGGTTCATATACTTGGCGATCAGTGCTCTTGCCTTACTTTACTCGCTAGCGTTAATCACGTCCGCACTGACGACCATCGTGCGCGACTTACAAAACTTACTGCAATCGCTCATGCGAATGCTCATGTACTTGACGCCGATTTTTTGGGTTCCGACCGGCCGTCTCGCAGAGGTTCTTCAAATCAACCCGTTGTACTATTTGATTGAAGGGTATCGTTCGATGTTCCTCGGGACCGATTGGCTCGCGAACAACTGGGCGTATGGTCTCTACTATTGGGCGATCGTGCTCGTCCTCTTCTTTGTCGGTTCGATGATCCATATGCGCTTCCGTCGATATTTCATCGATTACATTTGAGGAGGCTATCATGTACCAAGTTAAATTTGAGAACGTGTCAAAACGTTATACGTTATACAACAAGCCGACCGACAAATTGAAGGAGATTTTCCTCAATAAAACGAACGGCAAGCAATTCTACGCACTCCGGAACGTCACGTTTGAAGTGCCGCCGGGCGAAGTCGTCGGCATCATCGGCATCAACGGGTCAGGGAAATCGACGATGTCGAACCTGCTCGCGGATGTCATGCCGCCAACCCATGGTCAAATCGAGCTGAAAGGCAAGACGGCGCTCATCGCGATCTCGTCTGGCCTGAACGGGAACTTGACCGGGATGGAGAATATCGAATTAAAAGGGCTCATGCTCGGGATGACGAAACATGAGATTGCCGAGTTGACGCCAGAAATCATTGATTTCGCCGATATCGGTGACTTCATTCATCAACCCGTCAAGACGTATTCGAGCGGGATGAAATCACGCCTCGGATTTGCGATTTCGATTAACATCGATCCGGACATCCTCGTCATCGATGAGGCGCTCTCGGTCGGGGACCAAACGTTCACCGACAAGTGTCTCGCCAAGATGAACGAGTTCAAGGATCAAGGCAAGACGATTTTCTTCATCAGCCACTCCGTGTCTCAAGTCCGACAGTTCTGTACGCTCGGACTTTGGCTCGAGTTCGGCGAGGTCCGCGAATACGGACCGGTCGAAGAAGTCGCGCGTGAATATAACAAGTTTTTAAAATGGTTCCGTAACTTATCAAAAGATCAGCAAGACGCGTTCAAAGCGGATAAGTTGAAACGCCGGACAACCGTTGTCGAATCTACAGAGCTCGGCGAGACGTATATCTTGCCGCCGCTCACAGAAGAGGAGTTAGCGAATCGATGAAAAAAGTAATGACTGTCTTCGGGACACGCCCAGAAGCGATTAAAATGGCACCACTCGTTCTTGAGTTAAAGAAACGTGAAGGGGTCGAACCAATCGTCGTCGTCACGGCGCAGCACCGTCAAATGCTTGACCAAGTGCTCGAGTTGTTCGAAATCAAGCCAGACTACGATTTAGATATCATGAAAGACAAGCAAACGTTGTATGACGTGACGTCACGCGTCCTCAAAGGAATGGGAGAAGTCATCGCTGAAACGAAGCCGGACATCGTCCTCGTCCATGGTGACACGACGACGACGTTCGGGGCATCGCTCGCGGCGTTCTACAATCAAGTCGCGGTCGGGCACGTCGAAGCAGGTCTTCGCACGTACAACAAGTACTCGCCATTCCCAGAAGAGATGAACCGTCAGCTCACAGGTGTCATGGCCGACCTTCACTTCGCTCCGACGGAAACGTCGAAAGAGAACTTGCTTCGTGAAAACAAGCCGGAAGACAAGATCTTCGTCACCGGCAACACGGCAATCGACGCACTCAAAACGACGGTCCGCGAGGACTACTCGAACGAATTGCTCGATTCAATCCGTGAATCGGGACGCCGTCTCGTCTTGCTCACGGCCCACCGCCGCGAGAACCTCGGCGAGCCGATGCGCAACATGTTCCGCGCTGTGCGCCGTTTGATTGAGAAGTACGACGATATCGAAGTCGTCTATCCGGTCCACATGAACCCGGTCGTGCGCGAACTCGCCAACGAGATTTTGCACGATATCGACCGTGTCCACTTGATTGAACCGCTCGACGTCTTTGACTTCCACAACTATGCATCGATTTCGCACTTGATCCTCACGGACTCGGGCGGCGTGCAAGAAGAAGCACCGTCACTCGGTGTTCCAGTCCTCGTCCTTCGTGACACGACGGAACGTCCGGAAGGCGTGGCCGCTGGTACATTGAAACTCGCTGGTGTCGAAGAAGAAGTCATCTTCGGTCTTGCCGATGAGCTTCTCTCGGACGCAACGGCTTACGAGAAGATGTCGAAAGCCTCGAACCCATACGGTGACGGGGAAGCATCACGTCGCATCGTCGACGCCATTTTGGCAACAGACTTCTAATAACTTAATGTAAAAGAATAAGAGTTGTCTCGTACATGCGTACGGCAACTCTTTTCTTATAAAACGGAGGAAACGATATGGCAGTCAAAAGAATCCGCCCTGCGATTTATCATTATTATCCGCGCGGTTACCAAAAGGATCACTTACGGATGCGCGAAGAAGGGTATAAGACAGAGGTTACGTTCATGCCGGAGAGTGAGTCCGACTCGATTTACGTGCAACTGTTCGATTTGAAATTCGAGATTCCGCCGTCGCAAATGTTTTTGCCGGACGCGCAGATGGACCCTTGCCAAACGATTGGCCTCGATACGCATATTCACGTGCTCAGTGACAAGCCCGTGAAGCTCGAGATGTATTTCATGCAGTATACGAAGAAAGAACGCGTCTCGAATAAACGCTTCAAGTTGACGCTCAACCCGGGCGACAACCACATCGAGGAGTCGATTCCTCAAGTCGAAGGGGCAGAGTACTTCAAACTCTCTTACAAATATGTGATTGAGACGACGGAGCCTCAGACGATTCGACTCGATGATCTATACCTCTCGTTTGAGGAGTAATCTTGTAGGAAGGGACTAACTGATATGCTATTTAGTTCAACCGTCTTTTTATTTTATTTCTTGCCGATTGTACTCGGCCTGTACTTTATCTCACCGCGTCCCATTAAAAACACGATTTTGCTCGTCGCGAGTCTGTTTTTCTACGCCTGGGGTGAACCGCGATTTGTATTGATTATGCTTGCGTCGATCGCGATGAACTATGTCTTCGGACTGCTCGTCGACCGCGACCGTCATCATGAAAAGAAAATCAAGCTATGGATGACACTCATGGTGCTCGGGAACCTCGGGATGCTTGGGGTGTTCAAATATGCGAGCTTCTTCGTCGAGAACGTCAACAGCGTGCTCGGTTTCTCGCTGAACGACCCGGAAATTCCGCTCCCGCTCGGTATCTCGTTCTTCACGTTCCAAGCGATGAGTTACGTCATCGACGTGTATCGCAAGGATGGGCAAGTCCAACGCAACATCTTTGACTTGGCCTTGTACGTCTCGTTCTTCCCGCAATTGATTGCCGGACCGATCGTCCGCTATCAAACGGTCGCCGATGAGATCGTCGATCGTCGTGAGACGATTGATGACTTCGTGTCTGGGATTCAGCGCTTCGTCATCGGTCTCGGGAAGAAAATGATTTTAGCGAACAGCGCTGGCTACGTCGCCGATCAGATTTTCGGCATGCCGGCCGGAGAGATGTCGACGACACTCGCCTGGATCGGGATTATCGCCTATTCGCTCCAAATTTACTTCGATTTCTCAGGGTATTCAGATATGGCCATCGGGCTAGGGCGTATGTTCGGGTTCCACTTCTTAGAGAACTTTAACTACCCGTATATCTCTCGTTCTGTTTCGGAGTTTTGGCGCAGATGGCATATGTCACTCGGTAGCTGGTTCCGTGACTACGTCTATATCCCGCTCGGCGGAAATCGCCAAGGCGAATGGAAGACGTACCGTAACTTGGCTGTCGTCTGGTTCTTGACTGGGATTTGGCACGGGGCGAGCTGGACGTTTATCGCCTGGGGTGTATACTATGGGGTATTCATCATGCTCGAACGTGCATTCCTTGGGAAATGGTTGAAGGCGATGCCGTCTTGGCTGTCGCTGTCATTCACACTGTTCGTCGTCATCATCGGTTGGGTCTTCTTCCGAGCTGACGATTTCCCGTATGCGATTGCTTACTTGCAGACGATGTTCGGCCTTCACGGCGGACCGCTGTTCGATCAACAAGCGCTCTACTACTTGGTCCAATATGGGGTCGTGCTCTTGATCGCCATTATTGCGGCCACACCGATTCCACGTATCGTCGTCGGGAAGTTCTTGAGTCAAGAACTCGATGACACGAAAACGACGGCGACCCGCCGAATCGTCGGGCTCGTCCGGGTGAGCGGTGTGCTCGTGCTCTTCTTCTTGTCGATTTCGTATATCGTATCGAGCACGTTCAACCCGTTCATCTACTTCCGCTTCTAAAGAGAAAGGGGCAATATGATGCAGAAGCCATTAGATTCTAGAAAACCTAGCCCGCGGCCGATCGAGCAAAAGCCGAAAGGGCTCGAGCAATCCTGGTTCGCCGATTTTCTGTTGCTCGGTGTCTTTTTAGGAGTGATTTTCCTCGGACTGGCCACGTATTGGTTCGGTCAGGATCGGGAAGTATCGGTACTAGAAGGGCGTCAGCTCGCGCAACAGCCGGACGTCTCGGTCAGTGCCGTGCGGGATGGTTCTTATATGGAAGAGTTCGAAAGCTACTCGAGCGACCAAGTGTTTCAACGTGACCGTTGGATGGGTCTGCAGGCAGGCTTCCAAAAGAACGTCTTCCAACAAAAAATCAACAACGGGGTACTCGCCCTCGACAACGGGGTGCTCATCGGTCCGGATGAGCCTGTACGCGGGTTCGATAACATGAAGCGTCTGTTCCCTGAGTTCGGGGCAACGATGCAAGAACAGGATGTCCCGGTCTACTTCGCGTCCGCGCCGAGTAAGCCGGTCCATGCGGCGCAAAACGAGATGATTCCGGACTACGTTATCAGTGGCGACTTAGAGAGCCGAGGCAATCTCCATGACGCGGTCGAAGGAGCCGACTTTGAGCTCATCGACCTCGGAGAGACGCTCTTTGAGCAGCCGATGGAAGACATCTATTTCTATAACGATCACCACTGGAACGTGCAAGGCGCATTCCTCGGGTATCAGCAAATCATCGAGCGGCTCCAACAGGACTATGAGGACGTGCCAAAATTAGAGGCGTCCGATATGGAGACGTTCAAAATCGAACAGCCTTACTACGGCTCATACGCTCGTGAGATTTCACTCCCGTACGTCGAGAAGCTCGACTACTTGGAGTGGATGGAACCGAAAGACGGTTTCACGACCGAGGTATGCCGGAACGGGGATGATTGCGGTCATTCGGTCATCGCCCGCGAAGAAGCGGAAGAGACGAACCGATTCGCTGATTTCTATAAAGTGTTCATGAAAGACAACTACGCACAGCTGCGTATCGAGCAGAAAGATCCGGTCAACGACTTGCACGTGCTCGTCTTGAAGGATTCGTATGCGAACCCTGTGCTCGGCTTCCTCGGGGAGTCGTTCGGAACGGTCTCGGCGATTGACGTCCGCTACGCGGAAGGCAAAGTCGATATCACGGACTACGTCGAAGAGAACGATGTCGACCTCGTCTTGTTCATGCATAACGACCGTATCTCCGGGATGTCTGGGGATTATGAAGATAGCTTTTAACAAACTGCCAATCATCCATGTGATGATTGGCTTTTTTTGATGAGAAGTCGTTATACTAACAAGTAGGCAGGTGAGAGAGATGAAACGACGAACCGCCGACGGGACGTATCGGTACGTCCTCGTCCTCGGCGCCAAAGTGAATGGCATCCAACCATCGAGCGCCTTGCGCTATCGGATTGAGGCGGCCGCTGACTATGCAAAGCGGTATCCGCACGTCGAACTGATTGCTAGCGGAGGACAAGGACCTGATGAAGGGATGGCGGAAGCAGACGTCATTGCCCGGGAATTAATGGCCCGAGGGATTGACGAGACCCGCATCCATATCGAGGCGGAGTCGACGTCGACGGTGGAGAATTTTCAGTTGAGCCGCTCGATTTGGGACGGCGCGCCCGGGCTGACGATCGTTACGAACGACTTTCACGTCAGACGGGCCCGACTCGTCGGGCGGCTATATTTTGGACTCTCGACCGACGCGCTCTATGCGAAGACGCCGACGGCCACGAAACTGAAATACGTCGTCCGCGAACAGCTGGCGTACGTGAAACTGTTCATCAACTATATGCGCTGGAAATGGCGAGCATGACAAAAGGGACTTCATCGAGAAGTCCCTTTTTCGTGTTATAGCGTACCGATGATCATCCCACCGATGACTCCGACGATGACGAGCGCCCAAGGCGGCATCTTCCAATACGCGATCATGGCGAACAAGAAGGCGGCGAAGACGAAATCGACCGCACCGTTGACGGTACTTGTGAAAATCGGCTGATAGAACGCCGCAATCAAAATCCCGACGACGGCGGCGTTAACTCCGATGAGTGCGCCCGCGACTTTCGGGTTGCGACGGAGCGCATCCCAAAACGGCAAGGCACCGAGAATCAACAGGAACGCTGGCAAGAAGATGGCGACCGTCGCGAGCAGTCCGCCCGGCACACCATTGATGACCGTCCCGAGGTAAGACGCGAACGTGAAGAGCGGTCCCGGTACGGCTTGGGCGGCCCCGTAACCAGCAAGGAACGCCTCTTCGCTCAAGAAACCGGTCGGTACGAGCTCACGCTCGAGCAGCGGCAAGACGACGTGACCGCCACCGAAGACGAGTGCACCGGCCCGGTAAAAGCTGTCGAACAGGGCAATCGATTGACTTTCAATCGTCTCACGTAAAATCGGCAAGATGACGAGCAACGCACCGAATAGACCGAGCAGCGTCGCCCCGAGTCGTTTCGAGAGCGGGAACGACGCCGATTTGACGTCCAAGTTGTTCGGTTTGAATAGCAAGAAGCCGGCCAGACCGGCGAGCAAGATGACGAGCACCTGGCTATAGGCGGTTTGCCATAACAACACGCCGGCGAGCGCGAAGAACGCGATCGTGCGAGTCTTCGCATCCGGTGTCAATTTGCCGGCCATGCCGAGAATGGCGTGGGCGACGATGGCGACGGCGACGACTTTCAAGCCGTAGAGCCAGCCGGCATCGGAGACGTCGAGTCCCGAGACGAGCAAGGCGAACAAGATGAGGGCGATGACGGACGGTGATGTGAAGCCGATGAACGACGTGATCCCGCCGAGAATCCCGCCTCGGACGATGCCAATCCCAATCCCGACCTGACTACTGGCCGGACCGGGCAAGAACTGACAGAGGGCGACGAGGTCGGCGTAGGCACGTTCGTCCATCCATTTGCGGCGACGGACGTACTCCTCATGGAAATAACCGAGGTGGGCGACCGGTCCGCCGAACGACGTCAGTCCGAGTCGGGTCGAGACGAATAAAATCTCTAGTAACGTCTTAAACGTTACACGTTGTTTAGACATGTGATTCACTCCTTAATCTCTTTAAATAGTTCATACGCTTTTTGACGGGCTTCCGCCAATACGACGAGACCTTTTTCGGTCGTCGTATAGTTCTTCCGGATATGGCCTCCGACGAGCTCATTGGTCCGGACGAGCAGGCCATCCTGCTCCATCGTGTGTAAAATTGGATAGAGCGTGCCGGCACTGATTGAGTAGCCGTGCTCTCGAAGTTCTTCGACCATCCACGCGCCATATACCGGATGTTCGGCAGCATGATGCAAGATATGAATATGAATAAAGCCGAGGAACAGCTTGCGAAGGACGCGGTCTTCCACGTACATCATCTCCTTGAAATCGATTTTCGATATCGGATGTCGAAATCAGTGTAACAACCTAAGCAAATTTATGCAACCGACGAACGTCCACCTTTACAAAAACGTAATGTAACCGATTCATAAGAATCGAATCGGCAAATATAGGGAATTCATAAAAAATGAGGTAAACTGAATAATAGAAGTCAGCAGAGGAGGAAACGACGTGGCAGACCTAGACCATACAAAATTCCAATCCTTGTTGCGCCATATGCCCCAAGGCTACGTCGAATTTAAAGTGCTCTACGATGAGGCGGGGGAGCCCGTCGATTACGAGTTCCACGAAGTGAACGAGGCGTTCGAGCGCATCATGAAGGCGAAGCGCGAACACTTTCTCGGGGGACGCATCACCGACAAGTTGAAAGACTTTGAGTACAGCGAGCGGGAGTGGATCGTTCAAGTCGCTCGAGCCGTCGATAGCGGTGAAGCAATCACGTTCGAACATTTCTCACGTCGCAACAAGGCTTGGTATGAGCTGTCCGTGTTCAGTGAACGTCCGGGCTATGTGTCGACGTTGTTCCATGACATCACACCGCACGTCCAAGAGAACAATGCGCTGAAACAACTCGTTAACGTGTCGCACCGGTTTGTCACGACTGGGCGTGAACTGTTGATGAACCAACATTTCCTCGATCAGATTCGAGGTTTTACTGGAGCAAAGGCCGTGACGCTCAACTTGATGGATGATGACGGGAAGACGTATTCGACTGTGGCGTTGTCGGGGATGGATGAACTACTTGAACGGAGCCTCGACGTTCTCGGTTTTCACCCGGTCGGACGTAAATGGCCGATCAGTGCGAAACGTAAAGAGCTGTTAAAGGCACCAAGTCCAATCGTATTCGATGACATCATGCCACTCATCGATGGCATGTTGCCAAAACGACTCATCAAGAATATTTTGCGCATCTTCGACCTCGGTCAAGTCATCCTCTTTAAAATCGAGAAAGACGGTGTATTTTATGGAGATTTGACGATTGTGATGGACAAAAATAGACAGGCGAACCGGCTCGGTCTCGTTGATTTGTATATCGTCCATATCCTCGAACAGATGAAGAAAGCGGATCAACAAATTGGTGAGACGAAAGAATCGATGTTCGAAGGGTTCGCCAATGTTGATTTGGAATGCATCATGTCGTTGAAAACACATGAAATTTTTCATTTGAACGTGGCCTGGGAGCGTGTGCTCGGTTTTCCGCTTGAAGAACTGGAAAATATGGACTTCACGAGTCTCGTCCATCCCGACGATGTCATGAAGACAGAGGAAGCGTTCGCCTCGCTTGAAGAAGGACAAGAAATCTATCGATTCATCAACCGTTACCGCACGATTGATGGGGACTATCGTTCGATTGAATGGCACTCAAAAGTGCAAGGCAATTATATATACGCCGTCGCCAAAGATGTGACGGAGCGAGTCCAGCTCGAAGAAGAGCTGGCCGAACGAGATCGCTTACTCACGAAGCTGTCAGATCAAGTGCCCGGTGCCATCTATCAATTCGAGCGCCTCCCAGACGGTAGTTTCAACTTCCCGTTCTTTAGCCGGGGGTTCGAAGTGTTGACCGGGATCACGCTCGAGGAGATGAAGGACGATCCGGGTCTCGTCTTCTCGAAGATTCATCCTGATGACTATCCGAACGTGATGGCGAGCATCGAGGCGTCGTATGAGAATTTGACGATTTGGGATGCGGAGTTCCGCGTCATCACACCGGACGGAGGGACGACGTGGATTTTAGGATCATCGCGTCCAGAAAAGCTCGATGAAGGTCATGTCCTCTGGCATGGCTATATCGGTGACGTGACCGAGAAGAAGAAGTATGAGATGGAAATCGAATACTTGAGTTATCACGATCAACTGACCGGAGTGAAAAATCGTCGATATTTCGATGAGGCACTGATCACATACGACGAACCATGCTATTATCCGCTCGCTTTGATTGTCGTTGATATTAACGGATTAAAGTTGACGAACGATGCGTTTGGTCATCTTGTCGGGGACCGTTTGTTGATTGAAGCGACGATGACGCTCAAGCGTGAGATTCGTGGCAAGGATACGGTCGCTCGAATCGGAGGTGATGAGTTCGTCATCATCATGCCGAACACGTCGCGCGATGAGGCAATTCTTCTATCAGAACGTTTGAGTCAGTTGTTTCACGATAAAGCGATTGAAGGCTTGCCGATCTCGGCATCGTTCGGGGAAGCGGTGAAAGTCGACGACTCGCTCTCCATTTCCGAAGTGTTCAACTTGGCCGAAAATCGAATGTACCACCATAAGGTTTCCGAGAAACAGAGCCGGCGACATTACTCGATTCAACTCATCATGCGGACGCTTTATGAGAAGATTCCGCGCGAGGAGGCCCATTCACAGCGCGTCGCCGAATTGTCACGACAACTGGGGCAAGCGATGAACTTCACGAGCGCCGAAGTGAACGAGCTCGTTACGGCCGCAACGCTTCACGATATCGGCAAGGTCGCGATTAGCAATGAGATTTTAGACAAGCCTGGGATGTTGACTGAGGCCGAATGGCGTGAAATTAAACGTCATCCCGAAGTGAGTTATAACATCTTGAGCACGGTGCCGGAGTATGGGCCACTATCCGAGATTGTACTCGCCCATCATGAGCGGTGGGACGGGAAAGGATATCCGAAAGGGATCAGCGGCGAGCAGATTCCGCTCGCGGCACGAATTATCTCGATTGCCGACACGTTCGACGTGATGGTGACGGGACGCCCGTACCGGAAAGCGAAGACGCTTGATGAGGCACTCGCGGTCATCGAAGAAGAAGCGGGCCGGCAGTTCGACCCTGAACTCGTCGAGGTGTTCTTCAAGAAAATCGTGCCGACGTTGCAGCGGTGATTGAAGCATTAGAAAAAGGAGAGCCATCGCGGCTCTCCTTTTTCATGTGAGCGGTCGCTTCTTCAACGCCCAGGCGATGACGAGGAAGATGACGAGCGCCATCCCGAGCAATATGAGGACCGAGTTGACCGGGAAACGGTCCTCATACATCTGGGCGACCCCGTAGTTGAACCAATACGTCGGCAAGAAGCGCCCGACGGCTTGGAGCGTCTCCGGAAGCCACGTCAGACTGATGAAGGCGCCTCCGGTGATGGCCGCTGCCATCGTCACGGACGTCTGCCAAATGTTCGCTTTCTCCCGATTCGTCGCGAGGATGGCGATGAGCGACCCGATGGCGAGACAGACGAACAAATAGACGATGAACAACAACGTCAGGACAGGCAGGTGAGCCAGAATATCTTGTCGATAGAGCACGGCACTGAAGGCGAGCAACATGAGCACGTAGAGCAACCCGACCGCACAGAACGATACGAACAACGAACCGATGTAACGCCGCGGTGTGACCGGGGCGGCGAACAGGCGGGAATAGATTTTCTCGTCCCGGTCGTCGGCGACGAACAACGGGATGAACTGGAGAAAGGCCGACATCATGACGAACGACAGTAGACCGAGGAACGCCTGCGTTCGCGCCGTCGTCGCCACGCTCTGTTGAAACGGCTCGCTCGAGAGCGTATAGCCGTTCTCCGTCTCAAGATCGGCCAGTTCGTTGAAACGCTCTTCGTCAAAATCACTTGCAAGCAGTAGCTGCCGCTCACGGGACAGGTGCGAGTTGAGTGCTTGCTCGATCAACGCAGCGTCACTTCCTTCGGTCGCGCTGAACGAGAGACGCGGCGTCTCGCCATTCAAGAGCGCCTCGGTGAATCCGTCCGGAATCGTCAGGACGACGTCTTGTCCTTGCAGTAACGCTTCATCGGTCTCGTTCGTCTCGAGCGGTGTCACCGAACCGAACCGTCCCGCTTCTTCAATCACACGCCCGGCGAGTGTCCCGCCATCCCGGTCGAGGATGCCGATGGAGGCGTTCAACGCCGACGTCGAGCTGAGGAACGATAGAATCAAGGCGAAACCGAACACGGAGACGAACGTGAACACCCATAGCCCTTTTTTCCGCAGCATGCGCTTGGCGACATGTCTAAATAGCACCACGACGGTTCACCCCTTTCCAAAGCAAGAGACTGAGGACGGCGAACACGAGGAGATGCAAGGAGAGCCAACCAAGGCTCTGCCAAAACACGGTCGTATCCCCACCGCGCAGAAGCACCTGGAGCATGCCTTCCCGCATAAAGATCGGCATGAAGACGTATTGGGCCCATGGTGCCACGCTCAGCGTCACTTGATCGAAACCAGGGACGTAACCGCCGGAAAGGATCATGATGATGGCGACGAATCCGTTGACGATCGCATCTTTTGTACCGCGCGAGAGACGGGGCAGACTCGATACGAGAAAACCGAACGCGGTACCGTATAAGGCGAGGGCGAGCCAAGCGATAAACAAGAGCCCGAACTCGACATAATCGAGTGAGAAGCTGCGATAAACGAAGTGGCTGAACCAAAACACGAGCACGAGTTGCAGGAAGATGAGTGTGTATCGGCTCAAGCTGCGAGCCAGGCGATATTCGATCCGTTTGACGGGAGCGGCTTGAATCCGGAGATAACTCCCGGTCATCGGCTTCTCCTCACTGAGCATGCCGGTAATGTAGAATGCACCGAACAGTGCCGTCATGATGGAAATCGTGACGGTGAAATATTCGAGTGATGTCGGGGTCCGACCCGACAAATCGACGCTCTCGCTGTCGATGAACGTCGTGGGCTCGAACGGGGCGGAAACACCTGCCTCAGCGAGCATAATCTGCTGATTGGCGACGTCCGTATATTGCCGGAGAATGGCCTCGATGACGTCAAATTCGATTGTCGACGGTTCCTCGTACAGCAGACGGACGTCGGGACCGTCCAAATGGAGGATGACGTCGGCGTCGCCATCGTTCACGCCGGTTTCAGCAGCGGCGATACTATCGTACGGGACGAGATTGATGAATGCTTTGATGTCGTCGTCGGCGAGAAACGTCTCGAGCGGCACCCGGTAATCATCCGTCGACTGTTCGACGTAGGCGACGTCCGTGACCGGGAGCGAGAAGTTGCTATTGAAGATGGCCGACAGCATCGTCCCGAGCCCGAAGATGAGAATGATTGGGAAGATGAGCATCCAAAACAAGGTCGAGCGGTCCCGCAGTTGCTGTTTGACATCATATTTGATGAACGTCCATAGTTTCATCGTCATCACTCCCTAAGTGTCTTACCGGTCAGGGCCAGGAAGACGGTATTCAAGGATGGACGGTCGACCGTGATCGAGGTGAAGCGAACCCGCTCGTCATGAAGGACGTCGAGCAGCGGGGCGAGCGGGGTGTCTTTCTCGAGTGACACGTCGAGGAACGGTTCCTCGTAATCGACTTTCTTCACCCGCTCGAGTGATTCGAGTCGTTCCAAGAGGCCCGGAGTGAGGGCGTCGACTTTGATGCGGGCCGTCTCGAGCGTCATGACTTGATCTTTCAGCTCATCTTGCGTGCCCTCGGCGATAATTCGTCCCTCATCGACGATGGCGACACGGTCGCAGAGCATCTCGACTTCCTCCATATAGTGGGACGTATAGATGATCGTCGCCCCGCGTCGATTCAACTCACGGATGTTCTCGAGGATGGTGTTGCGTGACTGCGGGTCGATGGCGACGGTCGGTTCATCCATAAAGATGAGTTCTGGTTCATGCACGATGCCGCAGGCGATGTTGAGACGACGAAGGAGCCCCCCGGACAGTTCCGGCGGACGTTTCTTTTGGTGCGCGGTGAGTTCGACGAAGTCGAGGGCGGCCACGGTCTTTTGTTTGGCCTCGGCCGGTTTGAACCCGTACAGCTCGGCGAAAAATTGAATGTTCTCGAACACCGTCAGCTGGTCGTACACGGAGACATGCTGCGGGACGATACCGACGCGCCGTTTAATCGTCTGCTCGTCTTTTGGCATCGAGTGGTCGAAAATACGGATGGTACCGCTGTCGGCAGGATATAAGTTCAGCATGACAGAAATGGCGGTCGTCTTTCCGGCCCCATTCGGTCCGAGCAAGCCGAACAACTCGCCGGCCTCGACGTGAAGTGAAAAGTCGTTCAAGGCAATTGTCTCACCGAACCGTTTCGTGACATGGTCGAGCGCGATGATAGACACATGGACGCAACTCCTTTCAAATCAGGAACGTGAAAAAGCATACAATGTTTTGTTCCCGTTTGCAGGAACTTCCGAACCCAATGACGAATGAATTATAATAGTCGAATTATTCAGACAATTAATGGAAGTTGAAGTGAGGGATCGCGATGAAAGGGTGGCAGTTCAACAAAGAAGAGTCGAGCGAGAAGTTTCCAGATGAGATGGCGTGGGCGTTGTTTTGTACGGTCGAGCCGAAGCGGATGGATACGACACTCCCGTTTTATTATGACGAGTCGGTGTTCCGTTTCTCGAACGGGACGGAGTCATTTTATTTTAAAATCTCCCCGAGCTATCACGAGTTTGAGGTGAACGTCAAGGACGCGTCGGGGGAGTTGTTGTACTATCAGCTGCTGCGAACGGTCGGGAAAGTCGAGGTGCTCGAGGATCGACGCGATCACGGCGAACTGTTGATCGTCATGAACGAAGACCGGAACCGCACGGTGACGACGATCGAGTTGACCGTCCGACCGCGTTTCCGGGTTCTTGTCAAAGAGCATTACGTTTGAATTTTCCTCAGAGTGGTACATGAATTAGACATGATACCACGAGGAGGAGATTCACATGAAAGACGGACTAAACAAAAAAGTTGATGGTTTGATCGATAAAGCGGCAGGCAAAGCGAAAGAAGCGGTCGGCAAAGCGACGGACAATCAATCGCTCAAGCGTGAAGGCCAGAAAGATCAAGTGAAGGGTACGGCCAAAGAGAAGACCGGCCAAGCCCAACAAAACCTCGAAAGCCTGAAAGACGAACGCCGCTAATACAAAACGGGAAGTCGAGACAACAGCGACTTCCCGTTTTTTCATTTGGTCAAAAAGACTTGGACGTGAATCGTCGAGCCTTGCGCGTTCTTGGCTGTGCCGACACCGAGGTGCGTGAAGTTCTCGTTCAAGATGTTCGCGCGGTGGCCGCTCGAGTTCATCCAGGCGTTCACCGCTGCGCCTGGGTCGTTCGACCCCATATAGATGTTCTCGCCCCAACCGCGATAGCTGACATTGTAGGCATCGAGCGTGTCGCCTGGGCTCCCGTTCTCACGGAGCTGATGTGAGAACTGTCCCGTCCGTGCCATCTCGTCGGCCCGAACTTGGGCGACACGGTTCGCCTCGCTCGACGCTGCGAGCGCCGACAAGCCTGCCGTCTGCCGCTCTTCGTTCGTCTCAGCCAAGACACCGCTCGCCGGGGCTTTGAACGTGATGTGTTTCGCCAAAATATACCCCGTCTTCGTGCCGATGTTCACTTTATACCAACGCGTCGTGCCTGTGTACCGGTACGAAATCGTCTCAAGCTTCATTCCTTGGCGCAAGAACACGACGTTCGACGAGGTCGTGAGCGGACGCGACTTTAAGTAGACGCTCGATGGGGCGACGTACGTCGCCTTCGTGAACGCGACTTCGGCTGTCGACAGCTTGATATACGTGGCCGGAACGTAACCGTACCCCGTGCCCCATTGGATTTTGTACCAGCGGGCCCCGTTCGTCGTAAATGACGTCCGGACCATTATCGTGCCGTCGCGAACAATTTTACCTACACTCGTCGCTGAGCTTGACGGTGTTTTTCGGACGTTGATTTGACTGATTCCCGTAACGGAACCTTTCGTGTTGACGGCCGTCTCACGATATGAGGCTTCGACCGTGATCGGATTGACGGTGAGCGGGGACGTCGGGGTAAATGTGAACGCGGTCGCTAAGGCGGCAGCGAGCAAGACTGAGGCAGATTTTTTCAAAATGGGAAGCTCCTTTTTCGATCATATAACCATATAATATATTGAATAGGGCGGGAATGGGTATTACCATTTGATTACAAAAAGAGGCAGACTCAAGTGAGCCTGCCTGCTCCTTATTTATACAACAAATACTCTTTCCGAATCGGCAAGAACGCATCGCGCTCGGCATCGACTTTCGTCATGATCGCCTCAAGCGACTCGCCGGCGAGAATCATGTCTTTCACGTAGGCGTTCCCGGTCAGCTTCGTGATGAAGTCGTTTGAGAGGAACTCGAACTCGTCCGGATACAGGTCGTGCGCCGTCTTGACCATGGCGATACCGGTCTTGACCGCTTCGAACTTCGTCGGCTCTGTGACGTACACCTCGACGCCGTGCGACAGTTTGCCCGCGTTCTTCGAGAACGTCGGCGTGAACGAGGCGGCACGGAACGTGACGCCCGGAAGCTCGAGCGCGTTCAGCGTCTTAGCATAGTCATGCGCCTTCACGTAAGGGGCGCCAATCAATTGGAACGGTTTCGTTGTGCCGCGTCCTTCTGACAGGTTCGTCCCTTCGAACAGACCGGTCGCCGGATAGACGTTGACCGTGTCCGTCGTCGGCATGTTCGGTGACGGCATGACGAACGGGAGTCCCGTATCCTCGTACAGCATCGAGCGCTTCCAACCCTTCATCTTGACGACTTCGAGGTCGGCTTGAATCTGATACTCCGAATTGAACAAGCGTGCGAGCTCACCGACGGTCATCCCATGCTTGAGCGGGATCGGATAGAGGCCGATGAAGCTCGAATAGGCCGGGTTGAGCACTGGACCTTCGACGCGGAGGCCACCTTGCGGGTTTGGACGATCAAGGACGACGAACGGGATGCCATTCTCGGCTGCTGCTTCCATCGCATACGCCATCGTATAGATGTACGTATAGAAGCGTGTGCCGACGTCCTGAATGTCGAAGACGAGCACATCGACGTCTTTGAGCATCTCGGCCGTCGGTTTTTTCGTCGCCCCATACAGACTATAGACGGGGAGTCCCGTCACTTCGTCGATATATGAACTGATTGTCGATCCGGCTTGCGCATCACCGCGGACACCGTGTTCTGGTCCGTACAGTGCCGTCAATTCGAAATCATCTGAGTTATGGAACAAGTCGACGATGCTCGTCATGTTAGCATCGATTCCGGTCGGATTCGTAATCAGTCCGACTCGTTTACCGGCCAAGATTTCAGGATTGGCCATCAACCGGTCGACCCCGAGCTCGACTTTCGGTTTCTTCGGCTCTGACTTGGCATCGGCATCGAGCAACATGACAGATGACGTGACGAGCGTGAGGGCGGCGAGGCCGCCAATCCATTTCTTCATAACTATTCCTCCTTTATGAATGTAAGCGCTTTACTACTTATTGGAAAGTGTACCATTCTGTATTTTTAATTCAATATAAAGTGAGTAAAATAGGAAATTTTATTTCTGAATTTGATTCGTTGTACCTAAAAAGCCACCGGATTTTTCCGATGGCTGGACGATTATCGTACGGCAAGTGCTTTCCATCCCGTCGCGCCCATGACAGAGCTGACTTGGCTTTTCGGGATGACGAGGCGACCGCGGTACGGGTCGTTGATGTAGAAGTTATTCTTGTCATAGCCCGTCGCGAGCATGACATGATAATTGACGAAACCGGTGAATTTTTTGTTCGAAGCGGTGTACCAATTGAAGTGACCGTATGGCTGTTTGAAGTCGACGCTCGCCCAGACGATGACCGGGTTGCCGAGTGAGAGTTCGCGCTCAATTGAAGCTAATCCTTGGCCGGACAAGTCTTTCACAGGCCGGTATTTGCTCGAGAAGTTAATCATGCCTTTCGGATAAATCCCGTAGTTGCGATATTTGCTGAGCTTGCCTTTCGGGTCGCCTGTGAACATAACGTTCGGGTCGACCCAGCGGTAGAGCCGATTCTCATAGCGGGCGTTCCACATGCTTTTCGGCATCTCCCGGTACAGCGTCTCGGCGCTGACGACGCGTCCTTTTTTCTCGAGCGCCATCTTGAGCGAAAAGAACTCGCAGCCGGACGGGTAGCCCATCTGGAACTGACGATAGAGCGGCACGCTCATCTTATAGGTGGAGAGCGGGTTGCTATAGGCACCCCGGGTATCGAACGCGGCGTTGCCGATGCGTTTGTTCTTATACATGACGCCCGACGGATCGAAGAAATACCATTTGCCGTTGATGACTTGCCAATCTGTCTTCTTCGTCAAGGTCGGTGCAAAATATTCGTATTGCGTCGTATACTTCCAACCAGTCTCACGGACGCCGGTCGAGTGGAAGTAGTAATAGCGGGTCCCGACTTTGTGTTTTCCTTGCAAACGATAGCCGTAAACGGGATGGAACCCGTACACTTTGCCGTCAATCGTCTGCAGGCCGTAGCGACGTTTTCCGTCCGTCCCGAAATAGTAATAGCGAGAGGCGACTTTTTGGACGCCGGCCAACCGATAGCCGTACGTCTCATGGAAACCGTAAACGGTCGTCCCAATCTTTTTCAGCCCGTGCTGGCGTACACCGCTTGTACCGAAGTAGTAGTGGCGCGTGCCGATTTGTTGCCAGCCGGTCGCGACCTGTCCGTCTTTCAAGAGCAAGTATTTCTTACCGTTGATCGTGTACATGCCCGACCGGATCGTTCCGTTTTCGAATATGTAATGCTTCACGCCGTTGACGGTTTGCCAACCGCTCAACCGTTTCCCTTCAAGAGAGAACAAGTAGCGTTTCCCGTCCACGGTCAAAAAGCCGGTTGCCATGACGCCATTCGATTTGAAGTAATAGAGACCGTCCGTGAGTTGTTGCCAGCCTTTCAGCTGCTTCCCGTCGGCGGCGAACAAGTAGGTCGCCCCGTCAATCGAATAGCGCCCGGTGACGAGCACACCGTCCGTTTCAAAATAATATGTAGCGCCATCGATTGCTTGCCAACCGACGGCCATCGTCCCATCTGCCGCGAAATAGTACGTCTTGCCGTCAATCACTTGCCAGCCGGTCAGCACCGTGCCGTCTTCTGTCGTATAGACTGTTCCCGTCGCCGTCGTTTGAAACCCGGCCGCGGCATGGACGTGGTCGTTACTGAGGATGATGCTCATACTGATGGCCACCCCTGCCACTATATGACTCCACTTCATAGTCGTTCCTCCACAATCGATTTTCAAAATTGGAATTATTTTGTAAATTAAGTATACATGAGAAAAGCCGCCCTGACTCGGCGGCTAAAGGACTATTTTGAGAAGGTGTTACATCAGGACGAACGGCTTATGAACAACAACCGTTTCGAGGCGACGAAGAGCGTCACGCCAATCAACAAGACGCTGCTGACGATCGGCCAAACGAGTAAACTCTCGCCCATGAGCACTTCGGCCGATAACGAGCCGAGCCGCCACGGCATCCAGTCCCACTCGAGCCACCCGAGAAGGAGCGACATGATGAAGTGGAGGGCGAGCGTGATGACGAGGGCGACGAGGCCGCTCTCGAGCAACGCTGCGAACAAGAAGAAAATCGATAGCTGGACGACGAAATGGAGCATGAGCAGCCCGGTCGCGATTAAGAAATCGGTGACGTCGAACGAATCGAACAAAACGATTGTATAGTAGGCGGCGCTCAATTGGGCGAGGCCGATGGCGACGACGGCGAGTAGCGAATAATGTCCCCATTTGCTGAGGACAATGCGCGTGCCCGGAATCTTGAGCGACTTGAGCCAGGCGAGCGTGCCGAGCGACCGTTCGTGACTGAACGTATGCATGGCGGATAACAGCACGACGAGCAGGCCGATTTGTCGCAACTGTTCGCTCGCCGACATGAGCACTTCTTCTGGTGACGGGGTCGGAATTTCGATGACCGCCCCGTCCGGCAGGTTGCCGCCCGAGGCCAAGATGTCCGGGAGGAAATAAAGCGTGAGCGGTTGCATCGCCGCAAGCAACATCAAGGCAATCGGTACCCAAATCATCCGTTTATTGCGCCATGACTCTTTCCACTCTTGTTTGAAGATGGCCAGTTTCATCAGGCGTTCACCTCCAAAAAGAGTGACTCGAGCGATGGATGCCCGACATGGAGCGATTGGAGTCTTAGACCGCGCTCCAGCAGCAACTGCAGTAGCGCCCGTTCCGTCACGTCTTTCGCGTCGGTCTCCAGTTCCCATGTCGTCCCGGAGCGGGTGGCGTGGCTGACACCCGGGAGCGTTCGCCACTCATCCTCTGTCACGACGTCGTTGAACAGACGGACTTGAATCGAGGACTTCGAGCCGAGCAAATCGGTCACGGTCCCTTCCATGAGCAGGCGACCTTGTCGGAGCAGGAGTACCCAGTCGCTCGCTTCCTCGGCATCGGGGAGCACGTGCGTCGAATAGAGAATCATCCGCTCTCGTTTCAAGTCGCTTAAGAGGTCGAGTACTTCCCGGCGGCCGCGCGGGTCGAGCGCCGAGACGGGTTCATCGAGCAGTAACAGCTCCGGGTCATGCACGAGTGCCTGGGCGATGCCGAGCCGTTGCCGCATGCCGCCGGACAAGTGTGCCGCCGGTCGATCGACGGGCTCGAGTCCGACCCGTTTCAACAGATGGACCGGGTCGACATTCGTGACGCCGGTCAACTCGGCCGCATAGCGAATCGTCTCGACCGGTGTGAGCGATGGATAGAGCGCCGGTCGCTGTGGCAGATAGCCGATGCGGATGGCGTCATGCCCGACGATCTGTCCGGACGTCGGTGTCGTCACGCGGGCAATCATATTGAGCAGTGTCGTCTTGCCGGCCCCGTTCTCACCGAGGAGCGAGGTACAGCCGGGGCGGAGCGAGAAGCTGACGTCGTCGAGCGCGGTGAACGTGCCGAATCGTTTCGTCAGTTGGGTGACGTTCATCGCTTCGTCCGTCCCCATAGGAAGTAGACGATCGGCCCGAGGATGTTGATGAATAGGATGACGAGAAGCCATACCCATTTCGGTCCATTCGTTTCTTGCCGTTTGAGCAAATCAATCAAGGCGACGACGAGCAAGATGAGTTGCAACACGAGCAATGGCAAGAGGATGAGCAATAAATTTGAGTCATTGGTAATGTCCAATTAGGTTCCTCCTTCATAAATGAGTTCACTATTCCATTCCACATATAGGACCTATTTCCTGTATGGAACAGAAAAAAGCCCTTTCTCCGTAAAGAAAGGGTGGCAATCATTTGACGATGATGACCGGGGCGAGGGCGCGTTTGGCGAGCTTATGGCTGACGCTGCCGAGCACGAACTCTTGAAACGTGTTCAGTCCGCGTGAACCGACGACGACGTACTCGTACGGTTGATGGTTCGCGTATTTGACGAGCTCGACGTCCGGCTCCCCGCGAAGTTCAATATATTCATATTCAAGCCCGGCTGCAACGATTTGATCGAAGAGCGGTTGCAACATCAATTTGCGTTTCGCTTCGAGATCGATTTTCCCGGTCGAGTTGAGTGCGGCTTCTTTCGATTCTTTGGCGCTGACGACATGGACGATGTCGATGGATGCGTCTGATGCCTTGGCGAGCTGAATCGCTTTCTCAAGTGCCCGCTTCGAGTGGGCAGATCCGTCTGCCGCTAAAAATACCTTTCCCATTGAAACGTCCTCCTCTTTCACACAATCTACTTTTAGTATATGCGATTTACTAGAGCCATGGATATAAAATAGGGAGCGAACGTGAATGTTCACTCCCGAAGAAATTGAATCAATGGCCGACGCTTGTTTCTTGTTGCTTCAAGTGCAGCGCGAGCGTATTGAGCAGTTTCTCTGAATCTTTGTTCAAGTTCAACAGTTCCGGCTCGATCCCGACTTCACGGTACTTGAAGACAACTTTATCGATGGCACCGATGGCCGAATCGTCCCATAGATGCGTGTTCGAGAAGTCGATTGTGACATGTTTGATCCCGGCTTCGGCGTCTTCGGTCACATCGAACTGATTGACGAACTCGGACGTCGAAGCGAAGAAGAGCTGACCGTTCACGACGTAGCGGGCACGGTCGGCGTCTACACTGCGGTCAAGTTCGACTTTCGAGATTTTTGCGGCGAACAGGATGGCTGCCGTCAAGATCCCGGCGAACACACCGAGTGACAAGTCGTGCGTGACGACCGTGACGAGCACCGTCACGAGCATGACGACCGTATCCGATTTTTGAGCGGTGCGCATCGCTTTGAGCGAGCCCCAGTCAAACGTCGCATACGAGACAAAGAACATGACACCGACAAGGGCGCCGACCGGGATGAGCATCAACACGTCACTCATCGTCATGATCATGATGAATAACGCGAGTCCGGCGACAAACGTCGACAGACGGCCGCGAGCACCGGACGAGACGTTGATGACCGATTGACCGATCATCGCACACCCTGGCATCCCACCGAAGAGACCGGCGATGATGTTGGCGATACCTTGTCCTTTTGATTCTCGGTTCTTGTTCGAATCCGTGCCCGTCATGTCATCGACGATTTGTGCCGTCAACAGCGACTCGATCAATCCGACGAAGGCGAGGGAGATCGAGTAGGGGAGGATGATCATCAACGTCTCAAACGTCAACGGGACGTTCGGGAATAAAAATTCCGGGAGCGTTGCTGAAATCGTACCCATGTCGCTAATGTTTTTCGTCTCGAGCCCGAGCGTGACCGCCAGAATCGTCATGACGACGATGGCGACGAGCGGTGCCGGGATGACTTTGTTGATGCGTGGGAACAAGAAGATGATGGCGAGCGATCCAATGACGAGCGCCCAGATAATCCAGCTTTCACCTTCAAAGTTCGTCAACTGTGCCTGGAAAATCAAAATCGCGAGCGCGTTGACGAAGCCGACCATGACGGCGCGCGGGATGAACTTCATCAAGCGGGCGATGCCGAAATAGCCGAGCGCGATTTGAATGATTCCTGCGAGAATCCCGGCAGCGAGTAAATACTGCAACCCGTAGTCGGCGACGAGCGAGACGATGACGAGCGCCATCGCCCCGGTCGCAGCCGAAATCATGGCCGGACGACCGCCGGCAATCGAGATGACCATCGCGATGATGAATGACGCGTATAACCCTACCATCGGATCGACGCCAGCGATGAGCGAGAACGCAATCGCCTCAGGGATGAGGGCGAGTGCGACGACGAAGCCGGCTAGGACGTCGGCCCGGACGTTGCCGAGCCAATCTTGTTTAATCGTATTCAATTTTTCCAAAAGAACACACCTCTCTATATATTTTTTGACTTTGATCTCCGAGTCTCACGAAGATCAAACGCCGCATTATATGAGAGAAGTCGTTCGACCGACACATGTTTTCACAACGTGTTCCATCATACCGAACTTTTTATGAGAAGACAATTGCTCCGCATGAGAAACTATGGTATTTTCATAACGTAAAGGTTATATAACGGATTTGTTATACAGAGAAGGAGAATGACGATGCATACGGTAGATGATTTAAGTAAAGTGCTCAAAGTACTCGCCGACCCGACCCGTTTGACGATGCTCAAACAAATGCAAGGCGGAGAGCAATGTGCCTGCAGTTTTGTTGATTGTTTTGACATCTCGCAGCCGGCCATCAGCCGCCACTTGAAGATGATGCGGCAAGCAGGGCTCCTGTTAGAGCGCCGCGACAAGCAATGGATTCACTATCGATTGAACGAGACGAGCCCATTCTACTCAATCGTCATCGATTTGCTCGACAAAATCGAGACGGTCGAGGCGAATTGTGACTGCGAAACGGACTGTGCGATTTAAGGAGGAGTCAACGATGAAACTTGAAGTATTCGAACCAGCCATGTGCTGCCCGACCGGACTTTGTGGTCCTTCAATCGATCCGGAGCTGACGCGGATTGCGACCATCCATTACGTATTAAAACAACGCGGCTTTGATGTGGCCCGTTATAATCTCGCCTCCGAGCCAAACCGATTCGTCGAGAACGTCCATGTTCAAGCTGAAATCGCGAACGGCCTTGAGACGCTCCCACTCACGGTCGTCGACGGTGCCGTCGTCAAACGAGGCGCTTACATGACGAACGAGGAGATTGCCGAGTTGACAGGACTCCCGGTCGAAGCGTTCGCGAAACAAGATGGCGAAAAGCCGAAAGTCCGCATCACGCTTAAAAAATAAGGAGGCGGGTCATGATGAATCGCTTTGATTTCACGACAATCGAACCAACGCGCTATGTGTTTTTGACCGGTAAAGGCGGTGTCGGCAAGACGTCGACCGCTTCGAGCCTCGCGTTGACGCTTGCTGACCGCGGTAAGCGAGTCTTGCTCGTCTCGACCGACCCTGCGAGCAACCTTCAGGACGTGTTCGAGATGGAGCTCGACGAGACACCACGCCTCGTCCCGGGAACCGGTCTGTTCATCGCGAACTTCGACCCGGAAGAGGCGGCGAAGCAGTACATGGAACGGATGGTCGGTCCTTATCGCGGTGTCCTTCCGGACGTGGCCATCCAGTCGATGGAAGAACAGCTGTCCGGCGCCTGTACGGTTGAGATCGCGGCGTTCGACCAGTTTACCGAGTTACTGACGTCTGAGTCGGCACGTGAGACATACGATCACGTCATCTTTGACACGGCACCGACTGGTCACACGCTACGGTTGTTGACGTTGCCAAGTGCGTGGGACGAATTTTTAGAGACGAATACGACCGGCGCGTCTTGCCTCGGTCCGCTCGCTGGTCTGGCCGACAAGCAACTGCAATACAAACGGGCTGTCGAGACGCTCACCGACGGCAGCGAGACGACATTGTTGCTCGTCGCCCGTCCCGAGACATCGACGCTCGTCGAGGCGGCGCGTGCCGCGATCGAGCTTCACGCGATTGGAATCGAACAGATGCAACTTGTCATCAACGGCGTCGTCGCATCAGACGAAGGGACGGACCGCTATACGAAACGGTTCATCGAGCGTCAACAACAAGCGCTCCACGAACTGCCGAAAGGCATCGCCGACCTCGAGACGTTCACGTTGCCATATGCGTACGAGAATCTCGTCGGTGTCCCGGCGCTCCGACGCTGGGTAAACGGGGAGACGGCCACCGTCCTAACTACAAGCTATGACACAAGTCATTATGGCTCGATCGACCGACTCGTCGATGAAATCGAGAGGGATGGACCGAGCGTCATCATGACGATGGGGAAAGGCGGGGTCGGCAAGACGACGCTCGCCTCGCTTGTCGCCGTTGCGCTCAGTGAGCGAGGGCACGCCGTCCATTTGACGACGACAGACCCGGCCGCACATGTGGCTTTCACAATCGGGTTGGATGTCCCGGGTACGTTCACCGTCGATGCGATCGACCCGAAAGTCGAAATCGAGAAGTACCGGATGGACGTGTTCGGGGAAGCGGGGGATATGAACGAGGAGCAGCGCATGATGCTCGAAGAGGACTTGCGCTCGCCATGCACCGAGGAGATTGCAGTCTTCCGCGCCTTCGCTGATCAAGTGGCGAAAGCGAAAGACCGCTTCGTCGTCATCGATACGGCGCCGACAGGTCATACGCTGCTTCTCTTGGATGCGACCGAGAGTTATCACCGCGAACTCGAACGATCGACAGGGGTCGTCCCGGAAGCGGTTCGCGACCTGTTACCAAAACTGCGCGATCCGAAACAGACGCACGTCATCATCACGACGCTACCTGAAGCGACACCGGTGTATGAAGCCGAACGGCTCGTCGCTGACTTGAAACGGGCCGAGATTCAACCGTTCGCCTGGGTCGTCAACCAATCGTTCACACCGCTCGATGTGACAAGCAAGCTGCTGACGGCGAAAGTTGCGAGCGAGACGCCATGGCTCGAACGGGTGAACGCCTATCCGCGTCCGACGTTACTCGCATGGCAAGAACAACTGCCGGTCGGTTATCCGGCACTGTCACAACTACTCAAGGAGGAAGTTACATGAAAATCACGAATGAAGCCATCGATTTTATGAAAGACGCACTGGTTGAAGAAGAAATCAAATCAGTCCGTATCTGTACGGAAGCCGGGTGCTGTGGACCGACGCTCGGTCTAGTCGTCGCGGCTCCGGAAGCGACGGATGCGGTCAAAGACTTCGACGGCCTCACGTTCGCCGTCGCGAACGACGCCGAAGCGATGGCGGAAAACGTTACGCTCGACGTCGAGTCGACAGAAGACGGCGTTAGCCTTGTGCTTCGCGGTCTGCAACAGACTTGCTAAAAAAATAGAGATTTATTGGAGGAACTCATTGTGCAGTGGATTGCTAGTATTATCTTTTTGGTCACGCTCTTCCTCATCATCAAGCAACCGAAAGGCCTTGGCATCGGTTACTCGGCGATGGGGATGGCGGTCATCGCCCTTCTCACCGGGGTCGTCAATTTAGATGACGTCGGTACTGTCTGGGGAATCATTTGGAACGCGACGTTCACGTTTATTGCAATCATCATCATCTCGCTCATTTTGGACGAGATTGGATTCTTTGAATGGGCTGCCTTACATATGGCCCGCATCGCCAAAGGCGGCGGCGTCAAGCTGTTCGTCTATATCACGTTGCTCGGTGCGCTCGTCGCGGCGTTGTTCGCGAATGACGGGGCGGCGCTCATCTTGACGCCGATTGTCCTCGCCATGGTGCGGGCACTCAAACTGCCGGATGCGGTCGTTTTGGCATACGTCATGGCGTCTGGGTTCATCGCTGATTCGGCGAGTCTGCCGTTCGTCGTCTCGAACCTCGTCAACATCGTCTCGGCCGATTTCTTCGGCATCGGTTTCGCCGAATATGCGGCACGGATGGTGTTCGTCAACGTCTTCGCCGTTACCGGAAGTTTACTTGTCTTGTATTTGTATTTCAAAAAGGACATTCCGAAGCAATATGATTTATCGAAACTCGTCGAGCCGGCCTCGGTCATCAAAGACCATAAAATGTTCCGCTTGTCGTGGGTCGTGCTCGCACTTCTCGTCATCGGATACTTCACGAGTGACATCGTCGGCATTCCGGTCTCGCTCGTCGCTGGGATTATCTCGTTGTTCTTCCTGATCATGGCGAACCGTTCACCGGCCGTGCCGACCCGGTCCGTTCTACGCGGGGCGCCATGGGCGATCGTCTTCTTCTCGCTCGGGATGTATATCGTCGTCTACGGTCTGCAAAACGCGGGACTGACGCAAGTGCTCGCCAACTTCATCGACTGGTTCGCCGTGAACGCCTTCAGCGCTACGTTCGGGATGGGCTTCTTGGCCGCCATCTTGTCATCGGTCATGAACAATATGCCGACCGTCATGATTGACGCGCTCGCCATCGATTTGACGAATACGACCGGTCAGATTCGGGAAGCACTCATCTATGCGAACGTCATCGGGTCCGATCTCGGTCCAAAAATCACACCGATTGGGTCACTCGCGACGTTGCTATGGCTCCACGTGCTCCGTACGAAAGGGCTTAAGATCGGTTGGGGTCAATACTTTAAAGTCGGGATCATCTTGACGATTCCAACGCTCGCCATCACGTTGCTTGGACTATATATCAGTCTACTACTTTACTAAGGAGTGTTTTTCTATGAAATTGGTCATCATCGGTTCAGTCGCCGCCGGTACATCGGTCGCGGCGAAAGCACGTCGTAACAACGAAGACGCACAGATTACGATTTACGACCGCGACTACGATATCTCGTACTCGGGTTGCGGCATTCCGTATTATGTTGGCGGTGAAGTCGAGTCGCGCGACGATTTGACGCCTCGCGATGCGGCATTCTTCAAGAAACGCTACAACATCGACGTCATGACACGTCATAACGTGATGGCAGTCGATGCCGACGCACAGACGATCACGGTCGAGAACCTTGAAACGGGTGAATCGTTCACGGACAGCTATGATTCGTTGGTCCTCGCGACAGGTGCCTCGAGCATCATCCCGCCGATTCCGGGTGTCGATTCGGACAACGTGTTCCCAATCCGTAACATTCAGAACGCGGAAGCGACACGTAACTTCGTCGATGCGACGAACCCGAAACATGCAACCATCATCGGCGCCGGGTTCATCGGTCTCGAGATGGCCGAGCAACTCAAACTGCGCGGCGTCGACGTCACCGTCATCGAGCGTTTCCCGCAAGTGATGCCACCACTCGATAAAGATATGGCTTGTCGCGTCGAGGACCACCTCGAGAAGAACGGGATCGAGCTCATGCTCGGTGAGACGGTGACGGAACTCGTCGGTGATGGTCATGTCGAACGCGTTGTCACGGAGAGTGGCAAGACAATTGATACGGACCTCGTTATCCTCTCGGTCGGTGTCCGTCCGAACACAGAACTCGCGAAATCGATCGGTGTCACAATCGGCGAGACGGGTGCGATTGCCATCAATGAGCGGATGGAGACGAACGTGAAGAACGTCTATGCGGCCGGCGATGTCGCCGAAAGTTTCTCGCTCGTCACGGGCAAACCGATTTGGCGTCCGCTCGGTTCGACGGCGAACAAGATGGGGCGTGCCCTCGGGGACCTCATCACAGGAGGCGACCTTGAACACCGTGGCATCCTCGGCACAGGCATCTTCAAAGTGTTTGGCCAAGCCGTCGCCCAGACCGGTCTATCGGAACGTGAGGCCCGCGAGCTCGGGTATGACGTCGAAGTGCTCCATAACACGAAGCCGGACAAGCCGGCTTATATGGGCGGGAAAGACTTGACGATTAAAGCAATCGGCGACCGGTCGACACGCCAATTGCTCGGCGTTCAAATCGTCGGGTTCGAAGGTGTCGACAAGCGCATCGACGTGTTCGTCACGGCTATCACGTTTAAGGCGAAAGTCGATGACTTGTTCCATCTCGACCTCGCGTACGCTCCGCCGTTCTCGACGACGAAAGACCCGGTCATGTACACGGGCATGGCGCTCGCGAACAGTATGAATCAATCGGCGCGACTCATCACACCGGGTGAGCTGCAGAAGCGGATCGATGCGGGTGAAGACATGCAGATTATCGATACGCGTAAAGCTTCGCAGTTCGAAAAAGCATGTGTCGACTGTGCGGTCAACATCCCGCTCGGTAACTTGCGTGATGCCGCCAAGGACATGGAAAAAGACAAGCCGACCGTCGTCTATTGCAACGGCGGGGTGACGGGGAACGCGGCTCAAAACGTGCTCCGCAACCTCGGTTTCACCGACGTTTACAACTTGTCAGGTGGGAATAAAAATTATCAACTCTTTAAAAAATACGGGAACTAACACAGACGGCGTCCGAGCCATTCGGACGCCGTTTTTTGGTATGCTGAGAAGTGAGGTGAACAGGATATTATCGGGTGTTGCATGAGAAGGACGAAGCGTTCAAGCTGAGCTATCGTTGGCACTTAGAGGCGTTAGAAGAATGGAAGAAACTATAATGAACCCCTGATGCCGCGCATCAGGGGTTAGTTCGCTTTCTTTTCGTTCCACTTGCCGAGTCGGTTGCGTCCGCTCCGTTTGGCGACATATAAGCCGACGTCGGCTTTTTTAATCAGTTGGCTCGACGTGGCGATTTTGGACTCTGACGTGCTGGCGATGCCGATGGAGACGGTGACGTCAATGAAGGATCCGTCCGGCAATAAGAACGGCGTTTCGGCGATTTGCCGCAAATAGCGTTTGCCAATGACGAACCCTTGCGACAACGTGCAGTCAGCCAATAAAACCGAGAATTCTTCGCCGCCGTTGCGGCAGACCATGTCATCGGTCCGGGCCGTCTTCGTCAACCGGTTGCCTAATTCGACCAAGATGGCATCACCGGCATCATGGCCGTACGTATCGTTAATCGATTTGAAATGATCGATGTCGAGGAAGAGCAAGGCGACGTCTTGCGTTCCATTGAACACTTCCTCGTCGACGCGCTTCATCTCTTCCTCGAAGCGGCGGCGATTGCCAAGTCCGGTCAACGAATCGGTGAAGGCCGCTTCTTTATATTTCGAGATGAGCCGTTCCGAGCGTTGGATTTTATGGATGCCCCCGTAGACGATATGGAGAAGGAATCCGGCCGAGTACCCGATGGTGATGAAGGCGAGGAGCGTCATCACATACGTTTCGATTTGATTATAATTGCTGACGTTTAACAGCGAGAACAACGAGATGAATCCGAGGCTGATCGCATTGACAATTCGGATGTCCCGCGCCGGTTTGATTCGTTCACGGAACCATAGGAAAGCGACAGCAATCGATGCGGCGAGCGTGTAGTCGAGAAACGTGATCAACAAAAGCGTCTCGCTCAAGATGAACGGCAAAACGAGAATGCTCGCGACATACGTGATCCGTACACCCGGCAGGCCGAAATAGAGCGCCGACATGATGATGGGGACAAACCCGTATTGAAAGTCGGCCTGCGCGTTCCACAACACGCCGTGCAGGGTGATCACAATCGATAGCCCGGCAAGTAAGAAGGAGATGGTGACTTGACGCCGGAGCGGGAGCTTCGTCGTCACGCCCAGCTTCGTGAGGCGCGAAATAATATAGAGACCGACCAGCAACAGACTGGCGTTGGCGATCAAGTTGTTAATGAGGTTCGTAAGTGACATATATTTAAAATTCCTCCTCTAACTTCTATATACAGTCCATTAATCCGAAAATGCAATTATTTTCGGAATGGAAAATAGCGGAGGTTTCCCAAGTGATGGCGCAAAGAGGAAGGCGTTAGGTGTTTGTCTAGAAAAACATTGAATTCCGAAAAGGAAACGTTTACAATTTTTGTGTAAGCGTTTTCCTAAAATCATGCTACAAGGAGGGACCCACATGGTCAACAAGCGATGGAAACAGGCATGGGCAGTTGTGCTAACGTTTGCACTAGTGTTCTCAATGTTTCCGATGTCATCGTCCGCTCTCGATAAAGGCAAGTCGACGCTCGTCGTCGTTCACTATCAAGAGGCCCCGGACAATCAAACGGATTGGAACTTATGGCTTTGGGCGAATAACCCAGATTATTTCCCGAATAAAGCCTTCGCCTTCAACGGCGAGGACGATTTCGGAAAGGTGGCGGCCTACGAATTCCCGGTCGATTCACCTGAAAAGCTCGGTCTCATCGTCCGTACGGACAACTGGGAGAAAGATAAAGGGTCGGAGAACGACCGCTTCATCACGAGCGATATGATCAAAGACGGCGTTGCCGAAGTATGGATCAAGTCAGGGGACTCGAAAATCTATACGTCGAACCCAGACGGGGAGACGGCAGCAACGGACGTGGATATGAAAGTTCATTACTTCCGTTACGACAATACATACACGGACTGGGGTCTTTGGACATGGCCAGACGGTGGCGACGGTCAAAACATCAACTTCGATGAGACGGACGCCTTCGGCGGTGTCGCGAACGTGAAGTTTGCCAACCCGGACGCGAAGAAACTCATCGGACTCGTCACGAAAAAAGGCGAATGGGCCGAAAAAGACGGCACAGACCGTTTCGCGCTCAGCACGGCGAAAGAGATTTGGCTCGTCGAAGGGGATTCGACGATTTACTATTCAGAACCAGAAATCGATCGT
This sequence comes from Exiguobacterium sp. s157, assembly GCF_018618205.1. Classification (NCBI taxonomy): domain Bacteria; kingdom Bacillati; phylum Bacillota; class Bacilli; order Caryophanales; genus Exiguobacterium; species Exiguobacterium sp. s157. Next base: position 526,650 of record NZ_JACSLQ010000002.1, read on the forward strand.
TCACCGAAAATCGTCTCATTCGAGGCGGACACGTTCCGTCAAGCGGAGCTCACGCTCAACCGCGTCATCGACAATAAGTTCTTGAGCGAATTGACGGTCGAAGGTGCGACCGTTGAATCGGTTGAGAAGTCAGGCGACAAGTCGGTCACCGTCCGTTTCAGTGCCGACATCGATTTGGCGGCGGTCATCACGGCGAAGCACCCGACGTTCGGAGATAAAGTACTCCAAGCGGGCGACGTCCTTCGGTCACCGGAGTTCGATGCGAAGTATGCCTATGACGGCAAACTCGGCGTGACTTACAAGCAGTCAAAATCACAATTCGTCCTTTGGGCCCCGACGGCACAAGACGTGAAGCTCGAACTATGGAACATGCCGAAAACGCGTCCAGCTTCAGATAAAGACTTGAAGAAGACGATCTCGATGAAGCGTGGCGAGCGCGGCACATGGGTCGCGGACGTCCGTGGCGATTTGGACGGCATCGGCTACACGTACAACGTCAAGCACGCGTCAGGCAGCGTCCGCGCGGTCGATCCGTACGCGACAGCAGTCGGTGTGAACGGGGACCAAGGGGTCGTCGTCGACTTGAACGAGACGAAACCGAAACGTTGGAACTCGATGAAGCCGAAATTGGCGAAACGGACAGACGCCATCATCTATGAGACGCACGTCCGCGACTTGTCGATTTTCGACGTCACGTCAGACAAGTACGATTCAGGGATTAAAAACAAAGGCAAATATCTCGGTGTCGTCGAGCCAGGCACACGCCTCCTCGTCAACGGCAAGAAGACAGCCACAAAGACTGGCCTCGACCATATGAAAGACCTCGGTGTCACACACGTCCAGTTCATTCCGGTGTACGACTATAACACGGCCTCGGTCGATGAGACGAAACCGGATGCATCATACAACTGGGGGTATGACCCGAAAAACTATAACGCGCCGGAAGGCTCGTATTCGACGAATCCATATGACGCAAAAGTCCGGATTCGTGAGATGAAACAAATGATTCAAGGGCTTCATGACAACAATTTGCGCGCCGTCATGGATGTCGTCTATAACCACATGTTCGATGCGCAAGCCTCGAACTTGCACAAAATCGTTCCAGGTTACTACTACCGCTACACAGAAGGCGGCGATTTCGCGAACGGAACGGGTGTCGGTAACGATACCGCTTCGGAACGCAAGATGATGCAGAAGCTCATCGTCGACTCGGTCGTCTATTGGGCGCAAGAGTACCATTGGGACGGGTTCCGTTTCGACCTCATGGGCATCCATGACGTCAAGACGATGAACCAAGTCCGTTCGGCGTTGAACAAAGTGGATCCATCTATCCTCGTCTTCGGCGAAGGTTGGGACCTCAGCACGCCGCTCGACCCGGCGAAGAAAGCGAACCAGAAGAACGCATACAAGATGCCAGGCGTCGCACACTTCAACGACAACATCCGCGACGGCTTGAAAGGCAGTGTCTTCATCGACACGGACAACGGCTTCATCAACGGGAAAGCCGGCCTTGAGAACCGCATCAAGACAGGCATCGTCGGTGAAATCGATTATAGCGCCGACATCAAAGGCTTCACGAAAGAACCGACGCAAGCGATCACGTACGTCGAAGCGCACGACAACCACACGCTCTGGGACAAGCTTGAACTCACGAACCCAGAAACGTCGGAAGCGGACCGTACGAAGATGCACCGTCTCGCGTCGAGCATCCTCTTGACGAGCCAAGGAACAACGTTCATTCATGCAGGTCAAGAGTTCATGCGCACGAAAGAAGGCGACCACAACTCGTACAAATCGCCGGACCGCATTAACCAAATGGACTGGAAACGGGCCGCCGACCGTAAGGCGGACGTCCAGTACATGAAGGGCTTAATCGAAATGCGTAAAGATAACCCAGGTCTCCGCATGACGAAGGCGGTTGACGTGAAGAAAAACTTGAAATTCTACAAAGCCGAAGCGAACGTCATCAGCTACTCGATTGATGACAAAGCACCTGGCCAGAAGAAAGACTTGTTCATCACGCACAACGCCAACGCTAAGACGGTTAAAGTGAAATTGCCGAGCGGGCAATGGAACCTCATCGTCGATGGGAAACAAGCGGGCACGAAGACGATTAAACGCGTCTCGGGCACGGTCGATGTACCGGCCTACGGATCGGTCGTCGTGAAACAACGTTAAACGGGAGACCACGGACTCAATTGAGCCGTGGTCTTTTATGATGCTTGAAATAATGACATTAATTTCAAAATATGTACAAAAGAGAGATTATTCCCCTTATTTTCAAAAGTAGAAGCCTCCTTGACGGGTTCCATCTTATATAATCAAAGTAATACGACATTCATGTGACGTTCGTCACACCGGGGAGTGGTGGAAATAGGCTTCTTCCGACAATGGAAGCATGCATTGGAATCAAACGTTGAACAAATGGAACGTGGAGAACGAATCAATATCGATCCGCTCCTGTTAGATCAGTATCCAGATGCCGTCTATGTACTCGATCGAGAGTTAAGGCTCGTCGACTCGAATGAAAAACTGTCGCTTCTTTTCAACGGGGAAGAAGAACGGTTCGTTCATCCGGCATCATGGTTGCCTCGTACAGAAAGTGAACGGGTCCAGACGTTCCATCAACGGTCGCTCCAAGGTGAAACCGTACATTATGAACTGCAAGCGCGTAATGCAGACGGTCGCTCGATTCATCTGTCGATTACGAACACGCCACTCTATACCGGACGGGTCATCACGGGCCTTTACGGGGTCGTCGAAGATTTGACGACACAGACGGAGTTGAGAGAACGTTACAATTCGGATGAAAGTGAGCCGATCGCTATTCGAGCGGATCCCTGGACTCATCTTGATTGAACTCGACCTTGAAGCGGACACGTTCTATCATTCTCCGCAAACCGGACAACTGCTTGGTTTGACGAAACGACAGCTCGCTGAGATGAAGCGGGAAGATTTTCGGAAATTGATTCATGAAGACGATCGGGGTACGTTCGCGGCGGCAATCGAAACGTTGCTTCAAGACACCGAACAATTTGAATACGAGACGCAACTTCGCGCTTTTAATCCGAAAGTGGAACAGTATTTGGAGTTGATTGTGAAAGTCGGTGTCTCGAAAGACCGAAAAGCCGTCACCTGGGCGATGTTTGATGTGACGAATTTCGTCACGGCCGAGGAAGAATTGACGAGAGAACGGTCGAAAGTAAGGCAGCTTTGCGAGATTGTCGACTCAGTCATTTTTGAGCGCTATTTTGAGTCAAAACAATTCAAGTTTTTGACGCCAGGATTCTCACTTATCTTTGGATATACGGAAGACCAATTCAACGCTCACCCGGATTACTGGCAAAAAGTTGTCGTCCCGGACGACATTCCGAAAGTCAAGCAGGCGCGGGAAGTGACACTGAACGGAAAACCATCGACGTTCTCGTATCGTATTTTCGCCAAAGGGAACATCAAGTGGATCGAAGAGAATCGGGAACCGATTTTTTCTGAGGGCGGAACGTCATCGGATTCCGGACGCTCGTCAAAGACATCACGCAGTTGAAAGAGCAACAAGAAGAGATTTGGCGTCTTGCCTCGCTCGATCCGATTACGAACATGCCGAATCGCGAGTCGATCACGGAGTCGGTATATCATTTGACTCGCAAGCGGGACCCGTTCACGCTATTCTCACTATCGTTCAACCGGATTGCCGAGATCAATCATACGTTCGGCTACGAACTTGGCGACGAGTGGCGTGTCGCGACGGTGAACCAATTGATTCGCCTATTACCGAAAGACGCCATGCTCGGGCATTTAGATGCGGATAACGTGCTCATCGTCTTGCCGCGACGCATGGAAGATCCCGAAGTGCTCGCGCTTGGGAAAAAGCTCGGCACGCTCTCGACCCATCGCTTCCGCGTTGACGTCTATGACTTATTCGCCCGCATTTCAATCGGGGTGAGCCGATATCCGGAAGACGGGGTGCAGGCGAGTGAGCTAATTAAACACGCCTATATTGCTATGAACCGAGCCGACAAGAAAATCGGGGCTCAACTTGAACTGTATTCCTCACAAATGGATATTGAGTCATTAAAGCGATATGAACTGCTGCGGGATATGCGTGGTGCGCTTCAAAAAAAAGAGTTTTATTTAATGTATCAACCGAAAGTGAACGCGTGAACCGGACAAATCGTCGGGGCCGAGGCACTCATGCGTTGGACGCATCCGACGTGGGGATCGATTTCACCAGCCGAGTTCATCCCGCTCGCCGAGGAGAGCAGCCTTCATCTCGAGCTGACGAATTGGCTGATTGAAGAAGTGTGCCACTATTTGATGACGCTCCCGAAAAAAGTGCCGATTTCAATCAACGTCTCAGCCAAATATTTATATCAAGAGCATTTCGAGCATGTGCTCGAGGACACGCTCGCCCGTCACCATATCCCCGCGAGCTATCTCGAGGTCGAAATCTCGGAGACATCGCTGTTAGAAGACGCCCAACAAATCACGCAAGCGTTCGAACGATTGAATGACCTCGGCATCCCAATCGCGTTCGACGATTCCGGGAAAGGCTACTCGTCGCTCGCGTACTTGCAGGCGTATAGCGCTCAGACGATTAAAATCGACCGGGTGTTCGCCCACAACGTTAACCAAAGCCGGAAGGCCCAAGGAATCATTCGCAGTCTACTCCTCATCGCCGAGGAGTTCGGGATGAATGTCGTCGTCGAGGGTGTCGAGATGATGGACGACCTGCTCCGTCTCCGCGAATTTGGCTGTCACGTCATTCAAGGATTTATTTTCAGCCGTCCGCTCAAAGAGTCAGAGTTCGAACAAGCACTCGAAGCTGGAACGCTGACGCCGATCGAAGAGTATGTCGAGACGCTACCGTCGTCGAGTCGATTGATTCATGCGGGCATCACCATCACGCGCTTGCGCAATCGAGACGTCGCGGTCGGCACATCACCAATCGTCATCATGCGTCGCGGCTTCAAGGCCATCGCCTTTTACGGGTCAATCCGCTTACCGGTTGATAGTGATCTCAGCCTCGTCATCTTGCTTGACGATGGAATGGCACCATTCCCGATTCAAGTGAAGCGTTTGACCGAGCTTGCCAATGGCCTCTATCAATATGAGGCGTCATATGAACAGACGGTTGAACTTGAAAAACGATTGACTGCCTTGGAAAGCGAAAAACCACGAGGCTTTACGATTCAAAAAGCGACAGACTTGATTGATCAGACAGACTGAAAGCGAGCCGATTGGCTCGCTTTTTCTGTACGCTAAAAGTAGAAACCCGTTATGATATTCTCTAAGATGAGAGGGACAGACTATATAGAGGAGATCGACAATATGGACATTCAGGTAGCCCGACACTTTTTCTCACAACTAGAAGGCGATCATTCGAAACGGCTACAGACGATTGCGGATGAGATTGAACGAACAGGATCGTATACGCTCACGACCGATGAGTTGACGGAAGGGGCAAAACTCGCCTGGCGCAACTCGAATCGATGTATCGGCCGTCTGTTTTGGCAGACGCTGAACGTTCGGGATGCCCGCGACGCAGAGACGTTCGACGACGTGTTCGAGGCGCTCGTCAGTCATTTACGGTATGCGACGAACGATGGCAAGATTCGCTCGACGATGACGGTGCTCCCGAATGAGTTTCGTTTGTTGAACGCGCAACTCATCCGGTACGCGGCGTATGAGACGGAGGACGGAATCATTGGCGACCCGCTATCCTTGACGATGACGCGACAGGCCGAACGACTCGGCTGGAGCGGGACCGGGACCGAGTTTGACGTCTTGCCGCTGTTGATTACGGATGGTCGTGAGGTCCGGCTCTATGAACTGCCAGACGATGTCGTGCTCGAAGTCGAGATTCGGCATGAGGCGTACGACTTGTTCAGCGGACGCACGATCAAGTGGCACGCCGTCCCGGCCATCGCGGATATGGAGCTTGAAATCGGTGGCCAGCGCTTCACATCAATCCCGTTCAACGGCTGGTATATGGAGACTGAGATTGGGGCGCGCAACTTGGCCGATACGGACCGCTATAATCTCTTGCCGCTCGTCGGCGCGTCGCTCGGTCTCGACACATCGAAAGAGCGGACGCTTTGGCGCGACCGGGCTCTCGTCGAATTGAACGTGGCTGTCTTGCAGTCGTTCGAGCGGGCCGGGGTGACGATTGTCGACCACCACACGGCGGCAAAACAGTTCAAACGGTTCGAGAAGAACGAACAGGACGCAGGGCGCGACGTGACCGGCCAATGGAGCTGGCTCATCCCGCCGCTGTCACCCGCCGCGACGCACGTGTTCCACCGCCATTATGATGACAAAATTGTGACGCCCAACTTGTTCGCGCGTTCGGGTTGTCCGTTTTCGGCGTTTCAAGCGAAGGCAAAAGAGGAATCTAAAGCCTAGAACCGAAACGAGAGGATGATGAACGTGGCAGTCCCAATTTGGAAACGTGCCGTTGCTAGTCAAATTGATCAACTCATTTTTCAAACCCCAGCGAAACTCGTCGAGAAGACGATTCGGCAAAAGTTGTTTCCTGGAAAAGAAGTGAAACGTTACTATTTGCCGACGCTCGTGACGATGGCCGGGGAAGTGTACTTCCTGCTCAACAAAAATGGCCAGACGATCGGTGACCAAGTCGTCGGGATTAAAGTCGTCAGTCAAGACGGTCGACCGCTCTCGCTCGAACAAGTCGTGAAGCGGACGTTGTATAAAGATGTCGTCTATCCGGCCACGCTCGGTCTCCCGTTGTTAAAAGCGTTGCAACAGATCAAGTCAGGCAAAGACATGGAATTGCCGCACGATGAGTTTGCCCATACAAAATTGATTTCGACACGATGAGTCGAAGCCGAAGACAGCGCGACGATGAGTCGGGCTGTCTTTTTCGTGCGAATCAGTCAGAAAGGAAGGATTTCGAAAAATAAGGTATAATGAGTTAGGAAAAAATTGAACGACCATTGGAGGATTTTTGTTATGACCAAAATCGCATGGATTACCGATAGTATGGCCAATTTCTCGAAAGAAGAGGCGGCCCGTCTCGGTGTCGATATCGTCCCGATTCAATTGATCGTCGACGGCAGCGGCTACAGCGAAGTGGACTTGTCGCTCGAAGACTTGCATCGCTATATGATCGACCAAAAGAAAGAAGCGAAGACGTCACAGCCGATCTTCGGTGACTTCATCGCCCGTTATGAACGTTTGAAAGAAGAAGGGTATGACTGCGCCATCGCCGTCCATTGCTCGAACGGCTTGAGCTCGACCGTGAAAAACTCGAGTGCGGCGGCCGAAGCGGCCGACTTCAAAGTGTACACGGTCGACTCGCACGCAGCGCTCGAGGAGCAGCAAGAACTCGTCCGTCTCGGTCTCGCCGCTGAGGCTGAAGGTAAGTCGGTCGAAGAAATCGTCGCCTTGCTCGAAGCGTGGCGTGACAAGAAAAACTTCTTCATGATCATCGGGAACATGGAAACGATGCGCCGCGGCGGTCGCGTCTCGTCTGGTGAGATGTTCCTTGCTAACATCTTGAACATCAAACCGATTATCACGCTCGATGAGACCGGAAAAGTCATCCCGTTCAAAAAAGCACGGTCGCTCAAAAAAGCGTACGCTGAGATGGTAACCGAGCTTGAACGCCGCCACGCCGCGAACGGGATTCACAACAACCGTGTCTTCGTCCAGACGGCACTCGCGCCGGAAATGCAAGACAATCTCGTCGCGCTCATCCAGGCGAAATTGCCAGATATTGAAGTCGTCAAGACGCGCTTCTGCCCATCGATCGCGGTCCACGCCGGCTTTGAGACGGTCGGGGTGCTTTGGCTCGACGCGTAATCAAAAAAGGAGGGAGTTCGATGGAAGCTGTCACCACGCTCACGGCGTTACACGACCGGATTGCGGACTCGGACCAATTGCTCGTCTACGTCTCGCATCCGACCTGTAGCGTCTGCCACTCGCTCAAACCGCAAGTCGAGGAGATGTTGACGGAGTTCCCCGATATCGAGGCGGTCGCCATCGATTCGGATCAGGTGCCGGAGATTGCCGGAGCCTACTCGATTTTCACCGTCCCGGTCGTCCTATTCTTCCTCGACGGAAGAGAGACACTCCGTCGGGCAAAGTTCGTCCCGATCGGCGAGCTGACGCATCAACTCGAACGTCTCCAAGAGATGCGCAGCTAAGTCCACAGACATACGTCTGTGGATTTTTTTGATTGTCGGAGCCGGACACGGGGAATCAGGAGAGTAGTTGCGTCACTTGTTCGAAAGAAGAAATGGGGAAACGCGAATGAATCTGATCCGCCACTCCGACTGGGCTGACACGAAGCTCACGCTGCATCTTTTGTCACAGATTCTAGGGAAACTAAAGGTTGCACTCGCCCCGCAAGAACCGCAATGGGCTCACGTCACATTGCCGCTCACCGTGACCGGGTTTACGACCGGGCCGCTCTGGAGCGGGGAGACGTTGTTCGAGGTGGACGTCGACGTTGCGGCTGGAATCATTACGGTGCACGTCGAGTCGAATCGAACGATGTTTCCGCTTGAGGACGGAAAATCGCTCAAAACGTATTACATGGAAATCATCGGTACGCTTCAAGCGTCCGGTGTTCGACTCGAGCTCAATCCGAAGACGCAGGAAATGCGAGAACTCAGATACTTGGACCGGGATGAGGCGCCGCTCGCTTACGATGCCGATGCCGCGCTGAAAGGGCTGCGTTTGTTCCAATATGCCGCACGGGAACAAGCGACGTTTCTCGCCCCGCTCCGATGCCGGAAAGTGAAACCGGCTTTGTTTTGGGGCACGTTCGACGTCTCGTCGATGATCGTCTACGGGAAGTCCGAGCCGTTCCCGGAAGACAAACTGATTGAGAAGGCGGCGTTCGATGAGCACATGATCGAGTTCGGGTTTTGGCTCGGGGATGCGTCCGTCGACGTGCCGATGTTCTTTATCTTGCCGTATCCGTTTCAATACACCGAGCTCGCCTCGGAACGGCTACAACCGACGGATGCCTACTATGACGCCAACATGAGCGAATGTTTTCTGTCGCTGGAGAAAGTAGACCGGTCAAGTGACATCCAAGCGTTCTTCCGGACATCGTTCGACCTATTGAGTGAACAGCTCGGATGGGAAGGGTGCGCGCATTATTTCTCGCCGCTCGATATGCCGCCGCAACCAAAATAAGGGCCCACAGACGAAAGTCTGTGAGCCTTTGTTTTTATTCTGCTGCGACTTGTGGCACGAGGTAAATCAAGCCGAACGGGTTATGGAGCAAGTTGTCGATTGACGTCCGCTCGTCTTCACCCATCTCGACCGTGAACGTCTTGCCGTCCTCGAACGTGAAGCTGTCTCCGTCTCCGAACATCGAACCACCCGAGATGAGGTGGAAGTTGAACGAGTGGACGACGTGAATCGCGTCTTCAATCTCGAGCGTGGCCGGTACGGCGACGTCGGCGTGACCGAACGCTTTCATGCCCCACGAGACGTAGGCGTCTTCTTCTTCCGTGATGGCCGTCAGAAGCGAGTAGTCGAGGGCGAGGTCTTCTTCTTTCGACTCCTGCCATTCGTCTTTCGAGTAGGCAACACCAGCCGTCTCGACCATGACGCCGAGGCCGCCGGCGTTCAAGATGGCGTTGGCTGCACGGCGCGCCGCCGCGATGTCTGACACGTCATTGACGTCAACAATCAAATAGACGATGTGCGTATGGCGGGCGAGCCCTTTCGCGATTTTCGGCGTGAAGCCACCTGAACTGGCGTGAATCATCGCCTCGGCGAGGGCAGGGTCGCGCTCGACGACTTCGACCGTGAATGCTTTCCCAGTCTCGTCTTCTAACAGCAATAGGCCTGCCATCGTGTAGCCTTCGCTATGTAAACTGATTTGTTCGCTGACTGCCTCGCCCGATGACCAGTTTCCTGGGATGGCGAGCAATACTTGTGTACGGTTCATAAGAATCATCCTCTTCTTCTAATAGTCAGGCCCCTCACAGGGAGAGGCCCGGTCTCTTCTCTTATTATGCCCTATTTGGCGACAAATTATTCTTGATATGTCTTCAATACTTCTTGTAACGGGATTTGATCGATTTTCCGACGACTGATGAACGTACTCGCGAAGAAGAGGAGCGTCACCGCGCCGAGCGTATACAGCACGTACACCCATTCAAATTCGAGCGGCAGGACGAGGCCGTAATCTTCTGCGAACACGACGATGATGACCCGCAAGATGAGGAGGGCGATCGGGATGCTGAGGAGCGCAGAGGCGAGCGCGTACATGAAATAGCTGTTCAAAATCATCGAACGGACCTCACGACGGTCATAGCCCATCACTTTCAACAGCGAGATGACGTAATAGTTTTTCTCGACCGTGAGCGCCGTCAAGACGAACAGGATACTGAAGGCGATCAATGCCGACCCGCCGATCATGACGTTCATCATCAAGTTCATATATTCATTGATGGACTGGGACTGCTCGATGAGGCCGCTCCGAGAGATGATGGTCGGATAGTCCGTCTCGTCCGGACGTTCGGTCGCGTAAATGCCGTTGAACAACTCGTCCGTCGTCCCGTCCGACAACTGTTCGCTGAGCGCCGCACGCGATAGATAGACCGTGTCCCCCATATACTCCTCCGCGATGCCTCTAATCGGATACGACAGCGTCTCGTCCTCGAGTTCGATCTTGAGGGTGTCCCCGGTCTCGAGTCCGAGCTTCAAGGCGAGCGAGGCGCTCACGATGACCTCGTCTGCGGCGGGCGTCAAGTCATTCCCATCTTCGTCTATAAGCCGATCGAGCGTGTTCGTCGCATCGAGCCCTTTCAACGTGACGAGCTTGTCTTCGACGAACGCGAACGGATAGGTGAGGAACGGTTCTTGTCCGTCACGAAGCGTAGGCTGCGTCGTCGTATACGCCTCATACGCATAGTCGGCCTCATTCAATTCCCCGACGGTCATCCGGTCGACGGCCCCGTTCATCATGAGGGCGAAGACGATGAGAAGGGTGGAGAACAGGATGCCGAGGAAGAAGATGATGAAACTGCCCGTGCTTTTGACGGCGTATAAATATTTGAACTTCGTCTTGCCGCGTGTGTTGCGGAGCATGCGGCTGACGATCCGACTGAGGCGGTTGAGCGATACGTTGTCGCGAGGTGACAACAAAGCGAGCGCGCTCTCACCCATGATTTTATAGATGACCGCCCCTGCGACGAGGGCGAAGAAGAAGAGCGGGGCGAAGACGGCCGTGAGAAAGACGAGCGGGCTTTGAGCGATGGTGATGGACGGCAATAGATAGAAATCGAGATACAGGTTTTTGAGCGGTTCGGCGAAATAGAGCCCGAGAAAGTAGCCGATGACGAGCATGATCGTCGCGAACACCAAGATGAGCACCAGATACGGTATGGCAATTTGGCGTCGGTTATACCCGATTGCTTTCAATAGACCGATTTGTCCGCGTTCTGCCTCGAGCATGTTCGAAATCAAGATGGCGACGATGATGACGGCGATGGAGACGATGAATAAGCTCAAGCCGAGCGCCATCGCTTTACCGGACGAGATTTCGCTATAGATCGCGCCGCTACGCATGATGTTCTCCGTCTCCATGACCGAGATGACGAACGGGAGCTCAATGTCCGTCACGACTGTCCCGTCGGTGGCACCAGCCAAACGGAACGATTCCGTGCCGGTCACTTCCTCGTAAGCGTTGTCCGTCATGAGGAGAAGCGTCTGCGTGCCCGGGTCGAGGTTAAAGTAATTTTCATCAAACAGCGGCAACGTATAGTCCGGGAACAGGACGAACCCGCTCACCGTGAACGGGCTGCCGAGGTCAATCGTGTCGCCGATGGCAATGTCATTCTTCTCGGCGTATTTCGCGTTGATGGCGACCTCGTCGTCTCGCACGGGGCGCTTGCCCGCTTCGAGATACGAGAGGTTGATGGCGTCCGCTTCTTTCAAGACGAGTCCGCGGTGCTCACTCGAGCCGAAGGGATAGTTAATCAGTTTTGAAGCACGCAGTTCGAGCGTCGCGTTGCCCATGTCACGCTCGACGGCATCGATCCGTGCCGTGACCAACGCATCGAACGCCGCCTCGTCGACACGCTGCAAGTCCGATAGTGTATATCGACCTGAGGCGATGAAGTCGGAGAGCGCAGGGGCGGTTGCTTCTTCCGCGGTGACGCGGTTGAGCATCTCGACGGCAAAGTCTTCTTGATTCGATGACGCAAGATATTCCTCGGTCGGGACCTCGATGCCGCTGATGCCATAAAACATCATCGTGTACGTGAGCGAGCTCATGACGATAATGACGGCGATGGCGAGAAGCTGCATCCATTTACCGGCGAGCGTCTTCCATACATTTTTATAAAGCATCTGTCTCACCCCCAGTGGATGTCACGAGCAGATCGTTTGATCGGGTTATGCGTCAGTTCAATAATTCGACCCGAGTTCATTTTGATGACGTCATCGGCCATCTCGCTGATGCCGGTGTTGTGCGTGATAACGACGACGGTCTTGTCATACTCCTTATTCAACCGTTCGAGCAGTTCAAGCACCCGTTTCGAGTTGTCCTCGTCGAGTGACCCGGTCGGTTCGTCACAGAAGACGATGGACGGATTTTTGGCGAGGCTGCGGGCGACCGAGACGCGCTGTTGTTCGCCACCGGACAGTTGGTACGGATACTTGTCGCGGGCGGCCGTCAGTCCGACCTGCTCAAGCAATTCATCGATTGGGAGTGGGTTGTCAGATAAATCGGCCCCGATTTGAATGTTTTCATAGACGGTCAGGTTTTGGAGCAGATTATACTGTTGAAAGATAAAGCCGAGATGGTCGCGCCGAAACGCGGTCATTTGTTCCGGGGACAACTTGGTCAGGACGGTATCACCGAACATGATTGTCCCGGACGTCACCGTGTCGAGTCCGCTGATGACGTTCAACAGCGTGCTCTTGCCGCTCCCGCTCGGTCCCAGGATCACGACGAACGCGCCGTCCTGAATCGTCAACTCGATGTCTTTAAGCGCCGCCGTCTCGACATCCCCGGTCTTATAGATTTTATTGACGTGCTCGATGTGAATCATGCCGATTCCTCCTTTGTCCGATGCTATCTTTTACCCGTTTCAGGCGCATTGTGGACGGGAATATGTGAAACTTCAAGGGAATTCGATTTTTGAAAAAATAGTGAAACCGCTTCACCTGTGATAAAATAATATTACCAGGTACTAATTTTGATTGAAGGAGAGCCCTAACATGAAAATTGCTTATATTACGGACAGCACCGTTGTCCTTCCAGATTCGATTCAGCACCACCCGGACATCCATATCGTCCCGCTCTACGTCGTCAAAGGGGATCAACCGTATAAAGATGGGGTCGAGGTCGATGCCAAGACCGTGTACGAATGGATTGATGCGGGCGAACGCGTCTCGACGAGCCAACCGGCCATCGGCGACTTCGTCACATTGTATGAAGGAATCAAAGATCAGTATGACATGGGCATCGCCGTCCACTTGTCATCCGACTTGAGCGGCACGTATTCGGCATCGGTCCAAGGCGCAGAGATCGCTGAGTTCAAATTGCTCGCGATTGACTCGCGGGCCGGGATCTATACGATGGGACTCATGCTCGAAGAGTTGATTGAACGTGTCGAACGCGGTGACGCGCTCGAGGACGTCGAAGCGTATATGAAACAACGTGTCGAGGATGTCCGCATCGAGTTGATTTTGCAAAACTTGACGCAGATGCAAAAGGGCGGACGTATCTCGAAGTCGAAAGCGCTCATCGGCAACATGTTGCAGTTGAAACCGGTGCTCCGTTTCGAAGACGGGCTCATCGTTCCATATCAGACGGTCCGGACGTATAAAAAAGCGCAAGCCCAGCTGTTCGAAGCACTCCGTCAAGCCATCGATTCGGGCGAGTGCACGGACGTCTCAATTTTCCACGGAAACGTGCCAGAGCTGGCCGAGTCGTGGAAACGTGAGCTCGGCGATAAAGCCAAGATTCGGGTCGACACGCTCGCACCGCTCCTCGGAGCACACACGGGGTCAGGCTCAATCGGCATCTCGTTTTTAAAAGCGAAGTGATGACAAGATCGTGACGAGAGTCACGGTCTTTTTTTCATTGTCAAAACTTTCAAACAACGGCTGGAATCTTCAACCAAGAACCTTCATACTGTGTAAGAATGATAACGGATAAGGAAAGGGGGGAGACGATGCGATTTCGGAAGTACCTCGTCAGGAGCTGGTTCTCGTGGTCGATCGTCTTCATGGGGATTCTCTCCTATATGTGGCTCGGTATCGGGACGTTTGATTGGTCGTTGTTTTGGTTCATCTTTACGCTCGGTGCCCTGTTCGTGATGAATCCGCTCAAGCGGCGGCACTTGCACTTCACGTTCCATGAGATGTTTGTCTTTATGACGTTCTTCTTGTACGGTCTGCTCCCGGCCTTATTGATGGGACAGCTCCTGCTGCTCACATTCCAGGCCCGGACGTTCGCCAACAAAGTCGGGCGGCGACGATTTTTACATTTCTATCCGCTCAATACGTTGATTGAGGCGATGTTGCTCGTCTTACCAGGACTCGTCTACTTGCGGCTCGGCGGACAAATTGGTCCGAACGTCCATCTGCTCGAGCAAGGTACGGCGCTACTCGGTTTCTTCGCGATCTTGTTCCTCGTCCTCGGATTCAGTTTCCTCATGTCGCGGTTCTTGATCGGGGAACGGATTCCGCTCCCGATCATGTGGCGTCTGCTCCGATTCGACTGGCTCGTCATCTCGCTCGAGCTATTGTTCACGATGGTCGCAATCGAGGCGTTCCAGTTGTTCGGCTATACCGGCCTGATGGCGACGTTCCTCATTCTGTCGCTCCTCAAGATGGGGCTGTCCAAAGCGACGGAGACCGAGGAGACGCAGTCGAAAATCGACCAAGTCGAGCGTTTGAAAGAACAGCTCTACCGAGTCGACAACGAACAACTGCTCATCGAGAAGTTTTGGAACGGGTTAAGAGAAGTCGTCGAACTCGAACGTGGCTGGTTACAAGTCAATCGAACCGGCGACCGCACGTTCTATGACGTCAGCGGACGAAAGTCAAAACCGATTGCCGACGCCTTTACGCTCGAACGGCATCGGGATGCGGAAGAGCCGTACTTCGTGTACGATTCGCTCCATGAGTGGCATCCCGACCTGCAGGCACAACAGACCGAGTTACATCATTCGGCCCTCGTCATCCAGCCCGTTTCGAGCACGACGAACGCGGTCAGTTGCATGATTTCGACGACAGCGAACGGCGCGTATGAAGGGGCGATCGCCGTCGAGATTCATCGACTGTTGAAAACCTTGTCCTGGTCACTCGAACGGATTGACGAGCGCAACCGGCTCCAGCATGAGAGTCTGACCGACCCGATGACAGGGCTGCCGAACCAGCGGGCGCTCAAACGTTGGACGAAGGAGCGGTTGAACGACATTGCCTCGTATCCGTTGTCCGTGTTCTTGGTCGACTTGGATCATTTCAAGGCGATTAACGATACGTATGGCCATGCGTTCGGGGATGAAGTGTTAATCGAGGCCGGGGCGCTGTTCAGTCGTCTCGTCCGAAGCGGTGACCTCGTCACGCGTTACGGCGGCGAAGAGTTCGTGTTCGTCTTCCCGCGCATGGATGAGGCGGCCGCGCTCGTGACGGGAGAGAAGATCCGCCAAGCGCTCCGCGCCCATCCGTTCGGCTCCGAAGGGATCCGCGTCCAAGTGACGGCGAGCATCGGCATCGAGACGATCCACGAGTATGACGACCTCGACACGCTACTCCGCCACGCCGACCGAGCCATGTACGTCGGTGCAAAATTCAACGGGCGGGACCGTGTCGCCCATTATCGCGACACGTCGACGGAACGGATTCAATGATGAAAGAGAACACGAATAAGCCGGTGTTCTTCTTTTTCGTCTAATCAACATGAACGATGTTCGGCCGACGCCCTCCGTTCCTGGGGCGATGCGGATGCCTCCGCAGCGCGTGCCGCGCTTTACGGAGTCATCCTTGCATCGCTCTCCCCTAGGAGTTCGGGCACCGGCCAAGGCATCGTTCAACAAATATTGAACGAACTTCCATGTCTGACACGGGATATTGATGTACCGTGGCGCTTTCGATGCGCTCGTCCGTCGGCGCCCCGACTCTTGCAGGATAGCAATCCGACGGAGACCCAGCAGCGTAAGCGATGCGGCTCCGGGATTGCCTGCAGAAAGCGTGGGCGCCGAAAGGACGATGACGCAACATCTACAAAATAAAGGAGGACACCGGATACCCGGCGTCCTCCTTATGAATGAAAGATTATAATTTCTGATTGAAAATTTCTGACTCGACCGCGTGAATCGCAGCCGACCATGAACCGTAACGATGAAGAATTGCTTTCGTGGATGGTTTGTTGTTCCGTTTTGCCCATTCGCGATACGCTTCGAAGGAAAGAGAGAAGCCCATCTCGTGAATCGCTTCACGGAGTGCGGTGGAGAGCTCTGATTTCGAGTACGTCACACTCGCTTCAAGTCCGGCTTCGGCGCAGGCGTCATGCCACGAACCGAACGTCTTGACGATATGGTAATGGCTCGGTGCTTTCGGATGGAGCTTGCGCCATTCCTGATACTTTTTGAGCGTGATAATCGATCCCATGTCGCGCGAGTAGAGGGCGAGTGTCTCGATGATATCTTCACGCGTGTACTTTGGCATTTTGTCCGGGAGATCGACAGTCGCCTCTCCGTGCCATTCATAGCCGGCGATTGCAAGCGCCTCGGCCCATGACCCGAACTGTCGGATAATCGACTCGGGAGATGGCCAGCTTTGTTCCATCGCGAAGCGACGATACACAGAGCGTCGTGGACGTTCCTTCAACAAGTCGCCGAGCAGTCGAATACAGTGAATCATCCTCTGCTGTTCGGTGGACAAGTGGTGGGATTTAGTGGATAGCGTTTGACTCAATGATGGTTCCTCCTTCCATGGACTCATATCTGAACCGACAAAGATGACGAAGTTGCTTCTACAATCATACTATCGGCCAGTTTTTACAATTTATAAGTGCATTGTTCAAGTTTTTTTAAACCGATTTTATGAACGGGTAGGTCTAAAGTCCTGTTTATACTTTGAAAAAATGGTAACAGTTCTATTACAAATTTAATATTAAATGGGTTCAATTGTAAACAAAAAGTTTTATCGTGGCTAATATGTAATAATCTGTACGAAAAAGTACCCAACTGGCCAATGGGGTCATCACCGTCGCACCAGTTGAGTACTCTTCTATAATAAATTTAATTTTCAGACTAATCAAATGAAAGTTTTGAAAATAACGATTTTTTTTTGAAAGGGTGGTCAGTGAAACGAACGGTCTGCTAAAATAATGGAATTGATGTAAATAAGAAAAGAGGATGTTACGATATGACAATATGGTTATTTTATCTCCTACTCGGCTTGATTCAAGGGTTCACCGAGCCGATTCCAATCTCATCAAGCGGTCACTTGGTCATCTTCCAAGAGCTGTTTGATATCGAGTTACCGGGGCTCTCCTTCGAGATTTTCGTGAACTTTGCCTCGTTGCTCGCCGTGTTAACGATTTATCGGCAGGACGTCGTCCGTCTCGTCGTCAGTCTGTGGACGTTCTTGTTTAAAAAGGACCGCAGTGACGAGACGATGGTCGACGTCAAGTTCATTGGTCTCTTGCTCGTCGCCACGGTCCCAGCCGGTGTGCTCGGCGTCCTGTTCGGCGATTGGATTGGCGAGAAGCTCAGCGGCGTCGCCACGGTCGGTTATACGCTTATCCTGACCGGGGTCGCGCTCTGGTTCATCCGGAATATGCGAGGGAATAAAGGAGACGGCGGCATCACGCTCCGCGACGCCATCTTAATCGGTCTCGCTCAAGCGGTCGCGCTCATCCCAGGGATCAGTCGCTCCGGGGCGACAATCGTCATGGCGATGTTGCTCGGCATCAAACAAGAGTCGGCGCTTCGCTTCTCGTTCTTCCTGTTCATCCCGATCAGTCTCGGGGTGACGATTTTAGAGGGACCGGAGTTGTTCACGAATCCAGAAACACGTGATTTGTTCGGACCGCTCATCTTGGCGTTCATCGCCTCGTATGCGCTCACGGCCATCTCGCTCAAATGGTTCCAGCACATCATGGCGAAAGGCGAGCTCAAATACTTCTCCTTCTATTGCTGGGTTGTCGGACTCCTCGTCGTTTTATTCTTGGCTTGATTTACAAAGCGTTGCTCACACGAGCGGCGCTTTTTTTGCGCATTTCGTTTTGCCATCCATTTATTTTTGCGCTAAAGTGGAGACGTACAAACAAATATTCCTTCGGGGTCGGGTGAAAGTCCCAACCGGCGGTGATGGGCGCGAGCCTTAAGTCCGTGACCCGGTCGCACGTGTGCGAACGGTGGATCTAGTGCGATTCTAGAGCCGACAGTATAGTCTGGATGGGAGAAGGAAACATGACAGGTCCACGCGACCTGTAGTTCGTCGTACGTTTTTCTGTAAAGAAAACGCTTATTTGGCTTGCCCAAATGACGACGGACGACTCCCACCGAGACCTTGAGGATCATTCCTTGAGGTCTTTTTGTTTGTACGAAACAAGGAGGGAGATTATGCAACAGTACATGCAACAAGCCATCCAATTGGCCAAATCCGCCTCTTCGACCGGCGTCAATCCGCGCGTCGGGGCCGTCGTCGTCAAGGACGGTCGAGTCGTCGGGTTCGGCGCCCACTTGAAGGCGGGGGAAGCGCACGCCGAAGTGCACGCCATCCGCATGGCCGGTGCTGCCGCCTATGGCGCCACGATGTATGTCACGCTCGAACCGTGCTCGCATTATGGCAAGACACCGCCGTGTGCCGATTTAGTCGTAGAGTCGGGCATCAAACGGGTCGTCATCGCGATGACCGACCCGAAT
Organism: Exiguobacterium sp. s157; assembly: GCF_018618205.1. Classification (NCBI taxonomy): domain Bacteria; kingdom Bacillati; phylum Bacillota; class Bacilli; order Caryophanales; genus Exiguobacterium; species Exiguobacterium sp. s157. The sequence goes on from NZ_JACSLQ010000002.1 coordinate 545,525, forward strand.
CCGCTCGTGTCAGGGCAAGGCATCGCTCGATTGAAAGCGGCCGGGATTGATGTCGAAGTCGGTCTGCTCGAGAGTGAGGCACGAACGCTCAACGTGGCGTTCTTGCGCTCGCTCGAGACGAAACGGCCGTATGTCATCTTAAAGACGGCGACGAGCCTTGACGGCAAAGTCGCCCTCGATACCGGTGACAGCAAGTGGGTGACCGGAACCGAAGCGAGACGGGACGTCCATGAACTGCGGGCGTCGGTCGATGCGATTTTGACCGGTGTCGGCACTGTCCTCGCTGATGACCCGGCCCTCACCGTCCGGCTCGACCGCGAGACGACGGAACCGCTCCGGGTCGTGCTAGACCGAGAGTTACGCACGCCGCTGTCAAGTCAGCTCGTCCGGACGGCGAACGATGTGCCGGTGCTACTCTACACGACGTCCGACGATCAAACGAAGCGGGACGCGTTCATCGAGCGCGGCGTCGAACTCGCGGCGTACACGTCGCTCGACGCTGTGCTGCAAGACGTCTACGCACGCGGCATCGGTCGTCTGCTCGTCGAAGCGGGACCGACGCTCGTCACATCACTCTTGGACGGACGGTTCGTCGACGAGTGGGTCATGTACCAGTCACCGCGCGTGTTCGGCGGCAAGGGCGGATTTTACCGTTCGCATCATGACGGTCCGCTCGATGCAATCAATCGATATGACGTGCAATCGGTCGAGACGGTCGGCGCCGACATCAAACTCATCATGCGAGAGGGGGAGTCCGATGTTCACGGGAATCGTTGAAGAAATCGGCAGTGTCAAGGCAGTGAAACGCAACGGTCCGTCCCTCCGGCTCACGCTCGCCGGAAAAATCGTCCTCGAGGACGTGAAGCTCGGTGACAGTATCTCCGTCAACGGCATCTGTCTCACCGTGACGACGTTCGATCGTGACAGCTTCTCGGTCGATGTCATGCCGGAAACGCTGAAGGCGTCGAGTCTCGACGGGGTCCGCCCCGGCACGAACGTTAACTTGGAGCGGGCTATGCCCGCGAACGGACGCTTCGGTGGTCACTTCGTATCGGGTCACGTCGACGGGGTCGGGCGCATCGTCAAAAAACAATCGCTCGCGAACGCGGTCTATGTCGACATCAGCTGTGAGCCATCTCTCCTCCGTTATATCGTCCCGAAAGGTTCGATTTCGGTCGACGGGACGAGCTTGACGGTGTTTGATGTGACGGAACGCGGCTTCACGTTGTCGCTCATCCCGCACACGTACAGTGAGACAGTGCTCGGGATGAAACAGGCTGGGGATGCGGTCAATTTGGAATGTGACATGTTGGCTAAGTATATGGAAAAACTCGTAAGTCAAAAACCGATGACGCTCGAATCGCTGGCGTCACAAGGGTATGGAAAGGCGGGATGGTAATGTTTCACTCGATTAAAGAAGCAGTCGAAGAGTTGAAGATGGGACGTCCCATCATCGTCGTCGACGATGAGGACCGGGAGAACGAAGGGGACTTCGTCGTCCTCGCGGATAAAATGACAGCAGAGACGATGAATTTCCTCATCACGGAAGGCAAAGGGCTCGTCTGCGCTTCTCTCGCTGAAGAAGTGGCCGTCCGGCTCGACTTGCAGCCGATGGTCGCGAACAGTACCGACCCGCACGGCACGGCGTTCACGGTCAGTGTCGACCACGTCGATTCGACGACGGGCATCTCGGCGAGCGAGCGGGCCCATACGGTGCGCGAACTCGCGAATAGCAACGCCCGTCCGGCCGATTTCCAACGTCCTGGTCATATCTTCCCGCTCATCGCCAAAAAAGGTGGCGTCTCCGTCCGGCGCGGGCATACGGAAGCGTCGGTCGATTTGGCGCGACTTGCCGGAAGTGAACCAGTCGCCGTCATCTGTGAGATTATCCGTCCGGACGGCGAGATGGCCCGGTTGCCGGACCTTGAACGTGTCGCACAAGCGCATGATTTAAAATTCATCACGATTGAGGAATTAGTTCGCTATATGGAGACGGACCTCGTCGAACGAGAGGCGGACGTCTCGCTCCCCTCGGTGAAAGGGGACTTCCGATTGATCGGTTATCGGAACGTCCTCGACCGGGAAGAACACGTCGCGCTCGTCAAAGGTGAGATCGAACACGCACCGCTCGTCCGGATTCATTCCGAATGTCTGACCGGTGACGTCTTCGGGTCCCATCGTTGCGATTGCGGGCCACAACTGGACACAGCGATGGCGAAAGTGGAAGCCGAAGGCGGTGTCATCTTGTATATGAGACAAGAAGGGCGTGGCATCGGTCTGCTCAATAAATTGAAGGCGTACGAACTACAAGAACAAGGGCTTGATACGGTCGAGGCGAACGTTGCGCTCGGACTTCATGCCGATTTGCGCGATTACCGGGTCAGCGCGGCCATGCTTCGTGACCTCGGCGTCACGAACGTCCGGCTCATGACGAACAACCCGGAAAAAGTCGATGCGTTAGAAGCGTGCGGCATCACGGTCATCGAACGTGTCCCGATTCTCGTCGGCGCCCATGCGGCGAACGAGAAGTACCGAATGACGAAACAACAAAAAATGAATCACTTTGGAGGAGAAGAATCATGATGCATACATTTGAAGGAAACTTGGTCGGAAAAGGCTTGAAAGTCGGAATCGTCGTCGGACGGTTCAACGATCTCATCACGATGCGCTTGCTAGACGGGGCGAAGGATGCGTTGAAGCGCCACGGCGTCGAACAAGACGACGTCGAGATCGCATTCGTCCCTGGGGCGTTCGAACTCCCACTTGTCGCGAAGAAGATGGCGATGAGCAAGAAATATGATGCCGTCATCACACTCGGGGCCGTCATCCGTGGGGCGACACCACACTTCGACTACGTCTGTAACGAGGCGGCGAAAGGCATCGCCCAGGCGAGTTATCAGTCAGAAGTACCGGTCATTTTCGGTGTCTTGACGACCGAGACGATTGAGCAAGCGATCGAGCGAGCTGGAACGAAAGCCGGGAACAAAGGTTGGGAAGCGGCAACGTCGGCCATCGAGATGGCGAACTTGATGCGCGCGTTTTAATTGGACGGGGGAGAGCGAACCAGCTCTCCTCTTTTTTGTCGTTAGCGACGCATGCGTCCCGGGAAAAGGATAGGGTGGAAGGAGGCGATGGTGATGTGGGAATGGGTGGCTCAACTGAGCCCGGCCATGCAGGCGTTGCTCGGGACGATGTTCACATGGGGGATGACCGCGCTCGGGGCGGCCATCGTCTTCATGACGAAGTCGATTAACGAGCGGTTGATGGACAGCATGCTCGGGTTTGCCGGCGGTGTCATGATAGCGGCCAGTTTTTGGTCACTCCTCGCCCCGGCCATCGAAATGGCGGAACAAGACGCGATGCCGGCTTGGTTTCCGGCCACCGTCGGTTTTTTAGTGGGTGGTCTGTTTTTGGCAGTCGTCGACAAACTGATTCCGCACGTGCATCCGACGTCTTCCCTCAAAGAAGTGGAGGGCATCCGTCCGCAAAAACGGAAGCGTAGCACGTTGCTCGTCTTGGCGATCACGCTGCATAACATCCCGGAAGGACTGGCCGTCGGCGTCGCCTTCGGGGCGGTCGCGGCCGATTTCCCGTCCGCATCGCTAACGGGTGCCATCGCCTTGGCCATCGGCATCGGTATTCAAAACTTTCCGGAAGGTGCCGCCGTATCGCTCCCGCTCAGACGGGACGGGCTCTCCCGGCGCCGAAGTTTTTTCTACGGTCAGTTATCGGGCATGGTCGAACCGGCGGCCGCACTGGTCGGCGTCTGGGCCGTGCTCGTCATGGAGCCGCTCTTGCCGTTCGCGCTCAGCTTTGCCGCCGGGGCGATGATTTTTGTCGTCGTCGAAGAAGTGATCCCGGGGTCGCAAGAGAATGGGCATAAAGATATGGCGTCGATGGCGTTGATGCTCGGCTTCACCATCATGATGATTTTGGACGTGGCGTTAGGATAAGCCACAGAAAAGGAGCGGTGACATGTGCGTCATCGCTCCTTCTTTCAGATCAACGCCAAAACGACGTGTGACCGGCCTTATCTTCGATATTGAACGCGATGATGTCACGAAGCAAATCGTAGTCGACGGTTTGGCTCCACTTGATACGGAACAGCTGTTTCGTCTGCGTATAGCCCGCCTCCCGGATTTGCATCTGGAACACCTCGAGCGGGACGGCCTCCGGCGCGACGGCAAAGTGTGCTTTGGCCACACTGAAGGCGATGATGAACGTCCCGTGATCGGTGAACATCGGCTGATTCCAGGCGATGCGTTCCTCGAGGTGCGGGAATGTCTCCCGGACCCACACGAATATGTCGTCCAGTTTGGCACGGTGTTCCAGGTCGTCAATCGTTGCTAAAAAATCGTCAAACGTCTCCATGAGAAACCTCCTTTGGTGAAAGAAAGCCCGACTCAGATGAGCCGGGCTGATTGATTAAAACGTCTCAGACGTCGTTTTTGCTTGCATGTGGAGCTGGATGTAATCCGGTCCGCCTGCTTTTGAGTCTGTACCTGACATGTTGAACCCGCCGAACGGCTGATAGCCGACGATGGCGCCTGTGCAACCACGGTTGAAATACAAGTTCCCGACGTGGAAGTTCTGACGCGCGTACTCTTGGTTCGAGCGGTCACGCGTGAGGACAGCACCCGTCAAGCCGTATTCCGTGTTGTTGGCGATGTCGATCGCTTCTTTGAAGTCTTTCGCTTTCGTGAAGGCGACGATCGGTCCAAAGATTTCTTCTTGCATGAGACGTGCTTTCGGCGCGACGTCAGCGACGACCGTCGGCTCGATGAAGTAGCCTGTCGAGTCGTCGGCTTTACCACCGGCGACGATTTTGCCTTCTTCTTTGGCGACGTCGAAGTATGATGTGATTTTTTTGAACGCGGCCGCATCGATGACCGGTCCCATGAAGTGTTCGTTTTGCTCCGTGTTGCCGACCGAGAGTTCGTTCGTCAATTCGACGACGCGGTCGAGCACCGTGTCATACACGCTGTCGACGATGACGGCACGAGAACAAGCCGAACATTTTTGACCAGAGAAGCCGAACGCCGATTTGACGATTGACTGGGCCGCGAGTTCGAGATCCGCTGATTCGTCGACGACGATCGTATCTTTTCCGCCCATCTCTGCGATGACGCGTTTGAGCCAGATTTGGCCGTCGTTCAATTTCGACGCACGCTCGTTGATGCGCAAGCCGACATCACGTGAACCTGTGAAGCTGATGAAGCGTGTCTTCGGATGGTCGACGAGATAGTCACCGACTTCTGCACCTGGTCCTGGGATGAAGTTGAGGACGCCTTTCGGAAGGCCTGCTTCTTCCATGACCTCGACGAATTTCGCAGCGACGATCGGTGTCGTCGATGCTGGTTTCAAGAGGATCGTGTTACCGGCAACGATAGCCGCGACGGCCGTCCCTGCCATGATTGCGAACGGGAAGTTCCAAGGGCTGATGACGATCCCGACCCCGAGTGGGATGTAGTCATAGCGGTTGTATTCGCCCGGACGGCTCTCGACTTTTTTACCTGGTTTGAGCTCGAGCATTTGACGTGCATAGTATTCCATGAAGTCGATCGCTTCTGCTGTATCCGCGTCCGCTTCGTTCCACGGCTTGCCTGCCTCCTTGACGAGGTAAGCTGAGAACTCGTGCTTGCGCTTGCGGACGATGTTCGCCGCTTTGAACAAGACGTCGGCACGGACGGCCGGATCGACATGGCGCCATGAGTCGAACGCTGTGAGCGCTTCTTGCATCGCACGCTCAGCGAGCTCTTGGTTCGCTTTCGAGACGTGACCGATGACTTCTTCTTTATTGGCCGGGTTGTAAGACGTGATTTTGCCTTCCGTCGTAACTTTCTCCCCACCGATTACGAGCGGATAGTCTTTTCCGAGCTCACCGTTGACTTTCTCGATCGCCGCTTGGATGGCTGCGGCGTTCTCTTTGTTTGTAAAGTCTGTGAATGGTTCATGTTTGTATGGAATCATTCTCGTTCCCCCTTAAAAGTGATCGTATATTGAAGCGCTTACGTCTGTATTGTATCGAAAATCGTGGTGAAATCCTAGTGAAACAATTTTCCAGAAAAGCGTGTCGTTTTCGCTCGAAATCGAGTCGTGGTAGGATGAGAGTACAGGACGACTTGCGAAGGGAATGATTGAATGAACAAGTGGATGATGCCGCTCGTGCTGACCGTGTTGCTCGTGGGATGCGGAACGGCGGACGAAACGCCGACGGAAGAGGCGACCGAAGAGACGAAAGCGCCGCTCCCGGAAGCGGTCGAGACCTTGTATACGTCATACCAACAAGCGCTCGAAAACGGGGATGCGGCGGCGCTCAAAGCCATCGACTATGCGGGCGAGTTGACCGACATCCCGGCGACCGGTGCCGAGATGCGTGGCCTCACGCCGGGCGATATGTACGAGAGCTGGGTGAATGAGGACGGGGACGTCGCGTTCATCGTCCATGAGATGGAGGACGCGGACGGCAATGAACTGCCGAACCGACTCTCGAAAGTCGCTATCAAAGAAGGGGAGGACTGGAAACTCGTCGTCACCCCGGCTCTCATCCCGGCCGACGTGATTGGGGAAGTCGGCGACATGTTGACGGGAATCGAGGCGAACGAGTACGGGGTGAACCCGGAAGCGAACGCTCGTCTCGCCGAAGTGCCAGAAGACGAGGCTGGCCCGATTTATGACCAAGTGAACGCCCAGACCGACTACGTCGCGCTCGAGGCCGACAATAACGTCTTCTTGCTCATGGCCGAGACGCTCACCGTACCGGAGAACCAAGACACGATGGCCGACTACTTCGAGGCGTACCGGACGTGGTATACCGACAATGAGGCGGCACTTAAAAAGGCCGCTGCAACAGAAGACCCGGTCGAGTATCTCGAAGCGCTCGAACCGCTCAAACAAAAATTAGAACAAGCGATCGACGGTTATGACGAGAATCTCGTCGACCCATCGTTCGGATAAGGAGGAAATAACATGTTAGCACCGACATTCACATTACCGAACCAAAATGGGGACATGATCTCGCTCGAGGACTACCGGGGCCAGAAAGTCGTGCTTTATTTCTACCCGAAGGACGCGACACCGGGTTGTACGACCGAGGCATGTGACTTCCGCGATGCGACACCGCGATTGAACGGGGCCGTCGTCCTCGGTATCTCGGCCGATAGCCAGAAGAAGCACCAAAACTTCATCGCCAAACATGAGCTGCCGTTCGATTTGCTCGTTGACGACACGCATGAGGTATCGGAGCTATACGGCGTCTGGCAATTGAAAAAGAATTACGGGAAAGAGTACTACGGCATCGTCCGTTCGACGTTCCTCATCAACGAGGACGGCTATATCGAACAGGAATGGCGCAGTGTGAAAGTGAACGGGCACGTCGACGAGGTCGTCGCGGCGCTCACGACATGAAACGAGACGGCTTCCGAAACGGGGGCCGTTTTTTTGTGCGCCTCGCATTACAATTTTATTTCAAATACTAAATTCAGAATCAGGTTAAGATAAAGCGCAAAAGTGGTATATTACAAAAATATTACACGACATCGGACCGGATTAATGCCTTGTCAACTTGACGAAGTTGAGAATGTTCTGAAAAATATGAAGGAACGGTGAACACCAGATTTACATAGGGGGCATATTAGCATGGAAAAGTTTGAAGCGGTCCTGACGAGTTTATCGAACCTCGTCTGGGGGCCACACTTATTGATTCTATTGATTGGGACAGGCGTCTATTTGACGTTCCGGCTCGGCTTTATCCAAGTGACGCGGCTCGGATACGGTTTGAAAGAGGCGTTCCTCCCGAAACAGAAAACGGGAGCGGAAGCAGAGAAACAGAAAAAGCAACGCGGTGACATCTCTCACTTCCAAGCGCTCATGACAGCGCTCGCGGCCACGGTCGGGACCGGGAACATGGTCGGCGTTGCGACGGCGGTCGTCCTCGGGGGACCGGGCGCCATCGTCTGGATGTGGCTCTCCGGTTTCATCGGGATGGCGACGAAGTACGCCGAGGCGATTCTCGCCGTCAAATATCGTGTCGTCGATGAGCGGGGCGAGATTGCCGGCGGACCGATGTATTACTTGGAGCACGGCTTGAAGAAGAAGTGGCTCGGCATGACGTTCGCCTTGTTCGCTGCGATTGCCGCGTTCGGCATCGGCAACGGCGTCCAGACGAACTCAATCAGTATGGCACTCAACACGTCATTCGGGATCCCGATGCTCGTGACGGGCATCGGGCTCATGGTGCTGACTGGATTCGTTATCCTCGGGGGCGTCAAATCGATTGGGAAAGTCGTCGGCGTGTTCGTGCCCGTTATGATCATCGGCTATGTCGGTGGGGGTCTCGTCATCCTCGTCATGAACTTCGAGTTGATTCCGTCGGCGTTCGCGACCATCTTCTCGAGCACGTTCAGTGCGGAAGCTATCGGCGGTGGGGCGCTCGGTGCCGCGATTCGATACGGGGTCGCACGCGGCGTGTTCTCGAATGAGGCGGGCCTCGGCTCGGCGCCAATCGCAGCGGCAGCCGCGAAGACCGATTTCCCGGGACGACAGGCGCTCGTCTCGATGACGCAAGTGTTGATCGATACGCTCATCGTCTGTTCGATCACCGGGTTGACGATTGTCATGAGTGGTCAGTATACGAGCGGTCTGCAAGGCATCGAGTTGACGCAAGCGTCATTCGCGTACTTCCTCGGTCCGATTGGGGAACTGATCGTCACAATCTCGCTCGTCTTCTTCGCGTTTTCGACAGTGATCGGCTGGTGTTATTATGGGGAACGGTCGGTCTATTACTTGCTCGGGGAGAAAGCCATCATGCCGTATCGGATGATGTATATCGTCGTCGCCGGACTTGGTGCGATGACGACGAACTTGAACTTGATTTGGGCCATCTCGGACGTCTTCAACGGCCTGATGGCGATTCCAAACTTGATTGGTCTCTTGTTCTTGTCAGGTGTCGTCGTCGCCGAGACGAAGCGTTTCGAGCTCGAACGGAAAAAAGAACTGCGGCAAGCGGCCGCTTAACCAAAAGGAAGCGCCCTCGCATGAGGACGCTTCCTTTTGTCATACTTTGAATTGACCGATCAACGTGTTCAATTCGTCCATCTTCTGTTGCGAGATCTCGGTGACACGGTTCAACTCGCTGAAGCGGTCGACAGACATCGTCACTTTCTCAGCGATTTCCTGCGTGCCGAGCGCACCGTTGTTGACCGTGACGGCCACGTCTTGGATGACCCTGATCATGTTCGACGTCAACTGTTCGAGTTCGATGGCGGCCTCGGCGAACTCGGAGGCGGTCGCTTCGAACCGGCCGGCGTCTTCGCTGTAATGCTCGGCCGCTTCCTCGAGTTGGTCATAGTCTTTCAACACGTTCGTGTCGAGGAAACTGAGCATCTCGCTCGACGTGTCGTTCAAATGGTCGACGGAGTGGAGCACGGTCGTCGAGATGGCTTGAATCCGTTCGACGGTCGTCCGGCTCGTCTCGGCCAGTTTCCGAATCTCATCGGCGACGACGGCGAACCCGCGTCCCGCTTCACCGGCCCGAGCGGCTTCAATCGAGGCGTTCAATGACAACAGGTTCGTCTGGGCAGCGATGTCCAAAATGTCGTTCGTGAGCGTCGCAATCTCGCGGACGGCTTTGGCGTCTTGCATTGCCTGCTCCAAGTTGACGCGCGTCGACGACAGGACGTGGAGCGCGGACGCTTTCGCCTCGACGGCATGGTCGCGCAAGGCGACGGCGCGGGTATCGACTTGCTCGGCCTCGGCTTTTCGCTCGGCGGCCATCGTCACGATGTTGTGCAGCGTCCGTTCCATATCAGAGGCGGACGCGTTCATTTCTTGGGCGCTCGCGGCCGTCTGTTGCATCCCGGCCGTCAAGTCCTCGGTCGTGGCGGCCGTCGTCGTCATATACGTGTCGAGCTCGCGCAACTCGTCATACATGTGTGCCGACTGTTCGGTCACCCCGTGAGACACACCGTTCACTTGCAAAATCAATTGCCGCAGATTGGCGAGGAACTGGTTGAAGTCGCGGGCGAGTCCCGAGAACTCGTCGCGGCGCTTCACCGGGATGGCCGTCGTCAAATCACCTTCGCTCGTGGCCAACTCCCGCATCTTCACTTTGAACTCCTTGAGCGGCTCGAAAATCGAGCGGAAGATGAACACCATCATAAGCACGGTGAAGATGACGGCCGCGGCCATGATGACGATGAGCGTGAGCTGGACTTGTTCGAACAGCGCCGCACCGGATTCCGTGTCAGACCGAATCTCATCGCGGTTCAAGTTGACGAGCAGACCGAGCGTGTTCGAGAGGGCGTCGGCGGCCGGTGTCGCCGTGTCCCGGATATAGGCGTCGGCCGCGGCTTGACCGTCCTCGTTCGAGATGCGGACGAGCTCCTCGATGTTCGTTTTAAATGTCGCCCATTGATCCGTCGCTTGATCGAACAGCTCTTGATCGGCTTTCGTGATGATGGTCGATGAATAACCGCTCATTTGTTGTTCGAGAATCGTGATGCCCGTGTTGAGGTTCGTTTCGACATTTTGCTTCGTCACCTCGTCCTCGATCAAGGCGTGACGCATCATCTGTTGACGAATCTCAAGCAGCTGTTTATCGACGAGATGAATTTGGTCCATCCCCGGTACCCACGAGACGGTCATATCTTGTTGGGCGGCCTTGGATGCATTCAACGCATAAAACGAGTAGCCGCTCACCCCGAGCAACAACACGAGCAAGACGGTGAACGCGACGATCAGTTTATTACGAATTGACATAGGAATCCCCCTCGAAAAAATAATGCTTCTTTCTAAGCATAATGAGATTAGGGGACGGACCGAATAGGCGTTTTTGGAAACGAGTCAATATTACGAGGACATTCCCTAAGTTTTCAAAAAAGACATCAAGATTGGCGAGATGGGATTTTCTTTTTTGTCTTATAAAAAAGTGGTATGATAATGGACGATGTATTGAAAACTGTTGGAGGTGGAACCTTTGGCTCGAATCACAGAAGCTGAAGTTCGGCACGTCGCCGGACTCGCCCGACTTGCGATCACAGAAGATGAAGTGACGCACTTCACGGAGCAATTGACAAAAATCCTCGAGTTCGCCGAGCAACTCGATGAACTCGATACGACGGGCGTCATCCCGACGACCCATGCCCTAGATTTGAAAAACGTACTACGCAAAGACGAGGTTCGTCCTTCACTTCCACGCGAGGAAGTCGAACGGATGGCACCTGATTGGGAGAACGGCCAAGTCCGTGTCCCAGCGGTCTTTGAATAAGGAGGCCCTTCATGAGTTTATTTGATCACGGTGTAGCCAAGCTGCATACGCTTATAAAAGAAGGCGAAGTCACGGTATCCGACCTCGTCAAAGAATCATTTGACCGCATCGAGGCGACCGACGAGAAAATCGGTGCCTTCTTGACGCTCAACGAAGACGCGTTCGAACAGGCGAAACGGATGGACGAGCTCGCCAAGACCTCGGACAACCCGCTCTTCGGTTTACCAATCGGCGTCAAAGACAACATCGTCACGAAAGGGACACGCACGACGTGTGCCTCGAAGTTCCTCGAGAACTTTGTCCCGGCACATGACGCGACGGTCGTCGAGCGTCTCCATGACGCCGGTGCCGTCACAATCGGGAAGTTGAACATGGACGAGTTCGCGATGGGTTCATCGAACGAGAACTCGGCGTTCAAAGTCGTCCGCAACCCGTGGGACCCGACGCGCGTACCAGGCGGTTCGTCAGGCGGTTCAGCAGCAACGGTCGCGGCCGGACAAGTCCTGTTCAGCCTCGGCTCGGATACGGGTGGCTCGATTCGTCAGCCGGCAGCCTATTGTGGCGTCGTCGGGATGAAACCGACGTACGGTCTCGTCTCACGTTACGGCCTCGTCGCATTCGCCTCGTCGCTCGACCAAATCGGTCCGCTCACACGTACGGTCGAAGATAACGCCTACTTGTTGAACGCGATTGCCGGTCATTGCGACATGGACTCGACGTCAGCAACGGTCGACCTTCCGGATTACACGAAATCGCTTCACGGCGACATCAAAGGCATGAAGCTCGCACTTCCAAAAGAGTTCATGGCCGAAGGCGTGTCAGACGGTGTCCGCAAACAAATTGAAGAAGCGGTCGAGACGCTCAAATCGCTCGGTGCGACGGTCGAGGAGGTCTCGCTCCCGACAGTGAAATACGCGCTCCCGACATACTACTTGCTCGCGTCATCAGAAGCATCTTCGAACCTCGCCCGGTTTGACGGCATCCGTTACGGACGTCGCGCCGAGGCCGATGCGCTCGAAGAAGTGTTCACGTATTCGCGCGAACAAGGTTTCGGGGAAGAAGTGAAACGCCGCATCATGCTCGGGACGTACGCACTCAGCTCGGGTTATTACGATGCGTTCTACAAGAAATCGCAACAGGTCCGCACGCTCATGAAGCAAGACTTCGCGAACGTGTTCGCCGACTACGACGCGATTATCGGACCGACTGCGCCGACGGTCGCGTTCAAACTCGGTGACCAGCTCGAAGATCCGCTCACGATGTATGCCAACGATATTATGACGATTCCGGTCAACTTGGCGGGCATCCCGGCCATCTCGGTACCGGCTGGCTTGTCAGAAGGCCTCCCGGTCGGTTTACAGATCATCGGGAACCATTTCAGTGAACCAACACTCTACCGCGTGGCCCATGCTTTTGAACAAGCAAACGGCGGTTTCAAGATGCCACAGCTCTAAGGAGGACGTACGATGAACTTTGAAACGATCATCGGGATCGAGGTGCACGCCGAGCTGAGCACGAAGTCGAAGATTTGGTGTGGCTGCTCGCGCACATACGGTGCCGAAACGAATACACAGACGTGTCCGATTTGTCTCGGACACCCGGGCGTCTTGCCTAAATTGAACGAAGAGGCGGTCAATCTCGCCATCAAGGCCGCGATGGCACTCAACTGCGAAATCGCGACCGATACGAAATTTGACCGCAAGAACTACTTCTATCCGGATACGCCGAAAGCGTACCAAATCTCGCAGTTCGACCAGCCGATCGGTTTCAACGGCCACGTCGACGTCGAAGTCGACGGTGAGATGAAACGGTTCCGCATCGAACGCGTCCATCTCGAAGAAGATGCCGGGAAGATGAACCACACGGGCGAGAAACACTCGGTCGTCGACTTCAACCGGACCGGGTCACCCCTCATCGAAATCGTCAGTGAGGCTGACATGCGTTCACCGAAAGACGCCGTCGCTTATCTTGAGCGCTTGAAAGAAGTGCTCTCGTTCGCGGGCGTCTCGGACGTCAAGATGGAAGAAGGGTCGCTCCGTTGCGACTGTAACATCTCGGTCCGTCCGTTCGGTCAAGAGCCGTTCGGCACGAAGACGGAGCTCAAAAACTTGAACTCGTTCTCGAACGTCTTGAAGGCGCTCGAGTATGAGGAAGACCGTCACCGCAAACTGCTCATCACGGGCGGCGTCATGCGTCAAGAGACGCTCCGTTTTGACGAGGCGGCGAAGAAGACGATCCTCATGCGTGTCAAAGAAGGAGCGGCCGATTACCGTTACTTCCCGGAGCCGGACCTCGTCCGTCTCGAAATCGATGAGGAATGGAAAGAGCGCATCCGTGCCACGCTTCCGGAACTTCCGGTCGCACGTCGCGAACGTTATATGAACAACTACGGCTTGTCGGCGTACGACGCCAAGGCGCTCACGTCGACGCGGGAGTTCTCGGACTTCTTCGAAGCGACGACTGCGGCCGGTGCCGAACCGAAAGCGGCCGCGAACTGGCTCATGGGCGAAGTGCTCGGTCACTTGAACAAGTCGGACGACACGATCGAGACGATGAAATTGACGCCGAGCTCGCTCGCGGAGTTGATTCGTTTGATTGGAGAAGGTACAATTTCTTCGAAGATCGCCAAACGCGTGTTCACAGCCATGATCGAAGAAGGCGCCGAACCGAAGGCGTACGTCGAAGCGAACGGTCTCGCCCAAATCTCGGACGAGAACTTGCTCCGCGGCTACATCCTCGACTTGTTCGAAGCGCATCCGCAGATGATTGAAGACTTTAAGAACGGGAAAGACCGTGCCAAAGGCTTTATCATCGGGCAGATCATGAAGCAGACGAAAGGGATGGCGAACCCGGCACTCCTCGATGGCTTGTTCCACGAAGAGATCGCCAAACGCTAAACAAGCGGCGAGGCACTTGTGTCTCGCTTTTCGCTCGACTTGAGCATGGGGAGAGAATAGTATGCAACGAAAACGCGCACGGGTCATCTATAACCCGACATCTGGAAAAGAAGTGATCAAACGGGAACTCCCGTACATTTTGAACCGCCTCGAGGATGCGGGTTATGAGACGTCGACGTACGCGACGAAAGCGATCGGCGACGCGACGCTCGAGGCCGTTCGAGCCGCGGAGGCCGATTTCGACTTGATTATCGCGGCGGGTGGGGACGGGACGCTGAACGAGGTTATCTCGGGACTCGCCCCGCTCGACACGCGTCCGACAATCGGGCTCATCCCGGTCGGAACGACGAACGACTTTGCCCGGGCGATGCGGATTCCGCTCAACGTCGTCGGTGCCCTCGACGTCATCTGTGACGGCTTCGAGATGCCGGTCGACCTCGGTGAGATTGAAGGGGAGAAAGGCGACATCCATTACTTCATCAATATCGCCGGGGGCGGCATCATGACGGAGCTGTCGTACGAGGTGCCGTCGAAACTGAAGACGGCACTCGGTCAGCTCGCCTATTACGTCAAAGGGATGGAGAAGCTTCCACTCATCAAGCCGACGTATATCGAGCTCGAGCACGACGAGGGCACGTTCAGCGGCGAAGTCATGATCTTTCTCACGTCGAATTCGAACTCGGTCGGTGGCTTTGAGAAGATTTCACCACACGCCTCACTGAACGATGGTCTATTCGACTTGTTCATCTTGCGCAAGTGTAACTTGTTCGAGTTCATCCACGTCGTCGGTTTGTTGCTCCGTGGTGAGCATTTGTCGAGTCCGCTCGTCGAGCACGTCAAGACGGGACGCGTCAAGATGAAGACGACGACGGAACGGATGAGCCTCAATATCGATGGCGAATACGGCGGCGAATGCACGGGCGAGATGCGGAACTTGTTCCGTCACTTGACGGTGCTCGCACCGAACGCGCGCATCCGTGAGATGGAAGACTTGAACGCCCAGTATGAACGCGAACAGATGATCAAACAGCTGTTCAACGTGTCAAACGAGAAAGCAGAATGATTCGGCTCGGCGTGGCGCACACGCCGAGCTTTTCGTTCGCTTGGAACGGGTATGAACCAATACACACTATTTTTTGAATCGGGAAAGGAGAGACTCATGTTACCAGTCCAAAAAAATGACCGTCTCGACGTCCACATCCACGACCTCACACACGAAGGCGCGGGCGTGGCACGCGTCGACGGTTATACGTTGTTCGTCCCGAACGCACTTCCGGGAGAGACCGTGGAGATCGTCGTGACGAAGACGAATAAACAGTACGGGTTCGCCCGCTTGCTCGATGTGAAAGAAGCGAGTGCGGACCGCGTTGAGCCACCGTGCCCGATTTTCTATCAGTGCGGGGGCTGTCAGCTCCAACACTTCAGCTATGACGGCCAACTCCGCCAAAAGCGGGATCGTGTCGTCGATGCATTGAAGAGACTTGGCCAATTCGATGTGCCTGTCCACGAGACGGTCGGCATGCCGGAGCCATGGCGTTATCGCAACAAGGCGCAAGTGCCGTTCAAAAACGAGGCGGGTCGCCTCGTCGCCGGTTTCTATCGTCCACGTTCGCACGATATCGTTGAGATGAAGGAATGTCTCATCCAAGACGAGCGCAACGATGAGGCCGTCCAAGTCGTCCGTGACGTGCTCGCAACGCACGGTGTGCCGGCGTACGATGAGAAGACCGGGCGCGGCGTCATCCGCCACGTCATGGCCCGTTACGGGTATCATTCGGGTGAATTGATGATCGTCCTCATCACGAAGACGACGAAAATCAAAGGTGTGAACGAGATCGTCGCCGACATCTTGAAGCGTCTCCCGGACGTGACGTCGATCATGCAAAACGTCAACCCGGACAAGACGAACGTCATCTTAGGGTCGACGAATAAATTGTTATATGGCCATGAGACGATTGAGGACAAGATCGGTGGACTGACGTTCACGATTTCCCCGCACTCGTTCTTCCAAGTCAACCCGGTCCAGACGGAGAAGCTATACGGCAAGGCGCTCGAATACGCGCAACTCACCGGGACCGAGCAAGTCGTCGACGCCTATTGCGGCATCGGGACGATCAGTCTGTTCCTTGCCCGGAAAGCGGCGCACGTATACGGCGTCGAAGTCGTACCGGAAGCGATTGAGGACGCGAAACAGAACGCGCTCGTCAACGAAATCGACAACGTGACGTACGCGTGCGGCGCGGCCGAAGATGTGCTTCCAAAGTGGAAGCAGGATGGCATCAATCCGGACGTCATCGTCGTCGATCCACCACGTAAAGGTTGTGCCGAGTCGTTCCTCGAGACGATGGTCGAGATGGCACCGAAGCGGATTGTCTACGTGTCGTGTAACGTCGCGACGCAGGCGCGCGATATACGTTACCTCGCCGACCGTGGCTACCGACTCGTTGAAGTCACACCGGTCGACATGTTCCCGCATACGGCGCATGTGGAGACGGTGGCGTGGTTAGAGAAAGTGGAATAAGATGAATACAGATGAACCTTCGATTTTGTTTGAAATCGGAGGTTTTTTTAGGATCAAGACGATAAGGAGCGTGTGGATGAAGATTCAGCGTTATGTAGAGTTAGAACTTGATGAGACATTGAGTAATGAAATCAGTGAGTTGTTGGTGGTGTCATTTGAACCGCTCTATCCGAATCGTCGATATTTCAAGCAATTGCCTCACCTCCGTCTTCTCGCTTTTGGGGACGAAGGTCAAGTCGTTGGTCATGTCGGACTAGACTATCGAGTGATGAATTTGAACGGGGAACCGATTCAAGTTCTTGGTGTGATTGATTTATGCGTCAAAAAAGAGATGCAGGGCGACGGTATTGGTAAGGCGTTATTGGATGAGGTCATTGGTGTAGGAGAGACGAATCAAGTCGATTTCCTCTTATTGTTTGCGGACCGACCTGATCTTTATTTACGAGCGGGATTCAACCATGTCAACAACACGTGTACGTGGCTCAAAATCGACGATGAACGGCAGATGACACGTGGAATTGGGGAAGCATCCTTTGATGAGTTGATGATTCGGCCTGTAGGGAATAAAGCATGGTCGGACGGTCATTTGGATTTAGTAGGTTACTTGTACTGAGAACTGAAGATTTTCTCATGAAAAGGAGTGAAGAGGATGCGAAACGTGACAAAAGTGATCCTAGGTATAGTGGGAGTAGCCGTCCTGTTGATTGGGTGGTGGCTCATTTCTCCTATTTTCTTGGACGAGACGGTTGATGAGGGACTTCCGCCGACGTCAATTGACGCAACTGTAGACGAGGAGGGCGAAGCCGAGGAAGCGACGGAACCCCCGTCGTCTGAGGATGACGGCACCGCTAAGGAGTTTGCCGACTTGGCAGGAGTGTTCATGGATGGAGAAAAGAACTATGAAACGTCAGGGAACATTCAAACGATCCGTGCAGAAGACGGCGTGTACCTGCGCTTCGAAGATTTCCAAACGACAAATGGGCCCGACTTGTTCGTCTATTTGATTCAGCCGGAGATGGAGACGACAGAAGGAATTCGTCTAGGCGCATTAAAGGGCAATACCGGGAACCAAAATTATTTGATTCCTGAAGATGTTGATTTCACGCAATACACGACCGTCGTGATCTGGTGTCGGGCGTTCGATGCAACGTTTGGTACGGGAGAGTTAAGTCCACAATAACGCGAATACATTAAAAGTTAAGGCCTTCATCTAATGACATAAGAAAAACAACAACCTTAGTGTGACCGATGAACGGTTTCTCTAAGGTTGTCTGTTTTTTTGAATTATGATTCATGAGGGTCTGTAGAGAACGGATTCTCTTCGTAACTAGAAACGTTATATGAACCAATTGTGCGATACTTTTCAGAAGAAGCGTCACTATCTGACAAGCTATTAGAGACATCAATAGATAAAGCATCATTTATGATTTTGTATAAATAGGTCGGATCTGGCACTTCATTGATGGCAGCCATGACGAGGGCATTTCTAAGGTAACCAGCGTTATTAGAAAGCAATTCTGCATTAAAAGACAAATTATGATGTTGAGCGAAAAGTTTCATGAAAACAGAAACGGTACGGGTATTCCCTTCGCGAAAAGGATGAACCCGCCACAAATCTGTCATTAGCTTAGCGAAATAGATGGGCAGTCGTATATTTTGATGGGTCCATGTGATTTTTTGTTTCCAATCAAAGATAGATGCTAAGTCCGTTTGAATCTGCAAAGAATCACTGTAAATCACAGATATACCGCCCAAAATTCGCTCATTTTTATAGATATTGATTGAGCGAAAATCGCCGGCCCATTCATATAGTTCGTTGAATAGATGTCGATGGATTTGTTGTAGAGAATGATAACTATCGAAGTCTACTTTCGAAATGAGCGATTCGATTTCTAATAAGTTTGCAATGATAAGTTGCGCTTCAACAGTAATCAGTTGTTGCTCGTCAGTTATCCCAAGCTTATTTATAAGCACACTTGTATTGGGGTAAACGTAAGGATCCATTAGGATTGCTGTGCTTTCGCATACTGCTCCATAATGGCTTGTTTAAACTGAGCTGAAGTGATCTCGCCATTTTCATATCGACTTAGCAATTTTTGTGTGAAAGGACTTGGTTTTCCCCCATCGATTGCAGCCATACCAACTGCAAATTTCACTTGTTTTTGACGTTCGATATATGAATTCTTATCCACTTTTCTCACCCTTTTCACTTTGATCAAATTATTTACAATTATATCATACACGGAAAATCTTTTTTGAAGAGGCAACTTATTTTCAGCTGCTCTCAAAGCTATCTAAATGCACGTAACAAAAGACGGGCATTGAGGCCCGTCTTTTGTTTACAATGCTTTACCGATGACAGCTTCCCGTTCAGGAGCAGTGTCTTCGCGCATCGCATCAATTTCTTTATATTCGTTCGTATCTTTCCACAACTCATCTTTCAACGGATTGAGTTTGTATTTGACAATCCGTATCACTTGCCAGACGGCGAGGACGACGTTCAGTGCCAAACTGAGCAGGGCGATCGTCCAGTTCGCTGCCGGGTTGTATGACACACTCACATTGAACGTGCTACCGACAGCAAAGAAGTAAGGGAACGTCATGACCCACATCATCCAAAACGAAAGCGTCTGGGCACGGTTTTGCATCCATGTACCTTTTGCCCATAAGAGTACGGGCACTGTCGCAGCGATGTTCAAAGCGAAGCCTGAGTAAAAAGCGTTACCCGGTGCACATGAATAGACGTAGGCGATGTTCCAAACACCATAGGCGATAATCCATAGCTTCGTCTGGTCGGGCCAGAGCATGTCTTTCTTTTTACCAGATGTCGCGAAGATCCCGACCCAGCCGCAGATGAGGAGCAAGTTCAAAATTCCCGCGACGGCGTTCACATAGTTCCAACCGCCCGAGATGTAGTACATTCCATCGACCATCCCTTCGAATCCCATGATCCCGACTTGGAACTCTCGAACGACGGCCTCGGCGATGTTAAGTGCCAAAATACCTGGGACAAGCATCAAATACCATGGATGCTTCTTATGGTAATCGGTGAAGCGGATGACCATGTAAATCAAGCTTCCGGCCAATGCTGAATACACTTTCACCCAATGGAACCATGAGGTGATTTCAGGATCGGCGGTGAAAAACCAAATCGGGGTTAAGGCGATCGGTACGGCCATGAACATGAAGATACTTGCTTTTTTGCTAGATCGGACGATTTCATTCAACCCGATCAATAGACCGAAGACGACGAACCACATCACGACATTGTACCAAGGGATAGACTCAAAGAAGAACATACGATAACGCCCCTTTCATTTCTAAAGGATAGTGATGAAGCAACGACGAAAAGATGATGTCTTTAAACATACCGAACGTTCGTTATGTTTATGTGAAAAGTGTAACAAACTAATGAGAGCGATGTCAATACGGTTTGGTACGTCACAGGGACATGTCATAAATCAGACAAATCATTATGATATAATTAGCCATTATTACGTGAGGAGCGTCGGGCATATGATGAACGAAGGAAAACAAAAGATATTAGAAGCGGCGCGAGCGACGATTATCGAAAACGGGATTCAAGGTACGACGCTTCGAGGAATCGCAAAAAAAGCAGGCTTTAGCACGGGCGCGATCTATCATTATTACAGTTCGAAAGAGGCTATTCTGTATGACGTGATGGACGAAGGATTAGGTGAGATTCGACGAATCGCGACCATCTCGATTGAAGATAAGAAAGAGGCCCGCGAAATCATTCAAGAAATCTTTGATGGGATGCAAGACCGACTCAAAAAAGATGCGGAAAGCCGTTTGCAGTTTTATTTGGCTCATGAGGCGATGCTCGGGAATGTGGAGTTACAAAATAAGTTTAAAGAAAAATACGAGGATTGGATCAATCGCGTCGAAGCTATCTTTGTGAGAGCGTACGGCGTTGAACGCGGACCCTCGACGAGAGCGGTCGCCGCGTGGACGATGGCTGCAATCGATGGGATGGTGCTCCAAACGCTGTTGAATGTTCAAGTTGTCGAATCTGAGCACACGAATCGTATATTAGAGTATTTGCTGCAGGACGGATTTGCTCACTTCTTTAAAATCATCGAAAATGAACAAGGCTGAGCTTTTTAAAGTATTGTCAGTTGATACATTCCCGCGTCCATAATAAGATAGATGAAGTGATTTTATTGGATTGACTACGAAAGGGAATGATTTTTATGAAAGAAAACTTCTGGCGCGATCTGCCGCGTCCATTCTTTATACTTGCCCCGATGGAAGACGTGACCGATGTCGTCTTCCGCCATGTCGTCGCCCATGCCGGCCGACCTGACGTCTTTTTCACCGAGTTCGCGAACTCGGACAGCTATTGCCATCCAGAAGGGAAAGGCAGCTTGCGTGGACGCTTGACGTTTACTGAGGACGAGCAGCCGATGGTCGCCCACATTTGGGGCGACAACCCGGACTACTTCCGCGAGATGAGCATCGGCATGGCCGAGATGGGCTATAAAGGCCTCGACATCAACATGGGTTGCCCGGTCCCGAACGTGGCCAAACGCGGGAAAGGGAGCGGACTCATCCTCCGTCCTGACGTCGCGGCGGAACTCATCCAAGCGGCGAAAGCCGGCGGAATCCCGGTCAGCGTCAAGACGCGTCTCGGTTTTGCGAAGCTCGACGAGTGGCGCGACTGGTTGACGCATCTCTTGAAGCAAGACATCGCCAACTTGTCGATTCACTTGCGCACACGTAACGAGATGAGTAAAGTCGATGCGCACTGGGAGATGATCCCGGATATCGTCAAACTGCGTGATGAGATCGCACCGGATACGCTCATCACGATCAACGGCGACATCCTCGACCGTCAGATGGGTCTCGAACTCGTCGAGAAGTACGGTGTCGACGGCGTCATGATCGGCCGCGGGATTTTCAAGAACCCGTTCGCGTTCGAGAAAGAGCCGCGTGAGCACTCGATGGAAGAGTACCTCGACTTGCTTCGTCTCCAACTCGACCTGCAAGACAAGTTCCAAGAAGAGGTGCCGCGTTCAATCTCGAACTTGCACCGCTTCTTCAAGATTTACGTGAAAGGGTTCCGCGGGGCGAGTGACCTCCGTGTGAAGCTCATGGACACAAAATCGACAGACGAAGTGCGGGCACATCTCGATGCGTTCGTTGAGAACTATCATAGAGAAGAAGCGGCGCTTGCCGAGGCAGCATCGACAGTCGAATAATGTTTTACCGGGATTCAGTGTATACTGGGTCCCTTTTTTTCTTGTAGTCATCCACCAATTTTTAGGATATACTAATTGTATCGGAAGCCGATATATCGTTAGACGAAGTAAAGGGGACAACTATGGCACAATCAGCTGGAAGCATCGCCTTGACGGAAGCGGTTTATTACATTTTACTGTCGCTACAAATTCCTAGACACGGATACGGCATCATGCAGTTTGTACAAGAATTGAGCCACGATCGCGTTCAATTGGCGGCGGGGACCTTGTATGGGGCACTCAGCAGCCTGGTAGAAAAGGGATGGATTGAGGCGGTCGAAGGAGCAAGCGGACGAAAGAAGGAGTATGTCATCACCATAGATGGACAATCAGTGCTCGAAGCCGAACTCCTTCGACTTGAAGAGCTCGTCGCAAACGGGAAACAGTGGATTGGAGCAAACCGATCATGAAAACAAAAACAGTTTATCGTGTATATGTCGATTATGAAAAAGAAGAGCTATGGTTGAATAAAATGGCGGCACAAGGATGGTTTCTCGAACAATTTAAGTTAGGTCGTTATGAGTTTAGGCAGGGGAATCCGAATGAGTACACGTATCGGATTGAGTTACTTGAAGAATTGCCTAACAGCCCGAAGTCAGATGCTTACTTTGAGTTATTAGAGGAGATGGGAATTACGATTGTGGCGACCTCGTATCGTTGGATTTACTTAAAAAAACGAACTGAGGAAGGTCCGTTCCAGCTCTATTCGGATATTGATTCGAAAATTCGTCATGAAAAACGTATCTATCAACTATATAGTTTTGTGCTGTATCTCAACTTATTTGTGACATTTCTTAATATAGCGAACGATGCCGTCCCGTTCATATGGATTTTGAATTTCACTGTAAGTGTACTGTTTATTGTATTCGTGGTGAAACAATATCGAAAACTAGTAAAGTTGAAAGAAAAACGACAGCTGGTCGAGCGTGATGTATAAATTAAAACATGAGGAGGTTTTTACATGAGTGAATTCCAATTTATAACGAGCGACCGGCCGCTGAAAGAAGTCGAAAATCCGTACATCAAGTTCTTATCCATCAACGAGGCCATCAAAAAAGGTGTCATCTTACCTGACATGCTCACAGACGACGAAGACCTCGATCGTGACGAAAAGATATTGATGAACGTCGAGTCGGAAGAGCAGCTCGACGAGATCGAGATCAAGCGAGACTTGTACTATGACGTGGAGAACGTTGAGGCGTACTCGGAAAAACCGCACGTCGTGGAGTTGCGTTGGCGCTATTCCGATGCGAGAGCCGAACAGCTCGTTGAGTATATAACCGACCACTTGAAGACAGCGGGTGAAGTCGAAATCTGGAAAGTATGGATCGATGAACAGACGGCACCAAACGTTCAATCCATCACGCTCGACGAGTTGACGACTGATGCGCTGCGATTTTTAGGTGCAGTCGGGTTCGATCGGCCGAAATGCCTTCGCGTGACAAAAGCATAACCTGACCGAACGAGATGTCTCGTTCGGTTTTTTGTTTTGTCTCCTCACTTGAAAAAGACTGCTATATTATGAGGAGAAGAGTCAGGAGGGAATCAGATGCACATTTTAATCGTGGAAGACGACCGGACAATCGCCTCCGGTCTCCAATATTCGCTCGAACAAGAACAATTCACGACGACGTTGTGCCAGAACGTGGCCGACGCCACACGTTTGATCGAGCAACAGTTACATACGATCGATCTGTGTCTATTCGACTTGTCGTTGCCGGACGGGAGCGGCTATGACTTGTGTCGGCTCGTAAAACAAAAACAGGACATACCTGTCATCTTTTTGACAGCGTTCGATGATGAAGTGAACGTCGTCATGGGACTCGATATGGGGGCGGACGACTACATCACGAAACCATTCCGGGTCCGTGAACTCATCTCACGGATTCACTCGGTATTGCGCCGCTACAATAAACAGGCGAGTTCGCCAATTCTGACGATCGGGTCGGTCGAAATCAACACGCAGGACGCCAAAGTCACAAAGGATGGGAGCGAGATTTTATTGACGGCGCTTGAATACCGCTTATTGCTCATCTTCGGCAGACATACAGGACAAGTGTTGTCCCGAGCCCAGCTGCTCGACCAGATTTGGGACATGGGTGGGGACTTCGTGAATGACAATACGTTGACCGTCTACATCAAACGGTTACGCGAGAAGCTCGAAGACGACCCGCAACGGCCGACGTTGATTAAGACGGTTCGCGGGATTGGCTATAAGGTGGAACGCTGACATGTTGCGCAATCGAGAAATCCGTATCTATTTAGTCAGTCTGTTGCTGCTGATTGGGGTGGCTTCTATCATCGCATCTTTGTTCCTATCGATGGAGGCCGTCATTCTCGTCCTCCTTTTGTCGGTCGCGTTCTTGATCGTGACATATCGGTTCACGACGTGGCGCTATCGGGAAATCAATCAGCTGTCGAGTTACCTGCAAGAGATCAGCAACGGCAATTATAAACTCGATGTCCGCGACAACCGTGAAGGCGAGCTCAGTCTATTGAAGAGCCAAATCTATAAAGTGACGAAGATGCTGTCCGAGCAAGGGACGCATCTCGAAGAGGACAAGCAGAAGTTGACGGATGCCATCTCCGACATCTCCCATCAGCTGAAAACCCCGCTCACCTCGATGACCGTCATGGCGGACTTGCTCAGTGACCCACGGCTGTCAGATGACAAGCGTCAAGAGTTCACGCATAACGTACAAGTGCAGCTCGAGCGGATGGAATGGCTCGTCTCGTCACTGCTCAAGCTGTCTAAAATCGATGCCGGGACGATTCATTTCAAACGGGAACCGGTGTCCGTCCCCGTGCTCGTTCAAGCCGTGACGGAACCGATGCTTGTGCCAATCGATATTAAAATGCAGCGGCTTCAGATTACGGGTGAGCGTGATGTCACGTTCGAAGGCGACTTGAAGTGGACGACCGAGGCGCTCATCAACATCTTGAAAAATTGCGTCGAACATACACCGGAAGAAGGGGAGCTGTTCATCAAATTTAGCGAGAACACACTGTACACGGAAATCGTCATTCGCGACACGGGGAGCGGCATCGCCAAACAAGACATCCCGTATATTTTCCAACGTTTTTATAAGGGTATGAATGCGAGTGACGACAGCGTCGGCATCGGGCTTGCCATGGCCCACAGCATCATCACAAGCCAACAAGGTGAACTGACCGTCCGCAGTGAACGTGGAGCCGGGACCGCGTTTCAAATTCGATTCTACAAAGCAATCGTCTAAGTGACGAAACAGTCACTTTCGAGTCACGGACGTGTCACACTCGCTCGGTACACTCAAAGTAGATCAAGTACTGGAGGGTGCAAACATGAACATATTAGAAGTGCAACACTTATCGAAAGTATACGGAAAAGACGAGATGGAAGTGCGGGCGCTCGATGACGTGTCGTTCACCGTCAAAAAAGGCGAGTTCGTCTGTATCGTCGGACCGTCGGGCTCGGGGAAGTCGACGTTGTTACATTTGCTCGGCGGCGTCGATGTCCCGACGAGTGGACAAGTGTTGATTGACAACACGGATATTTACAAGTTAGACGAGACACAGCTCGCCATCTTCCGCCGCCGTCAAATCGGTTTGATTTATCAGTTTTACAACTTAATCCCGATTTTGACGGTCGAGGAGAACATCACACTACCGATGTTGTTGGACGAACAAAAAGTCGACGCCGCCCATTTAGAGCGCATCATTGGCATCCTTGGGCTGTCGAACCGGATGACGCACCTGCCGAACCAACTGTCTGGCGGGCAGCAACAACGCGTCTCCATCGGCCGGGCACTCATCAGCAACCCGGCCATCATCTTGGCGGATGAGCCAACGGGAAACTTGGACAGTCAAAACAGTGAAGAAATCATGAGCCTCTTGAAACTGTTCAACAAAAAGTTCAATCAGACGCTCATCATCATCACGCATGACGAACGGATCGCCTTGCAGGCCGACCGGATCATCTCGATTGAGGATGGGAAGATTGCGAAGAACGAGGTCGTCCGCTCATGAACATCATCAATAAAATGACGCTTCGCCACTTGCGTGAAAACAAGCGGCGTTCGCTCGTCACCATCATCGGGGTCATCATCTCGGTGGCGATGATCACGGCTGTGACGACACTCGGTTCATCGTTCTTAGACTTGATGATTCGTCAAGACATCGCGGACAACGGGGAATGGCACGTCCAATACATCAACACGAATGAGGAGCAGGTCGAGGCAATTCGAAATGATGCATCGACGAAGGACGTCATCCTTTCAAGTGACGGCTATGCAGAATTAAAGAATTCACAAAATGCCTATAAACCGTACTTATACGTCCGGAACTATAACACGTCAGGGCTCAAGAACTTTCCCGTCGACTTGACGGAGGGACGCTTGCCAAACAAAGAAGGCGAAGTCGTTATTTCTGAGGCCATCCGTCAAAATGCGCAAGTCACGTACAATATCGGGGATGAATTGACGATTGAGATCGGTGAGCGCATGGACGAATCATCAGGTCGCGTATTAACCCAAAACGATGGCTTGATCCGTGACGGGGAGACGATGCTTGAACAGTTGAAAATCGAGGATACGGTGACGTTGACCGTCGTCGGCACGATGACGCGCCCAGCCTGGGAGCCGACTTGGTCGCCGGGCTATACGGTCGTCGGATACATTGACGACAAAGCGTTGAACGGTGCGATCGTCGATACGTTCGTCGCCTTGAACGACGTGAACGGCTCGATCTATGAGGATACGAAACAAGTGATGAACGAACAGAAGATTGAAGGGGTCGCTTATAACTCATCGTTGCTCCGCTATTATGGGGTGACGGATGATGACGGCTTGCGCAAGACGCTGTACGGGTTCGGTGGCATCATCATGGCGGTTATCGTCATCGGCTCGATTTCGCTCATTTATAACGCTTTTGCCATCAGCGTATCTGAGCGCTCGCGTTATCTCGGGATGCTCGCGAGTGTCGGGGCGACGAAACGGCAAAAACGAAACTCGGTCTTCTTTGAAGGACTGATCATCGGAGGGATTAGCATCCCAATCGGTATCATCGCCGGGGTGACCGGAATCGGGGTCACGTTCTTGTTCATCAACGCTTTTGCGGAGAAGGCGCTCAACGTGACGGAGAAGTTTGAAGTCGTCGTCACCCCGCTCACACTCCTGTTGACGATCTTCATTTCGAGCGTGACGATTTTCATCTCGTGTTATCTGCCGGCGCGCCGCGCTTCGAAGATTTCTGCGATTGACGCGATTCGTCAGACCCAGGACGTGCGACTGACGTCGAAGAACGTGAAGACGTCGAAACTCGTGCGACGGATCTTCGGATTGGAAGCGGAGATTGGGCTGAAAAACACAAAACGCAACCGGAAACGGTATTTGGCGACGGTGTTCTCGCTCGTCATCAGTATCGTGCTGTTTTTAGTCGTCAGTTACTTCACGGATCGACTCGAACAGTCACTCGAGATGTCACAAGGCACGTACGAGTTCGACATTCTCGTGAACGGGTCGAATCTCAGTAAAGATGACTTACGTCGCTATGAGACGTTGGATAATGTGACGAGTGGGACGTACTTCGAGAACACGACCGTCCAGACAATGGTCGACGAAGCACGGTTACCGAGCGCGGTCACCGAGAACGAAGACTTGGTGTCCACGTTCGTCGATGGGAAATTTGTGTACTACGTTTCTCTTTATCAATTAGATGATGAAAGTTTCGATGCGTACTTGAAGCAGATTGGTGCATCCGCCAGCAATTTTGAAGACGGAGAGATGCCGGGTGCCGTCTTGATTGATGAAGTATCGTATCAAGACGTCGACAAGAAGAAATTTGTGAACTCGAAGACGATTGAGACCGAAATTGGTGATACGCTTGAACTCCGGGACGAGAACGCAACGGACGAGACGGCACCGCTCAAAACAATTAAAATCGGCGCCATGACCGACGTCGCCCCGACCGGTGTGATGACGAGTTCACTCGGATGGCTCGATGTGATTGTCCGGGAAGGGACGTTCGAAGAGGATGCGATCGGAAAGTTGATGAAGCAATCGAGTCCATCAATCGCTTTGAACACGAGTAATCCCGAAGCGACGCAACAAGTGATTGAAGCGGAACAAAATATGGACCAATATATCTTCAACGTGTCGGAGCAACGTGAACAGCAAGAGCAAGTGTTGTTGCTGTTATCGATTTTCGTCTATGGGTTCATCGTCTTGATCTCGCTCATCTCGGTGGCGAACATTTTCAACACAATTTCGACGAGCGTTTCACTCCGCCGCCGCGAATTCGCGATGCTGCGGTCGGTCGGGATGACACCGAAAGGGTTCAACAAGATGGTTTATTATGAGAGTATTTTCTACGGCATGAAAGCATTGGCGTATGGGGTGCCGGTCAGTGTTCTGATTATGTATCTGATTTACCGGGCACAAATCAACACGTTCGAAGCAGCGTTCACGTTGCCGTGGGGCGATATTTTGTTCGTCACGGTCGTAATCTTTCTAATCGTTGGTTCTTCGATGGTGTACGCGATTTCGAAAGTGAAGTCGGATAATATCATCGATCGGTTGAAGCAAGAGAACAATTGAATCGAATTATGTGTATGTCTGAAACAATCAATCAGCAGGGACTCAGTTTATCTTTCAGACTGAGTCCCTGCTATATGTGCTTTTAGAGGATATCGACGACGAATCATCGAACACGTTATGAGCGAAGCGAGTACAAGGAGGCCGAATCATGTTACACGTAAATGGACGCCATATTGTAGACGAAGACAACAATCAAGTGCACTTCCGTGGGTTCACATTGACTGCTCTGTATTGGGAGAATCCTGAAGTCGTGACATCATTGTATCCCACAGACGATATCTACCGGAGCATGTCCGAGATGGGCGCGAACACGGTCCGATTGACGGTGCATTATCGATTGTTTGAAGACGACGCCGCGCCATTTCAATACAAACAAGACGGATTGGTGTGGCTCGATCGTCAAATTCAATTTGCCGCTTCTCACGGACTTTACGTCATCCTTTGTTTGATTTTACCGCCCGGGGGTGACTGGATGGATGAGAAACCGGAACTTGATTTCTCGTTATGGGAAGACGCGACGAAGCAAGAGCGATTCATCCGTCTATGGGAGATGCTGACGAAGCGTTATCGAGGCACCAACTTGGGTGAAGCGATTGCGGCGTTTGATTTGTTCAACGCTCCGGCGACAAATGATGGCTCTGGACAAGCTTACCGTGCCTTGGCTGTACGAACGGTCGAACGACTTCGCCGAATCGATGCCGACCGTCTGTTCATCATCGGGAAACTGTAGGGGACGAACGGCATCAATCACGACAAAGAACTCGAGACCTTCATCCAACTCGATGCGCCGAATCTGATCTATGATGCCCATTTTTACGCACCGTTCCTATATACGCATCAATACGCGGACTGGGTCGGTGTGCATGGGGAAGGAGGACGTTATCCGGATTCGGACATGGCCGAGTATGCCGTCGACGGCACGGAGTATCCGCGGGATATCACGTATTTGGCAAGCCGTCTCGAGCACTTGATCCGGTTTCGAGAGCAACATGACGTTCCCATCCTCGTCAGTGAGTTCGGGTTGATTCATCATTGTTTTGAGAATGAGCGGGGTGGATTAGCATATGTGCGTGACGTCGTGCAGTTGCTTCGTCAACATGAGATTGGCTACACGTATTGGGATTTTCAGTCACCTGTCATGGGTGTGTATTTAAGTGATGCGCGTGAACCGATGCGAGCGAAGCGGGAGCAACCAGGTTTGGCTTCGTTGCTGTTTCCAGTCGAGCATAAATAATGACAATTGAAGTAGAATGCGGGATTCAGTATGTGCTAAGTCCCGTTTTTTGTAAAATGAGAGAGAAGAAAGAGGTGGGAGGATGGACATCCGAGAAGTATTGAGTGGTGGGGATTTGCGCTCAGTCGGACATGTTGATGCGGTCGTCGAATTTGTCGGAAACGACCCGGACCGATTCAGCGAATTGATGACCTGTTCGACCGATGACCGTCCCGTCGTTCGGATGCGGAGCGCAGACGCGATGGAGAAAGTGACGCGTCATCATCCGGAACTGCTGCAAGCGCATCAGTCGTCCTTATTCCAGCAACTACAGATTGCCACCCAACAAGAAGTGAGGTGGCACTTGGCCCAACTCATGCCACGGATGACGTGGACGGAGGAAGAGGCGGCTGACATCGCTCATGTGCTCAGCGATTGGATTGACACGGAGACGAGCAACATCGTCATCGTCAACGCTCTGCAGGCGATATTCGACTTGAGCGCCGTGCATCCCCGGTTCCGTGACGAACTGAAAGCCTTGCTCGAGTCACAATTTGAGACGGGCAGTCCGGCTGTGAAGAGCCGCTCCAAAAAACTTTTACAGAAGTTGTGACCGATGAACTACATTTCCGGTCTATAAAGATGTAAGTACATCGAGAGGGGGGTTCGATTGGACGATCAAGCAATCATCGATTTGTATTGGGGGCGTTGGGAGTGGGCGATTGAGGCGACGGCACAAAAGTACGGGGGCTGCTGTCATACGATTGCCTATAACATTTTGCATAGCCGAGAGGACGCGGACGAGTGCGTCAATGACACGTACATGAAAGCGTGGCAAGCGATTCCGCCGACACGTCCAGCACGGCTCGCTGGCTATTTGGCGAAGCTGGTCCGGAACGTCTCGTTAAATATGTATGAGAAGGCGAACGCCAAGAAGCGAGGAGCCGGACAAGTCCCGCTCATCGTCAGTGAGCTCGAGCACTGTCTCGCCTCCTCTGTCGTGACCGACTCGGAAATCGTCGAGTTGCTGAACGAATTTTTGGCCCGGTTGTCGCAAGAGGCCCGACAAATCTTTATGGGGCGTTACTTTCACTTTCAGTCGAGTGAACTACTCACCACTTATTTGCTTCGCGACCTGAAGTGGGAGCTTCTTGGGAAGACCGTGCTTCGACCAGCCACGGTTATGGGCCAAGCTCGTCGGGCAGTCCCTGCCCTGAGGTGTTTCGGTCGGCGAGGCGCAACAGGTTGAGGCTCGCGTTGACGTCGCGGTCGTGGTGTGCGCCGCACGCGACACACGTCCACTCGCGGATGTCCAGCCCCTTCTTGCCGCCGTTCTCGCCACAGCTCGAACAGACCTGGGTCGAGGCGAACCACGGGTCGGCCTTGATCAGCGTTCGTCCGTGGGACCTACATTTATATTCGAGCTGCCGGACGAACTCGCCCCATCCGGCGTCCCCGATCGATTTCGCCAGGCGGCGGTCTTGCATCATCTCCCTCGTTCGGAGCGTCTCGACCACGACGACTTGGTTCTCGTCGACGATGTGTCGCGACAGCTTGTGGAGGAAGTCATGTCGGCGGTTCTTGACCTGCTCATGCTTCTTCGCGAGGAGGAGCCGGGTTTTCTCGCGGTTCCGGCTGCCGGGCTTCTTGCGGGAGAGCGCTCGCTGCGCTTGTTTCAACCGTCCCTCTGCCTTTCGCAGATTGCGCGGGTTCGGAATCTTCTCTGTGACGAACGCGTCGTTCGTCATGACGGCGAAATAGCCGAGACCGAGGTCGATTCCGACCTTGTGCTCGGCCGGGACCCACGGCTCGTCGTCCTGCTCGACGAGGAGCGACACGAAGAACGTGCCCGACCGTGTCATCGACACGGTCGCGGAGCGGATCTCGCCGTCGAAACTGCGGTGCTGTGTGAACCGGATGAACCCGACCTTCGGGAGCCGTACGCGGTCTTCCTCGATACGGATCGTGCCGTGCTGGTTGTTCGTCGTGTAAGAGGCGCGCGCCTTCCGTCTCGACTTGAACACCGGGAAGCCGGCCGTCCCGGCGAAGAATTTTGCGAACGCTGTGTCGAGGTGCAGCTTCGCGTTCGCGAGCGCGAGGCTGTCCGCCTCACAGAGGAACGGGAACAGCGGCTTGTAGGAGGCCGGTGTCGGCGGCTTTCGCTTCGGCCCGCCGCTCACCTTCGCCTCCTCGTGGATGGCGATGCGGTCCTCGAGCAGCTTGTTGTAGATGAAGCGGGCGCAGCCGATCGTCCGGATCAGGAACTCGGCCTGTGCCGCCGTCGGGTGGAGCCGGTATTTATATCCTTTCAGCATGTCCGTCCCTCCTCCGCCGGTCTCAGGATCATCCTCGTCCCATTCCGATACCCGCGGAGGGGGCGAGGAAATCTGACGGAATCACGAACTTTTGTTCGTCGTTCCGTCACAGCGGTGACCGAGGGCGTCGGGGACGGGCGATTCATCTCACACCTACACTGGGCCATGCCCCGAGACGCTTGGAGGTGGGAGAATTCTCGCCTAAATCAGTTAAAGATATCGCGAAGATGCGCCACGTGAGCGAGAGCAAGGTGAAAATGGTGCTGCTTCGGACTCGGAACGACTTGAAGCAAGTGCTCGAAGCGGAAGGGGTGGCGCTATGAGCGGAGATCGGCTCACACGTTTGATGGGGGACGTCGATGACCGTTTCGTCGAGGAATCGATGGAAGTCGAGGATAAGAAAAGAAGACATTGGCGTTGGATTGGCGGGCTCATCGCAGCCGCGGCTGTCACACTCTTCGCCGTGACATGGGACGGCTTCAAAGAATTGATTCCGCTGTCGGACAGCTCGAGCAATATGTCGGTCGCATATATCGATGAAGAGGACATCGACGTCGGGATGTCGTCGGCAAACCTTGCCGAGATGAGTGAGGACGAGCTGTTCTCGAAATGGGATCCTGCGGTGGTACGGGGCGTCGTGAAGCGGATTGACCACATCGAGCTCGACTTCAACGGACAAGAGGAATATCAATCGATTGTGACGATTGCCGTGACAGACGTCTATCGGGGCGAGATCGAGCCAGGCAGCACGATTCAAGTCCTCACGGTTGCCGGTGTCGGTTCTGAAGTGCTTCAGTCGGATGCGGATGTCATCTCTGAACTTCGTCTCGGCATGGAAGGGATTTTTATGCCGAGACGGCATGATGCTTCCCACGTCTGGTCACAAAACGGGGCCACGCTTCAAGTGATGGACGTGAGTGATTACGGATTTCCAGACGGTGAGCGGTACATGTTCTTGAACACGGACGAAGGTCTCGTCTTCAGTCGAGATGCCTATCCGTCGCTACGTGGCGCTGAAACACTTGATGACATAGAGGCGTTCATGACGGAACGGTTCCGTTAACGGGAAGGGGATATGGAAGAGAGGAGGGCTACGATGACAGAGCAGAATTGGCGAGCGTCAGGGGTAGGACTCGGACTGGTGTTCGGAGCCGGGATTGGCATCATCAGTTCGCTCCTACTCGGATTTGAATTAGTGTATGGGATTGCGGCAGGTGCAGCATTCGGCTATCTCATCGGACTCGTGGTGTCATTGACAGGAAAGACATGATTGAAGGGAAGGCTAACTCAAAATGATCGCAAAGAAAATCATGCAGTGGGTGAAGAAGCAAGGAAGTCTTGGGGTTAAGGAAAACTTGCTCGAAATCAGGTTTCGGGTAGGTGGGTTCGGGATTTCGAATGAATCCAAACTGACATTCTTTTCAGATGGGACAGCTAGACGACAGATTATTCGGCGAGAGGATGATTGTTCTAAATCAATCAAATCATTCATTTTTTACGATGAAGCGCAAACAAAAACTCTGTACGGAACATTTCTAGCGCTCGAGACGGAGGAGTGGCCATCTACGTTTGAAGAAAAGAAGTACGAAACATTCGACGGAACACAATGGTGCTTGATCATTACACAACCGGACGGAACCACACGGACGCATGACGGCAGCAACGCTTATCCGGATAACTGGAAGGACGTCACGGCACTGTTCGGCATTTCTTGAATCAAAAGGAGGAAATCATATGGATCGCACAATCACTGTGAAAGGAACAGGAAAAGTATCGGCTACGCCCGATTTGATTGTCGTGAGAATGGATTTGACGTCAAGAGCCGTCCGTTATGAGGAGACGATGAACGGGGCGGCGATGGCCGTCACGCGTCTACAAAAGGCAGTCGAGCAGGCCGGATTCGAGAAAGCAGCGCTCAAGACGACCGACTTCTCGATCGACACGGACTATGAGAGTTATCGTGATAAGCAAGGCAACTATAAATCTCGTTTCCGGGGTTATGTCTGTCAGCAGAAGACGAAACTCGAGTTTCCGCTCGATACGAAACAATTGTCCTCGGTCATCGAACACGTCAGCAACTCGCTAGCCGAACCGAAACTGTCCATCTCGTTCACGATCAAGGATGCGGATACGATTCAAGATGAACTGCTCGCGAGCGCGGCGGCGAACGCGCGTCATCGGGCCGAACTGTTGGCGAAAGGGGCCGGGGCGACGCTCGGTGACTTGCTTCAAATCGATTACACGTGGGGCGAGCTCCATCTTTACTCCCCGACACGTCTCACGCTCCATGACGAGGTGCTCTTCTCAGAGGCCGCGATGCCGGAACTCGAACCGGACGAGATTGACTTGAGTGACTCGGCGACGTTCGTGTGGGCGATTCGATGAGGCGTGTCATCGGATTAGTATTGCTCCTTCTGTCTGTCTCTCTGTCGGCTCAAGCGTTGTCGTGGGCGTATGCGTTCGTCGTGTTGGATGGACGGGTGTATGAAGTGATGGATGTTGCCGTATTGGAGGCTGACTTGGGAGAAGTCGTCGGCGAGGTGAAGACGATGGCCGACGATATGGATGGCAGCTATTATGGGGATGCCTCGAACATGTATCCGATTGGGACGACCTATCGAGAAGTGAACGGGGAAGCGATGCAGGATGTGCTCGCGGTCGAGGACGAGTTGGGATGGAAGCGGGCCGAATATCGGCATGACGCCCCGTTCAGCATGCGTGACCATCTCGATACAGTCGCATATGCGGTACTTGGGATCGGCGCTGTCCTTTTTGTGTCCACACGAGTAAAGAAAAGATACAAAAAATAAATGATTCCGTGATGAGGTATCGTTCATTAAGGGAAGAGTCATATGTAGATACGTAGAGATTTCACTCAATGGAGGGATATTGTATGAAAATCCTCATCATCTTTGACTCGATGTACGGGTGTACCGAAAAAGTCGCATATGCCATCAAGGACGGATTCAGCGACTTACACCGCGTCGACATCATGCAGATCAGCCACGTCGGATACGGCGACCTCGCCAACCTTGATTTGTTCATCGTTGGTTCGCCGACGCATGGCGGGCGCGAGACTGAGGACGTGAAAACCTTTTTAGACGGCCTGTCGGATCATGCGCTCCGAGGCATCCGTGCTGCGGCGTTTGATACGAGCATGGCTGAAGAAGACCAAGGCTTTTTCGTCGGTAAAATCGTCAAATGGTTCGGCCACGCCTCGACCCGGATCGAGCAGCTCTTGTTGGACAAAGGAGCAGAACCGGTGTTGAAAGAATCGTTCATCGTCCTTGATAAAGAAGGTCCACTCAAAGACGGAGAGCTCGAGCGGGCGACCGAATGGGCTCGTCACTTGATGGACAAATAATCTGGCGTGTTCCTTACGGGACGCGTCTTTTTTGGCGCAGTATTGTCCGAAGCGTTCGCAAAACGGGTAAATATAAGGGTAGCTCTTTTGTATGGAACGGAGGGAGAATGATGAAAAAATGGGAACGTGACGTCCTCATGGGTTGGATTGTCGTCTTGTTGGTGCTTGTTGCGCATTATGTCATCACGGTGTCGCTCGGCAACACGTATTTTGCCGAATCGACGCTCAATCGGATGCTTTGGTTCAGTAGTTTTCCGGCCTTTTTAATCGCTTTTCTCGCAGCCCTCTTTCAAAAAAAAAACACGCTCACGCTGGCTGTCCGCCGTGGAGTCATCTGGACAGCCGAACTCATCGTTGGCTTCTCGCTCATGGCCTGGTTTTTCCGGGCGTTCGAGACGCTGTTCGTGAGTCCGGGTGCGTACTGGTTGTTTGGTGCCGTGCTGTTCGCCCCGCTCGTCTATTTGTTTGAGTTCCGCCGTCAAAACCGGGGTACGAAGGCCGGGGCCCATTAGGTGTCAGAAGATGTCTCCGGAAGGAGGCGTTTTTAGTCGGGTCAGGAATGGGAATGGGATACAGAAGATTAGAATGGAGGGAGTCACTATGAGTCAGTATTTTTCATCATCATACGAGGAGTCACGCGAGAAGTTTCTCGCCCTGCTCGACCGCGTCAAACCTTATTATCCGACCGCACGCGTGATGTCCCACTCGATTGGGGAAGACACAATCGATGTCATCATCGGTGAACCGGCGGGGTCACGCGAGGCGGTGCTCTTCATGACGATTGGCGAACACGGCATCGAAGGATATGCCGGAGCCGCTGTGACACACCAGTTCGTCGAGACGCAACTTCAACACGTCCGGCACGAATCGACCGGCATCTGTCTCATTCATGCCGTCAATCCGTGGGGGATGAAACACTTCCGCCGCGTCAATGAACATAACGCCGACTTGAATCGAAACTATGTCATCGACCGAGAGTCGCTCCCGCGTAACGTCAATAAAGAATATGAAATCATGCGTCACTTGTTCGTCCCAGACGGCGTCATCGATGACTATCACGAGGCCCGTGAACATATCTACTCGTTCCTCGGTTCTGGCATTAAACTCGACGGGTTCGCTGCGATGACAGAGGCGAAAGGGATGGGCCAATACCAGTTCCCTAAAGGTGTGTACTACGGCGGTGAGTCGGATGAGCCGTCCGCCATCTTCTTGAAAGAGGTGCAACACGATTTGCTTGATCGCTACGACCGCGTCGTCCATATGGACTGGCACACGGCGCTCGGCCCGACGAACGAGGTGACGATGGTCATCAGTGAACGGGACGGGCGTGACGTGGATGAACTGAAGCGGACGTACGGATTGAAAAATATCCAGACGTATGACCCGACCGACGTGCTCGGGGACTCGACGAACCATTTCTATTATGTGCGAGACACGCATCATCCCGATAAGAAACTCGTCTCGGCGTTGTTCGAGTTCGGGACGTTCGGGACGTCGACGAAAGCAACGATTCGCGAGTTTTTGACGATCATCCTCGAGAACCGGCTTTACTTTGAAGGGACGAAAGACCCGGAAGCCCGGAACGGCATTCGCAAAGAATTCATGGCCATGTTCTATCCGGAAGACGAGTCGTGGCGGACGTCTGTATTACGTGAAGGAGCGGGAGCAATCGAGCACGTCTTGAAAGCTGAATCGCTCTGGCGTGACAGTTGACAGGTTTCCACTTTGGTCAAACGGGAAAAGTTGGGTTGTGGGCAAATACGCACGCCGCTCAACAATCCAACTGGGGGTTTTGACCAATGGGGAACTATATTACGGCACATGATGGAACGAATATTTTTGTAGAGGACGTCGGGACAGGCGACGCCGTCGTCTTCCTGCACGGCTGGCCGGCGAACAACAACATGTTCGAGTATCAAAAGAATGCGCTGCTTGACGCAGGCTATCGCTACGTCGGGATCGACTATCGCGGCTACGGTAAGTCGGATGCACCGGCGACGGGCTATGACTATGCGACGATGGCGTCTGACGTGCACATGGTCGTCAACGGTCTCGGTGTCAAAGACTTCACGCTCGTTGGCTTTTCGATGGGCGGGGCCATCGCCATCCGTTACGCGGTTGATTTCCCGGATGACGGTTTGAAGAAGCTTGTCCTCTCCGGCGCCGCAGCACCGGTGTTCACGCAACGTCCGGACTATCCGTACGGGATGACGCAAGCCGAGGTCGATGCGTTGATTGAGGACACAAAGAAAGACCGGCCGAAGATGCTCGAAGGCTTCGGTGAGATTTTCTTCGAGAAAGAACATTCGAAACCGACGCAAAACTGGTTCCATCATCTGTCGCTCGTCGCCTCGAGTCACGGGACAATCGCTTCGGCGAAAGCACTCCGCGACGAAGATTTGCGTGAAGATTTGTCAAAAGTGAACGTCGAGACGCTCATCATCCATGGGGTGCACGACAAAATTTGCCCGTTCGAGTTTGCGCTCGAGATGGAAAAAGGGATTCCGAACTCGCGCATCGAACGGTTTGAGGAGAGCGGTCACGGTACCGTCCTCGACGAGATGGACAAATTCAACAAGACGTTGCTCGAATTTATTTGAGTGAGACAAGCCTAGGACGTTCCTAGGCTTTTTTGATGGCCATCTGTAGCATGTTTGTTACGGTTTTTAAGGCTAGAATGACCTTCACTCGGGTATAGCAACAGTGAAGCCGTTTCGGGTGATTCCGTTTAGATTGGTCAATGATATAGGTGAGACAAGATGTTTGATTCACGGTCAAGATTGGCTTTGGAGAAGCTGTTCGGGGCCGTGCCTGTTTGTGTGGTCGCAACAACTTCAGACGGATTGTTTGGAAACGCTTTACGAAATAGAGAGAATGAGCCTCCTTGTGACAGAACAGATGCAGATTAGATGGTCATTTTGTGCTGACTAGACCCTAATACATGGTACAATGAAGAGGTGGATTTTTAGATTGAGGAGAGATTGTACATGAATATCGCTTTCTTTTTATATCCGAAAGAAGACGTCAAATATCTAGACCCGGAGTCGACGGTACGGCAAGCGCTCGAGAAGATGAAGCATCATCGCTTCACCTCGGTGCCGCTCGTATCCGAGAACGGCTTTTACGCCGGGACGATGACAGAAGGGGATTTACTCTGGGCACTCGCCGAGCAGCTTCGCGGGGAAGAAGATTACGAAAAAGTGCTCCGGACACGGTTGAAAGATATCAAGCAACGCGTACGGTATAAGCCGGTCGCCATCACGGCGCAAATCGAGGAGCTCGTCGATGCGATCACCGACCAAAACTTCGTGCCGGTCGTCGATGACGGGAAGTATTTCATCGGCATCATCCGGCGCCGCGACATCATCGAGTACTACTCGACGAAGTTGAAACAGCTCGAGAATAAAGTGAACTGAGCGAACGGACCAACCTGTGTGAAAGCGGGTTGGTTTTTGTATGTGCGAATACAAGTAATGGGGAGGCGAACTATAGATGGAACCACGAGTCATTGAATCGATTGAGCTATGGTTTCAAGAGGCAGGGTCTGAGGAAGCAGTGAACTTCATCGATTTCATGCTGTATTTGAATGAATCGGCGTATTCGTTGCTTCACCGAGACACGTTACATGGTATCTTCACCTATCAGATCCGCTACCAAGACGGGACCTCTCAGTCTGTCTCGTACGATAAAGACGAGTGGGTCGCCCATGAACGGAATGAATGGCAAACCGGTATGAGCGGCGGTGAGTGGGTATGGTGGCTCGTCGAGCGATGGCGTTTTGTCGTGGAGTGGTGGAGCGGACGGGACTTCCGGACGGGTGACGAGATAGAAGAGAACTTCTATGGGATGATCCCATACGGTGAAGTTTAAGACCTTGATATTCTGCTATATACAATTATTGGAAATGGCGGCCTCAACACAAAAGCGTTAATCAAAGAGGGGTATTACAATGACCCGCTGCTACATGAATGGATTGTCATTCCCGAGTCGACGGACAGCCTACGACCGCTCGTCTTGGCCTTCTGTTACAACAAAGGGATTCTGGAGACACCCCGAACCATTGAGCGGATTGAAGTGACGTTCACCGATGTGACGACAGGAGCGGTCCAATCACTTGCGAGTGCACTCGAAGCGTATGAGAAACCGGCAGATCTCGATTTAGATGATATGAGGTATCGCCATGACATGTTTTATCGCGACGAGTCCATTCAAGGGACGATTCGTTATGAGGTGACGTATCAAGGCGGAAGGGTCCAATTCGTCGAGCATGACAAATCAGAAATGTTCATGGATTGGGACATGGCGTTGATCAATTGGTTTTTCGAGCATTGGCGAAAACTGTACGAAGCTTATGCCGAAAAATCGTTTCCATCAGGTCGACCGTTGCAACGCTTTGAATCGGGCTATGATTATTGGAAAGCCAGACTGTCACCGGAAGCGTGGGACGAGCTCATTCATTCAACAGACCCTTTTGACCAGCGGCTTTTAACGGATCGGAAACCGCATGACGAGATTCAAAGAGCAAAAGAACAGTTTGAGATGATGTTCCATCAAACAGCGGAACTCCATCTCGAAAATTTGCGTCACGGATTCTATGTTGATCACCTATTGGAACAACGCATCGACGTCGAAAGTTCGTTCGATGCTGTGATTGCGCTTTACGAAGAAATATCCGAGGCAGAGCAGAAAAGGCGAACGAGGGAGCAACTGCTTTATGGGGAAAAGGATGAAGGCAAACTTGATTGATTGAATAAAGGCTTTGGAAAAATAGGGACATTCCTTATACTTGTACGTATAGAGTCAAGACATACAATGAAGGAGTGACAATGAATGGCGATGCCCGATCTGCATATGCTGCGTGAATCGCTCAAACCGGATTGTGCGAATTGTTTCGGTCTCTGTTGTGTGGCGTTCCACTACTTGAAATCTGAGGATTTCCCCATGGATAAACCCGCAGGACAGCCGTGTGTCCATTTGGCAGATTCGTATGCCTGCAACATCCATTCCGAACTGCGTGAGCGGGGCTTCAAAGGATGTACGGTGTACGACTGTCTCGGGGCCGGGCAGTTCGTGTCACAAGTGACGTTTCACGGACGAAGCTGGCGGGAGGGGGAGGTCGATGGGACGCGCATGTTCGCGACGGTGCCAATCATGAGCCAAGTCCATGAGCTGTTGCTCTACATCACTGACATCCTGACCCGGGAGATCCCTGAGCACGATGCTCGGTTACTCGAGACGTTATTGGAAGAGCTACTGGCTTTCCGTGAGTTGCCGCCTGAACAGTTGACCGGGACGGCGCTGATGGCATTCCGACAACAAGTCCGCCCGTTGTTCGTCCGACTCAGTCAGCACATACGTGCGGAAGGATTGAAACAGGACGGCCTGACGTTGACGTCACGACACGAGCAAGATCGGGCCGATTTGATTGGACGAAACGTGAGTCAGCGTGACGTGAGAGGCACGTGTTATCGAGGCGCCTTGTTGATTGGTGCTAACTTACGTGGGAAAGACCTGTCCTATGTCGATTTCATGGGGGCAGACGTGCGAGATTTGGACGTGCGAGGAGCAACGTTGACTGATAGTCTGTTTTTGACACAGATGCAAGTGAACGCGATGAAAGGGGACCGGCAGACAAGACTGGCACCCGTTTACACGCGACCGAGCCACTGGCTGTAACGCAAGAGACGACTTCCATGTAGGAAAGTCGTCTTTTTTGAGTACATGAGTATTACGAAAGCGGTGGGAAATGGGGGAGCACATATTCACCAAGCTCCTCGATGACCTCGTCGGCCGGACGCTCTCCGTCGAACAAGGCGAAGAACAGATGATTGACGCCGATGGCCCGATACGCCTCGAGCAGTTTGATTAACTGATTGCGACCGACACGGAAGCCGAGCCGGATTGGAGTCGGCAGTTCGTCCGGGTCATGCGCCAAATCGAGATGCATCGGCATCGAGAACGGACGGAACCCTTTTCCATGCGTCCGACCTGATTCGCGCCAATCGTTGAGTACTTGCTGTTGGGCGAACGGGGCCTGCGGATAATACATCCACCCGTCCCCGTGTTGCCCAAGCCAGTCCATGTCCTGCTGCGCGAACCCGGTGATCATCGTCGGGATGCGTTTTTTCGGACGGGGAACGAGCGTCGCCTCATGGACCTCGCCGTACGACGAATCGATGGTCGGATAGTTGTGGTAGAGCGCCTGCTCCATGACACGGAGCGACTCTTTGAACTGCTCGCCCCTTGTCGCATGGTCGACCCCGAGTCCTTTGAAGTCGGCTCGACGGTCACCGGACGAGATGCCGAGAATCAAACGTTCTGGGAACAACGCTTCAATCGTCGCGACTTCTTTCGCCGAACGGAGCGGATGGCGGAGCGGCAAGACGAGGGCGGACGTGCCGAGGGCGATGCGTTTCGTCTGACCGAGCAAGTGTGTCCCATAGATGAGCATGTCGTAAATCTGTCCGACTGCCGGGTCTAGGAAGTTCGGATCTTTCAGCAAGACATCTCGGAGCCAGAGCGCCGTGAAGCCATAGTCGTCTGCTTGTTGGGCGAGCTCGACTTGACGTTCAAGCGTCGGGGTGCGCATCTTGAAATTTTCTAACGGGATGTGGAGGCCGAGCGTGAGCTCGCCCTCCCGATACATCCGATTGTAGCTGACATGATTGTTGAACATGGTGTCCTCCTTATTTCGCTTCCAAACGACGTGAGACGGCGGTCAAGATGACAGCGATGATGACCATGATGCCACCGACCCAAGGCGTATGCACGAGACCGATTGAGTCCGCGACAAACCCACCGATGGTCGCACCGAGTGCGATACCGATATTGAAGGCGGCGATGTTGAGCGCCGACGCGACATCGACCGCAGCCGGTACATACTTCTCTGCCAACTGCACGATATATAGTTGAAGGCCAGGTACGTTCATGAAGGCGAGCAGTCCCATCAAAACGATGGCGATGAGTCCCGCGACTTTGAACGGAATCATGAACGACATGACGAGCATGACAGCGGCGTGGACGATGAACATATAGAACAACGCCTTGGCCGGGTCTTCATTGGCGAGTTTTCCGCCTGCCCAGTTGCCGATGGCGACGGCGATCCCGTAGACGAGTAGGACGATACTAATCAAGCTCGGACTGATGTTCGTCACGTCCTGCATGATTGGCGTCAAGTACGTGAAGGCGACGAACGTTCCGCCGTAACCGAGTGCTGTGATCAAGAAGCCGAGCATGATTCGGCCGTTCGTGAGCAATTTCTTCATATCGGAGAACTTCGCTGGCGGCGACTGTTTCAAATCTTTCGGGATCAAGAAGAAGCTGGCGATGATTGATACGATCCCAAGTGCGGCGACGGCGAAGAACGTGGCGCGCCATCCGAACGCTTGACCGATGAACGTGCCGAGCGGGACGCCGGTAACGGTCGCGACCGTCAAGCCGGTGAACATGAGTGCGATGGCACTCGCTTTTTTATGCGGTGGCACGAGCTGTACGGCGATCGTTGCCCCAATCGAGAAGAAGACACCGTGTGCGAACGCAGTGATAAATCGGGCGGCAATCAGTAGTTCAAAACTGGTCGACAGGGCAGAGACCAAATTCCCGCCGATAAAGACGACCATGAGTGCCATGAGCAACGTCTTGCGATCCATCCGGTTCGTGAGTGCCGTCAAGATCGGCGCACCGACGGCGACGCCGATGGCATAACCGGAGATGATGAGACCGGCGAGCGTGATGCCGATGTTCAAGTCGCTGGCGATTGATGCGAGCAGGCCGACCGGGACAAACTCGGTCGTCCCGATGCCGAAGGCGCTAATGGCGAGGGCGAGCAGTGCCAGCCCTCCGTTTTTCGGTGCCTGTTCGTCGACAGGTTGGGTGTACGGTTGATTCATGAGTAATTCCTCCTAAAGAATGTTTGTTGAGATGAGGGCCCTTCATCTCGAGGCAGCTCGAGCATCTCCCATCTTCTTTATTGTCCAGTACGGTCGAAAAAGATCCTTACTGTCTCAAGAAGAGGTTACTGGTGAGATGAACTTGTATAACTGAGCTACAGTTGCTATCATAAGTCCATCGAATTTAATTGGGAAGTACGCACTTTCAAGTACGATAGGCACCGAAAAGTACCTATCCCGGTCCATAAGGAGGAACCATCATGCCATACAACATCCCGGTCGAGGCGACGCTTGACGTCATCGGCGGCAAGTGGAAAGTCGTCATCATGTGTCATTTGATTAAAGGAGAACGCCGCACGAGTGAATTGAAAAAGCTCATGCCGAACATCACGCAAAAAATGCTCACGCAACAGTTGCGCGAACTCGAGGCGGACGGTGTCATCATCCGCACGGTGTATGAACAAGTCCCACCGAAAGTCGTCTATTCCCTGTCCGACTACGGCTGGTCGCTCCAACCGATTTTGGACGCGATGTGTGCCTGGGGAGAAGGACATATTGAACAAACCGGGGAAGGCGTCATTTCCTAAATCAAGCGAAAAGACAGCGACTCTTCAATGAGAGAATCGCTGTCTTTTTATCGTTACGAGGCGGATACGTCTTTTGAGTCAGCTTGCTTGTCACTCCATAATGTTTCCATCTCTTCGAGCGTTTTGCCTTTCGTCTCCGGTACGAGCTTCCAGACGAACAAGGCGGACAGTACGCTCATCACCCCGTAAAATCCGTATGTCATCGTGCCACTAAATTCCATCATCATCGGATAGGTCGATGAAATGAAGTAGTTGGCTGTCCATTGAGCGGCAACAGCGATCGCGACCGCTTGCCCTCGGATTTTATTTGGGAAAATTTCCGAGATGAGTACCCAACAAATCGGTCCCCATGACATCATGAATGAGGCTGTGTA
This sequence comes from Exiguobacterium sp. s157, assembly GCF_018618205.1. Lineage (NCBI taxonomy): Bacteria > Bacillati > Bacillota > Bacilli > Caryophanales > Exiguobacterium > Exiguobacterium sp. s157. The sequence goes on from NZ_JACSLQ010000002.1 coordinate 589,784, forward strand.
GATGATGATGAAGATGAGTGTACCAATCCCGATTGCATTCGTGTAGGCCATCGAAGCGACACCGAACATCCCGATTGCCATGCCGATCGAACCGATGATGAGCAATGGTTTTCGGCCGACTTTATCGACAAACAAGATGGCGACGATGGTGAAGACGACGTTGACGAGCCCCATGACGACGGTTTGCATCATGGAAGCGTCTTTAGCGGCACCCATACTTTCAAAGATTCGTGGGGCATAGTACAATGCGACGTTGATTCCGACAAATTGTTGGAACACCGATAAGAGAATCCCGATGGTGATGACCAGTTTTCCGTAAGTGAACAGCTTGGCTGAAGAATGACTGACAGACGATTTGATGTCTTGCATGATCGCTTCGGCGCGTTCTTTGCCATTGATTCGACTGAGGATGTGGAGAGCCTTTTCTTCCTCGCCTTGGAGCGCCAAATACCGTGGTGTTTCCGGAACAATCAATAAGAGCGAACCGAAAAGGAGGGCCGGAATGGCTTCAGAGGCAAACATATACCGCCAACCGATGTCATCGATCCAGGCGACCGTTTGTCCACTTGTGATCGACCAGTTGACGAAGTAGACGACGAGCATCCCAAGGATGATGGCAAATTGGTTTAGCGACACGAGCCGTCCTCGAATCGCAGCTGGCGCGACCTCACTGATATACATCGGCGTGATGGCCGAGGCAAGTCCGACGCCGATCCCGCCGATGATGCGATACAAGTTGAACGTAAGTAGAAGGGCAATCGTCGGTTCGCCTTTCGTAAAGAAGAGGACTTCGGGATAAGCCGAACCCAATGCAGACAATAAGAAAAGAACGGCCGCGAAAATCAATGATTTTTTACGACCAAATCGGCTTGCGAATATACCAGAGATGATTCCTCCGATGATACAGCCAATCAATGCCGAGGAAGTGGTCGCCCCGTGTACGAGCGAACTTAAGTTCAGCCCGTCAATAAAATACTTCTCCAATGATTTCTCTGCGCCTGAGATGACAGCAGTATCATAACCGAACAACAGGCCACCTAATGTCGCGACGAGTGTGATGGTCATGAGGTATAGCGTGTTCTGATTTTGTTTCATCACGTTTTGCCCTCCTTGGAATTGGTAACGCTTACAATATCGAGTTAAAAAATAAGTTAGTTTGTTTGACGGATAAACTAACTATCCTTATCATACAAAATGAGACTCGAATTCTCAACTATATTTTTGTGGTTTTTGTATAATGAATTTGAGAGTAAAACGGAATGGAACGAAAGTTAAACGATGGATGAGACATCACTTCGTATAAAGGGGAGACAAAGTCATTGGCAAAATTAGATGTGACCGCTGATCAACAGCTTGTGAAAAAAATGAATAAAACCGTATTGTTGAATGAAATTATTCGTAGTTACCCAATTTCACGCGCAAAACTGTCAGAAGTAACGGGATTGAACAAATCGACGGTATCTGCGCAAATTGGCGCTCTATTGAACGAAGAACTCATCTTTGAAATCGGACAAGGCGATTCAAGCGGGGGGCGTCGCCCGGTCATGCTCGTGTTCAACCAGCAGGCAGGATTCACCATCGGAGTCGATTTAGGCGTGAAAGCGATCAATGCGGTATTGACTGATTTAAAAGGTAACGTCGTGGAGTCTTTGACGACCGAGTGGGCCGAGGCGGACCAAGAGGCGGAACCGAAGGTGAGAGCTGCCATCGATGCGTTGCTTGGGAAAATGCCGTCCTCGCCATATGGGCTCATTGGAATCGGCGTCTCGGTGCCTGGACTCATTAATCGCGAGCAACAAGTCATTTTTGTCCCGAACCTCCGTCCTGACGTGACGGGTTTGAAGCACGATTTAGAGAACCGTTATGATGTACCCGTTAATTTAGAGAATGAGGCCAATGCGGGGGCTTACGGAGAACGACGATTCGGGGCAGGGAAAGACCATGGGGAGATGGTCTTCGTTAGTCTCGGGACAGGTGTTGGTACGGGCATCATCTTACACGGGGAATTGTATCGAGGCGAGGATGGGTTCGCTGGCGAGTTCGGGCATATGTCCATTGAATACAATGGACCGAAATGTACGTGTGGCAATCGCGGGTGTTGGGAATTGTATGCCTCAGAAAAAGTACTATGGGACAAGTATTTGCCAGGTCATACGGTCGAGACGCTACAACGAAGTTTACAGGCCAATGAGGCATCTGTGTTAAATGAATTACAAAAATGGTGCTTTTATGTCGGGGTCGGGTTGAACACGGTACTGAACGTCTATAATCCGAAAGTAATCGTCATTCAAAGTCGGGTCATCGAGTCACATCCGATGGTTCTCAACATGATTCGTACGGCGATCTCATCGCGGGTGTATGCGCAAGCCGATCATTCGTTCGAGCTCATCCCGTCGAAATTGAGCGATCATGCTTCAGCGATCGGGATGGCCTCGCTTGCCATCGAGCAGTTTTTACAGCGTCGAATGATGCAATGACAAATAGCCCGTCACCTTCAGATGGCGGGCTATTGTTATGGGGCAAACGTCCACGTCGTCTCGGCGACGTACGTCTCGCCGGGACGTAACACACTACGAGGGTCCAGCAGGTTCGGTGCCTGTTGCGTCTCGAAACAAAGGCCTTTCCGTCTCAGCTCGTTCGGAAGCATATTGCCCGAATAGAAGACGACACACGGCTCGGTCGTATGGACGGAAAGCCTGCGGCCGGAAGCATGACGAAGATTGATTTGAGGACGTTCCGTTTGGGGCAGGCAAAACGGGTGATCGAAGCCTCCGGCGAGGTCAAGTTGCGCATCTGAATCATTTAGACCATCTTCGATTCGTTTCGCCTCTCTAAAATCGAACGCCGGGGAGGTCATGACGGATTTCACGCGGTGCGGAATAAGGGTCTTGTCTAGCTCGTAGAACGAGTCACTCATAAGCTGAAGCGTATGGTCAGAAATCGGCATGGACGTCCCTGATAAATTGAAGTATGTGTGATTTGTCATGTTCATGACGGTCGGCGCGTCGGTCTTCGCCTCATAGCGGATGGCCACGGCGTGGGGGGTAATCGTGTATTCGACCGAGACGTCAATATTCCCAGGGTATCCGTGATGTCCATGAGGAAACGACCGTTCAAATCGAATGGTCACGCCATCATCCGTTTGTTCGATGGATGGGATCCAGACGACCTTATGGAAGTAATCACCGTGAAGGTGGTTGGGACCGTCGTTCAAAGACAGTTGAACGGTCTGACCGTCGAGTGTGAACTGACCATTCTGTATCCTTCCGGCCACCCGTCCGACCACGCAACCCAGATAATAATCGTGACGGACGTAATCCTCAAGCGAATCAAGCGCTAATACGACGTTCTCCATGTTCTCCAGTTGATCGGGGACGGCAATTTCCGTGATGGTACATCCATAATCGATACAAGAAAAGCTGAACGAGTCTGTCGATACGCGGTGACGCGAGACGGGGATACCGTCTACGGTCCCGTAATGGTCAGATGTATAGTTCATCGTCGTCTCACTTTCTCCGAAATGCGGACAGACCATGAGAGAGCTGTTTCGTGGCCGGATAGACTTGTTGGTAGAGTGCGAACAAGGCGTGGTAGCGTGTGACGTTTTCTGGAATCGGTTCGTATCGCTTCGCTTCCTGAATGAACGCCTTACTGCAGGCCTCGAGACTGTTAAACCACCCACAGCCGTACGCAGCCAACATGGCGGCACCGAGCGCACAGCCTTGCTCGTTGGAAAGTTTGATGATGGTAGCGTCGAAGATGTCTGCCTGCATTTGCAGCCATGCCTCGTTTTTGGCGCCCCCTCCAATCGAAACGATCGACGTGATCACTTTGCCTTCCGCACGGAACAGCTCGAGGGACTCTTTTAAGGAGAACGTGATTCCTTCTAACACGGCCCGTGAAAAATCGGCGAGTCGATGGGTGGAGTCCATTCCGATAAAGCTTCCTCGCACCATTGCATCCGCGTGAGGAGTCCGTTCGCCGACGAGATAAGGAGTGAACAACAACCCGTTCGCCCCGATCGGTACGTCTTTCACTTCGGCGAGCAACGTCTCGAATGATTGGTCCGGTGCGAACGTATCCTTGAACCAGGATAAGCTATGTCCTGCTGCCAAGGTGACACCCATCGTATAATAGGCACCTGGCTTAGCATGATTGAAATAATGGACTTTCCCTTTGAAATCAAGCAGGGCGGTTGGTTCATAGGCCAAGACGACACCCGATGTACCGATGCTGCACATCGTTTGTTGATCGTTCAAAATACCTGCCCCGATGGCACCACAGGCATTGTCCGCACCTCCGGCGAACACGTTGACGTTCGAAGAAAGGCCGGTGCGCGTCGCGTAGTAAGAACTGAGCGTCCCGATTTGATCAGACGACTCGACGAGTGGGGGACAAAGGGATTTCGGCACACCAACCCGTTCACAGATTTCGTCGCTCCATTCCTTTTTAGCGATATCGAGGAGAAGCGTTCCGGCCGCATCGGAATAATCCATATGCAGTTGACCTGTCAACGCATAGCGGACGTAGTCTTTTGGGAGCAGGAAGACGGCCGCTTGACGGAACAAGTCAGGCTCATACCGCTTCACCCATAGTAGTTTCGGAAGCGTAAAGCCCTCGAGCGCAGGGTTTTTAGTAAGATCGAGGAGTAGTGGTCCAAGTCGATCCTTGATTTCCTCGCATTCAGCCGTCGTCCGCGTATCGTTCCAAAGAATCGCATTACGAAGCAACTGATGTTGCGCATCGAGTAAGACGAGCCCGTGCATTTGTCCTGAGAAGCTGATGCCTTCGATGTCTTCAGGACGTCCTTCAAACTTTTGAACGAGCTCGGTCAAGGCGTTGACCGTCTGTTCGACCCAGGCTGATGGATCTTGTTCGCTATAGCCTTCTCGTTCTTGGATGAGAGGGTAGGCGCGACTCGCTTCCCCGCAGATTTGCCCGTTTTGGTCGACGAGGATGGCTTTGACCGCACTCGTCCCTAAATCGATTCCGATGACATATTTCATTAGGTTCATCCTTTCTAGTTTGATGGAAAAGCCCAGACCCCATCATGGAGTCTGGGCTTCGCGATTAAGGGCGTTGTACATCCAACAAGTATTGGTTGAGGATGTGACGGAGCTGTTCTTGACGTCCCGATTTATTTTGGATGTCGGTAAGCGTGAACGCGTGGGCCTCAAGTTTGTGGAAGTCGGTTTGACCGGAGACGATGTCTTTTCCGATTCCTTCTTTGTAGCTTGCGTAGCGATCTTGGATGATGTTTTCGAACACACGATCATCAATCAAGCGTTGAGCGACTTTCGCACCGACGGCGAAGCTGTCCATGCCTGCGATGTGGGCATAGAACAAGTCCTCAGGTTCGAATGAACCGCGGCGGACTTTTGCATCGAAGTTGAGCCCACCGCTTCCAAGCCCACCATTCAACAAGATCTCATACATGGCGAGCGTCGTTGAATACAGGTCGGTCGGGAATTCATCCGTATCCCAGCCGAGGAGCGGGTCACCTTGGTTCGCGTCGACGGATCCGAGCATCCCATTCACACGGGCGACGCGAAGCTCATGTTCGAACGTGTGTCCGGCGAGCGTCGCATGGTTGGCTTCGATGTTGAATTTGAAGCGGTCCGCCAAGTCATATTTCTGTAAGAAGGCGAGACCCGTCGCCACGTCGAAGTCGTATTGGTGTTTCGTCGGCTCTTTTGGTTTCGGTTCGATCAAGAACTGGGCATCAAAGCCGATCTCTTTGGCATAGCTATCGGCCATGTGGAAGAAGCGGGCCAAGTTATCAAGCTCAAGTCCCATATCGGTGTTGAGCAACGTTTCATACCCTTCACGACCTCCCCAGAACACATAGTTCTCGGCCCCGAGCTCTTTCCCGACTTCGAGTCCTTTTTTCACTTTAGCTGCTGCGTATGCGTACACATCTGCATTCGGCGCAGTCGCGGCTCCATGAATCCAGCGTGGATGTGAGAACATGTTCGCTGTGTTCCAAAGTAATTTTGTCTTACTTGTTTTCATATATTCTTTCATCATCGAGACGATGACGTCGATGTTTCGGTTTGTCTCAGCGAGCGTGCTTCCTTCAGGAGCGATATCGAAATCATGGAAGCAGAAGTAAGGCACGTTCAACTTGTCAAAGAACTCGAACGCCGCTTCGACGCGGGCTTTGGTGAGGTCCATTCCTGAAAGGCGGTCATACGGTCGGATCATCGTGGCCTTGCCGAACGGGTCGCTTCCATCGGCTGTGAACGTATGCCAGTACGAGACGGCGAAGCGGAGCAGTTCTTCCATCGACTTCCCACCAATTTTTTCTTCTGGATTGTAGTGTTTGAAGGCGAATGGATTGGTAGAAGAAGCTCCTTCAAATTTGATTTGTCCGACACCTTCATAGTATTCCTTTTTCGTTTGAGTTTGTGACATGCGAATCATCCTCCTCATTTCTGTAATCGTTTTCAGGAATAGAATACATCAAACTTTTTAGTTTGTCTATCGAACAAACTAAGTTTTTTGAATTATCTTTTTGAACTTTTCACCGTGATTTGGCTCACAGGTTAATCGTGAGTCAACTCGGGTACAAAGACAGAGACAAGGAGGGGATGACAATGGATATGAAGACATATCGATTTGAAGACGACGGTTCGATTCCGAACAATCCAAATTTTCCGGTGCTTTTATACCGAGGCGTGTTCGACGAGCCGGACGGCATGCAAGAGACGTTCGAACATAACGGCTGGGGGAACAGCTGGGTCAACGGGGTGTTCGATTACCACCACTACCACAGCAACACACATGAAGTGCTCGGCGTGAAATCGGGCCGGGCGACGGTTCAACTCGGGGGTGCGACCGGGGACCTCGTCTCGCTTCAAGCGGGGGACGTCTTGATTTTACCGGCCGGGACGGGACATCGCCGTCTCGAGGCGAGTGAAGATTTCGCCATCGTCGGTGCGTATCCGGAAGGACGCGACTACGACACGTTGACGGGGAAACCGGAAGAGCGACCGGACAGTGTGTTGCGCATCGAACGAGTCGACAAGCCGGCGACCGATCCAGTCTTCGGGACGACTGGACCATTACACGAACAATGGACGAAGGAGGAGATGGCATGAACCGCATTCCACATACATTAATTTTGGCGGCATTGAAACAACACGTGGCTGAACTGCCAGACGGGCGTGAGATGAGGGCCCTCGGGCAAGGCACATGGCGCATGGGAGAAGACGAATCGAAACGGGAAGCCGAGATCGAGGCACTCCGGACGGGACTCGACTGCGGGTTGCACGTCATCGATACGGCGGAGATGTACGGGGAAGGGAAATCGGAGTCGCTCGTCGGTGAAGCGATTCGAGACCGGCGAGAAGACGTGTTTCTCGTCTCGAAAGTGTATCCGCATAACGCCGGAGGCGACAAGCTCGTCCAAGCGTGTGACGCCACGCTCGAACGTCTTGGCACCGATTACCTCGACTTGTATCTGCTTCATTGGCGCGGGAACATCCCGCTCGAGGAGACCGTCGATGGGCTCGAGCAATTGAAGGCGGATGGCAAGATTCGGGCGTGGGGTGTCTCGAACTTCGACGTCGACGACATGAAAGAACTGCTCGCCTTGCCGAAGGGGAAACATTGCGGCGTCAACCAAGTGCTCTATCATCTCGGCAGCCGTGGTGTCGAGTACGACTTGTTGCCGTTCTTACAGGAACAGGGCATCCCGATGATGGCTTACGCCCCGCTCGCCGAAGGAAGCGACGTGAAGGCGGACATCTTCGAGAATGAAACGGTGAACCGGATCGCCGAGGCGTACAGTGCGACACCGGCCCAAATTTTGCTCGCGTGGACGGTGCGGAGTGGCAACGTCATCGCCATCCCGAAAGCAGGGCAGAAAGCCCACGTCGAAGAGAACGGCGCGGCGATGCTTCTCAACCTGAGCGAGGATGACTTCAATGCGCTCGACGAGGCGTTCCCGCCACCGAGTGGGAAAGAACCGTTAGATGTGATTTGAAGACCACAGGCGAGCTCACTGGCTCAACTGTTGTTGCGCATTCATCTGAATGTATTCCTAAGCAAGCACGAGAAAACCCACTCACACTGACGTGAGTGGGTTCGTTTTAGTTCGCTAACGGATGCTTCAACAGGTAGTCTTCAATCTGTCCAATCGTCTGTTTCAACACGCCGTCCTCAAACGGCGACTTGAGTCCGGCCAACTCGACGAGCTCGAGGAACGAGCGGCTGCCGCCGGCTTGGCAGAGCGTGAGGTAATCGCTCCACGCTGCTTCACGGTCTTCATGCATGCGCACCCAGAACTGGAAGGCACACACTTGCGCGAGCGTGTAGTCGATATAGTAGAACGGGCTTTGGAAGATGTGCCCTTGTTGGTGCCACCAAGCTCCTGACTCGAGATAACCGTTCGTCTCATAGTCACGGTGCGGGAGGTACACTTTTTCAAGGTCACGCCATGCCTGGCGACGCTCAGCGGCCGTCATTTCTGGGTTGCGGTAGACGACGTGCTGGAACTCATCGACGAGGACGCCGTATGGCAAGAATGTGATGCTTCCGGCCAAGTGATTGAACTTGTACTTGTCGACTTGGTCGCCGAAGAATAGCTCCATCCACGGCCAGCAGAAGAATTCCATCGACATCGAGTGAATCTCGCACGCCTCGTATGTCGGGAACGCGTATTCTGGCGTCGTCAAATGACGGCTCTCGTACACTTGGAAGGCGTGACCGACCTCATGTGTGAGCACGTCGATGTCGCCGGCCGTCCCGTTGAAGTTCGAGAAGATGAACGGGAGACCTTCTGACGGGAGGTACGTGCAGTACCCGCCACCGGACTTGCCCGGTTTCGCCGTAAGATCGAGAGCGCCGCGCTGTTGCATGAACTGGAAGAACTCGTCCGTCTCTTTCGAGAGTTCGCGGTACATCGTGTTCCCACCCTCGATGATAAACGCCTCGTCGCCTTTCGGTGTCGCGTTGCCGTCCGGGAAGACGAACGACTCGTCGTAGTACGTGAGCGTGTCGACACCGATCCGTTTCGCCTGCTTCTCTTTTAACGTCGTCGCGAGCGGGACGATGACGTCGCGCACTTGCTTGCGGAAGTTGTCGACGTTTGACTCGTCATAGCCGACACGTTGCATCCGGGCGTAACCGAGCTCAACGAACGACGGGAAGCCGAGCGTGTGAGCGATGTCGGTCCGGACGCGTACGAGTTCACCATAAATGCGGTCGAGTTCGTCGCCGTTGTCGGCGAGATATGTATAACGGGCCTCGGACGCCGCTTTTCGAACTGAACGGTCAGGAGATTGCAGATACGGGCCGAACTGGGACAAGTTGAGCGTCTTGCCGTCGAATTCGATTTGGGCCGCCGACATGACCTTCTGATAAGCGGTCGCCAATCGGTTCTCTTCTTGAAGTTTCGGGATGAGCGACTCTTCGAACGTCTTGAGGGCGCGCTCGGCAAGTTCGAACAACTGGCTGCCCCATTCCTGTTCGAGTTGGTTGCGAAGGTCGTGCTCGGTCAAGACCCGATAATACGCTTGCACTTCTTTCTCGTACACCGGCAAGGCATCGTCAAAAAACGTCTGCTCGGCCTCGTAGAACGCATCGCGCGTGTCGATCGAGTGGCGGATCGAGACGAGCTGACTTTGCGTCTCGAATTCGTTCCGTTCCTGGTTGATTTGGCGAATCAATTCGTTCGCCTCCTCGAGTGTGCTGGCTTGTTGCAATTCGACTGAATAGTCCGACAATCGGCTGTTTAGAGCCTCCAAATTGGGCCGTTCATATGACAATTTTGTGAAAGTCGTCATTGTAAGCGCCTCCATCGTGTGAAATTTTTATAAAGTGTAAAAAGGGCTTGCAAAAGCGGTTGCACACTCGTATTCTTACGATGTGTAAACGAATTCGCACTACCTTATTACAACTATACCGTTTCTAGGGTAGGGATTGAAGAGGAAGCTTTTCGGGTATAAAAGCTAAGACTTTGATTAACAGAACATGTTGGAGGGATTAAGCTATGGGATTCTTTAAAAAACTATTCGGTGGTAAAGAAGAACAACTTAACGCGGTTTCACCGCTTACAGGGAAGGTCATTGACATCACAAACGTTCCTGACCAAGTGTTCTCGCAAAAAATGATGGGTGACGGTATCGCCGTCGAACCGACAGATGGTAAAGTCGTTTCGCCGGTCAACGGTACAATCGCGACTGTCTTCCCGACAAAACACGCGATTGGGATCAACGCTGACAACGGTGCCGAGTACTTGATTCACATCGGTCTCGACACGGTCAACCTTAAAGGTGAAGGCTTCGAAACGCACGTGACAGAAGGTCAAGCGGTTAAAGCTGGCGACACGCTCGTCACATTCGACCTCGACTTCATCAAAGCGAACGCGCCGTCGACGATCACACCAGTGATCATCACGAACCACGACAGCTTTGGCGTCAACAAACTCGTTGCTGAAGGCGACACGGTCACAGCCGGTTCTTCAGAAGTCGTCGAATTGACGAAAAAATAAGTTGCACATTTTACTCGGAGGCATACGCTTCCGAGTATTTTTTTATGGATTCGGGAACTATACTAAGAAGAGAGGGGGAGAGACACATGGATGGAAAGAACGCACCGTATCGGGGGTATGGGGATCGGATTCGAATTTTACGTGAGCGGGCCGGCATCTCGGTCGAGGCACTCGCCGACCGCATCGGCGTCGCCCCGTACTTTATTCGCCGGACCGAGCTGAGTGAAGTCTACCCGACGATGCCTTACATAGAGGCGCTCGCCGAGGCGCTCAAGATCGACGCGAACTATTTGGCCCGCCATATTTGGACGGGTGAGTCGCTCAAAGTGCTCATGAAAGGAACGGTCCCGGAGCTCGAACAGATGAAGCTCGCCTACGATGAGGCGATGCACGGCAAGTCGACCGAGGACATGCAACGTCAGCTCGAGGCGCGCATGCGCATCTTCGACTTGATGCACGAGGAAGAACTCCGTCGCATCTTTGCCGAAGACGAGGAACCGACGTCACATCAAGCGCTCGAGGCGCTCGTCGATGCTGTGCTCGACCTAGGCCGCTCGCACGAACCGACGCAACGGATTGTTCCGTTCGCTCGCTATATCGAGCAGCTCGTACCGGACCAGTTCGTCGACAACTCGTTCCAATACACGGAGTTCGGGGTCATCGCTAAATCGTATAAATTGCAGTGACAGCCGTGGGAGACCACGGTTTTTGCATACAAAAACAGCCGCTCCGAGGAACGGCTGTTTTCTGTTAACGCGCCATGCGCGCGTCGTAGCGTACTTTCGGTCGTGTCCCGGCAAGTAGGAAGCCGAGCACGATATTGAGAATCGTGAGCACCCAACCGACGTAACCGAACGTGTAGGCGAGGCTCGCGAGCATCGTCTGCCAGTCGAGTAAGGACGCGGCGTCACCACGAACGCTGAAGCGGATCGCGGTGAATCCGATGAGCGTCGTCGCCGTGATCAAGATGCCGATCCACGCGCCGCCGAAACGGGACGTCTCCGGACGACGGCTGACCGGATACCAAAAAGCGAGCGTCCCGAGGAACGTGCTTCCTGCGTATGCGAGCAAGATTTGCCACAGCGCATCGGCGTCCAAGAAGACGGTATAACAGATGAACGTCGTGAGCGTCGTCATGAAAGTAAAGATTAAAGCTGCGAGTAATCGTGATCGCATAGTTCGTTTCCTCCTCATTTTGCACATTCTTTAGAGTATACGAAAACGAAAATGCTGTAAACGTTATTGTCGATTCTGTAATATTTGTCGCCATTGTTTAATCGCATTGTTGCCGTAGAACAAGACACCGCCGCGATAAAATTTCGAGCCGACCCACAAAATCACACCGATCGTGGCGATCATGATGCCAATCGATAACGCGACTTCCCACACAGGCACGTCGACGAGCATGACGCGAAGGAACATGAGCATCGGCGTGAAGAACGGCACGTACGACAGGATTGTGACGATCGGAGCCTCCGGATTGTTCAAGCCGAACATAGCGGCGAGGAACCCGGCGACGAGCAGCATGATAACTGGCATCGTCATCTGTTGCGACTCCTCGACCCGGCTGACGAGCGATCCGAGCACGGCGAACATGGCCGCATAGAGCAGGTAGCCGAGCGTGAAGAAAGTCAACAGATAGACGACGGCGCGGACGTTGCCGGCGTTGTCGATGACGGACTGGGCCATCTCGTTGCTACGAGCGCTGAAGTAACCGAAGCCGAGGAAGATGGCGATTTGGAGCAGGGCGAGCGTCCCGATAGCCGAGATTTTAGCGAGCATGTGCGTCACCGGATGTGTCGTCGAGATGATGAGCTCCATGACACGCGACGATTTCTCGGTCGTGACCTCGGTCGAAATCATCGACCCGTACGTGATGATTGAGATGTAGAGCAACATGAGCATGACATAGACGAAGGCGAACGACGAGAACAGCTCGTCCGAGTTTTCTCCGCCGCGGCCGAGATACGATTCCTCGACCGTCACGGGTTCATTCAACGCCGCGAGGACGGTTGGGTCGATGTTCGACGCCTCAATCAGCTCGGCGTTCCGGACTTCCCGCAGCGCCGTCTGTAGTACCGTCGTGAAATCCGGTTCCGGCCGTTCCGAGAGGACGCGGGCCGAGTCCTCTTCGATGAAGGCGACGATCTCATAGTCCCCGTTATCGAGCCCGGCACGTGCCTCGGACTCGCTGATGGACGCCGACTCGATATCTTCATAGCCGAGAGACTGCATGAGCGTCGTCAGTTCGTTATTGTCGGTGACGAGGATGGCTTGCGCCTGGTCAGTGTCCTCGAAGTTCGCGAGCAAGCGGTCGATGTTCGTAAAACCGAAGATGAACAGGATTGTCAACAGCGTCGAGATGAGGAACGCCTTCGAGCGCAGTTTCGAGCGTAACGTGAACGAGTAGAGTGGTCCGAAGTTATGAAACATGTTGGCCGACCTCCTTGATGAAGATGTCGTTTAATGAAACGGGCTGGCGCATGAACGTCTTGATGGCGGCCCCGTTCACCACGAGGGCACCGAGCACCGCGTCGCTGTCGTCGAACGAGTCGAGGCGGACGAAGTGGCCATCTTTATATGGCTCGACCGCCCGGACGACCGGGAGGGCTTGCAGCAGGTCCGGTCGATCGGTTTCAATGAACAGTACCGGCTCCTCATAGCGTGTCTTGATTGTAGGTACGTCGCCGCTGACGACGGCACGTCCACCTTTCAAGATGCCGATATGTTGGCACAACTCCTCGACGTGCTCCATCCGATGGCTCGAGAAGACGATTGTCGTCCCGGCGTCACGGAGGGCGAGCACTTCACGCTTTAAAATCTCGACGTTGACCGGGTCGAGTCCGCTGAACGGTTCATCGAGAATGAGCAGCTCCGGGTTGTGGAGCAGGGCGGCCACGAGTTGAATCTTTTGTTGGTTCCCTTTGGACAGTTGTTCGACGCGCATCGTTTCATACTGCGGGATTTCGAGCCGTTCGAGCCACGTCTTGACGGCTCGTTTCGCCTCGGCCTGCCGCATGCCTTTCAAGCTTGCTAAGAAGACGAGCTGGTCACGAACGGGTGACTTTGGATACAGGCCTCGTTCTTCCGGCAGATAGCCGACGATGCGATGGTCGACGTTGCGGCCATCCCACGTAATCGTTCCGGCACTCGGTTTGAGGATATCGAGAATCATGCGGAACGTCGTCGTCTTCCCGGCGCCGTTCGCCCCGAGCAGGCCGAACATCTCACCTTTCGGGACGTGGAAGCTCAAGTCATCGACGGCCGTGAAGTCGCCGAATTGTTTCGAGACACGATCGATTTGTAACGTCATAGAATGTACCTCCTTATAAGTGTCTACTATTAGCGTACGCCATGTTGAGCAAAAAGTTTCACATTTCTTCGAAAATGATTTATCTTGAAATCAAGATAATAATAAGGAGGACATGACATGACAAAGCAATCAGCGGGCATCCATCACATTTCAGCGATGGTGAAAGACCCACAACGCACCATCGATTTTTACGGGAATGTCCTCGGACTTCGATTCGTTAAACAGACGGTCAACTTCGACGACCCGGGCACATACCACCTCTATTTCGGGGACGAGCAAGGCTCACCAGGGACGGTCATCACGTTCTTCCCGATCCCAGGGATCGGCAAGGGCAGCGTCGGCAGCGGACAGGTCGGTGTCACGGCCTATCTCGTGCCAGCAGGCAGCCTCTTGTTCTGGGAGAAACGATTGAACGACCATGGCGTTGGAACGGTCGCGACCGAACGATTCGGTGAACCGTCACTCTTGTTTGAAGACCCGGACGGACTCGTCGTCGAGCTTGTCGCCCGGACCAGTACGAAACAGACAAGTTGGGTCGTGCCGGGCCTGACATCACGCGAGGCGATTGTTGGTTTTGCCGGGGCGACGCTGTTGTCGAAAGACCCGGAGGCGACGGTTCGCCTGTTGACGGGGCTGTTTGGCTTTGAGACGGTAGGGGAAGATTCAGAATGGATTCGCCTTGAGGCGACGGCCGACTACGGCAACGTCATCGACGTGAAAAAGACCATCCTGCCGAACGGGGTTCCTGGTTCGGGGACAGTCCATCATATCGCCTGGCGCATCAATGATGGGGAAGACTATGCCTCATGGCAAGACGCCATCTTCGAGCTCGGGCTACGCCCGACCGAAGTGAAAGAGCGTCACTATTTCCGCTCGGTCTACTTCCATGACGGCGGCCGGATTCTTCACGAACTGGCGACCGACGCTCCTGGCTTTTTGATCGATGAGAGCTTGGAGGGCCTCGGCTCGACACTCAAACTCCCGGCTTGGTTCGAACAAGACCGCGAGGCGATCACTCGCACGTTACCGACGATTACAATCCCGAGAGGAGACATGACATGATTCATCAATTCATCAAAGGCACGACCGAGACGACACTCGTTTTATTGCACGGAACAGGAGGGACAGAACAGGACTTGATTCCGCTCGCTCGAATCCTCGCCCCGGAGGCAAACATTTTGACGCTGCGCGGTGACGTCCTCGAGAACGGCATGTCCCGTTTCTTCCGCCGTCACGCGGAAGGCGTACTCGACCTCGAGGACTTGAAGAAACAGACGGAACGGTTCTTGACGTTCTTGGATGACGCCACGACAGAGTACGGCATCGACCGGGACAAGATGATTCCGCTCGGTTATTCGAACGGCGCCAACTTGATCGGCTCGGCGCTGTACCGACAAAACGCATTCCACGCGTCGCTCTTATTCCACCCGATGGTCCCGGACCGCTCGCTCACGCTGCCGGACCTCGCTGGTGCGAACGTGTTTATCTCGGCCGGAGAACGTGACCCGATTTGCCCGAAAACAGAAACAGAAGAGCTCACGTCGACGCTACGGGGTGCCGGAGCGGACGTCGAACTCTTCTATCACGGAGGTGGACACGAGCTGCGCATGGAAGAAGTCGAGGCAGCTCGGGCATGGCTAGAACCGTTCCTCGGTTAAGCCATCTTCTTCGGTTTCGGTGGTCTCGAATAGACGACGAGCACACCTCGATCAATCAAATAGGCGGCGAACAGACGTTTCGCCTCTTCAGAACGAACGGTTCGGTCGATTTGGATATACAATCGGCCGAGCTTTTTTTGTGACGTGCGGGTCAATAACCAGATGGAGTCAAGCGTGTACTGCCAACCGCGGAGCGTATCCGCGCCGATGTACATATACCGGTTCGATGTGCGCTCAAGCAGATAATTAAGCCACCAGACGTCCCGGGCGAGCTTCATGGCGACACCGATGAAGAACGAGATGAACACGAACGACAGGGCAGACAGAATCGGATGGATGGCGGTAAATCGTTCCCGGATGGGTTCGAAGGCGACGATGAGCAGTCCGACGGAAAAGGCGCCGGTGAACCACCAAAATCCGAAGTTAGAGAATGAACGTTTCGGGTCATGCACCATATGATGACGGTTACGGATGACGGAAGCCATTCTCCACACCTCCTTTTATTAGAATATTCTGATTATTTAGTAAGACTACTATACTATACTGTACCCACTCTCGTCTATTTGAATACGCGCGAAACGTGCTCTAGCTTGAAGATTTCTTGACGTTTCGGCTTGCAGAGGGCAAATCCGGGGAATGATGACAGTGAAGTCATCATTTTTTTGTGGAATCGTAATTTCATCAGCTCAAAAAATCGGCTATGATGGATGAGGCAAAAAAGAGAGAACATCAGAAAACTAATAAAGAACTAGAGGGAAAGACATGCGAAATCATTGGTACGATAATATTAAAGGCGTGCTCGTCTTGCTCGTCGTGTTCGGTCACTTGTTGACCGACGTACGCGGCGCGTATGATGACATCCTGCCGAAATGGGTCTATTTATTTTTATACACGTTCCACATGCCGTTGTTCATCATGTTGAGCGGTTACTTCTTCCGGGAGAACCGTTATTTGCGCGTCATCCAGTTGTTCGTCGTCTACGTCATCTGGCAAGTGATTCTCGGCTCGTGGTTCGCCTTCACCGAGGGCATCCCGCTCTTATCACTCGAGAACCCTGCACTGAACATCTTGACGCCGTATTGGGCGCTCTGGTATTTGATGGCGATTATCATCTGGTACGTCATCACCCCGTACGTGACACAATTGAAAGGATACGTGCTGTTCGCGCTCTTGTTCGCGCTCCTGTTCGGCTTCCAAGCTGAGTCGACCGGGTTCTTCGCGCTCCGGAAAGTCATCATGTTCTACCCGTTCTTCTTGATCGGGAACTGGATGAGCGAACGGAACACGTTGAACTTCTTTGAATTGCCGAAGCGGGCCGAGCAGCGCAACCGTTACCGGATTGGCGGTTTTGCCGTCTTCACGACGCTCACGCTCGGGCTACTCGCCTCGATGAGTTTCCAACAGGAGGGTACGTTCTATCATATCGGTAACTTGTTCAAATTCCGGTTCGCCTATGAGTCGGCGGTGCCGGAGGCGATTTGGAGCGGGCCGTTCGCTTTCTTGATCGTCTACACGGTGTCGATTCTTATGGCGATCAGCTTCGCCTTGATGATTCCAGGGCGTGAACTGCCGGTGTTCACCCGGGCCGGGAAGTATAGCCTCTACGTCTATTTGGTGCACGTCTTCCTCGTCGTCGCCTGGAAGGCGTTCATCCCAGCCGGTTTCATGCCGACGTCGTGGCTCCAATTGCTCGTCTTGTTCGGCGTCGCCTTCTTGATCGTCCTGGTCATTATCAGCCCGCCGGTCGTCAAGCTGTTGAAGCCGCTCGTCGAGATTGACGTTCGCCGTGCCCAAGATATGAAGGACGTGAAATCGTAAACCCTTTTCTAAATGGCGGTTTTCCGCTACACTTTAAGATGGGAAGCGAAACTAGAGTTAAGGAAGTGACACCATGCCATACGAAAATGGAATGCACAGCACTGAAGGAGACGTCAACGTCTCACGCCACGTCGTGGAAATGATCGCCGCTGTCGTGGTCAAAGAGACGAAATACGTGTCGTTCACACAAGAAGATACGAAATTGTCAGAGCGCGCGCTCATGAAGCACGTCAAAGTCGACGAGTCGTCAGAAGGCGTCACAATCAACTTGTCACTTTACATCGCGTACGGTCAATCGATCGTCAAGACGGTGACGGCCGTGCAAGAACGCATCACGCAAGACATGGACACGATGCTTGCCATGACACCGTTATCGGTGAACGTGAAAGTCGTCGGAATCCAATTATAAGTCGTGGGAGAAGCACCTGCTTCTCCTGCTTTTTTATTTTTTTGCGAAAGCGGTTGCATGATGATGGCTTTTTCATTTATAATAGAAATCGAACAAGTGCAACCGTTTGCATCAATGACCAATCGTGCAACGGGTACTTGTCAAGTTCCCTTAATGTAGTCTGACGACAGAAGCATTAGAAGGAAAGGCGGAAAGCATGTATGTCGACGATTGAAGCAGTCATTTTTGATTTGGACGGTGTCATCACTGACACCGCGGAGTACCATTACCTCGCTTGGAAACAACTTGGAGAAGAGCTCGATATTCCGTTTGACCGCGAGTTCAATGAGACGCTAAAAGGCGTGAGTCGGACGGACTCGCTCGAGCGCATCCTCGCGCTCGGTGGAAGACAGGACGATTTCACACCGGATGAAAAAGCGGAACTCGCACAGAAGAAGAACGAGCATTACGTTGAACTCATTCAACACATCTCTTCAGCCGACTTGTTGCCGGGCATCATTTCATTCCTCGATGAAATTAAAGAGGCTGGTCTCAAAATCGGAATGGCTTCGGCTTCTAAAAACGCATTCGCGGTCGTAGACGCACTTGGTGTCCGTCATTACTTCGATCACATTGTCGATGCAGCAACTGTCGCCGAATCAAAACCACATCCCGAAGTGTTTTTGAAGGCTGCCTCTGCCCTTGGCGTGAAACCCGAACATGCCATCGGCGTTGAAGACGCAGCTGCAGGCGTAACTGCAATCAAAGCGGCAAACATGTTTGCTGTCGCCGTCGGGGAAGAGTCGATGCTCGGTCATGCAGACCTCATCGTTTCTTCGACCGATGAACTCTCGCTCGCACGCATCCTCGAACGCGTCGGCGCGTAAAGACTACGATCATCTTCCGTGAGATGACGACTGCCCCGAACAGTCGTCATCTTTTTGTGTTGGTCCAAAAGACCTAAAATAGATAGAAATGCCTAAAAATAGATGACAAGTACATTACAAAACCGTTACACTTTTATATGGGAACAAGTAATAACTGGTAATAATTGATGAATTTGGGTGATGGGGAACATCAATTAGGTGTAGAGGAGGATTTGTGCATGGAATCTACAAACGTGAATGAAAATATTTATCGGGAACTGATGGAGATCGAAGAGTCGTATCGCCAGCTGCAACGCAGGGCCGAGTATTTGATTTCGGAACTGAACCGGAACAAGCGGGAAGAAGAATCGTTACTCGATCCGTCAAAACGAATGCGCCCACGTCGCGTCAATCAACGTTATCCGCTCGAGGTCTACGTCCATCAGGTAACAGACCTGTTGAAAGAACGGAAGACGATGAGCGTGCGGGACATCCAAATGGAGCTCGAATTGCGCTATCGGCATCACATTAGCAATATTTACCAATTGATGGTGAAAATCGAATCGGTCAATCCTGACATCAAAAAGATTGGCCGCGGCTTGTATACATACGAGGCCACGGATGAAGTGACGACGCATCCGGCCCACGCCTGAACGTGACCCGACGAGACGACCTCGTCGGGATTTTTTCGTTGTAACATTTCTGATACGTCTCGCCTCACGGGAAATATGCTATAATTCGCCAGAGTCTATTTTTTTATGAGAGAGGAACGTTGGCCCATGTTATGGATTGCCATGTTGGTCAGTTTTGTGATGGCCATCTTGATCACGCCGCTCGTTCGCCGATTTGCTTTTCTGATCGGAGCGGTCGATCACCCGAACGCCCGAAAAGTACATTTACGGACGATGCCACGGATCGGCGGCCTCGCCATCTTCATCGCTTTTTTCATCGGCTACGCCTTGTTGCTGCCGACGAGTCGATATAACGATGCCATCTTGATCGGGGCGGTCGTCATCATCTTGACCGGCTTCATCGACGACCGGTTCCAGTTGACGGCCCGCGTCAAGCTGATGGGGCAGATGATCGCGACGGTCATCGTCTTGAACGCCGGTATGCGCATCGAATTGATTAACCTCCCGTTCGACCAGCAGCTCTATCTCGGTTCATGGAGCATCCCGGTGACGGTGCTCTGGCTGATTGGGATCACGAACGCGATCAACTTGATCGATGGGCTCGACGGGCTCGCCGCAGGCGTCTCAAGCATCGCCCTCGGGACGATTTCCCTGCTCGCCATCATCCAAGGCAACGTCTATTTGACGATGATGGCCTTGTTGCTCCTGGCGAGCACGCTCGGTTTTCTCGTCCATAATTTCTATCCGGCGAAGATATTCATGGGAGACACCGGGGCGCTCTTCCTCGGTTATATGCTCGCCGTCTTCTCCTTGATCGGATTCAAGAACGTGACGCTGTTCTCGCTCGTCGTCCCGGTCCTCTTGCTCGGTCTGCCGATCTCGGACACGATTTTTGCGATCGTCCGTCGGCTCGTGCAAGGGCGTCCGCCGATGTCGCCTGATAAGTCGCATATGCATCACCAGTTAATCGATATGGGCTTCACGACGCGGCAAGCCGTCCTGCTCATGTATGGGATGACGTTCTTCTTCGGCATCGCCTCGATTCTGTTCGCGAAGACGACGATGCTCGGAGCCATCATCACGTTCGTCATCGTCCTGATCGTCATCGAGCTGATCGTCGAGTCGACCGAGTTGATTCACCCGAACTATAAGCCGATTATCCAGACGTCCCGGCGTCTGCTCGGACGACCGAAGACATGAAGCATCAACAAAAGCCCAAGGACATCGTGTCCTTGGGCTTTTGTTTGGTCAGTAGGTCGTCGTTTCGCTGAAACCGTCTTCTGTTTCATTCAAACCGTCGCCGGTCCCGTTGTCACGATCTTCCGCCGTGAGCGGGAGGCCGAGCTCGGTCTTCAAGAGCGAGCGCTTCTCACTCAAGTCGGCCGGGTCGAGCTCGTAATAGTAGACGCCGCCGAGCGTCAAGTCGCCGCCTGCGAGCGTCTCCTGGTTGAACGAGCGGAGCGACTTCGTATACGGCTGCAACTGGGACGCCTCGGAGAGGGACATGTTCGTTCGGATGTTATCGCCGACCGCATTCATAATCCGGTTTAGCTTCGTGAACGAATTGATCGTCGTCGCCTCATTGATGATGGCCTCGAGCACTTGCTGTTGACGCTTCGCCCGTCCGACGTCGCCTTCAGGGTCGTCTTTGCGCATGCGCGCGTAGGCGAGCGCTTCCTTGCCGTCTAGCGTCTGGACACCTGGTTCGAGTTCGACGTTGCCGGTCGCCCGCCCGGAAATTGGGACGAGCACATCGACCTCGACGCCGCCGACCGCATCAACGAGATCCTCGATGCCATCAAAGTTGATCGTCGCATAGTAGTCGATCGGGATGTCGAACAGTTTCTCGACCGTCGCGATCGTCGTGTCGATGCCACCGTAGGCGTAGGCATGGTTGATTTTGTCTTTGAACTCACCGTCAGTCGTGACGATATCGACGTACGAGTCGCGCGGGATGCTGACGAGCGTCACTTGGCGCGATTCCTTGTTGAACGTCGCCACCATGAGCGAGTCGGTCCGTCCTTCTTCGAGCGAGGCGCCGCCATCGACGCCGGCGAGTAAGACGGAGAAGTGATCTTTCGTCAAATCGACCGTCTCTTCTCGACGGTCCGACTTGTCCCCGCGTGTCAGCTCGCTGTTCGTGTTCTCCGCCGTCTCGTTCGCCTTAAAGACGAAGTAGCCGAAGGCCGACCCGCCAATCAACAGGACGAGGCCGAGCACGAGCAGGACGATTTTCCACACGGGGCGTTTCTTGCGGGAGTCTTGTTCCATGTCGTCTCCTCATTTCATTCGTTTCCTTTAGTATACGTGACCTACCGCACAAAATCACGTTCGATGATGCGCTGGTCCTGGGTCTCGAGTCCTCCTTGGCCGTTCGTCAAATCGACGAGCCAGGCGAGGGCGGCATCGGTCTCTTCGACCGGTACCGAGATGTGGAACGTGACGGTGTCCGCGTAGACGATGTCGTCGAGGAGGTACGACGATTGCCGCAGCTCGTTCTCGACCTTGCCAATCCAGCCGTAATCGACCGTGAGCGTCAAACGTTGCATCGTGATGCGTTCGACGATGCCGACCGCGTCGAGCCCTTCGCTCACCGTGCCGCCGTAAGCGCGGATGAGTCCGCCGCCGCCGAGCTTGATGCCGCCGAAGTAGCGGGTGACGACGACGACCGTATCCTTCAATTCGCGTTTACGGAGCACCTCGAGCATCGGCAACCCGGCCGTCCCGCTCGGTTCCCCGTCATCGTTCGCTTTTTGGAACTCGTTCCGTTCGCCGATGATATAGGCCGAACAGTTATGATTGGCATTCCAATGCGCCTTCTTGATGGCTTGGATGAACGCCTGCGCCTCCTCTTCGGACGTGACCCGTTTGAAGTGGGCGATAAATTTTGACTTTTGAATGACGACCTCGTATTCTCCGTCTTGTTTTATAGTATAATTTTGTTCAGCAGACATTTCTGAAAATTCTCCTTTCTATTTTTGAATATTTTTTTTAAAATTCAAGTAGGCGTCAACGCCAGTTGCGGCGAAAGGGAAGGAGAGCCTCCAAGTTTTACTGTAAACGAACGTTCCGCAGACGATAATAGGAATAGATGAGGACTTACTACCGAATTATTAGGGGATGGCATCGTGAATCATATTACCGATCGTACAGCTTTAGAACATATCATAACAAATATGATTGATACGGTGACGGAAAGTAAAGAGGAGATCGTCCGGATTACCGAGAGTTCGGCCAACGAATATTCGTTGATTCAGAACGAACTGAAAGAGTTGACGCAAAAGATTGAGTTTTACATCGAGGAGTCGGAACGGCTCGACCTGCTCGTGAAAGCGGCGAAGAACAAACTCGTCCAAGTGAGCAAGAAGTTTCATATACATAGCGAGCAAGAGATTCGGGAGGCATACGAACGCGCCAACCAAATGCAGCTCGAGCGTTTTCTCATCCAAAAAGAAGAGATGGCCGGCCAACAGCGTCGCAACGACCTTGAACGCCGCCTGCTCATTCTCGAGGACACGATTGAGCGGGCCGATAAGCTCGTCAGCCGCGTCTCCGTCGTGCTGAACTTCCTGCGGGACGACCTGCAACAAGAGTACTCGGACATGATGAAGAAGCAAGAGATGGCAATCAGCGTCTTTGAGGCGGCCGAACGTGAACGTCGTCACCTCGCCCGTGAAATGCACGACGGACCAGCGCAATCGCTTGCCCACATCTTGATTCGGGCCGACTTGATCGAGAAGACGTTCGACAAGCGGGGGAAAGACGAGGCGTTCGCCGAACTGCACGAGCTGAAACGCCTCATCCGCGGCGCGCTCGTCGACGTCCGGCGTCTCATCTACGACCTTCGTCCGATGTCGCTTGACGACCTCGGTTTCTTGCCGACGCTCGAACGGTATCTCCATCAGACTGAGGAATACACGGCCATCAAGACCCGGCTCAACTACCGGGGCTCGCGGGCCCGACTGCCTGAGAAATTGGAGATCAACGTGTTCCGGCTCGTCCAAGAGGCAGTCCAAAACGCGATCAAACATTCGAAGACGGCGGAGATTATCGTCAACGTCGAGCAAGCGCATGATGCGATACATATTCATGTACGCGACCATGGGGTCGGATTCGTGCCGAGTTCGATTGGCGAAGAGTCATTCGGGATCGTTGGGATGCGAGAACGGATCGAGCTTGTGAACGGAAGCATGACCATTGATTCGGAAGTCGGCAAAGGGACGGTCGTCCGCATGTCGATTCCGATCACGTAAGACAAGAACAAGGGGGAGTATCCAGATGGAACAATTACAAACACGCATCGCGATTGTGGATGACCATGAGCTGTTTCGAGAAGGCTTGAAACGGATTTTTGATTTAGAGGACGAGTTCACGGTCGTCGCCGAAGGACGGACCGGGACGGAGGCGATTCGCATCGCCGCGGAGCACAAGCCGGAAATCTTGATTCTCGATATCAACATGCCTGAACTGAACGGAATCGAGGCGACGAAACAGTTGTCGGTGCTGTCACCGGAGACGCGTGTCCTCATCTTGTCGATTCACGACGATGAGTCGTACATCACGCATGCACTCGAAGCCGGAGCATCTGGGTTCTTACTCAAAGAAGTCGCATCGACCGAGCTGATCTCGGCCGTGCGCTCGGTCGCGAAGGACGGGGCATACTTGCACCCGAAAGTGACGACGAACGTCTTGAAAGAGTACCGTCGCTTGCTCCAATTCAAAGGCGAACAGGCCGGCCGTAACGTCGAGAGCCGTACCGATGACCCGGTCTACCAATTACTCTCACGCCGTGAAGTTGAAGTGTTGCACTTGCTCGCCGAAGGCCGCTCGAACCGTGATATCAGCGACATGCTGTTCATCAGTGAGAAGACGGTCAAGAACCACGTCTCGTCGGTGCTCCGCAAGATGGAAGTGAACGACCGGACACAAGCCGTCGTCGACGCCATCCGTCGCGGATGGGTTGAGATTTGACCTCTTCCGATGCAATACATCGTTTTTATGCTACAATATGGAATGGAATCCACATTCAATTGGAAAATGAAACGATGTAAAGTGAGGATATAGCATGGGAAACATAGCCATTTTGACCGACAGTACCGCCTATTTGCCGGCCGAATTTTGTGAGCGCCACGACGTCCACGTCGCACCGCTCAGCGTGATTTTTGACGGGGAGTCATTCCGCGAAGCCGTCGATATCACGACCGAGGCTTTTTATGACCGGATCGAGGCAGGGAACTTGCCGACGACGTCCCAGCCGAGCATCGGAGAAACGATTGAACTGATTGAGCGTCTCCCGAACGAGGTGACGGACGTGATCGCAATCACGCTCTCGAGCGGCATCAGCGGGACGTATCAATCGATGATCGCCTTGAACGACATGGTCGACGTCAACGTTCACGCATTCGATTCGGAGATCTCATGTATGCCTCAAGCGTTCCTCGTCGAGGAAGCGATTCATTTACGCGATGCAGGCGCGTCGGCGCAAGAAATCATGGCTCACCTTGAAAAGATGCGCGAGTTGATTCGGGCGTACTTCGTCGTCGATGACCTCGACCACCTCCAACGAGGCGGCCGACTCAGCGCGGCGCAAGCGCTCGTCGGGTCGTTCCTTCAAATCAAACCGGTGCTTCATTTCCAAGACCGGATGATCGTCCCGTTCGAGAAGATTCGGACGTACAAGAAGGCGGTCCGTCGCATCGAAGAGATGATGGAACAGTCGATTCAAGGCGACGGGACAGGCTACTGTATCGGCATCATCCACGCCAACTGCCCGGAACGTCAGGCCGAGGAAATCGCCTCGATGAAACAGAAGTTTCCGCAGGCGCATGTCACGGGCGGTCATTTCGGACCGGTCATCGGGACACACCTTGGGCCAGGCGCAATCGGCATCACGTGGTATCGCCGCGAATGGTAAACAAAAGACGGCCATCTGGTCGTCTTTTTCGATAGAGAGGAGTGAGCCTGTGGCCAAATATCGTCAAATCTATGATCGTCTCGCCGAGCGGATGAAGACGGGCGAGTATGCGGCGGAATCGAAACTGCCGTCCGAGACCGAACTCATGCACGAGTACGAGGCGAGTCGAGGGACGGTCCGGAAAGCGCTCGATTTGCTCCAAGAGCACGGCTACGTCCGGAAGCATCACGGGAAAGGCGTGTTCGTGCTGCGGCGCGATCAAATCGAATTCCAGTTCAACGGCATCGTCAGTTTCTCCGAAGTGTACGCCAGCATGCTCGGTCGCTCGATTCAGACATCGGTCGCCTCGTTCGAGGACATCGAGGCGCCGGCGTGGCTCGCCGACCGGATGAATTTGACGCCGGGGACACGCATGTTCCGGATTGAACGGATCCGCAACTTCGATGGTGAGAACGTCATCTTAGACGTGAACTATTTCGTCAAAGACCTCGTGCCCGGCCTGACAGAAGAAATCGCCGCGCAATCGATTTACGCCTATGTCGAGCACGAGCTCGGGATGCAAATCAGTTACGCCAAACGGAAGATTGCGGCCGAGGACGTGACCGAGCTCGACCGGTTGCGGCTCGACCTGCACGATTATGAATACGTCATCGTCATCACGAACGACACGTTCCTCTATGAGGGCAGACAGTTCGAATATACCGAGTCCCGCCACCGGCTCGACAAGTTCCAGTTCAGCGATGTGGCGCGCCGGTAAGGCTCCTTTTTCGAAAGGAGTCTTTTTTTCGTTTTGAATCAAGGCAAGAGGGAACAAAAATACTGAACGCCTGTCACATAGTTGTCACACCTAACTTATATAGATAAGTTGTTGACATGACTTATCTATATAAGTTAAACTTTGTTTGTACTCATAAGTAACCGTTTTCAACAAACGTTTTCAAACAAAGGAGGCCTACAATATGAAGGCAGATTATCGTCAAATAGCCGCGGATATCCTTGAAGCCATCGGGGGCAAGGATAACGTCGACAAAGCGGCACACTGTGTCACGCGGCTCCGTCTTTCGTTGAAAGACCAGTCGCTCGTCAATGAAGCGAAAGTGAAAGAAGCCGATCTCGTCAAAGGCGCATTCGAAAACTCGGGTGTGTATCAGGTCGTCATCGGGGCCGGGGACGTCGAGCGTGTCTACGCCGAGTTCATCAAACTCGCTGGGCTTGAAGCGGCGACGGTCGCCGAGGTCAAATCGTCGGGCGGTAAGAAGATGAACCCGCTCCAGAAGCTCGTCAAAGTGTTCTCGGACGTGTTCATGCCGATCATCCCGGCCATCATCGTTGCCGGTCTATTGATGGGGATTAACAACTTGCTCGCCTCAGAAGGACTGTTCGTCGAAGGCGCGACGTTGATTGAGGAATATCCGAACCTGCAAGGGTTATGGGATCTCGTCAACATGATGGCGAATACGGCGTTCGTCTTCCTCCCGGCACTCGTCGGTTGGTCGGCGACGAAACGGTTCGGCGGCAGCGAAGTGCTCGGGATCGTCATGGGTCTCTTGCTCGTCCACCCAGACCTCTTGAACGCTTGGGGTTACGGACAAGCGGCGCTTGAAGGCGATGTTCCGACGTTCAACATTCTCGGCTTGTTCGAGATTGAGAAAGTCGGCTACCAAGGTCAGATTCTTCCGATTTTGGCCGCGGCCTTCATTTTGAGCCACATTGAGATCTTCTTGAAAAAACATGTACCGAACGCGATTCAATTGCTCGTCGTGCCGATTACGACGATCGTCATCACCGGTTTCCTCGCCCTCTCGATCGTCGGACCGCTCACACGCGGCCTCGGTAACGTGATCGCAACTGGAATCGTCAACGTGTTCGAAGCGGTACCGGTCGTCGGGGCACTCCTGTTCGGTCTGCTCTACGCACCGCTCGTCGTTACCGGGATGCACCACTTGTTCCTCGCCATCGACTTGCAGCTCATCGCGGAGACGAACGGGACGTTCCTCTGGCCGATGCTCGCTTTGTCGAACATCGCCCAAGGTGCAGCCGCACTCGCGATGTTCCTCGTGTTCAAACACGACGCCAAACAAAAGAGTATGGCTTCGACGTCATCGATCTCGGCATTCTTCGGGATTACCGAGCCGGCCATGTTCGGGGTGAACTTGCCGAACAAGTTCCCATTCTACTCGGCGATGATCGGGTCGGCCGTCGCGGCGGTGTTCATCACATTGAACGACGTCCAGGCGTTCGCTGTCGGGGTCGGGGGTCTTCCTGGATTCCTGTCAATCTTCACCGATAAGATTCTTATCTTCATCGTCGGGATGGTCATCGCCCTCGTCATTCCGTTCGTGTTGACGCTCGCCCTGTCGAAACGTTACATGAAAAAAGGCGAGATCGAGAAAAACAAAGTCGCATAAGAAGATTACTGACAAGGGGAGGGACGGAGGTTCTTCCCCTTTTCCTATCGAAATGAAAACTCTTACAAAAGGAGACTACATCTATGACACAACCAAACTGGCGCAAATCCGTCGTCTATCAAATCTATCCGAAAAGCTTCTATAGCCCGGAAGGCAATGCCACCGGCTCGATCAAAGGGGTGACGGCGAAGCTCGATTACTTGGCCGAGCTCGGCATCGAATACATTTGGATGACCCCGGTGTACAAGTCGCCGCAAAACGACAACGGCTATGACGTCAGCGACTATTACGCGATCGATCCATCATACGGGACGATGGACGATCTCGACGAGCTCGTCCGCGAGGCCGAGGCGCGTGGCATCGGGCTCATGATGGATATCGTCGTCAACCACTCCTCGACCGAGCATGAATGGTTCCAGAAGTCGCTCGCCGGGGACGAACGGTATCGCGACTACTACATCTGGCGCGACGAACCGACGAACTGGGAGTCGAAGTTCGGCGGCAACGCCTGGAAATATGACGAAGCGAGCGGTCAGTACTACCTTCACTTGTTCGACGTGACCCAGGCCGACTTGAACTGGGAGAACGAGCAGATGCGCGAGGACGTCTATGAGATGATGCGCTTCTGGCGCGACAAAGGCATCAAAGGGTTCCGCCTCGACGTCATCAACTTGATCTCGAAGCAGCAGGACTTTCCGCAAGACGACTCGGACGGCCGCAAATTCTATACGGACGGGCCGCGTATCCATGAATATTTGAAAGAGATGAACCGCGAGGTGTTCGACGGCCACGACGTCATCACGGTCGGCGAGATGTCATCGACGACGCTCGACCACTGCGTCCGCTACTCGAGCCCGGACGAGCGCGAGCTCAGCATGACGTTCAGCTTCCATCACTTGAAAGTCGACTATCCGAACGGCGAGAAGTTCGTCGCCGCCCCGTTCGACTTCATCCAACTGAAAGACATCATGTCGACGTGGCAGGAAGGGATGCACGGCAAGGGCTGGAACGCCATCTTCTGGTGCAACCATGACCAGCCGCGCGTCGTCAGCCGGTTCGGCAACGACACCGACCATCGCGTCGAGAGCGCGAAGATGCTCGCGACCGTGCTCCATGGCCTCCAAGGGACACCGTACATCTATCAAGGCGAGGAGATCGGCATGACGAACCCAGGCTTCGACTCGCTCGACGAGTATCGTGACATCGAGACGCTCAACGCCTATAACTTGAAACGCGAACAGGGCGTGTCGCACGAGGACATGATGGCCGCCATCAAACAGAAGTCGCGCGACAACTCGCGGACGCCGATGCAGTGGGACGCGACGCCGCACGCCGGCTTCACGAGCGGGACGCCGTGGATCAACGTGGCGCCGAACTATACCGATGTCAACGTCGAGACGGCGCTCGACGACCCGAACTCGGTGTTCTACCACTACAAGAACTTGATCTCGCTCCGCAAAGAGTTCGACGTGTTGACGGACGGGGACTATACGCTCCTCACACCGGACGCGCTCGACGTCTGGGCGTACACGCGGAAGACGGAAGACGAGGAAGTGCTCGTCGTCGCCAACTTCTACGGCCCTGAGACGACGTATGAGATCCCGGCAGGTTTCTCGCAGGCCGAGGTCGTCAGCCACAACTATGACGTGCCGCAGCTCGACGGGACGACGTTGTCGCTCCGGGCGTATGAGGCGATCATGTTCTACAAGCGGAACGCATAACGAGAAAAACTCGCCAGACGAAAAATCGTCTGGCGAGTTTTTTGATTATAGGTGTTAGTCGAAGGCGTCGCGTCTGTCCAATGACCGTGAGACGTTCGCGACATCCCCGATATTGTCGTCCACGACGTCTCCGGCTCGAGTGACGCGAACCCACAACTCAGCTTCGACATGGGACGGGGACGCGAACAAGACGTAATACTTCGCATCGTACAGGGATAAGTACGTCACGTCGGTCACGACGAGTTCCATCTCGGGATACGTCGTGTCGACATACGTTTCGGCTGCTCGGACGGCTCGTTGTTCGGCCGCCTCACTGCCGTTCAGCACATACCACACCCACCAACCGAGACAGAACACGGCCATCATTCCGAGTACGGTCAAGACGTTATGAAGCGGTCGTTTGTGCATCGGACACCTGCTTTCCAATTATTGGACTACGCTTAGTATAAAAGAGATGTTGCACCGTTCGCCTCGGTCGTAAGTCGCAAATGGCTCAGGTTCCGTACGGGAATGGTGCCGCTACATGCTGACAACGCCTCATGTCCGACGGCTTCTCATATGATATCCTCATTCAAAAAGGACTGATTGTATTGGGACAACTCATCATCGCTCCGACCGGCACGCCCGCCATCCGCTTCGGCATCTGTCAACGCTGTCTGAGCGCGGACACCCGCTCGTTCACGTGCCACCACGGTGCGTGCCGCTATTGCCGGAATTGCCTCCATCTCGGCCGTATCTGTCAGTGCGACCGTCTCGGGGAAGAAGACATCACGACACCGGTCGAACCGACGGAACTCGTCATGCCGTTCGAGCTGTCGACCGACCAGCAACACATCAGCCGGCAGTTGCTCACCTGGTGGGAATCTCGGACGAGCGGGCTCGTCCATGCCGTCTGCGGAGCCGGGAAGACGGAGATGACATTCCCGGTCATCGCGCGCGTCGTCAATGAAGGGAAGCGTGTCCTCATCGTCTCGCCGCGCCGTGACGTCGCCATCGAATGGGTCGACCGGCTCGAGGCCGCCTTCTCCGTCCCGGTCACCCGGCGCTACGGGGGCGGGGACAAGGACACGATTGGGATGATCACTGTCGCGACGGCGCCGCTGCTCGTGAACTTACGACATGTCTTCGATTACGTCCTCGTCGATGAGTCTGATGCCTTCCCGTTCGCCTTCGATTTGGCACTTTGGTGGACGCTCCGCCGAGCCGGGAAAGGCCTATTCTTGTTCGTGACGGCGACGCCGACCGTCTGGCAGCGCCAGTTTCCGACCGTGCAGCTATCGCGTCGCTATCACGGCCACGACTTGCCGGTGCCGCGACTCGTCCGTGAGACGGGGCAAGCCATCCTCGACTTCAGCGGGCAATACGAGGGGTCCCCACGTTTGCTGTTCGTCCCGACGAAGCCGGACCTCGTCCGTTATGGGGAACTGCTCGCGGCGAACGGGTTCGGCTACCAGGCCGTCTCGGCAGATACCAATGAGCGGACGGATACACTCGAATGGCTCGAGGCGACGAACGGGATCGTGCTCGCGACGTCGATTTGGGAGCGGGGCATGACCGTGACCGGGGTCAACGTCGCCGTCCTCGACAGCAGCCACGCCTTGTTCTCGTCCCGCGCCCTCGTCCAGATGGCAGGGCGGGCCGGTCGGAAACCGACCGCGCCGACCGGGGATGTCGTCTTCTTCTACCACGAGCGCACGTTCCGGCAAGACCGGGCCATCCGCGAGATCGAGGAGGCGAACCGGCGATGAACTGTCTCGTCTGCCGAAAACCGTTCGCTATTCCGTGGAGCCCGGCGACGCTCTTAAAACGGGACTGGGTCTGCCCGGACTGCGAGGGGAGATTGACCCCGATCATCTCGGGCTGCCCGCGCTGCGGTCACCCGACCACGGACGGGGCGACGTGTCCTGACTGTATCCGTTGGCTCGCCCTTGGTCTCGACTTGACCGTCCGTTCGCTCTTCGCTTATGACGAGTCGGGCGCGAATTGGCTCCACCGTTATAAGTTCGGCGGCGACGTCGTTCTGGCGCGACAGCTACGCAATGTGCTGCGAGCGACGCGAGAACCAGGGGTCGTCTACGTCCCGATTCCGCTCAGTGAGGAGCGGATGCGGACACGGCGTTTCAATCAGGCGGAGCTGCTCGCAAGGATGATTGGACCGACGGAGCAGGTGCTCGTCAAATCCGAGGTTTCGAGTCAGCGTGAACTTGGGAAAGAAGAAAGGCGGCACCGTACGAATCCGTTCGCTGTACAGCAGTTGCCACGCTGTGGCAAAATTGTCCTCGTCGACGACGTCTATACGACGGGGACGACGCTCCATCAGGCGGCGCTCACCTTGCGCTGGGCCGGGGTGGAACAAGTTTCTGCCGTTTGCCTGTTCCGGACGCTAAACAAATTAAAAATGCGTCCGATATAAAGGGCAGAGGTGAATGACTGTGGAAGCAACAACTTGTCAAACGTGCGGACGGCTGTTCATGAAACAAAGCCGCTCGCCATACTGCCCATCCTGCGCGGAAGTCGATTTCCAAAACTTCTTGAAAGTCCGGGACTTCATCCGCGAACCCGCCAACAAACAGACGACGATCGGAGCCCTCGTCGAAGCGACAGGCGTCTCCGAACTTGATATCACGCGATACATCCATGAAGGACGCCTGATCATCAAGGACAATCCGTCACTGAACATCGCCTGCGTGCGTTGCGGCAATCCGACGAACCAAGGAAAGGTATGCGCGGACTGTCAGACCGACATGCAGCAAGAACTGAAAGGGCTACAAGCCAGCGTCACGAAACAGAGCGTTCGCGCTTATCGTTTGGATTAACAACTGAGAAGAGGGGGGACACGTATGCGCATCGATTCTGCAAAGTGGGTACACTTACCGAACACTTACGAGAAGAAAACGCAACCTGAGACGAAGCCCGAGCTGACACGCCAAACGGACCAATTATCGATATCGGCCGAAGCCCGCGCCCGGTTTGAAGAACCGGTGAAACACCCGGAGCGTCTGGAAAAAATCAACGCCTTGAAGGCGGAGATTAACGCCGGGACGTATTCACGGGACGCGCGCGACATCGCCAAACGCTTTCTACAAGGATGAATGAAAGCGGGGTCCGAGGGAGACCTTCGCATAAATAAGATGGCACGGAAGCTGACTAAACAAGGGACACCCTTTCTTTAGTCGGCTCTTTTTTTGGACAAAGGAGAGACTTATGCTCACATTACATACACGTTTACTCGAACTGGCTTATGACAAAGAACGACTGCTCGTCAACGGAGACATGCCCGCTTTTAGCGCACTCGTCAAGGAAGAGGCGACGATTCTCCGACAAATCAAACAAAAAGAAGCGGAACGACTTCAAGGAACGCTCGTTTTGGACGATGAAGAGAAGGAAGCGTTACGACCGGTCGTCCTCGAGCTGAAACGGCAGAATGAACTGAACGCCGTCCTGCTCGAACAGTCGCTCCGGTATATCGAATGGCATTTGGACATGCTCATGCCAGAGGCAGATGATTTCACGTACGGTCAACAGGCGCTCGAGACGCGCTCGTTCAGCCGGGATGTATAAGGAGGAAGTTTGATGGGCTCAACATTTATGGGATTAGAAACGGCGCGACGCAGTTTAACGACGCACCAATGGGCGCTCCAGGCGACGGGGAATAACGTCGCCAACGCCTCGAATCCGGGTTACTCGCGCCAACGCTTGTCACTCGGCATGACCGAACAACTCAGCGTCAACTTCGGGGGAACGAAGGCCGGGCAGTTCGGGACTGGTGTCCGCGGCGAGACGCTCGCCCGAATCCGCGATTTGATGATCGACCAGCAATACCGCGACGAGTCGGTGAAGAACGCCTACTACGCGACGAAAGAGGCGGCGTTCGGTCGGATGGAGGATATCGTCAACGAGCCTTCCGAGACAGGGCTCGCCAAATCGCTCGACTTGTTCTGGGCCTCGCTCCAAGACTTGTCGGTCAACCCGGATGACGCCGGCGCGCGCAGTGTCGTGCGCCAACGGGCGATGACGCTCGCTGAGACGTTCAACTACATGTCGTCCTCGCTCCAAAAAGTGCAGGCCGACCTCGCCTCAGAAGGTGACGTCGTCGTCAAGAAAGTGAACGACTTGATGACAAAAATCAGTCAGGTCAACCGTCAAATCGGGGATGCGGAGCCGCTCGGCGTGCTTCCGAATGAACTGTATGACGAACGTGACCGCTATATGGACGAGCTCGCCCAATACATGGACTTCACACGCGTCCCGGTCGACTATACGAACGGGGAGTCGCGCGGTAACTCACAAAAAGTCGCTGAGGGCCGCATCGACATCGTCGTCTCGATCAATGGCGTCGACCACAAACTCGTCGACGGCATCAACGGCACGGTCGGATCGTTCGACGGTCTCGATATGACCGATGCAAGTGGAGCGGACGTGGCACTCACGCACGCCACGATGCCGAACGGCAAATGGAAAGCGCTCGTCGAGATGTACGGCACGGACACGCCAGAATCAGGCAGCGTGAACGGCGTCTACGCGACGATGTTGAAAGACTTGGACGAGATGGCCGGCAAGTTCGCTTCGGCGTTCAACACCGCCCATAGCACAAACATGGACGCCAAAGGCAACGCCGGAACGGCGAACTTCTTCGAAGGGACGGCGAGCGCTGCGACAATCAAAGTGAGCGACGCTATCATGAACAACCTCGACTTGATCGCCGCTTCTCAAGATGGCAATATCGGGGACGGCAGCGGGGCCCTCGCTTTGGCAAACTTGAAGTCGGCCACGCTCAGCTTCGACGGGTCGGTCCAGACGGACACGTCGATCGGCAAATACTATCAGAACGTCATCGGCAACATGGCCGTCGCCGCCGACCAGAGCGGACGCCTCGCCCAGAGCACATTCGCACTCATGGCGAGCTCGGACCAGCGCCGCCAAGCGGTGAGCGCCGTGTCGCTCGACGAAGAGATGACGATGATGATCCAATATCAACACGCCTATAATGCGGCGGCCCGCAACATCACGGCTGTCGACGAGATGCTCGACAAAATCATCAACGGCATGGGTGTCGTAGGGAGGTAATGCTTGATGCGAGTCACACAGACGATGCTCACACAGACGAACTTGAAACATTTATCGAGCAGTTATAACAAGCTCGCCCAAGTCCAAGAACAGCTCATCAGCGGGAAACGGATTCAGAAGGCGTCCGAGGACCCGGTCGTCGCCATGCAGGGCATGCGCTACCGGACCGAGGTGCGCGAGGTCGACCAGTTCCGCCGCAACGTCAGTGAAGCGACGAGCTGGATGGACTTGACCGATTCGACATTGAACGAAGTGACGGAAGCCGTCAAACGGATTCGTGAATTGACGACACAGGCGGCAAACGACACATACGAGTCGTCACAGCGTCAAATCATCCAGAGTGAGGTCAATCAGTTGATTGAACACATCGGCTCGCTCGCGAACGCGAAGTCGGGCGAGAAATATATTTACAACGGCACGAAGACGGACCAGCCGCTCGTCGACATGGACGCCTTGAAAGCGTTCCTTGCCGACCCGAACGGGGACGTCAACAGCATCTACCCAGGCGGGGCACCTGCCGCGAGCGGGAAAGTCGCCTTCGAAGTATCGAAAGGCATCACCGTTCAAGTGAACATGCAGCCGGAGACAGTGTTCGGCAGCGACGTGTTCGCCGGACTCCACGACCTCGTCTCGAAATTGGCCGACCCGAACACGTCTGGTGAAGTGCTCTCGAACGAGCTCGCTGACCTCGATGTCATTGCCCAAAACTTGATTACGGAGCGGGCCGAGCTCGGCGCCCGCGCCAACCGGTTAGAACTCGTCGACAACCGCCTGCAAGAACATGAGATTATCGCCAAGACGATCATGTCCGATAACGAGGACATCGACATCGAAAAAGTCATCATGGAGCTCAAGTCTCACGAGACGGTGCACCGGGCCGCACTATCGGCCGGAGCCCGGATCATCCAACCGACGCTCCTCGACTTCCTCCGGTAAGCGATGAATATCGCCCGGCTTGAGATGCGGCAGACGCAGGCCGCCATCCAAATCACGTCGAACCGGCCCCACCTCGAGATGCGGCAAGGGCGGGCCGATGTGTCGATGACGCAAGGCAAGGTCGAGATGACCCAACAGACGACAGGCGGCACGCTCGAGATCGACTCGTCGGTCGCGCGCAGTGAAAGCAACTTGAAAGCCGCACTCGAGCTCGGCCGCCACTTCGGTCAGCTCGGGGAACAGGCGGCCCGGGAAGCGACGTCGACCACGGCCCGCGACGGGGACCGGCTCATGCGCATCGAGAACGGCAATCCGATTGCCGCGATGGCCGCCGAGAAGACGAGTGCCCCATACCCGGTTGTCGACATGGATTTCATGCCGAAGTCGCTCGACCGCGTGAAGTTGACGTATACGCCGGCGGATGTCAAAATCGAGTGGAACCTGACGCCGGCACAGATTGATGTATCACTCACCCCGGCCGACATCTCGTTCACGCCATGGACGACGGACATCTCGCTCCGTCAACAGGCATCGCTCGAGATGTGGCCGGTCGGTGGCATGTATGATGAGACGCGTTGAAAGTGAGGACAACCCATGTTCATTGAGACAGACTATTTTGGCAAAATCGAAGTAAATGAAGACGAGACGATCTCGTTCGTCAGCGAGATTCCCGGGTTCCCGGAATCGAAGACGTTCACCCTCATCCCGTACGGCGACGAGCTCCCGTTCTGGTCGCTCCAGTCGCTCGAGGATCCGGCCTGCGCCTTCGTCGTGACGAACCCGTTCTGGCACAAGTCGGACTATGCGTTCGAGTTGACCGACGGCGCGAAAGAGCAGCTCGGCATCGATGAGGCGGAACACGTCTCGGTGTATGCCATCGTGACGCTCCGCGATCCGTTCGACGCCTCGACGCTCAACTTGAAGGCCCCGATCGTCATCGAGACGAAAGAGCGGCGTGGGAAGCAGGTCATCTTGGATGACGTCTACCCGGCTCGGTTCCCGCTCGGCGGTCAGAAAGAAGAGGTGCGCTGATGCTCGTATTGAAACGAAAACAAGGCGAGGCCATCCATATCGGGGACGATGTGACGCTCACCGTGCTCGCCATCGAAGGCGACCAGGTCAAGCTCGGCATCGATGCCCCGCGCCATATCGATATTCATCGCCATGAGGTGTACGTCCAGATGCAGGCCGAGAACGAATCGGCCCGCGACAGCGCCAACTTGATGAAACAGATGATGCAAAATAAGTCGGAAGCGTGAGCTTCCGGCTTTTTAGCTGTCCTAAAATTTGGATAGGGTGACATGCGTCACTTTTGTACGATAGGATAGGAGGAAAGAAATGGCGGGAGAGGACAAGGCTTGGGTCAAGTCATCAACATCTTTTTCATCAATGTCAGTATCATCTATCTCGTTTTATCGCTGGCCCTGTATCTCATGCGCCAGCTGTTGCCGATTCAGGCAGGTTCTCCTTATGCGGTCCGCATGTGGTTCGGTCTCGCCATGGGGCTCGCGGCCGTACTGTTGACGGTCAACTCGTTTCAAGTCGGAGAGGCAAGAGTCGACCTCCGGATTATCCCGCTCGCGCTCTCAGGCGCCTATGCCGGACCGGTCGGAGTCGCCGTCACGATGGGGTTGACTCTTCTCGGTCGCTTCGGTCTCGACGGCATGACCGACCAATTCATCCGCTCGTTCGGCACGCTCGGCTTGTTCTTCGTGTTGTCGCTCGTGTTAAATCGACTGGTGATGCGACGCGGTCACTTGTATTCGGCCTATCTCGTGTTCGGGGCCGTGCTCGTCTTGTTTCGAATTGCTGGTAATGTCCCGATCCAAGCGTTCACGACCGTGTTCTTGCCGTATTTCGTCATGACGTTCCTCGGTGGCTGGATGTGTTACTGGGTCGCGAAACAGATTGAGACGCACCTACGCATGTTCCGGCTGCACGCGCAGCGGGCGACGATTGACGAGCTGACGGGTCTCCCGAACCGCTATATGACGCTCGAACGATTGAACGAGGTCGAGATGTCGGGTCTCCCTTGGGCGCTGTTCGTCATCGATGTCGACCGGTTCAAGCAGTTGAACGATACATATGGCCATCGGGCCGGTGACGCGGCGCTTCATCACATCGGTCAAACGTTACAGGCGAACTGTCCGCCGGACGGCTTCGTCGGGCGCTACGGCGGGGAAGAGTTTCTGATGGTGCTCGAAGACGCGGGCGACGTCCGGTTGATGGCGGACGAGATTGTCACGGTCATCCGCGACACGCCGTTCTCGTTCGAAGGGACTGCTATCCCGATGACGGTGTCGCTCGGGGCCTCGCTCGCCGGTGCTGAACAGGGCACGGTCGTGTTCGAGCGGGCCGACGCCGCCCTTTACGCGGCGAAGACGAGCGGGCGCGATCAAGCGAAAATCGGATAAACAAAAAATCGGTCCCGCGGGGCCGATTTTTTTAGTGGATATTTTTCTTTTTGAACTGGCCGCCCCGGACGTCATGGATATTGCCGATGGCGAGGAACGCCTTCTCGTCATAGTCGTCGAGGATGTCTTTCAGTTTCGTCTCTTCAAGTCGGCTGATGACGGTGAAGACGACCTTCTTGCCGTCGCCCGTGTAGGCGCCTTCCCCGTGCAAATACGTCACGCCCCGGCCGAGTCGGTCCATGATGGCTTGACCGACGTCATCGGGTGAGGTGGTGATGATCCACGCGGCCTTCGACTGATCGATTCCTTCGAGCACGATATCGATCGTCTTGAAGGCGATGAAATACGTGAGGAGCGAGTACATGGCCCGGTCCCAGCTGAAGACGAACCCGGCCATTCCGAGGATGAAGATGTTGAAGAACATGACGATCTCACCGACGGAGAACGGCAACCGGTCCGTGAACGATACGGCCAAAATCTCGGTCCCGTCGAGCGACCCACCGGCCCGGATGACGAGCCCGACCCCGGCGCCGAGCAAGAAGCCGCCGAACACGGTCGACAACAGCAAATCGTCAGTGAACGGCTCGACCGAATGGAGCAAGATCGTGAAGCCGGACATGAGCGTGATTGCCAACAACGTGACGACGGCGAACGTCTTTCCGATTTGGCGATAGCCGAAGAAGATGAACGGCAAGTTGAACAAGACGAGCCAGATGGCGAGCTTCGTTTCCGTCAAATACGACGTGATGATCGAGACGCCGATGATGCCGCCGTCGATGATTTGGTTCGGGACGAGGAACGCCTCGAGACCGATGGCGAAGATGAACGACCCAATCAACAGGAGTAGCCCCTTGGCGAGGAGTTCGGTCGGTTTGATGGGATTATGGACACGTTTCAAACGGAGCACTTCCTCCGGAGACGGGGAAGGCATCGGTGGACGCTGCATCGGGGGTCACTCCTTTTTCTTTTCAGTATAGCAAACCTCACACGGGATGAAGCAGAAGCGACAGAGAATCTGACACAAGTTTTTCATCGACACCGAAGATGTTATTCTACTATTTTTTTATGCTAGACTAGGAAAGTTGACATCAAAAGGAGGACGTTACTCATGAAACGTGACAATCGAGCCTGGCTCATGGGCTTTCAAATCATCATGAACATCATCGGCGGAATGATTGCGGCGTATGGCCTCGAGTCGGTGTTGATCCCGAACAGCGTATCGGACGGGGGCATCACCGGAATCAGCATCGTCGGTTCCCAACTGACGGGTATTCCGCTCGGCGTGTTCCTCGGGATTCTCAATCTCCCGTTCGTCTATCTCGGCTATAAGCAGATCGGGAAGAGCTTTGCCATCCTATCGGTCACCGGCATCGCCTCGCTCTCGGTCGGGACGCTCATCATGCACCGCGTCCCGACGATCATCGATGGGGATACGCTCCTCGTCACGGTCGTCGGCGGAATCATTCTCGGGCTCGGGATGGGGCTGTCGCTCCGGAACGGGGGCGCGCTCGACGGCATTGACATGCTGGCCGTCTTGTTATCGAGGAAGTTGCCGTTCGGGACGAGCGACTTGATTCTCTTCTTGAACGTGTTCGTCTTCATCGTTGTCTCGACGGTGTTCGGCCTGCAAGGGGCGGTCCTGTCCGCTATCGCCTACTTCATCGCCTCGAAAGTGATTCATATCGTCGAGGAAGGACTGAGCGGTGCGAAGACGTTCAAAATCATTACGAGCGTACCGGACGTCATGGTCGAGACGGTACGGGACCGGCTCGGCCGGAGCGCCACGCTCAACCAGATTCAAGGCGCGTACTCAAAAGAGTGCTACTACGAGATCACATGCGTCATCAACCGGCTCGAGGAGCGGAAGATGAAGGAGATCATCAACCAAGTCGACCCCGAGGCGTTCGACGTCGTGTACGAGGTGTCCGAGGTCAAAGGTGGGAATTTCCGAAAACGCGATATTCATTGAGACGAATCAAGCAGCCGGCGCTGCTTGATTTTTTTGGTGGAGGCAGGGAAATGCGGGACGGATAGGGAACAAGTGGGGATTCAGAAAGGAGAGAACGTATGCGTCCATTGTTATTAGGTGTGCTCGCCGCCTTGTTCTTTGCGAGCACGTTCGTCTTGAATGAATCGATGCAGGTCGGCGGGGGGAGTTGGGCGTATAGCGCCTCGCTCCGCTTCCTGTTCATGATTCCACTGCTCATGCTCGTCGTGGCCGTCCGGGGTGGCATGACGCGGGTACGCCGCGCCATCGTCGATGAGCCGTGGCCGTGGCTCGTCTGGGGGACGGTCGGCTTCGGTCTGTTTTACGTCCCAATCTGTCTCGCCGCCGAGGTCGCCCCGCCTTGGCTCATCGCCGGCACGTGGCAAGTGACGATTATCGCCGGGGCGCTGTTGTCGCCGCTGTTCCGTCGGAGTGACGGGACGCGGGAGCGGATTCCGTGGACGGCGCTCCGCTTCTCGGGACTCATCTTGTTCGGCGTCGTCTTGATGCAACTCGAGTTCCTCGCCGACTTCGAGCCGCGCTTCCTGTGGATTGGGGTGGTACCGGTGTTGATTGCCGCGTTCGCCTATCCGCTCGGCAACCGGAAGATGATGGCCCACACCGACCTCGACGTGTTCGAGCGCATCCTCGGCATGTGCATCGGCTCGCTCCCGGTCTGGCTCCTCTTGTTCGGCTACGGGCTGACGACGGGGGCGCCAACGAGCTTGCAACTGACGCAGACGCTTCTCGTCGCACTGTTATCGGGCGTCGTCGCGACAGTGCTCTTCTTCAAAGCGACCGACCTCGTCAAACACGATATGGGGAAACTGGCCACGGTCGAGGCGACGCAGGCACTCGAGGTGTTGTTCGCGCTCATCGGCGAGCTGATTTTCCTCCAGGCGCATCTGCCGTCCGGACTGTCGCTCGTCGGCATCTCGCTCGTCATGGTCGGGGTCGTGCTGCATAGCCGTAGCCAATTCAACGTAAAGGAGAGTCTGGTGCCGGCGGCGAATCGATATGACAAGGAGGGATGAATATGTCCTATGGATTGATTGGGAAACTGACGGCCGTACCAGGTGAGCGCGAGACGCTACTCGCGATTTTGCTCGAGGCGGCTACGGCGATGGAACGAGAGCCGACGTGCGCGGCGTACCGGGTGAACGTCTCGCTCGACGATGAGTCGATCGTCGTCTATGAGGTGTGGGCAAGTATGGAGGCGCATCAACAATCGCTGTCGCTTGAGACGACGCAGACGTTGATTGGGAAGGCGAAACCGATTTTGGCCAATATCGAGCGCTTGGCGGTGTTCGAGACAAGGAACGGACATTAAAAAAATCCACGTCCGAGGACGTGGATAGGTGGTCAAGCTTTCGTTAAGCTGCCTTTTACTTGCTCATAAAACTCGTCCATCATTCCAGTCCGGCTACCGAGCTGGCAGATGAGTTCGAGCGTCTCTTTATAGAACTTTTTGACGAGTCCTTTGTTTTTGATGTTGTCCATCGACGCCATCGTCTTGTCGAGGTTTTGGAGAATCTCTTCGATCTGGTCGTCCGAGTCCGGTTTGACGACTGTCATATTGTCCGGGATTTTGACGACTTTGTCTTGCTCCTGATGACGGAACGACGCGCCGAAGCCAAGGTTCTCGATGAACAAGTGCGGCATCACTTTCTGACCGAAGAACTGCTTATGCCATTCTGTCGCTTTCATCGTGTCCATGTCCTGTTTGAACGTGGACGCAGTCGAGACGTACTTTCTGAACAGGTCGGTCATGAACTTCTCAATGACCGGGATTTGAAGGGCGAAGACGTTCTTTAAGAGCGCGTCGAGCTGTGCGCGTGACAATTGTTGTTCGTTTGACATGTCAGTTCCTCTTTTCTATAATGCGATACTTTTATCGTATGGGATTGCGGAACGTGCGTCAACGCATCCCTAAACATTTTTTCAGAATATTTAATGATTTACGGTCATTTTGTGCGATAATCGTCTCATGGCTAGACCAAAGAGGAGTGAATCCATATGAACAAAACAATGAAGTGGGCGGTCGCGCTCGGCGTGACGGGTGCCCTCGTCGCAACGGTCGGTGTCGTTTCGTCCAGAGGGCGGACTGACGACACGACGCAGACGATCCGTGACCGTGAGCTCGGGTACGAGATCATTCTCCCGTCGAAAATTGTCGAGGCGATTGAGCGCGGGGACGTCTATATCGAGAAGGCGCAGGACGTCGTCGATGTCGGCGACAAGAACAGCTACGGCACGTTCGACCTCTACTATAACGTCGAGGACGGCGACGACCAATTGTTGTTCCATTTGGACTTGATTGACCGTGAACTATCGGAAGAGGCGTTCGCCCAGGAAGTCGGCTACGGCAACTACCTCGGTGCGAGCGACAAGACGTTCTTCTGGGTCGAACCGACCGAGGCCGTCCCAGGTGCCGAGGCGCACACGGATGAGATTGCCGAACTGCTCGAGACATTACCGGAGCTTGAATTCCGGACGTTATGAGTCCGCCCGCTACGGCGGGCTTTTTCGATTGTGCTACAATATGACGTGAGGTGATTTCATGAATTGGATAGTAGAAGAAGTGAGACATGCAGAACAGGTGGCGGCGCTCGAAGCAGCGGTCAACACGTTTGACAAAATCGATGTGAAAATCGGTCACGTGACGGTCGGTCAGAACGACTATGCCATCTATGACAATGATACGCTCGTCGGCTATATGGTGCTTTTCCCATATCTCCCGAACGAGTATGAAGTGAACGCGCTCGTCCATCCGAACTATCGCAAACAAGGCGTCTTCAAGGCGCTCTTCGAGGCGGCGAAACACGATGCGAAAGAGAACGGTTGTGAAGCGTTCACGTTCGTCATCGACCGAAAGTCGAAGGACGGCAAGGCGGTCATCGATCACATCGGTGCGGTGTACCAGTTTTCAGAGTACAACTTGGTGCTGAAAAAAGCCGAGCTGTTCTTGAAACCAACTGAGGTATCGCTCCGCGAGGCGACGGAAGCGGACCGTTCGCTCATCATCGAGACGCTCAGTGAGGCGTTCGGCGACCCGCTCGACGTGACGGAGAACATCTATCAACAGATTGACACGCCGGACCGGGTCACGTACATCGGCGAGGTCGACGGTCGTCCTGTCGGAATCATTCGTGCTCTTCTTTCGGGTGAAGATGCCGGCAGCATCCACGCGTTCGGCGTCAAGGCGGACGAGCAAGGAAAGGGCTATGGTACGAAGATGTTGAAACAGATGGTCCAGCAACTGTTCCGCATGGGACGGACGAAGCTCGAACTCGACGTCGAGACGGAAAACAAGGCCGCGCTCGAGATTTACAAGCGGGCCGGGTTCGCTGAAAACGGCGGCTATGAGTTCTATTTGTTAGAACTGTGAGGTGAGACAAATGGTTCGAAATTTGAAATGGATGGGTGCCGCCTTCGAGGCGTTGCTCGGCATCCCGGCGCTCGGTGGACTGTTCATCATCAGCATGGGCTACACGCCGCTCGGATTCATGCTCGTGTTCCACATCGTGGTGCTCGTCTTGTCGATCACGCGGCTGAAGCGGATTTCGGTTGGACCGATCGTAGGCATCACAGCGTCGGTGCTCGGGTTCATCCCGTTCCTCGGCATGATGCTGCACTGGGCGGCCGCGCTCGCACTCGCAATCGACGCGCTTTTGACACCGCGCGAACAAGTGCACATGACAAAAGAAGACGACCGATTTTGAATTGAACGCTCTCGGAGACGGGGGCGTTTTTTCATTGACCAAAACTTCAACTGAAAACGCTATACAAAAGCTGGCAATCGGACGATATAGTAGGTGATGAATTACACAGAGGAGGAACTCATAGTGAAGCTATTCAAAAACTTTACGACCCAACTGCTCGCTTGGATTTTGGTCACATCCTTTATCACGGGCGGAGCGGTCGGCTGGATCACGCTCTTATTGCTCACGGAGCTTGAGATGGCGAAAGGTCAGGTCATGCTCGTCGGGACGGCCGTGGCGTTGCTCATTTCAGGTTTAGGTGGAGCTGTCATCTACTTGATCGCCCGTCGCCCGCTCAAGGCGATCGAATCCGCGTCGGACAAGGCGGTCGAGGTCGGCAATGGCGATTTGACGGTTGTGTTCGCAAGCGAGACGACGACAGACCGTTCGGAGATGGGACGTCTGCTCCTCTCGATGGACAACATGGTCGGACACCTTCGGGAACAAGGGACGAACATGCGCTACACGGCGGACCAGCTTACCGGTTCGGCGCAAGAGATCGCGGCAGCGGTCCAAGAAGGCAATATCGCCGGCGAGAATATCCGCCAAGCGATGGACGCCTTGAACAAGATGCTCGAAGATAACGTCAACGCGACGTATAGCTCTATGGACTTGCTCGGTGCCGTCGCCCGGACGATGGAGAACATCCGTCAAGAGATGGGTTCTGCGCTCGAATCAGCGAGTGAGATGCAACAAGAGGCGGAGAGCGGCAAAGGCCTCGCCTCGTCGTCGGTCGATGCGATGCATGCGATTGCCGGCAAAGTCGAACAGTCATCGACGCTTAACAGCAAGTTGACGGAGATGACGGGCGAAATCTCGCGCATCACGGACGTCATCAGCGACATCTCGGCGCAGACGAACTTGCTCGCCTTGAACGCATCGATTGAAGCGGCCCGGGCTGGCGAACATGGACGCGGCTTCGCGGTCGTCGCGGCCGAGGTCAAGAAGCTCGCCGAACAGACGGCGAACTCGACGCAAGAAATCACGGATTTGATTGTTGACGTCAAACGTTTGGTTGGCGACACGTCGTCATCGATGGCGAACGTGAAAGCAGAAGTCGAGACGGGCGTCGGTCTCGTCGAGAAGGCGGGCGGTGCGTTCGCATCGATTCACAACTCGGCGAACGAAGTGTACAGCCACGTCCATTCGGTCGATGTGCTTTTGGATGAGTCGCGCGGACAGATCGACTCGGTCGTCACGAACTCGGCCGGCATCGTCGGCATGGTCGAAGAGGCGTCACGCTACGCGACAGAAGTCACGTCAGCGGCAAGCCAACAGGCGGCCAGTCTCGGTGAAGTGAACGGCGCGATGACGGAGCTCGTCCGTGTCGCGGAGAGTTTGCAGAACGAGACGGAGCAAGTGAAGGTAGAA
This sequence comes from Exiguobacterium sp. s157, assembly GCF_018618205.1. NCBI lineage: Bacteria > Bacillati > Bacillota > Bacilli > Caryophanales > Exiguobacterium > Exiguobacterium sp. s157. The sequence goes on from NZ_JACSLQ010000002.1 coordinate 634,533, forward strand.
GCGTAAGGAGGAGCGGCCCAGTGATGGGTCGTTTTTTTATTCGAAATTAAGAAACTACTCGAAATGAGTAACTTTTTTCGAAAAAGACTAAACAGAATGAAGATGACTCCGATATAGAGTATGGAAACGCAAAAACGTTACCAACTAATACAAGGTGAGGGGCCGGCCTAAGCCTTGTATGCTCGGACAAATGGATTTGGAAGAGCGTAAAAAACTTAAACCTATGGAGGGAAATTACAATGATTATCAACCACAACCTTAACTCGATGAACGCACACCGCAACATGTCATTCAACACAGCACAAACTGGTAAAGCGATGGAGAAATTATCTTCAGGTCTTCGCATCAACCGTGCTGGTGACGATGCAGCTGGTCTTGCCATCTCTGAAAAAATGCGTGGACAAATTCGCGGTCTCGATATGGCTTCGAAAAACGCACAAGATGGAATTTCACTCATCCAAACTGCTGAAGGTGCATTGAACGAAACTCACTCAATCCTTCAACGTATGCGTGAACTTGCGGTTCAATCTTCGACAGACACGAACACAGATGCAGACCGTGGAGAAATCCAAAAAGAAGTCGACGAGTTAGCGAAAGAAATTACTCGAATTTCTAACAATACAGAGTTCAACACGAAGAAATTGATTAATGGTTCTGTAGATAGCGCTAACACTACTGGTTACACAGATGCTGCCGCGCTTACATTCCATATTGGTGCCAACGCAGGTCAAAACATCACTTTGGATATTAAAGCGATGGATGCAAAATCTCTAGGTGTAGGTGATACGACAGCAACTGCAGCTATTTCTGACGGTACTACTATCACAGCAGCTACAGCTGCTGGTGGTATTGATGTATCAACTCAAGTAGCTGCTGATGCAGCCGTCACAGTAATTAACACTGCAATTGAAAATGTTTCTTCAGAACGTTCAAAACTCGGGTCGTACCAAAACCGTCTCGAGCATACAATCAACAACTTGAACGTTGGAGCTGAAAACCTTCAAGCTGCTGAATCACGTATCCGGGACGTAGACATGGCGAAAGAGATGATGAACTTCACGAAGAACAACATCCTTAACCAAGCTGCGCAAGCTATGATGGCGCAATCGAACCAGCAACCGCAAGCAGTTCTTCAATTGCTTCGTTAATTGGCTCTATAACAAGTTTTATGACTCCCTCGACTCGACAAGAGCCGGGGGAGTTTTTTAACTTACATACACAGCATTTTCTTCGAGCAATCTATTGTTTTTTATATCCTGCCACTTGTAAACGACAGACCAATATGTTCGATCTAACGCCTCGGCAATTTCTTTATCGGTTCTCCCTTTTAATTTTGAAGTAACGATAAACTCAATCTCCTCCTCTGTGTAGTCATTTTTAGGTTTTGATGTAATAACAGATTTATCCGGATTTGCGTCTTTTTCTAGAGACAACCGATACTCCCAATCTAATTTCCAAGTCATTGAAGGGATTTCAGTTGCATATGATTTGGTGAATTCCAGAAAATTAAGAGCTTCTTGAGTTTTCTGTATTCTAAGAATATAGTTGTGCCCGTCATTTCGTCTGCTTAATACAAATTGATGACCGAACGTCTCGTTAATGAATTGACTCAAATAGTTCAATTCTGAAGGATGGAACGCTTGTAGGTATAAGGCGATATGTGGCGTCAAAATAATTTGATTCTTTTTTGAATGACTAGATCTGGTTAAACAAAGACTACCGTCATCTAGGTAGAGCGCGAGTAAAAATACTGAGTCGGTACATTCCGAAAGCAAATGCAAAGGAATACTTTTTTTCCCGGCAATATAAAGCTGGTCACGAAGCCACGTAAACAGTTCATCGTATCTAGAAGTAAGAGATGCACTCGTTCCGTTATGATTTTTGACGATGTTCGAAAAAATTCTGGGTGCCTGTTTTAGTTTCCATTCACGATATTCCAATTGCTTCATCGAAAAATGCTCACCATAGCGAAAATTTGCGTTCGGATATTTCTTTTTATGAATACTGATATGACCATCGCCTAATAAAGTTCCCATCAACAGGCTCTTTTCATAAGTTGTTAAATATTCCCATTGCATACAAACACCTCCCCTGAATAAGAATATACGTTCGTATATAATATACCCGTCTAATTTAATTATTTTCAATTGTACGAATTGTAGATTGGACAAATTCGTGAACAAATTTGGATTGAAGATTACGATAGACATGCCGATATAAAGAAAGAAGAAATAAAAAAAGAGGAGCAGAAGCTTATGAACCCGACCATCTCTGAAGTCCGGCTTCACCTACCTTCTTCTGTCTTGCCGTATGAACAAACGAAAAACGTGTTCGTCGAAGCGAATCATGCTCGTCTCGCTGATGAAGGCATCGTCATTCTACCGACGCCCCAACACGTCACGAAGTTAGAGACGGCCGTCGAGAAGGCGAATCTTGTATTAGATCAACAACGTACTGGGCTTAAATTTATGAAGCACGAAAAATTGAACGATTACTATATTCAAATCGTGGATACGAACAACGAAGTCATCCGCGAGATTCCAAGCAAGAAGTCACTCGACTTCTTCGCGGCGTTCATGGAGTTCAATCAACTGTTCGATGAACGTGTCTAAAGGAGGCTAACTATGACATCACCTATCCGATTTGGCGGACTTGCCAGTGGAATTGATACCGATTCAATCATCAAACAATTGATGCAGGCTGAGCGTATGCCTGTCGATAAGCTTGAACAAAAAAAACAAACGACTGAATGGAAGCGTGATGCTTATCGCGAGATTAACCGCTCACTCATGACACTTCGAAATAGTGCTGTCGATCTTATGTTCAGTCGAAATTTCTATGCGAAAACGTCAAGCTCTTCCGATGAATCGAGAGTATCGGTCGTTGCGGGACCATCAAGTGGAAATACAGCGATTCGCATAGAATCTGTGAGTCAATTGGCAACGGCTGCTACTCAAGTCGTTGAGCCGAAAGATAAAAATGGAGTTGCAGTGACGAAGACAACAAAAGTCGCAGATATGAACTTACAATCAACCACTCAAGAAGTAACACTATCGACGGCAACAAAAGAATGGACACTCTCTCCAAAACCAAGAGTGGGAGCAACAGTTGCTTTAAAAGATGCAACAAACGCTCCTATTGATCCATCAAGTTATACTTATGATGGAGCAACTGGGAAAGTGACGATGAATGACGGTTCGGACGTACCAGCAGGCTTGACGGCCAGTTATACATCGGGGTACCAGATTCAAATTCGTTCTGTTGAGGGTGGGGAGTTTCAGACTATCAAAGTAGCCGAAGAGGCCACAATGGAGAACCTAGTTACCGCTTTGAATGGAAAAGAATCAGGTGTTTCTGCATTTTTCGAACCGATTTCCGGTAAACTATCAATCACTCAAAAACAGACCGGTGAAAATGCAATCATAGAATTTGATGCAATGACGAAGGCTGCTTTTGGAATCGCTCCCGCAGATCTTCCGAAATCAGGAACAGATGCTAGTTTTACAGTGAATGGCATTCCGATGACGCAGAGCTCGAACACGGTCACGATTGATAATATGACAGTCACGTTAAAATCAGAGTTTGCGTCTGGCGCGGTAACACTCTCTGCTGCTACCGACACCCAAAAAGTTTTCGATAACATCAAAGGTTTTGTCGATAAATATAACGAGACGATTGATCTCATGAATAAAAATGTCCGAGAAGAGCGCTTTCGCTCGTTTGCGCCACTTACGCAAGCACAACGTGACGAACTTTCTGACGATGAAATTAAAAAGTGGGAAGAAAAAGCGATGAGTGGAATGCTTCGTGGTGATACGATTGTTCGTAGTGCGATGGACACGATGCGCGGTAAGTGGTCAAGTGCGACATCGAGTACGAATGATGACGAGATGAAACAATTATTCCAAATTGGTCTTTCGACGGGGGCAGACTTCACAAACGGTGGGAAAATTGAGTTGAACGAAGAAAAGCTCAAAGCCGCTATCGAAAAAGATCCGGACCAAGTGTATCAGTTATTCGCCAATACGGAGAGTGGGTTACTCACACAAGTTCGTGATGCTGCAACTAGCTCACGTTCGTCGATTACTCGGATTGCCGGCGCGGAAGGCTCTGGTGCACCGACGTATTCGATGGGGCGCGAAATGACAGAAATCGATACTCGAATTAGACGGTTAAATGATTTGTTAATCGATAAAGAAAATGCCTACTACCGTCGCTTCGCAGCGATGGAGACGGCAATGAACCAGGCGAACTCGCAAGCCGCCTCACTGCAACAGTTCTTAGGCGGAGGCATGTAAGAGGAGGAATTTAAATGGTAGCCAACCCATATGCAGCATATCAAAACAATGCGGTCACGACCGCGAACCCACAGGAATTGACGCTCATGCTGTACGACGGGGCGCTCAAGTTCATGCGCCTCGCCAAACTCGCCATCGAGCAAGGGAATGTAGATTTAAAGAATACGAATATTCAAAAGACACAAGCGATCTTTCAAGAGATGCGCCTGACTTTGAACAAGGATGTTGCCATCTCGGCGAACTTAGACTCGCTGTACGAATACATGTGGCGTCGCCTCATCGATGCGAACGTCAAAAACGACACGACCATCCTCGACGAAGTGCTCAACTTCACGACAGAGCTCCGCGACACGTGGAAGGAAGCGATGAAACTCGCGAAGCAAGCATGAGACCTATCGATGAGATTATCTTCAAAACACAACGATTAAAAGACCTGTTAGCTAAAGTACCCGAAGAGCCGACTTACGATACATGGATGGACCAAATCCATGAGTTGCTTGACGACCGTGAGCAATTGCTCTCGGCGCACGGGCCTGACTTGAAAGACGCTGACCAGACAGTGATTCGTCAACTCGTCGATGACAGTCAACAAATCGCGCGTTTGATTGAGGCCGAACATCAACGTCTTGGGATGACGCTCGGCACGGCGCGACAAGAACGGAAGACGGTCAAGTCGTACGTCGATCCATACGAAGACGTCGATTCGAACTTCTCAGGATTGTTCGATCAACAGACATAAAAAGCGCTGAATATATCAGCGTTTTTTATTTTAATAAAATATTGATGTATCATTAAAAAAAGGAACTTCCAGCCGATAATATCAATGGGATGATTTGGATATAAATTATTCTGAATGGGATGTTGTGGAGGAATTTCTTATGATTATCAAAAATAACAGCAATGCAAATCAAGCGTTACGTCAATCACAAATAAATACAGGTCAAGCCGGTAAAGCGATGCAGAAACTGTCTTCTGGATTACGAATCAATCAAGCTGCTGATGATGCGGCAGGATTAGCCATCTCTGAGAAGATGAGAGCTCAGATTCGTGGCCTAGATCAAGCCGCTCAAAATGCTGTGGATGGAATCAGTTTAATTCAAACTGGAGAAGGTGGATTGAACGAATCTCATTCAATTCTACAACGTATGCGTGAACTCGCTGTTCAGTCTGCTAACGACACAAATAGCTTAGCTGACCGCGGAGCGATTCAAAAAGAGTTTAATGAGATGACAACAGAGTTAAATCGAATCGGGAATCAAACTTCTTTCAATACTAAAACTGTTTTGAACGGATTAAATGGTAAAGAAGGAGAGGCATTAGTCACCCATAGTATTCCTGGAACCCCTGGTGCGATTCGGGGAATCTATACAGTTGGTATCAATACGACATCATTGAATATCAATGATACGATTCAAGTTGATGGACATACGTTTTTAAAATCTTCAAATGACCCATTGTTATCGGGTGAATTCAACGATTTATCGACATTAGTCACTGCGATACGTGCTGTACCTGATTTGAACACTCGATACACGGTACAGGTGATAGGTACTCCTACTCCGAACGGACTACGGTTCGAGCATAAAACAGGGGAAGAGTCTTGGTCTCAACCTAATATCGGTACTACCAAATCACCTGATCCATATATCAGCTCCCCAATAAATACAGTTAGACCCGGAAGAGGGGGGAGTCAACCTATTCCAGGGGAGTTCGAAGTTTATGAACAAGATATTGTGCCATTGAAACCAGGAGAGACGATTAAGGTAGAATGGATTGGGAAGTCACCGTTCAACAATCGTGAAATAGAATTGACGTTTGTTCCAGATGCACCTGTTCAATCAGGTGGGAATGTGAGAAGTTTGGCAGAACTAATGAGTGAAGTTAGTGGTGCTGCATCACCACATATGACACATAATTTGTCGTCAAACCCTATAAAATTTGAAGAAAATTATACTTACGAAGGTACATATCATCAGTTGAAATTGACGCGAGGAGGTAAAGAAATAACCCTTCAAATTGGCGCGAATTCTGGTCAATCTATGCAGTTAGACCTTAATGATATGAGGGCCGCACGAATTGGGTTGACCTCTACGGTAAAGGGCGAAGAGGGTTTCACATCTGAACGTGTCGTTAAAAATCGTGAAGGAAATCGAAACGCTGAGTATGCATTAGACATTACTACCCAGTCTGGTGCCAGTCAGGCAATTAGCAAAATTGACCAAGCTACCCAACTCGTGTCCTCTGAACGATCAAAGATGGGGTCATGGCAAAATCGCTTAGATCATGTAGTGGCAAATGTTTCGGTATCGGCTGCGAACTTGCAGGCTGCCGAATCCCGAATCCGAGATGTCGATATGGCAAAAGAAATGATGGCATTTACGAAATCAAACATTTTAGGCCAAGCTTCTCAGGCAATGATTGCCCAAGCCAATAAACAGCCAGAGGCTATCCTTCAACTGCTTCGCTAAATATAGGTACTTCAAACAGCTCAAAGGCGCGCCTTCGAGCTGTTTTGATTTATGAAGTTTTAATTTGTTGCCGCACTTTCAAAAGCACTTTGGATAGCGTGAATAAAACCAGCCCACTTATATTGAACTTTAAATACGTAAGTAAAGCTTCTTGCATCGACATCACCGGCAGAAAGCCACTGAATATGACGAGCGGCAGAATCGTTACATGCATCGTAGCCTAATGGATCAAAATCTGTTTTGGGAACGACCACCGTCTCACTTCATAGATGACACTCGTCAGACCAAGGAAAAATGACATCCCGCCATAGACGAGCATATTATGTACACCTTCCATATTTCCGCTCCACCACTGATACGTTGCAAGTAATCCGAATAGCGCGAACCACTTCACGCCACGAACGAATCCTGTTTTCAATAAACTCATCTATCTCGTCTCCTCATTCACGTATTGTCTTTGTATAGTATACGATTCGATTTGGAAAAAGTTTTAATATGGATGTAAGGATGCAAAGACGCCTGTTTTCGTATAAAATCGGGTAAATACCACTGTAACCGTTGCTTCTGTTCTGGAAAGGGGAGGGAAACGAGATGAGTGAGAAAAAGGTAAAGCCTAAGTCATCGAAAGATCGTCGTTACTTCGTCTACGGTCCAGAAGGGGCGTACGATGAGTATGTGGAACGTGACCCTAAACTTGAAGCGTACATCGAAGACGATGCGCCAATCGAGGACGGGCCCGATCCGTATGAAGAAGAAGAGCTCAAATCACGAGGATAAATATTTTATAGTTAAGGTCTGTGCATGCAGACCTTATTTTTTTGCATTAAATTTGGGATTTATGGTACTAAATTCATTAATTAACCTTATGCGGGATAGAAATGTGAACGCTAAAATAAAATTGACAGTTTTTGCTCGATACGATTTTACACTATTGCCGAAAAATCAGAACAGAACTCCGATAGAGTAGT
>NZ_JACSLQ010000011.1:0-43770 GCF_018618205.1 Exiguobacterium sp. s157
AAAAAGATGACTCCCGTACAGTACAGGAATCATCTCCTTGAAGCAGCATAAGTTTTTTTATTAATGTCCTTTACATGGGGTACAGATTAAGATGCCCTGAATGCTTGTTAACGTTTAAGTAGTAAAGCGACGCCGGTCACGAGAAGTGCGAGTCCGCTAAACAATCGTACTTGGTTGCAAGTCACTATCTTTCACCCCTGTAAGTCATTGTAGTCGTTCATTTTTTGGCGACGCGAAGTTTTGTCCGTTCCATCTCTTTGTAGATTGCAAGGACGTCGTTGCCATAGTTGCCTCTCGGCTGCATCGCCCACTTGCCTTGGAGGGCGGGCCATGTTGGTGCGGATGCTCGTTTCACGTAACGGAAGCGAGGGTCCACGAGCTTCATGTTCAGTTTGTCTTTCGAAGCGTATGCTTTCAGGTGCTGAATATGGGCCGTGACGCCTTGGAAAGGCGAGCGGAACGTATGACCTTTTACCCCGTTACCGACCGTTCCGATGCCCGCATAATTATGTTGCCTCGGGAGCACGTCACCTTTGTAACTGAAGTAGCCGGTCTCCTTCAACGCTTGCGCGAACGCGACATCGCCACGGACACCTTCTTTTGCTCCGATGACGACGAACAGCTTGGCGAGCTCTTCGACGGTCACACCTTGAAGCCGGACGTTTTTCGGATTTTTCTTTTTGACAAAGTCCGCCATCTGTTGAGGTGTTAATGCTGACGTTCCCATAATAGCACGATTTTCTTTTTTTGACGCAGCTGAAACAGATGGCATCGATATAATCAACGAAAATAGGATTAAAGCAATTCCGATCGAATAAACGAACACGTTTTTCATCCTTCTTCCTCCCTATTCAATAAATAAACTATGCAAATAATACCATATATTAGGCTTTTTAATTATTTCATTTTGATTAAGCGGGAGGAATCATCCAAATTTATGCAACTAAATCATGAAGTGCTATTTTGTAAGTGGCGAGTTTCCGTTCATTCAGGTATTTTTGAAACAGGAAGAATCATCATCAGAAAAAGAAGCGACCGAAACGAAATTAGGAGGAATCGACTTTATGTTCAAAGCGTATCAGTTCCACATTCAACTTCTCGACAGCCCAACACCGGTCTGGCGCCGCTTTAGCATCCCGGCCGAGACGAACTTCAAACGGCTCCATGACGCGATTCAAATCGTTATGTGGTGGGACGACTCTCACTTGGCAAAGTTTGAAAATGATTTACGAAAGCCGACGTTCCGGTTCGTCTTATCTTCAGATGAAGCCGAGGAGCATAAGGCTCGGTTGTCTTACTTCAAGTCTAAGTCTCAATTACAAGCATTCGAACAACAGATTTATGAAATGTATCGGCAATTATCCATTCGCCAGATGAAGAACGTAAAATTGCCGACCGTCATCGAGTCGAATCCGAAACTTTACTATACGTATGACTACGGGGACGACTGGAAGCATAAACTGACGTTAGAGAAAGTCATCGACGACTATCCGTATCCATATCCGATGGTGACAGAATGGGAAGGGGAGACGCCATTCGAAGACGTGGGCGGGATGACTGGAAATCAGATGATTCAAGACATCCTAAACGATACGTCTCATCCGCAACACGAGGAGTATGTGGAAGCATCTAAAGAAGTACAATTCTATCAAAAGGATAAAATCAATTTCCTATTGCAAGAATATGTGACTGTGAAGAGAGTGAAATGAGAAAAGCGGCGGAGTGAATATCTCTATAAAAACCCCACGTTTTAAGGAAACTAAAATCAGTTTGCTTGCGTAAATAGAAACGAGGTGATGGGAATGGAGAAACAAGCACGGATGCGTTCGATTCAATCGTATCAAAAAAGATGGATGCCCTTGCACGTATCCGTCGTCATCGCGGTCGGGATGTCATTTGCGTTATTGGTTATGAATGAGTTTCAAACGGGTTATGGAATCGCCTTCTTAGCGGCGCTCGTTGTGTTGATTTATTTGGAGTGGCGCGAAAGCCAATTCATGCAACGGTTGACAGACGAACCATCCGTCCAGAAGTTCATTCGCCGCACGTATCTCGGCCGCAACGCTGTCTCGTTGTTCGGGGCCATCGGGTTCTGTTTGTTGTTTAAAAATGGATTCCAGTCAAATCTGTTCTTATGGATGATGATTTTCTTTGGTGCGGTCGCGGGCCAAGCGGCGACGACGATGTATTACGAACGCAAGATTCGCCAGCTCGATCCGGAGCATCCGAGTCGGCATAACTTGAGTTTTACAAAAGGATAAACAGAAAACAAGCCGCCCTGTTCGAACAGGACGGCTTGTTGTGTTAATTCGCTTTTTTGAGTTCTGATTCTTCTTCCTTGAAGTCGAGCTTGCGTACATCGACTCGTTTTACGAAAAATGCCAGTACAAGCGCAAGTAGGTTCATCCCAAGTGCGACATAGAATGAAACTTGAATCCCTGACAGTAACGCTTGTTGCGTCAACGCGCCCATCGCACTTTCGGTGAGTGTCGCTGGGTCGACGCCGGTCATGAGTGATTCGGCTTCTGTCTTCGTCACCGAGTTCATGATGGTGACGAGGACTGCCGTCCCAATCGCACCGGATACTTGTTGGGCCGTGTTGTTGATGGCCGTTCCGTGCGGGTTGAGGCTCGTCGGCAACTGATTGAGACCGTTAGTCATGATCGGCATCATGACCATCGACATCCCGAACATGCGGAGCGTGTACGTCGTCACGATGTACGTGTACGTCGAATCGAGTTGAACGTTAGCGAGCATATACGTCGAAATCGCTGTGATGGTGAGACCTGTGATCGAGAGCAACTTCGGTCCGAACTTATCGAACAGTTTCCCCGTAATCGGTGACATGATCCCCATGATGATGGCACCCGGTAACAGCATGAGCCCAGAGTCGAGCGGCGAGATGCCGCGGACGCTTTGCACGTAAGCCGGTGTCAAAATCATGCCGGAGAACATGGCGACGGCGTTGACGATTGCGATGATGGAAGCGAGTGCGAACATCGGGTATTTATACGCCCGAAGGTCGAGCAGCGGCTTCTCCATGTTGAGCTGACGGATGACGAAGGCGATTAACGCGACGAATCCGACGATCATCGTCGTCAAGACGATCGGGTTGTCCCAGCCATCCGAACTCGCCGAGCTGACTCCGTACAAGACACCACCGAAACCGAGCGTCGATAAGACGAGTGACAAATAGTCGAGCGATTGATCTTTATTTTGGACCATGACGTTCTCAGCTTTCCAAATGGCGAGGCCGAGACCGATGATGGCGAGCGGGAGAATCATCTCAAATAAGACGCGCCAGTCGTAATACTCGACGATATAACCTGAAAGCGTCGGTCCGATGGCTGGTGCGGAGATCATGACGAGACCGAAAATCCCCATCGCTGTTCCACGTTTTTCACGCGGGAAACTGACGAGCATGACGTTCATAAGGAGTGGACCCATCGTCGAGGCACCGACCGCTTGAATCATCCGACCGGCGAGTAAGATGCCGAAGTTCGGTGAAAAGGCGGCGATGGCCGTCCCGACAGCGAAAATCGCCATCGAGGTGATGAATAGGCTTCGGTTCGAGAACCGGGTGATCAAGTAGGCTGATGCCGGGACGAGCACACCCGTCACGAGCATGAAGCCGGTCGCGAGCCATTGGACGGTCGAGTAGTCGGCAATCTCCAAATCGACCATGATTGATGGGAGTGCGACGTTCAATAAAGAGTTGTTGAGGAAGGCGATGAACGCCCCGGCAAAGAGGACCGCGAGCATGAGATACGGCGGTTTCTTTTGAAATTCTGGTTTCATACGAGTTGCTCCTTTATGTTCTGAATAGTTATATACTAGTAAGTGTCGATGTAGTGATTTTATACCCGTCGTATAAATAAATCAACCATTTTGTACTATCAGTTCAAAATGATATACTGAATCTATAAATGAAACAGAACGGAGCAGGAAATGATATGAAAGATAAGAAACGAAAAGTCGCCGATGTCGCCATGAATCTCTTCATTGAGAACGGGGTCCAACAGACGTCGGTCCAAGAAATCATTGAACGGGCGAACATCTCGAAAGGGACGTTCTACAATTACTTCGCCTCGAAGACGGACTGTGTCGCCAATATCCTTGAGAACTTGCGCTATGACGCCGGCCAGCGCCGCATCGAGATGCAGATGGGGCGGGACAAGCGTGACAAGGACGTCTTTATCGAGCAGATTTCCATCCTCATTCAATTAAATGAAGAGCGGAACCTCCACGCCTTATTTGAGTCGATCATGTCGGCGAATGAGCCCGAGCTGAAGAAGCTCGTCTTGCAGCACCGTGTTTATGAGATCGAGTGGCTCGCCATGCGTTTGACCGAGATTATCGGTGAGGAGATTCGTCCGTACTCGGTCGAGTTGACCGTGCTCTTCAACGGGATGTTGCAACATATCCTGTTCACACTCCGCATCACGAACACGGCCTACTCGATTCAGCGATTGATTCGTAATTTGTACGCCTACGTCGAGTTGATGGCGGCGCGTATGGTCGACACCGGAGAACATATCTTGAACCCGGTCACTGTCGATCAAATGCGGGGGACGACGGATAAGAATCTCGTCACGAAAGATGAGTTGATTGGGATGGCGGCGCGCATCCATGAGCACGTGAAGATGACCGAGGAACAAGCCGATTTATTCGAAGCAATCACGTACGAGCTCCATCAAGACCGGCTCCGGAAAATCGTCCTTGAACAGTTGCTGAAACCGTTCCAACGTTTGTTCAAAGGTGAGACGGGAGAGACGGAAGTTCAAAAGTTCACGAACCTCGTTTGGTTATACACGCGGACACACTAACGACAAAAAGTGATTTTATCCGTTAATATAGAAGAAACACGGTACGAAAATAAATCTTAAAATATTCCACGAAAAAGAATTGATTCCTACAAATTCGTACGCTACAATCAAATTACCGAAAGCGCTTTCGGGAAGAGGAGACTGACATGGGTACGATTTATGATTTAGCAAAAAAAACCGGCTTTTCGATTACGACCGTCTCTAAAGCGTTGAATAACTATAAAGACGTCAGCGAAAAGACGAGAGCCAAAATATTACAAGCTGCCGCTGAGATGGATTATTTGCCAAACGCACACGCACAGTCGTTATCGACAAAGAAGTCATGGGCGATCGGCGTCATGTTCTCGGAGGCGAACGAAGTCGGAATGAAGCATCCGTTCTTCAATGGCATCATTGAAAGTTTCCGTCACGCCACTGAGGAACACGGATATGATTTGATCTTCGCCTCGCGTAACCTCCGCAACCGCGACATGAGTTACCTCGAGCACTTCAAACACCGAGCGGTCGACGGTATCGTCGTTATTTGTTCGGACCGAATGGATGAACAAGTGCAAGAGCTCATGCAAAGCGATATCCCGATCGTCGTGGTCGATATGGACAGCGCTAACTGTAGCGTCGTCTATTCCGACAACTCGGAAGGGGCCCGCATGGCTGTGAACTACTTGTATGAGTTAGGCCATCGCGCCATCGCACATATCGCCGGCGATTCGTCGATTGACGCTGGGGCGGCCCGGGTCAAGGGGTATGAGCTTGCCATGCACGCGCTCGATTTACCGATTCAACCAGGATACTTGGTGAACGCCGGGTTCTTCTCGGTCGAGGAAGGCAAACAAGCGATGGAGCAGCTATTGCAACTCCCATCTCCGCCGACTGCCGTCTTCGTCGCAGGTGACCAAATGGCCATCGGCGCGATCGAAGCCGTTCATAAACATGGCCTCCGGGTGCCAGAAGACATCTCGATCATCGGTTACGACGATATCGAGATGATCAAGTACATCACTCCGAAGCTGACAACGATTCGTCAAGATACGGACGAAATCGGGGAAGCGGCGGCCGAGCTGTTGATTGAACAGATGACGGCCAAAGAACGACGCACGGAACGACGCGTCATCCCAGTCCGCTTGATTGAACGGGCGTCATGCGCACCGATTAAAAAGTAAAGAAGTCACGATGATGTTTCGAAGTCGCTTTGTTCGCTTCAGCGGAATGGAGAGGAGAGAGCGATTTCGAAAATCATTTACCTCGAATCGAAACCGCTTTCGATATTTTATTTAGTTATTTTAGAAAGCGCTTTCGATGAATTATTACCTCTTCTTGAAAACGCTTTCTAAAAACTACTTATAAAGGACGGTTCACTCATGCGAAAAAATTAGTTAGCTTACTCTCGATCGGAGCACTATCAGTCGGCGTCTTAGGCGCGTGCTCAAACGACGAAGGATCTTCAGAAGCGACAGGCGGCAAAGACGACGTACTTAAAGTTTGGTCGTTCACGGACGAGCTTAAAGAGCCAATCAAAACATACGAAGAGAAGAACGGCGTTAAGGTTGAATTGACAATCGTTCCAATCGCGAACTATCCGACAAAACTTAAGCCGGCACTTGAAAGCGGCGTTGGGGCACCGGACGTCTTCACAGGAGAAATCGCGTTCCTCAAGCAATGGGTTGACGCAGGATACTGGGAAAACCTTTCAGACGAGCCTTATAACGTCGACGATATCTCAGACGATTACATCCCTTACGTCTTCGACCTCGGGAAAGATAAAGATGGCAACGTGCGCGCGCTTTCGTGGCAAACGACACCAGGTGGCGTCTACTACAAACGTAGCTTAGCGAAAGAAGTGCTCGGTATGGACGATCCGGCTGAAATCGGCAACATGATGAGCTCGATGGACGGCGTCTTCGAAGTTGCAGAGAAGATGAAGCAAAAAGGCTACAAAATGTTCCCGGACGAAGGCGCGATTCGTTGGTTCTCACAAGGCGCGAACCCAGAAGCATGGGTAAACGACAAGAACGAACTCGTCTTGACAGAAGACAAGATCAACTACATGGACTACGCGAAGGAGCTTCGTGAGAAACAATACACGGCACTCGCTCCAGAATGGTCACCATCTTGGTTCGAAGGGATGTCGAAGCCGATCAAAGTTAAAGAAGGCGGCAAAGAGACAGAGACACAAGTCTTCTCTTACGTCCTTCCGACATGGGGTCTCCACAGCGTCTGGAAAGACAGCGCGAAATGGTACGCCGGCGTCATCGGTGACCATAAAGCCAAACACGCGGATAGCGTCGAGGCGTAAGATGGATCCATCCCTGCCGCTACAGGGATGGATTTTTTGTGTGGAACCGATTCAAGCGGGGAACGTATGAAGTAGGGAGAGGAGGACGGACGATGGCGTCACACCATAGAACGAATCAAGAGCGGGAACAGGGTAAGACGACCACGCTTATGATGATGTCGTTGCTGTGCTGGTTCATGTACGGGTTGTTCTATGGGTTGGTCTATTCGAATGTCCTCGTGATCTTTTTTGTGTTGTTCTCTTCTCTTTTAGGCGTGAGAGGACTGTTGGAACGGAATAAACGGATTGAACGGGAACGGGAAATTCGTGATCTCGGTGTGGAGATTGATTCGGAAGAAGGGGAGATGTTGATGAAACGCGAGTATGCAACGTATGAAGTGACAGGTTATGACGACAAAGGAAAGATCAAGTTCATCCATTTGAAGGAAGGCGAGTTCGTCTTGCCGGTCGAAATCAAAGGGGACGACTTGACGAAAATCAAGAAGATGATGGAACTCAATCCAGGCGTGACGGTCATCGTCCACGCAGCGGTGGATCAGAAACGGATGCGCCTCTTGGAGATTGACGGCTATTCGCTCAGGAAGGACGGTTGACGATGGCGCTCACGAAGTTGGCGTCGCGCGACGAAACGATTGATGTGACGATCGAGAGCTATGCGTATGCCTATCCTGACGCCGATGACATCCATGATGCGGCGTGGCATCGGAATTGGGTCGGGCTCCATACGCCGGACCATCGCATCACGTTCGATGACATCATGCTCGACAGTTTGCTCGTCGCACACTACATACCGGTGTTCGAGTCGTTCGTTGCCGGTGACACACAAAAAGTCGAGTTCGAACCGACAGAACCGTATATCCGCTTGACGGTGACGAGGAGAGGCGGCGATGGGGACGAAGTGGACGTGCGAGGCCATCTGGAGCACCCGCTCGGGGACGAGACGGAAGAACTTGATATTAACTTTGAAACTTCTGTAGCGAACGTGGAGCACTTTCTAAAAGGCTTGCGAGACATCGCTGCTGAATTTCCGGTCCGGGAACGTGAGAGTGATTTGTAATAAGACGAAACAGATGAAAAAAACGCCGTGACAGTAAGTGTCATGGCGTTACGAATCGAGTTGTGATTTATTGGCCCGGTACTTGCCTAACGAGTAGGCGGCACATAGAAGAAAAATCATATGTAGCCCGATGCCGATCAACATCGCATACGGGACGATGGATTTGAACCCAAGCCCGAAGGTGAGCGCTGCACTCGATAAGATCATGAAGCTAGGGGTGTAGTTTTTCATATCCAGTTACTCCTTATCTATTTGTTAGTAACTATCTTAGGTAGAAGAAGAGAAATCAAGAGTAGGGCCACCGATAGCCCGTAAGCTATAGACAAGATAGTTCTCGTGTCTTCTCTTGATAACTGAAATCCGACAATCATAGCCATCGCTAGAGCGAACGTAGGCAAAATAGCGATAGCAAACGCGATCCATTGCATATTTTTTCTTGTCATAGAGATCTTTCCTCATTTCTAAGTCGTGGCGACTGAGCGGACAATGTTTGAGGACCATCCACATTATTACTTGTTTCCCTAAATATAACAGCCCTTCTCATCGCTGAGAAGGGCTGTCGTTTTTTGCTTAGGCTGACGCTTTGTCTGCGTCTTCTTGTGCTTTCAACTCTTCACCATACGACACGCGGTCTTGCATGCGGACGAACGGGAGGTAGACGGCTACGGCCATAGCGATCGTGACAATCTGCAAGAGCGCTGCACGCCATCCGCCGATTAAGAAACCGGAGATTACTGGTGGTGTCGTCCATGGCACTTGAAGCGCGTTGAACGGGTCGACCCAGCCCCAAAGGATTGAGAAGTACACCATGAACGATGCGATGGCAGGAACGATGACGAACGGTACGAACATGATCGGGTTGAACACAATCGGCATCCCGAAGATGACCGGCTCGTTGATGTTGAAGAAACTTGGTGCAAGCGAGAGCTTACCGAGTTGCTTCAAGTGAGCCGAGCGGGCGACGATGAGTGTTGCGATAATGAACCCGATTGTGATGCCTGATCCACCGAGCTTCGTGAACACGTCGAGGAACTGGATTGTAACGATTTTCGCGTTCTCACCGGCAAGGAGTGTTTCACCCGCATCGAGGAGTGCTTGGTTTTGGAGCGTGTTAGCTGTAAGGAGTGGTCCCTTAATCCCCATGAGGATGGCAGCACCGTGAATTCCACACCACCACATGACTGACATGAGCACCACGATGATGACGGCTCCGGCAAGTGTGTCGGTCAAGTTTTGAAGTGGTGCTTGAAGCACGTCATAGACGACTTCTGTGAACGTATGCTCGGCAACCGCTTTCATCTTTTCGACTAACATACTTGTTGACATACCTGCTGCGCAGAAGAGTCCGATTTTCATCATTTTTGATCCATTCCTTTCAATTGGTTGATTTCGTTTTGCATGTTCATCATATAGCCGAGCATCTCTTTTACGAGGATCGTGTTCATTAAGTGGTCTTGCGCGTGCACCATGAGGACTCCGACCGTAGCCGTTTTCCCTTGTGCCTCGAGTGTGACGAATTTCGTCTGGATGGCGTGTGCTTCTTTTAATGTCGCGTCACCAGCTTTGACCGCTTCAGCCGCTTCTTCTCTTGCATCAACAGCATCGCATGATGGTAGCTTGCTTTCGCGTCGCCTGAAAGGGCGATTAAACCGAAGATATCTTTGGGAGTAATTTCAATTGTTTCAGAAACCATATTATCTCTCCTTTTTGTATGGATAACCAAAATTCATAGTTACAAATTATAAAAAGATGATAGTGCACGATACCGCTTACATGTAAACCCTTTCTTTTGTCCGAAATGCGAACATAAAAAAACGCACACGAGAACAATCTCTCGAGCGCGTTTAGGACTTGATGTTTGAGACTTTGAGCATCTTCACATGACGGAAATGATGTGTCGAGCGCGATACGTCGAAGATTTGACCGTTTGTCAAATAGACGGTGTTGTCGACGAGGAGGGCCGGATCGTTTTCGTTCAACCCGAGTAGTTTGGCATCTTCTGCGTTCAAAAAGTCGGCGTAAATGACACGATCGGCGAAACCAATGGCGAGTTTTTGGTCGTTGCGGAAGTAGTTGTAAATCGACTTCTCGGTGATGTTCCGATCGAGATAGACGACAAGGTCTTTCCGGAAATACGAATCCTCGACCGAGAACGGATGGTCATCGACGAGACGAAGGCGTTTGACGTAATAGACGGGTGTGCCGATATCACACTTCATCCGCTCGGCCACTTCATCGTTCGCTGTCGTCAATTCGAAATCTAGGACGCACGTCTCGACTTTCCGTCCACTGAAGTCACTCGTGAGACCTTGCAACTTCTCGAGGTTCACATAATCGCTCATATAATGGTCACGGACGAAGACACCGCTCCCTTGCACTTGATAGACGTAGCCTTTATTGACAAGAATCTCAATCGCTTTTCGGATCGTGTTGCGGCTGACGCCGTATTTCGTGGCGTATTCTTCCTCGGTGAGGAGCTTGTTCGTATGTTGATAGACGTGATTCATAATATCCGTCTCAATCTGTTCAGCGACTTGCTTATACTTTGGACCCATGACTTTCTGCACCTTTCGCAACAAAATTTGTAGGTATGAATACGCTATCAGTATATCAGAAATTGAATCAGGGTGGCGGACGATCCTTTAGCAATTGTTGAAAAAGTCGAACGATTCATTGCGAGAATATTTGGAAAATATGAAACAATTAGAGGATAGGGCACGTATCAGTAAGGTAAGGATTGTAATGAAAGGGTGTGCCTTAAGTGAAAGAGACACGTTGGTATATGGAGGAGGACACATGGGGGAAGTCACCTCTTCGCATAAGCTATGCTTCCCTTGCGTTCGCATTGATGGCGCTCGCTATATCCTTCTTCGGAAGTTATTTATGGTTGACCATTCCGCTTGTCGTGATTGGAATCGCCATGATTGTGTTGGATGTGAAAACGTATCGAATGCGGCGTGCGCATATAAGCGAACAAGATTTAGTGCGCTTACTTAAGTGGGATTTCGTATATGATTTGGTGAACTCGACGATTCTCATTTCAATAACCGTAGCGCTCCTCTTCTTGCAATATGACAGTTTGACGATATTCATTGTACTGCTCCTATGGGTAGTGTTCGGTCGATCATTCCAGAAGCAGTTAAGTGAACGTCTCCCATTGTTAGAGCAATCAGAGAAGGAACGACACAAGCGATGAATGAGCGGATGACACAAGAGAGGGCATGGAACCGACTTTTTGATCAATGGATTTTTGGTCTTTTTGGAACATTTTTCGTCCTGATGCTACCGATTGATTTGTGGATGGATGACCTCAAGTGGGGCGCCTTGTACATCGCGTTTACACTCATTCCACTCAATATTTTATATATGAAACGTTATCGTATGCGCCTAACACTCCACCCAGAATTGAAGGGATTGTATAGACGCCAACTTGCGCGAGACGGCGTGAACAGTGTCGCTTTTTTTCTCGCGTTAAATCATCAACTTTTGTTCACGGCAAACGTGACTTATGTGTGGGTCACGGCCTTCATCGGAGGGGCCGTACTATGGACGTGGAACGTTGAAATGCAAACGAAACGTCATGATATAGAGTATAAACATTTAGACAAGGAGGCGATCTAAGATGGAACGAGATATGAAATGGATTCAACAGATGCGGCGATATAGTGTTCCGGTGTTGATACTATATGTCACAGCCGTCATCGTCGCCCTCTTGCTGGAGAAAATGTGGCTCATTCCCATCATGGGTTCGGTCTCTTTCATAATCATCGCGACAGGCTATAAAGAAATGCGCCTCATGTGGAGGATGACGGAGCATCCTAAGGCTCATCGAATCCTTATTCTCCAATACGTGTTTGAACTGATGGACGCGTTTTTGTTGACGACACTCATGGTGACGCTGCTGACAGCGGAAGATCTCGGTCTCTTGATCGGTCTCTTTTTTGGGATATGGGGAGCCTTGAGTCCGATTCGGCAGAAGTGGTTTGTCAAAAAACTCAAACAGGTCGAACCAGAAATGCCAACGTATGAGGAAGTGATTGAAGGGAAGGTCCCAAATGGATCGTCAATTTGATATCTCGTTAGAACGTGCCAAACAATTCGAACGGCTCTTTGGCTGGCCGATACTATTCATTTTCTTGATCTCGTTAGTCGTTATGTTATGGACACAGGCGACGTGGGTCATCCCAGTCATGTTAGTCGTATCTATGGGAATGGCCTATAAAGGATACATGGAATATCGAGTCGTACGTCATTTTGCCGAACATCAAGCTGTCGTGCAGGTGTTACGTTACCGACTCATTGACTGCTGGATTAGAGCCGCTTCATTATTTGCGCTGTTCATTCCGCTGTACGTAAACGAGGGTGCCTTTATTTTAACTGGCGGCGTAGTCGCCCTTTGGAATTTAACAGGATCTTATCGGGAGAAAAAATGGAAACAACGAATCGAGCTGCATCAACCGCAGTTGCTAACCTATTCAGATATATTGGAAAAAGAGAAAGACTCATGGAATTATCGCCAAAAATAAAATTACAAATCAATACGATTTTAAAAAAGTAGAAGTGTGGTGACGAAAGGTTTACGATGCTAGCCATACTTTTGACGAGTGAATCGACGGGCTCACAACCTTTCTATATGTTCCTCGCTTCTTACCTTACTTTTCCGGCGGTCAAGTATTTGATAAAACGGTTCGAGTGTGTCATTTAGCAAAAAAAACGGCGTGTGATCCGACGATGCCGGCATATGATCAAGTAATCGAAAGGATGAGTTGAATGGAGTTATCACCACAATCAAAACAACAAATTGATACGATTCTTCGATTTGAAAAGTGGACCGGTTGGGGTTTTGGCATCGTGGCTGTTTCTGCAATCGTTGGGATGCTCGTTTACGCATCGTACTGGGAGATGCCCGATTCGTTTTTTCTAGTGTTCTTAGTAGCGATTTTCGCTATGTTGATTAGCATCGAAACGACTCGATTCCTCATGTGGCTCCGATTCGTGAAAAACGAAAAAGCACGAAAGCTGCTCACGTTGCGGTACACGGTTTATTTGATTGGGTTTAGCGCAATCGGATACTACGGGGTCGTCGTATTTTATGAGACGACACAGCCACAAACGTTCCAGGCATTTTTGTTGTCGCAAGCCTTTTTCTGGGGAGCTGCCTTTTTGGGGAGATGGCTCGACCGTATCATCCAAAAGCATGACGGTCATTATTTGACGGGAGAGGATTTAAAGTTGATTCGGGAAGCCCGTGAGATGGAGCAGGAGCGAGAGCATGGATAAGCGTAGCCAAATGCGAGAATTGACGGCGTTCGATCAGAGAAAGCATTCCACACAAGTATTCTTGTCAGCGGTGTTTGCCGCGCTTCTCTTTTTCTCATTAGAGTATAATTGGCTCTCACCCATGACAGTCATATTTCTCAGTGTCGCAGCGGGTCTTCCTGATTTTCGTAAGATGTGGCAACGCGAGAACATCAAAAAGCAGTTTTTGAAGTCGGATGCAGCAAAGCGCCTCATCCATCTTAACTCCATTTTCGGGCTCGTGACGCTACCATTCTTCCTAGTGTGGGTTTATGCATTGTTCACGGATTTGATTACACTCCAAACGTTCGCTTTGATTGGGCTAGGAGCATACGGGCTCGCTATTCTTGAGCATCGTCTGTACGAGCGTCACATGGCTCAGCTCGACGATCACTACGTCACGGAAGCCGAATTACGAGAAGAGCAAAAGTGGGGGAGCGCCTAGGCGCTTCCTTTTACATGTTGAAGGGGGAACAATTGATGAAGCGGAAGGTATGGATTATCTCGGGACCGGCTGGCGTCGGAAAGTCGACGACGGCGAGACGGCTCGCTCAAGACATGGAGAAGAGTGCATATGTGTCTGGTGACGACATCAGTCATATGACGGTGTCCGGTCGTGAAAGGCCATGGGAATCGGAGCGGGCGAACGACCTGGTATGGAAGAACATCGTATCTTTAACCGATAATTTTCTTGAAGCGGGATATGATGTCGTCGTCGACTGGGTCGCATTTTGGCAAGACGTGAAGCGCTACACGGCGCACTGGATTGAACAAGGTATTGAAGTGAGCTAGGTCATCTTATGGGCGGAGCAAGACGTTCACGTCCAACGTGATCAACACCGGCCGAGCGATGCGCAGATGGGCGAGCGGGTCATCATATTGCGGAACGAGTTTCTAAGCTCGGGTGCACCGGACCGTTACTATTTAGACAACACGGTCGGTGAGTTGAGCGAAATGATTCAACAGCTTCAAGAAAGCGAACAATTCGTGCTGACAGATTTGCAACAAAGTGGAGCCAGTACATGAGGATTGCGACGTTCAACCTCTGGAACAATCCGACATTATGGTCGGAGCGGATCGAGTCCATCTGTGCCACAGTGAAGATGATTGACGCCGATGTGCTGGCGTTTCAAGAAGTCAAAACGTATGTGGAAGGGGAGCAAGGCATCAGTGTGGCCGAGCAAATCGCCAACGAAACGGGCTATCCGTTTTGCGTATTTCTCGCCTATCCGGACTCACCCGATGAAGGGCTCACTGTCTTAAGTAATATTCCGCTCGATACGAATGATGCGATTTGGCACCACGAGGTAGAAGAAGCGAACTACTGTGCGATGCGGGTGACGTTTCAAGCAGGAGGTCACGCGTTCGGATTGACGAACGTCCATTTGAATTGGCGGTCGCCGGACATTCGGGAAACGCAAGTGCGGGCCGTCCGCGAGTGGATCGATGCGGGAGAACGTTACGAGCTGTTATGCGGGGACTTCAATGACGACCCACAGTCGGAGATCCATCGCGATTTGACCGGGCATCGTTGGATGGATGTCGCCATGCATGGTCGTGGTGGGGATGAGCCGACGTTGGATTATAGACACAATCCGTATTTGAAACAGGATGCCTTGCTGAAACGACCGTCGCGTTATGATTGGATGTTATTGCGTTGTGTCGAAGATGACCCCCTCATCTTGAACGTGGACGTGTTTGGGAAGACGTCCGTCACCGACGCCAACGTGGTGCCGAGTGATCATTATGGGGTGCTACTCGACCTCGACATATCTTAAAAAAGGGGAACGCCTAGGCGCTCCCCTTTTTCATTTAAACGTGCGGATGACGAAGTAGAGACAGATGAGGAACGGGATGAGGAACAGTGCCCCGAGCCATTCCCCTTGTCCGAACAGAAGCCAAGCGAAGAGCTGAAACGATAAGACACCGCCGGCAGCAAGTCCGGCAAAGCGATACGCTTTCGGACGAAGCGACGGGTCGTCCCACCATTCTTTAAAGAACGGGAAGCTGAACAAGAGTGCGAGCGCCAAGACAAAGGCGGCTGGAAACACGAGAAAATCGCCAAGTTCACTCTGTCCTTCAATTTGCAGCCATTTGGATGCGGTTGATAAGATGATGCCGATGACGAGAAAGACGATATTCATAGCCATTCCTCCACTTCATCTAATAGATACCTTTATCATGCCCGAACGAGGTCGATGGGACAAGCCTGTAAAAGAAGTGGCTTTTTAGTGAAAGTGGTGACTTTTGCATGAACAGTAAAAAAGTATTGAAGCGCGTTGTGACAAAATCGCTATTCGTTTACATCTAGAACCGCTAGCATGAAAGGGTATCTGGAGAAACGGCCAGCTATGAAAGAAAAGCGCCAGAACTCTGCGGAGTTGACGAGGTGGGGGTAATCGATGTTTCGGCGGATGCCTCCTAGTCGCCTGTCACGACTACAAGTGTTCTTTTAAAACGTTCGGGTGACCGGACGGACAACGAGGAACACGTTGACAGTACTCAAAAAAGCCCGTTTCCTTTTTCGAGAAATCGAATCGATAAGGAGAATTGTTATGTGTGGAATTGTAGGAATGATTGGTCAAGTCGGAACGAAAGAGATTTTATTGAAAGGGTTGGAAAAGCTCGAGTATCGGGGCTACGACTCAGCCGGAATCGCGCTCGTCGGTGATGATGTTCATGTGTTCAAAGAAGTCGGCCGCATCGCCGCACTTCGTGACATCGTACCGGTCGAAGCGGAAGGCGCCATCGGGATTGGCCATACACGTTGGGCGACACACGGCGTGCCGAGCGTCCCGAACGCCCACCCGCACCAGAGCACGACGGGCCGCTTCACGCTCGTCCACAACGGTGTCATCGAGAACGATGAACAGATCAAGGCGACGCTCGACGTGCCGTTTCTCTCGGAGACGGACACGGAAGTCATCGTCCAGTTGATGGAGAAGAACTTCGTCGTGCTAAATGACGTCGAGGCGGCGTTCCGCAAGACGTTGGCTGAGCTCCACGGCTCGTACGCGATCGCGATGATCGACTCGGAGGACAATGAACGCCTCTATATCGGCAAGAACAAGTCACCGCTCCTCGTCGGACTCGGCGACGGCACGTTCAACGTCGTGGCGTCTGACGCGATGGCGATGCTCCAAGTGACGGACCAGTACCTCGAGCTCCACGACGGCGAGATCGTCATCTTGACGCGCGAATCGGCGACGATCAAGACACTCGACGGCGACGTCCTCGAACGTGCCCCGTATACGGCCGAGATCGATGCGTCAGACATCGAGAAAGGCACGTACGCGCACTACATGTTGAAAGAGATGGACGAGCAACCGGCCGTCATCCGCAACATCATCCAGCACTACCAGAACGACGCCGGTGACATCGAGCTCACGGAAGGCGTGCGCTCGCTCGTCTCGGAAGCGGACCGCATCTATATCGTCGCCTGTGGCACGAGTTATAACGCTGGGCTCGTCGGAAAAGACATCCTTGAGCGAATTGCCGGCATCCCGACTGAGGTACACGTCTCGTCAGAGTTCGGCTACAATATGCCGCTCTTAAGTTCACGTCCGCTCTTCGTCTTCTTGTCACAGTCTGGAGAGACGGCTGACAGCCGGGCCGTCCTCGTCGAAGTGAAGAAGCGCGGTTACAAGGCGCTCACGATGACGAACGTACCAGGATCGACGCTCTCGCGTGAGGCGAACGAGACGATGCTCCTCCACGCCGGCCCGGAAATCGCGGTCGCGTCGACGAAAGCATACACGGCCCAAATCGCCGTGCTCGCGATTCTCGCGTATGATATCGCCCGTGCGAACGGGAAAGAGTTGCCGTTCGAGTTGATGCCGGAGCTCGCGCGCGTCGCGACGATCATGGACTCGATCATGTCGCAAAAAGAGCTGTTCGAAGATTTGTCGGACCGTTACTTGAAGACGACGCCGAACACATTCTTCATCGGACGCGGACTCGATGCATCGGTCTGTCTCGAAGGCGCGCTCAAAGTAAAAGAGATCTCGTATATCCAAGCGGAAGGGTATCCGGGCGGAGAGCTCAAACACGGTTCGATCGCTTTGATTGAAGACGGCACACCGGTCATCGCGCTCATCTCGCAACCAAAGACGAACTTGAACATCCGCGGCAACGTCAAAGAAGTCGTCGCCCGTGGTGCGAACGCGTGTATCATCTCGATGCAAGGCGTCGAGCACGAGAACGATGAGTTCATCTTGCCGCACGTCGAACCGATTCTCGCCCCGCTCATTACGGTGTTACCGGTTCAACTCATGGCGTATTACGCCGCGCTCGCACGTGGCTGTGACGTCGATAAACCGCGTAACTTGGCGAAATCGGTGACGGTAGAATAACACTGCGATTGTCAAAGCACTTCTCTAAAGAGAGAGGTGCTTTTTACTGCTTGCCGATATCTTTGCCAACAAGCAAAATAGTAGGTGAAGTAAGCGGTTGCATCGTATGGTTAGATAAAGATAAGCGATGAAAGAAGGTCTGACATGAACGTATATATTGCCTGTCCATGCGGGTTCGTCACGAGCGCGATGGCGGCGAAGCTGTTTGCCGAAGCGTGTTCGGGAAAATTGTCGTGTGTGATTCAACACGGCACGTATCGAGACATCCCGGAAGACGTGGATTGGATTATCTATCAAGCCGGGACTGAGACGGTCGATCATCCGACCGCGCACGTTCGCTCGGTCAGACACATGTTATCGCTCACGGAATATCGACAACTCGTCGAGGAATGGGTGAATGCATATGAAACATGAGTGGAGCGCCCGAGAGCGCTCGATTTTACTACATCTATTGGCAACGGAGACCTCGACCCCGCTCGCGGAAATCGCGCAAGCGGTCAATTTGTCTGAGCGGACGATTCAACGGGAACGTCAACTGCTCGAAGGCATCCTGCGCGAGTTCGAATTGGAACTCGCTTGGCAGCGCGGGCACGGCCTCAGTCTCATCGGTCGTTCCGATGCGAAGCAACAGTTGCGCGAAGACTTGATTTTGTCGGCCGAGGCGATTCCAACGGCGGAGGACCGCATCTTCGAGCTCGCTTGGAGGCTCCTGTTTGAAAAAGATACGCTCAAGCTGCAGGCGGTCGCGAAACAGATGCACGTGTCACCGAGCACGCTCACACAAGACCTTGAGAAACTCGATCGTTGGTTCGACGAGTATCACCTTGAAGTCGAGCGGAAGAAAGGGGTCGGCGCGCGGGTGCTCGGCCTCGAAGCCGAGAAGCGGAAGCTGATGATCAATGCGCTGCTCGCTCATTGGGACACGCTCGCGTTCTATCGCTTTGTCCGCGGGGAGGATGATTACATCCCGACCTTTTTGAAGACCGTCCCGTGTGACGTCATGCTCGAGGCGCTTCGTGACGGCTACGACTATCTAAAGGAACATCCGTATGAGCGGATGGACGACCGGACGATTATGCGGGTGACGTTCGCCTATGGCGTGCAACAAGCCCGTCTGGACGCCGGGTTCTTCCTAGAGATGTATACGAAAGGACGCTCGGACGATTACTTGAAAGTCGCGTTTGATATGGAGACGGCCCTCGGGACGCCGTTCTCGATGGCGGAGCGGGTCTGGTTCGCCGAGGAAGCGAATCGGCTCCGGTCGTTGAAGGAACAGATGAAAGAAGATGAGGAAGAGCGTTGGGTCATGCAGATCCGTGTCCATAAGCTCATCCATCACGTTTCACTGATTCACGGATTCGCCTTCACGGACGACGCCGCGCTCGAGAAGGGGCTCCTCGCCCATATCTTGTCGAGTATGAACACCCAAGCCCTTCCGGATACGGACACGGTTCGTCCGCACATCGACCGTGACTATCCGCATTTACGTTCGGCCATTCAACAGGCGGCCGATATTGTCTTCGGGACAAACACGTTCACGGAAGAAGAGACGGTGTTTTGGGCGATGCATTTCGCCGCCGCGCTCGTCAAACCGGTCCGGCGTCGGGAATATCGAGCCCTTGTCGTCTGTTCGGCCGGTCTAGGCTCCTCGAAGATGCTCGTCAACCGGGTCAAACAAGAGTTTCCAGAGATGCAGGACGTCGTCAACTCGTCGTTGTTCGGTCTCGAACAGCATCGACTCGACGACTATGACGTCATTTTGTCGACCGTGCCGTTGCCGCCGTTATCGGTGCCGACGCTCATCGTCAACCCGCTGTTGACGAACGAAGAAGTGCAACGCGTCCGCCACTTGCTGTTATCGCTCCCGCAGTCGTTCCAGACGAAAGAGAAGAGCCACTCGACGATGCTCGACTTCAATGAACTCGGTGCTCTCGTCGAGACGTTCGAACGGATGGACCGGCAGTTCGATCTCGTCACGCTCGATAATAGCGACCGACTGGAAGACATTTTGCTCGATATCGGGACGCATCTAGAAGAACGTGGACTCGTCCAAAGCGGTATCCAGTTATCGGCCCAATTGCTCCGGCGTCACGAAGTGGCCGGGCTCGGGATTCCGGGCACGAAACTGGCCTTGTTCCATGGACGTCACGCCTCGATCGAACGGGCGAGCGTGTTCGCTTTCGATTTGAATCAATCGATCCCGCTCCTCATGATGGACCAATCGACCGAGCCGGTATCCCGTCTGCTCGTCTTGCTCGCACCGGAAGAGGCAGAGGACGTCGAACTCCAGTTCCTCAGTGCCGTCAGTGGATCATTGATTGAGAGCGAACAACATATGAACTCATACAGTAACGGTTCAAAGAAAGAACTGCGTCTCTTGCTTCATGAATGTATGAAGAAAATGATTCAAGACACGTTGCACGAGAAATGACCCGCCGTGGTCATTTTTTTATTTGGCAGAGAATGTTGCCAAAGTGTGAACTGGATTGAATTGAGAAAGCGCTTACGCTGAGACTACAATACGAGTGTAGAGCACAAACCGGTTAGCTACACTACAACAATCTACCTTTCACAATAATCGACTGGAGGTTTTATACATGGCGAATGCGCAAGCTGGCTCGGGCGGGGTTCGAGTCAAAGTACAACGGTTCGGGAGTTTCCTGAGCGGGATGGTCATGCCAAACATCGGCGCCTTCATCGCCTGGGGGATTATCACCGCCCTCTTCATTCCAACGGGCTGGTGGCCGAATGAAAAATTAGCAGAACTCGTCGGTCCGACAATCACGTATCTGTTACCGCTCTTAATCGGGTTCACCGGCGGTAAGTTGATTCATGATGTACGAGGCGGAGTCGTCGGGGTACTCGCCACGATGGGGGTCATCGTCGGGACGGACATTCCGATGTTCCTCGGTGCGATGATCATGGGTCCACTCGGTGGATATGTCATTAAACAATTTGACCGCCTCATCGAAGGCAAAGTCAAAGCTGGATTCGAAATGCTCGTCAACAACTTCTCGGTCGGAATCATCGGTGGTCTTCTCATGATCGGTGGCTTCGAAGTGTTCGGTCCAATCATGAGCGGCCTTGATAAAGTCATGGCAGCCGGTGTCGACTGGATCGTCGGTGCGAAACTGTTGCCAATCGCAAGTCTATTCATCGAGCCAGCGAAAATCTTGTTCTTGAACAACGCCATCAACCACGGGATTTTGAGCCCGCTCGGTGTCGACCAAGTGGCGGACGCCGGGAAATCGGTCTTGTTCTTACTTGAGGCAAACCCGGGACCAGGTCTTGGTTTACTGCTCGCTTACATGGTGTTCGCGAAAGGCGCGGCCAAACGTACGGCACCAGGGGCAGCGATCATTCACTTCCTCGGTGGGATTCACGAGATTTACTTCCCATACGTCTTGATGAAACCAATCTTAATCCTTGCGATGATCGCAGGGGGGGCAACTGGGGTCTTCACATTCGTCTTGTTCGATGTCGGTCTCGTCGCACCAGCGTCACCAGGTAGTATCTTCGCAATCCTCGCAATGGCTTCACGCGGTTCGTACCTCGGGCTCGTCACAGGGATTCTCTTGTCGGCAGCGGTCACGTTCGCCGTGGCAAGTGTCATCTTGAAATCGAGCGCGGCAGAAGAAGTGTCACTTGAAGAAGCGACACAAAACGTCAGCGCGATGAAAGGCAAACAGTCATATGCGTCAGCTCTCGTTCACGACCGTCTCGATAAAGTCGATCACATCATCTTTGCTTGTGACGCCGGTATGGGTTCGAGCGCGATGGGCGCGTCGGTGCTTCGCAATAAAGTGAATAAAGCGAACTTGCCGATTCGAGTCACGAACACATCGATTAGCCAATTGCCGAAAGACGCCCAATTCATCATCACCCATGAGGATTTGACGGACCGGGCCGAGGCACAAGTGCCAGATGCGATTCACCGTTCGGTCACGAACTTCTTGAACGCCGACTATTACGATCAATTGATCGAAGAAATTAAAGCAGAACGCAGCAAAATCTCATAACACAAGTAAACAGAGACAAGGGTTAAGGTATAGGAGGAACTAAAATGCCATTCATTCAGACAGAGATGATTCGACTCAACCAATCGTTCAACACGTCGGCCGAAGCGATTGACGCAGCCGGTGAAGTGTTAGAAGCAGCCGGATGCGTATCTCCGGCTTACGTCAAAGCGATGCACGAACGTCAAGCGCTCTCGAGCGTGTATATCGGGAACCAAGTCGCGATTCCGCACGGGACCGAGGAAGCGAAATCCGCCGTTCAAAAGACGGGGATTTCCATCCTCCAAGTGCCGGCCGGCGTCGATTTCGGTGGCCAGACGGCGAAACTCGTCATCGGGATTGCTGGTGTGGATGACGAACATTTGGAACTCCTGTCCCAAATCGCGGTCATCTGTTCAGATGAGGATAACGTCGAGCGTCTTGTACAGGCGAAGACGAAAGAAGAGATTTTGTCGCTATTCATGGAAGAGGTGGCGTCATGAAAGCCGTACATTTTGGGGCAGGGAATATCGGACGTGGATTTATCGGATTGCTGCTCAATCAGAGTGGTTACGAGGTCACGTTCGTCGATATTAACGATACCGTCATCCAAGCGTTAGAAGACAAGCGATTTTATGAAGTCGGATTCGCCGAAGAAGGCGTCGACAACGTCCTCGTCGACCGGGTCCGCGGCGTCAACAGTTTGACCGATCCGGAGCGGGTCATCGCCCTCATCGCGGAGGCCGATCTCGTCACGACCGCGGTCGGACCGACGCTGTTGCCGAAAGTCGCGCCACTCATCAGCGAAGGACTCCGTGAACGCGTGACGTCGGCACCCGTTTATGTGATTGCTTGCGAGAACATGATTGGCGGTAGCGCATCACTTCATCAAGCGATCGAAGCGTCAGGTGGTATCGGGACGGCCAATGCCTCGTTCCCGAATGCGGCCGTCGACCGGATCGTCCCGTTGCAACAACACGCAGACCCGCTATTCGTCGAGGTCGAGACATTCTACGAGTGGGTCATCGAGACGAAAGGATTGGCCGAGCGGCCCCCGCTTCAAGGTGTGACGTGGGTCAACGAGATTGGGCCATACATCGAACGGAAGCTGTTCACGGTCAACACCGGTCACGCCATCGCGTCGTACATCGGTTCCTTGTTCGGGAAAGCGACGATCGACGAGGCGCTCAAAGACCGCCGTGTCCGTCAAGTTGTGCAAGGCGCGTTGTATGAGACTGGTTGGCTCCTCCTCGAGAAGTACGGGTTCGAGGCGAAAGAACACAGCCAATACATTCAAAAGATCATCAAACGATTCGAGAATCCGAAGTTGAAAGATGAAGTCTCACGTGTCGCCCGCTCACCAATCCGTAAGCTCGGACCGAGTGATCGGCTCGTCAAACCAGCCCGCGAACTCATCGATAACGGCATCGAACCGAATGAACTGGCCTACGGAATCGCGGCTGCCTTGACCTATTATAACCCTGAGGATTCAGAATCTTCTGAACTTAATCTTTCCATCGAAGAAGACGGCATCGTCTCGACGGTAGAAAA
The DNA here is from genome assembly GCF_018618205.1 of Exiguobacterium sp. s157. Classification (NCBI taxonomy): domain Bacteria; kingdom Bacillati; phylum Bacillota; class Bacilli; order Caryophanales; genus Exiguobacterium; species Exiguobacterium sp. s157. The sequence goes on from NZ_JACSLQ010000011.1 coordinate 23,373, forward strand.
ATATCTCCAATTGCATGAGGATGACACGCTGACGAAGCTAATCCTCGAACAATACCACTTGATTCGCGAGCAAGAAAAAGCGCAAGTCTCGTAAAACGATTCTCCCGTGCCTGGTGGCATGGGAGATTTTTGGCATACAAAAAAGACTGCAGCGCAGGGGCTGCAGTCTGATCAAGCGCGTGTCTTTCCAAACTCGATGTACGTCGTGACCGATTTGACATGTTTCACGACGTCCTTTTCAAGAAGTGGACGACTGAAGTAATAACCTTGGACGTAATCACACTGTTCGTTCAGTAACCATTCGAGCTGATCCGACGTCTCGACACCTTCCATGAGCACTTTCATACCCAAGTTATGACCGAGTTGAATCATCGAGCGAACGATGGCTTCCTGGTTCCGATCGGTGAACAAGTTGACGATGAACGACCGATCGATTTTCAACACTTGGACCGGTAGCTCACGCAATTGACGGAACGACGAGTAGCCCGTCCCGAAATCGTCGAGTGAGATTAAAATCCCGAACTGATGGAGCTGGGTGAGTTTCTCTCGCGTCGATTCTTCATATGACAGCATCGACGACTCCGTTACCTCGAGCTCGAGGAACATCGGGTCCATACCGGTCTCATCCAAGATGGCCTGGAGCGACTCGACAAAATCCTCACGCGCGAACTGGAGCGGGGAGACGTTGACCGAAAGCGTGAATGGTTTCACGCCCGACTTCTTCCAACGGACCCAGGCTCGGCACGATTCACGCATGACCCAACTGCCGATTGAGTGAATCAGGCCGGTGTTCTCCGCGATTGGAATGAAGTCTGTCGGTGACACGTGACCGAGCTCGCGGTTGTTCCAACGCAGGAGCGCCTCAACGCCTTCGAGTCGATTTTGCGTAAGTGACACTTTCGGCTGGTACACGAGTGAAAACTCATTTCGGTCGAGCGCCTGCGCGAGCGCCTTTTCGATTTCGACGGTACGAAGGATTTGATGCTTCGACTCGTCTTCGAATTCTTTAATTTGATTCTTACCGGTCCGTTTCGACTCGTGGACGGCGAGGCGTGCGTATTGCACGAGCTCCTCGGCCGACTTCGTATCTTTCGGATAATGACTGATGCCGGCGCTCATCGTCAGTTCGACGGTCGTCCCGTCGATATCGAACGGTTGCGAGATCGCCTTGATACACTTCTCGGCTTTCTGTTTGGCGAGCGTGCTCCGCTTATCAAACAGCAAGATGATGAATTCGGATGAACCGACGCGCGTCAAAATGTCATCCGGGTGAATGGTCACTTGCAGACGCTCAGCGATTTGCATCGTCAGTTCGTCCGAGCCGTGATGCCCGAGCATGTCACTCAAGAAACGCCACCGGTCGATGTCGATGTAGAGACAAGCGACCGGGTCTTCGATTTGAATATGTTCGGCTAAAATCCGTTCGAGCTTATGCCGGTTCGGTAAATCCGTGAGCGTATCGTGATACGCCATATGTTCGACGAGCCGCTGTGAGGCAATTGTCTCCGAGACGTCACGCAAGAACCAAAGTACTTGGTCCATTGTTTCCCCTTTGAGTGGATAACTCGTCACTTCAATCGTCCGGTCGTCGAGATCGACGCGTCTCGGTTCATGGAACGGTTGATTGATTGTGAGCGACGGATGATAGTCTTGGAAGAAGGCATCCTGCTCGACTTCATCGAACAAGCGATAGAAGGCTGTGTTCGCGTATTGAATCATCCCGTCTTTCGTCGTCGTGACGACTGCATCCGTCGTCGAATCAAGAATCGTCGCTTGAATGAATTCTCGTTTGCGGAGATGACGATCGAGCGTGAGTGATAAGAAGAAGATGGCGAACAAGAGAATCGTAATCGCCGTCACGAGCCATGCGAGCAGTGAAGGCTCAATCGCATTGGCGAAAGGTCTGTCTGTCTCAACGAACGTGAACGTCGCCGCTAGCATGCCGACGAAATGCATGCCGAAGATGGCGACACCCATCAAAAGGGAGAAGAACACCTTCAGTTCCATATGCATCTTTTTCTGTGTGTACTTCGAAAAGAAGCCAATCCATAGGGCGCCGAGCGAGGCGCCGAGCGCAATCAAAATCGATAGCGTCGCCAACCATGGATTGTAGGAAGTCGTGACGCCTTGGAGCGCTGCCATCCCGACGTAATGCATGCTGGCGATACTGCCTCCCATGACTAGTCCGGCACCGATTAGGGCTGGTCGAGTCGTGCGACGCGAGACAATCAAGAAGCCGAACATACAACCGGCCATGGCGATGACGACGGACAATAGGACGAGCGGGACCGAATACGTGATCGGTCGCAATACCTCATGGGCCAGCATGGCGATGAAATGCATCGACCAAATGCCGAGACCGAGTGTCGCGCCACCAGCGATGATCCAGACGTTTTGGGTGGAACGGTTCGCTGAATTGACACGTCGGGCCAGTTCGATGGCGGCGTAAGCAGAAACGGCGGCAATCAGATAAGACAGAATCACGAGAAACCCATTGTGACTCATCGAGTGTTCAACGACTGGTTCCATATATACCTCACTATGAATGTAATTTTGTTGTAATTTCAATTATACCTTGGAATTCAAAAGTCCATCTATCATTTTGCTTCATATAATAAAAATATTTTTTGCATGAAATAGGGAAGTCGTTCGGAAAGCGGGTAAACTACGGATAGAAGGAGAGGAGACGAATGATACCGACAAAGAAAGAAATCATCTTATTTCTCCTCATCGCGTTCGGGTTCTCATGGTTGGCGTGGTGGGGACTATTTATTGGGACCGAGTTACCGATTCAAGCGATTGTGCTGATCGGAGCGTTCGGTCCAAGTCTTGCCGGGAGTTACATGGCGTTCCGGGAGAACGGTTGGGAAGGTGTCACGACGTTATGGAAGCGGGGATTCGAGTGGCGGATGGCAGGCAGATACTATGCGTTCGGCCTGTTGTTCCTTCCTTTCGTTTTCCTCATTGCCTATTGGTGGTCCGATGCAGAAGGGGCGTTGCTGTTTGAGCGTCCGTGGCTCGTCGTGCCGACGTTCTTCTACATGTTGTTCCTAGGCGGCACGATGCAAGAAGAGTACGGATGGCGCGGTTATCTGCTCAACGCGTGTCAATTGAAGACGACCCCGATCAAAGCGAGTTTGTTCGTAGGGAGCATTTGGACCGTCTGGCATACACCACTCTTTTTGATGGAGGGGACCGGGCAATCGCTCATCCCGTTTTGGGCATACGCCATGGCGATTCTCGCGTTCACGTTCATCATATCCTGGCTCTACAATGTTACGACGATGAATTTATGGTCCGTTTTCTTGCTCCATACGATGTTCAATGTCTCGTTCGCACTCATTCCACTAATGAAGCCGGGCATGTTTCCGATCGGCTTTCTCCATTTGACGTTATTGCTCGTCACGACTGCAATTGTCCTCATCTGGAGAACGCATGGACATCTCGGTTACGATCATCTCGAGCAACTCGAGGCGGTGGAAGGGTCGCATCAACCGAACGTTACGCCAGAAGCGGACGCGGGTAAAGACTAGCAGGTATCATTCAGGAACAGAGGGAAGTGGAGAGATTGAACTTTCGCCCGCTCGAACGTGAAGATGTAAAGCCGCTCCAACGGCTGTTTATGGAGAGTCTGAGTGATTTGATTCGCCGAGAACAGTTTGAAGATGCCGACTTGCTGGATGAAGAAGTCGAACGGTTGAATACGACCGTTCAAGACAGTTTCGAAGACGAGACCGTTCAAATTTTTGTGGTGCTCCAAGACGACGTCATCGTAGGGACGGCCGCGATTTTGCCTCCGAATGACATCATTACCGCACACGTCGACATCGAGCCGAACGTTCCTGAAATCGGATGCATGTACGTCGCACCTGGTGCCCAACGCCAAGGTGTCGGTCGTTTCTTGATAGACAATATGAGACGGCAACTCGTGGCAAATCAACAAACGGCATTTTATTTAGATGCCGGCTTTCCAACGTCACAAGCCTATTGGGAGAAGCGGCTCGGTCCGCCGCTCGTGACGATTGAGCACTATTGGGGTCCGGGGGCGCATCATAAAATTTGGCGTTGTCCCGCCAGTGAAAAAGAGACCTGATCGCATGCGATCAGGTCTCTTGCTTATTTATAAGTGCTCATAAATTGATGAATCCCAGAAGCGGTGGCATCTGCCATCCGTTGCCGGTATGTGGTGCTCGTCAAGTGCGAGCGGTCGTTCGAGTTGCTGATGAAACCATATTCGACAAGGGTCGATGGGACGCTGTTCTTGCCGACGACATAAACGTTTTGATATTTCACACCACGGTTACGAATCGTTGGGATTCGGACACCGAGTTCACGGTTGATGGCTGCCCCTAAACTGCGGCTAGCCGAGATGTATGGGTTCGTCGTATAACTTTCACCGGTCGGGACGAGGACTTCGTGACCGTGGTAAGACGTATTCGTCGACGAGTTGTTATGAATGCTGACGAAGGCGCTACCTTTATACGATTTTGTCAATTCAACGCGTTGTGCGAGCGACAAGTACACGTCGTTCGAGCGCGTCATCCGTGCGTTATAGCCATATGTATTCGAGAGCGTACTCGCGAGACGTGCGGCGATATCGAAAGCGATGACTTTTTCGTACACTGATCCGTACACAGCCCCTGGGTCATTCCCGCCGTGTCCAGCATCGATCACGATCGTCCGACCTGAACCGGTTGATGTTGTTGGTGTCGTCGTCGTGGCCGGCTTCAAATACTGCGAAGCGACGTAACCCGTCTTGCCGCCGTAACTGACCTTATACCAAGAGCCGTACTTGCTGACGTACTTGACGGTCGCACCGTTTGGGATAGTCAGCAACACCGTGCTCCACGAGGCTGCCGTCAAGCGCATGTTCAAGTTGACCGTCGTTTGGTAGGACGTGGTAGAAGTCGTCGTAGTCGGGGCTCCGGTGGCTGTTAAGTATTGCGAAGCGACATAGCCCGTCTTTCCGTTGTAACTGACTTTATACCAAGAGCCATAACGACTGACATACTTGACGGTGGCGCCGTTCGGGATCGTCGTCAAGACCGAGCTCCACGAGGCTGCCGTCAATCGCAAGTTTAAATTGACCGTCGTTTTGTAGTACGAGGCTGAGCTCGGCGTCATCGTCGAGGGAGTCGAAACTTTCACGTATTGCGAAGCGACGTAGCCGGTCTTGCCACCGTAGCTGACCTTGTACCAAGAGCCGTACTTGCTAACATATTTGACGGTCGCCCCATTTGGAATCGTTAAAAGGACAGGACTCCATGTGGCGGCACTTAAACGAAGGTTCAAGTTCGCTGTCGTCGTGTATGTAGAGGCAGCTTCGACTCGGCTCGATTCGAAACCGTTCGGCGTCAAGTCGAATGGGGCGATGGCCATGCCACCAATGACGAGGGAAGAGCTAAGCAACAGTTTCAAGTTCCAAGATGATTTCGTTTGGTTCAATCGAGATCCGCTCCTTTATTCATAAGATAGGTGAAGTAGCTGTGAAATGAAATCGTCATCATGTCTCCGTTATTATATAAGGAAACAAGAAAAAAATGGAGGTTAATATGTAAATTGTTTGACTTTTTTTCAATAAGTTTATTTCCAGAGTTTCGGAAATAAAAAAAGAGACGCACGAGGGCGTCTCTTTTAATAATCACGTAAGGCGTGGGAAATCATCAGCGAATGTTTTGACAGGCTCTTCGATTTTCGTAAGACGTGGAAAATCATCTGCAAATTTCTGAATTGGAGCCTCAAGTTTAGTTAAACGTGGAAAGTCATCCGCCGCAGGTTTTACAATCATATCGATTTTCGTCAGGCGTGGAAAATCGTCTGCTAGTGGTTTGAAAGAAGTTCCGAGTAAAAAGAGTGCTGTGGCAATAAAGAGAATTCCAGTTAATTTTTTCATGATAATTCCTCCAATGTAGGGTGGTGTATTTTGTAAGCTGCAGTCCCTAGTATGATTTTACTCAGAAAATGGTGATTCTAGCAACGAATAAATCGCATCAGATTGCTGTTCAATGCGAGATTCTAAGTCACCAATGTACTGTTGAGGCATATTTGGTTCGTGTAAAATAAATTTGTCATTATTTTCTTTTGTGCTTGATGACAAAATCGGAACGTTTGCTTCTTGACTGAGTAAGGTGCTGCACAAAGGAGTAAATCTATTTTTAAATTGTGTAAGTGGTTCTGGATTCCAACAAATAGAGGCTTCAGGAAGAACATATAAGATATGACCTTCTTTCAATAGTGTTAAACACTGTTTAAGCACACTATCATATGCTTGTTCTATATTTATATATCCGAATTCCTGGAAATGTTTCTCATAGACGGTTTTAGAACTGCGCTTTAGAATAGAAAGAGATAGTTCAGGGCCTAAAACATAAACGCGCTTGTACATTTTGTTTTCTTTCAATGTTTTAGCTATGAGTCGTGGTAAAGTTTGATAGTAATCAACTTGGAAAGCGTTAACTATAAAACCTGTTGATGAACGTAACAATTGGGTTAAATGTTCTAATCCTTCAAATTGGCTTCGATCAGACGAAGAATATGATGCATCAAAGATATTTTGTTGTTTTGATTGAAAATAAATTTTTGGTTTAATGTAGTCTTCAGCAAGCAAGAAGTTTAACTTTCCCATATGCTATATTCACCTCCATTATTAAATGTCCATATTTTCTGGTGGTAGATTGTTAATAAACCAATGGACCTAAATTGAGAACTAATATATTAGTTCTTATTTAAATCTTAACATGAATATTAGGTCATTCGTTTAGTAGTCGGTTGGGAAAATTAGTGCAAAAAGCATCGATTTTTTTGAGGTTTTTAGCTTCCGTTTTCCTAAACTGCAGGAAATAGCGAATAATTTATACAAAAACTAATCATATTTGGGACGAAGGAGCTACTACTTAAGATGGAATATAACTACGGTAACCTTATTAAAGTAGAGCGTATGCGTAGGAACATGAAGCAATCTGTCTTAGCGAGAGGTATTTGTTCCATATCGTATTTAAGTAAGATTGAGAATAATCAAACTACACCTAGTGAAGAAGTACTAGAATTGATTTTTGAAAAGTTAAATATAGATGTCCCTGTTTATTTTGATTTTAGTCAACAAGTTGATAAAGTCAGAGAGGAAATTCAAAGTATTCTAAGAGAAGCAGTTCTAACGAGAAGAGATGAAGATAGAAGAAAGCAGATTGAAAAATACATTTCTAATCCAGTAGTTAATCAATCAAAAGAATTATATATTATGCTGCTGATTACATTGGCAAGATTCGATTTGATGCCTGGAGGAAAAGGGCGTTATTTAAACGAATTGGGGTGGCTTGAAGACCAATTAGATCGAGACAATAAAATCAGATATTTGCTCATGCAAAGTTTGACCCATTTTCAATCAAACGATAAAGAATCATCATTGCAGCTTTTAGAGCAATTAAATGAACAATTGCCTACATCGAATATCCCTGATTGGGAGATTGCAGATATGCGATACATCATGGGAGGATTGTACTACAAGTCGACGGATTATTTACAAGCCATTGAAAATGTTAAATTTGCGCTTGGTTATTTTAAAGATAATTTTTATGTAGAACGAATCATTGAATGTCATTTAATCATCGGGCTTTCTTATAAAAGAAGAAAGCGCTATTCAGAATCGTTATCCCATTACGAACGAGCCACTAAAGTTACCAGTGCAACTGACTTAAAGTATTATAACGGTATGTTGTATAACAACATGGGTGAAATTTATTCTTTGTTAGGGAACCAAGAAAAGGCGTTAGAGTACTTTCTTGAGAGTCTGTCTTACAAGTCGGATCCTAAAAGTAAACTTTACAGTGTACTTTCCTTGATTGAAGTTTATGCTGAACAAGAAGACTCGGATGGGGTTATAAAATGGCTTGACAATGGATATGAAATTATAGGGAACCATGAAGGGTTAGAAGAATTTCACCATCATTTTGAAGTTTATAAAAATTGTTATCAAGAACTCGATAAATTAAAGCTGATTAGTAGTTTGAAAAAAGCTGTTCAATACTTTGAGTCGTTCGATGACTATTTGTACACAAACAAATACGCCCTTTGGTTAGCGCGTGAGCTACGTGAAAATGGGAAGTACAAACTATCTACTGAGTACTATGAGAAATCCATTGCGATTATGTCTCGATGGGATTAACGCCTCCTCAGGCGTTCTTTTTTTGCACAAAAAAAGAGACGCCCGAATCGTCTCTTGTCGTTTATGGAGTGGTGAAATAATGAATCGTCCAAATCGGTTCGTTCATCAATGCTTCATCTTCCACATGGCCCGTTTGAACTTGTTGGAGCAGGTGAATGATATGTTTTTGCAAATTGGCATCGTGAGAGCCGCTTCGCAAAATCCCATCTTCACTCGCGATGATATAAAACCCACCCAACCGCAAAGGAATATGATGTCTAACAATCGATACGGCAGCTTGCAGTTCGGCTTGCCCGCCTTGAAGTGGCACGTTTATATCAAAACGTCCCCATTGTTTAAAGTCGCCTAGTTCTGAAAACGGTGGGTCGCGGTGATCCAACTTCATGACCTCCAATCTTGTCTGTCTCTTCCTTACTAGTATAGCTCTTTTTCTAGACTTAACCTGCGAGAAAAATGGGAAGGGTAAATCGATGTTGCCTTCGTTTCTCGATGTTACTCTTTTTCTAGATTATCCCAAAACATTCCTGCTAAAAATAGAAGCTAAGGCGTAAAAAACACGACCGGAACGACTCCGGTCGTGTTCATTGATGAATCGCTTCTTTCAACGTCGGCAATTCACAAATAAATGTGCTACCTTCCCCGTAAATCGATTCAACGTGTAAATGTCCGTCGTGCGCTTTCGCGATTTCTTTACAGATGGCGAGACCGAGTCCTGTCCCTCCGATTTTACGACGGTCTGAGTTATCGACCCGGTAAAATTTGCCGAACAAGTTCGGCAAGGCGGAAGAAGGGATACCCATCCCGTTGTCGCGGACTTTCATGACGACTTGTCCTTCGAGTCGTTCCAACGAGACGAGCACGTTGCCGCCTTCTGGGGAATACTTGATGGCGTTACTGAGCAAGTTACCGAGCAACTGTCGCATCCCTTCCAAGTCGGCCTCGATTTTAAAGTCTTGTCCGACATCGGCATCAAGGTGTAGATGATGCGAATCGGTCGTCTCTTGATAAAAGCTGATACTGTCGCGGGCGAGCTCGAGCAAATCGACCGTCTCCCACTCGAACGTCTGTTTTCCGGCCTCCATCTTTTGAAGGTCGAGGAAGTCGTTGACCAAGTACGAGAGACGTTTCGCCTCATCGTGAATCGTCTTCAAGTACAATTCGCGGCGGGTTGCCTTCAAATCACGCTCGAGCATCAACTCTGTGAATCCATAGATCGATGACAGCGGCGTTCTCAATTCGTGAGATACCGTCGAGACAAGCTCTGATTTCATTCGGTCAATTTCAGTTTCGGCCGTCACATCGCGCAAGACGAGCATCGTGCCGTGAATCTTCCCGTCTCGGTAAATACTCTCTGCATAGACTTGGAGGAAGCAATCGCCTTGATCCAATGAAATCGATAAACCGTCTTCCGGCGGCTCTTGGTCGAAGACACGTTCGATATAACTGATGAAAAGGTCTTGTTGATCGACACGTTCGGCAAACTGTTCGATATCAATCGATAACGTTGTCAGTTCCTCATAACCGGCGTATTCGAATTGAAGTTCATCGAACATGCGGATAAAGGCGCGGTTGCCGACAATCGTGTCTTCTTCATAGTTGAAATAAAGAATCGCTTCACGGACCGAGTTGATTAATTGTGCCGTCTCTTTACGATCCTGTTGCATCTGGCGATAAAGCCGCGTCCGTAAGAGCGAAATGGCCAACTGGTTCGCGAACGCGTTCAACTCTGATGTTTCACTCGCATCGAACGGCTTATCGTAACAGGCCAAATATAAACAACCGATCATCGTTCCGTCTGATGGATCTTTTACCGGGATGACGGTCTCATGGATATAGTACGGGTAGCCGTGAAGCTGGTCGGCCACTTTTTTTGAACTCGCCTCTAGCGTTCTTGAAATCATAACGCGTTTGAGTAAGAGCGACTGTACTTTCAAATCTTCTTGTTGTTCAGTGGTCATCCCTTTCGGTACGACGGACGTGATTTCATCGTCTTTGACGAGCAATACGGCCCCGAACTCGGCCTCGGTCAACCAGACGATTTTTTCGATGACAGCCGAATAGTCGAGTAACGATTCCTTCGAAGCGAGTACTTCAATCAATTCGTTACGATACTGCAGTTTGGTCTCGTTTTGTTTCGACGCCTCGAGCACGGACTGCATCTCTGTTTGCTTCGCGCGCATATTTTCGTTTTGACTGACCATTCGTGTAATCAAAGGACGTCCAATTAATAAAATAGCAGTGATAAACATGACTAGCCCGGTCATCCAGATCCAACGCAACGTCAGAAGTTCGGTCGGTGAGACGGTATCGTCCCGAACGAACCAAGCACCGATTGCTGTTAAAACGAGGCTGGTGATACAAACACCATAAAGGATGCCGAGAATTTGACGACTGTTCAATTGTTCAATCCACTTGCCCATAATACACTCTACTTCCTTCCTTAACTAAAAACCAACTCCAATTCCATTGTCGTATAACGGAAATATACAAAAAGAAAAATTAGATGAACACCGAATTGCTCAAACAATGTGCCATCAAGCATTCTCTGTTTAAATATCATATCTAGACGGATATACCCCGGATTTCAGCATCTTACACATTCAAATGTGCTTCCGATTGACACATGCGAAGGGAACAGGATAGCTTGAAAGAGAAGAAATGACTATGGAAGAGGTGCTCTTATGCTATCGATTGAACCTTCAGCGTTAACCGAGCGAGACACGTACAAATTTTTAATCGGGAGTATCGTTCCGCGGCCGATCGCTTTCGTGACGACTCGAAACGGCGACACAATCAATGCTGCGCCGTTTAGTTACTTTAACATCGTGGCGTCCGAGCCGCCGCTACTATCGGTATCGGTTCAACGTAAGAACGGTGTCATGAAAGACACAGCCCGCAATGCGGTCGCGACAGAAGAACTCGTCATCCATATCGTCGATGAGACGAACGTGGCTCTCGTCAACGAGACCGCGGCCAATTTAGGGCCAGCGGAGAGTGAGCTTGATCGGACGACGTTCATGACCGCACCAAGTGATATCATCGAGACGCCAGGCGTGAAAGAAGCCAAAATCCGAATGGAATGTAAACTGCACCATCACGTTCCGATTGAGCATGACGGGAAAGTGACGGCTGACTTATTGATTGCGCGAGTCGTGAGGTTCCATATTGACCCGGCGCTTTATGAAGCCGGACGTATCGACGCCGAACGATTGGCACCGGTAAGTCGACTCGCCGGAAACTTCTATGCCACGCTCGGCGAAACGTTCGAAATCGAACGACCGAAATAAATGCCATGGTGCCTGCTCGAATCGGAGACAAGGCGCCTTTTTTCGGGTAAAGAATGGAGAGCCCATTGGCATGATGGTTTTCTTTCACACGAGCGCTCGAATGTGTCACAATAAAGTCAGAACATTCTAATTTCTAACGCGTCAGCGATCAGAGAAAAAAGGGGAGTCGGCTATGTCATATCGTCCAGCCATTCAATCGATCATCAATGCCATTGAGACGGTGATCGTCGGAAAAGAAGATGTCATCGCAAAGAGTTTGACTGCTTTACTTGCCGGAGGGCACGTGTTATTAGAAGATGTCCCGGGCGTCGGGAAAACGATGCTCGTCCGGACGTTCAGTCGAGCCATCGATTTGGATTTCAAACGTGTCCAATTCACACCGGACATGTTGCCTTCTGATTTGACCGGAATCTCAATGTATAACCAAAAGACGAAAGAGTTCGAATATCGGCCGGGTCCATTGATGGGTAATATCGTTTTGGCCGATGAAATCAACCGGACCTCTCCTAAAACACAATCGGCCTTGCTCGAGGCGATGGCGGAGCGCAGCGTGACGGTCGACGGTGAAGTCAAAATTTTACCGTCCCCGTTCTTCGTCATGGCGACGCAAAACCCGATTGAACATGAAGGGACGTATCCGCTCCCGGAAGCTCAATTGGATCGATTCCTCCTTAAAATCGAGATGGGCTATCCATCTTTCAATGAAGAGATTGCACTGCTGACGCGGTTTGAGAAAGCAGAACCGCTTGAGGCGTTACAGAGTGTCATTACGAAACATGAAGTCGAACAGATGCAACGCGAAGTGCGCGATGTACACGTTTCGAGTGCCGTCAAACAGTATATCGTCCGCTTGATTCACGAGTCGCGCAACGACCCGAACACGTATCTCGGGGGCAGTCCACGGGCGACACTCGCTTTGATGAAGGCGGCACAGGCGTGGGCGTATATCCACAACCGTGACTTCGTGCTACCGGATGACGTGAAGGCGCTCGCCGGTAGTGTGCTCGGTCATCGCATTTTACTGACGGCAGAAGCGCGCTATAAAGGGAAGACGGCCGAACAGCTCGTCAAAGGTTGGCTCGACACACTTCCGGTCCCGATGGATCGTGAGGTCAAAGAAGTATGAAAAATTGGATGAAGCTGTTCCTTGTGTGGGCGGCGGCATTCGGACTTTACGCATTCGCCCGGATTGAAGGGAGTATCGTCGCGTCGACGCTCTGGTGGTCATTTTTCGTCCTGGCCGCCTATTGGACGATTTTCATGATTTATCCGGTCACAGCCGCGAACGTGTCGCGCCGTGTGACGACGAAACGACTCGTCTCGGGCCAAACGATGGACGTGGAACTGCAAGTGGAGCGGAAATACCCGTTTCTTGTCGGGGTCGTCACGTTAGAAGAGACACCGCCGCCGCGACTCGCGACATCCACTGATGTCATCATTACCACGGTCGATCGTTTCTTTCGACGGACAGAGACGGTCCATTACGAAATCGAACAGATTCGACGCGGCATCCACGTGTTCGATCGGACTGTCCTTCACGTGCGAGACGTGTTCGGATTGTTCGACCGCAAACGGACGTTGCGACTCGAGACGGTCGTTGAAGTCTCACCTGCTGAACTTCCGTTCGACTTACCGCGTGACGAGCAAGTCGGTGGGCGAGGCGAACAGTATCGCCGCACGCGCACATATACCGAGGTTGCCAATACGACGAGTGGTGTCCGTGAGTATGCGGCCGGGGACCGCATCGGTCGAATCGATTGGAAAGCCTCGGCTCGACGCGGAAACTTAATGACGAAAACGTTCGACCAAGAGCAGGAGAAGAAACTGTCGCTTGTCTTTGTCCCATCGACAACGGCTGGGCATGAAGAAGCGTTCGAACGTTCATTGTCGCTTCTCGTCGGTGCAATCCGACAACTCGAGCGGAAAAATCTGCCGTTCGAACTGTATGTCATCGAAGAGCAGGTCCGTCTGTTCCATTTGCCGGACCAAAGCGCAGAGGTCGGCCATTACTTGCTGACAGCGACACCGGAGCCGGAAGGGCGCCTTGTCGAACGAGTGAAGCGCAACCTGCCGCAAGAAGTGGGGAACTTGATTTTGATTAGCCCACTCGAGACGAAATGGGTGCGTGAGATCATGAATGAGACACAAGGCAGCTATCACTTGTACACGGCGAACGAGGTGACGACATGACGGCATGGTTGAAACGAATCGTCTATACGGCGCTTGCCGCCTACTTATTGTCATTTTGGGTCGAGCCGATTGTGGGCAGTACGACATTTGATGTCAATTGGCCGTTCTTGTTCCTGCTTCTCGTTCCGATGTTTGCGAGCTTGTTGCCTTGGTATGGTTTCATTGGTGTGGTCGTCTTCAATTTCTTTATCGTCTTGTACGTGTACCACGGGAGTATCCTGGATTGGTTCGGTCTATGGTTAGAGGATTTGAGCGGGGTACTGAGCGGGGCTTTGCCGGAAGAGGCGATTTTCTTCTCGGCGATGGCACTCATCGGGGTACTGTTCGCCATCCTGGTCGGACGCACGTATCCGAGCTATGGCTTCGTTCTCGGGATGATCGTTTCGACGCTCGGACTGATGGCTTACTTTGACACGTGGACGCTTTATGACGGGGAAGGGAAGATTTTACTCGCAATTTTAGCATCGCTCTTATTGCTCTTCGTCACCGACCTGGCGAAACGACCGAGCAAATCGCTCGTCCGCTATGTCAGTATCGCGCTCCTCGCTTCGGTCGTGTTGGCGCTCGCGAGCGTGTCGCCGACAATTGAAGGGGATTGGTCCGATCGGTTGACGACGAGTTTCCAAAATGCTGGGAACGATGAAGGCTCAGGCAGCGGTCGAGTCGGCTATGGGGTGAACGATGAACAACTCGGCGGACCGTTTGAGCAAGATGACGGCATCGTCTTCATCGCCCGTGGTGTGCCGGCGCGCTATTGGCGCATCGAGTCAAAAGAGATTTATACGGGGAAAGGCTGGGTCGAGTCCCCGGTCCTCGATTCCGAATATAACCGCGGACAACTCGTCGACCAAGCTGTCGATACGACACCGGAACAGGCGTTGCTCCGATTTGACCGGCGCCAAACGTTCGTCCCGTATGGTGGAGAATACCCACAGGCGACGGAGACGGACAATGGCACCGAATTCCGAGTCGGGAATATCGAAGAACCGTTTCCGAACGAGACGATTCACATCCGACCGTCCGGGAAAATCGTGTTCGACAATGACGGGCAAACGACGCCTCAGACGATTCAACTTCGCTACAGTGTCCCTTCCTTCACAGAAGAGCAACTGGCGTTGAATGAGCCGGTGACGACGTTGACGGAAGAAGAGCGGCAGGCGTACTTACAATTGCCGGATTCACTTCCGGATCGGGTCCGCGACTTGTCGGCCGATATCACGGGCGACAGTGAGACACCTTACGACCAAGCCCAAGCAGTCCAAGCCTACTTCCAATCTGGAGATTTCCAATACAATACGGAAGATGTAGCCGTCCCGGAAGGTGATACGGATTACGTCGATCAATTTTTGTTCGATACGTTAATCGGGTACTGTGACAACTTCTCGACCTCGGCTGCCGTCCTTCTCCGGGCGAGCGGAGTGCCGACGCGTTGGGTCAAAGGTTTCACGATGGGTGATGCTCGCGGGATTATCCAAGGGGAAGAAGAATACACGGTCCGGAACCGTCACGCTCACTCATGGGTAGAATATTTCGTGGAAGGCGCAGGCTGGGTCCCGCTCGAGGCGACCATCAGTTTCTCGGACGCCAACTTGCTTCAAGTCGAGACGGAGGACGAAGCGAATGCAGACGATCCAGCGGCCAATGATCCACAAGCGTCGCAAGACGACGAGCCGACGAATCGTCCGCAAGAAGATTTGGCACTCGATGATGTGACGTCGGGAGAGGCGGCAACGGAGAACTGGAATATGCCGGTGTGGGGTTGGATTGTGATTGTCTTTACGGTCGCCGTTCTCGTATGGAACCGAAAATCGATTGAACGCCTCGTCATGATGCTTTGGTGGACACGGCGTCCATTGAATGAAAATCGACTTGTCGCCATGCATCGATATCTAGTGAAACGACTCCGCGGAGCAGGTTTCAAAGTCGACGGGCGCACGCCGTCCGAACTCGCCGCAGAGGTCGATGCTTATTATGAATCGACGGAAATGACGAGATTGACCCGTTTGTTTGAACAAAGTATCTATGCCGAAAAAACGCCGAATTCAAAATATAAAGAATATTGGAAAATCATGATTCGTCGAATTATGAGTTGAAGTAGGCGGATGCATACAGTAAGATAGACGCATTAGTTAGATAATTGAACAGCATTCCTTCGTATATACTCGCGAATTGGCGCGAGAGTCTCTACCGGACCACCGTAAATGGACCGACTATGAAGGAGCACGTTTCGTATACACAGAAAAGGGCGTGCTTCTTCTTCGGTTTAGTGAATCCGTGGGAGAAGCTCGCTCTTTTTTTTGAGAAGAAGGCAGAAAGGTGGAGGTTTTGTGAAAATAGAACAAGAGATGATTTTGGTGCTCGACTTTGGAGGCCAGTACAACCAGTTGATCACACGTCGTGTACGTGACCTTGGTGTATATAGTGAGCTTCATTCCCACAAGATGACCGCTGCTGAGATTCGTGAACTGGCTCCGGCCGGGATTATTTTCTCGGGTGGACCGAACAGTGTGTACGCGGAAGGCGCATATCGCTGTGACCCGGAAATTTTCGAACTTGGCATTCCGATTTTCGGAATCTGCTACGGCATGCAACTTATGACGCATCACTTCGGTGGACGTGTTGAACGAGCGGCACATCGCGAATACGGAAAAGCGACGCTCTTCTCGACACCGGAAGCGTCGGCGCTCTACAAAGGTCTCCCAGTGGAACATACGGTTTGGATGAGCCATGGCGACCTCGTCATGGAAGCACCGCCAGGATTTATCGTCGATGGGACGAACCCATCATGTCCGGTCGCTTCAATCAAGAGTGATGAACTCAAAATGTACGGTGTACAGTATCACCCGGAAGTCCGTCACTCTGAGTACGGCAACGACATCTTGAAAAACTTCATCTATGAAGTGTGTGGTGCCAAAGGTGAGTGGTCGATGGAGAACTTCATCGATATCGAAGTCGAGAAGATTCGCGAGATTGTCGGTGACAAGCAAGTTCTTTGCGCGTTGTCAGGTGGCGTCGACTCATCGGTTGTCGCAGCGCTCGTTCATCGTGCCATCGGCGACCAATTGACATGTATGTTCGTCGACCATGGTTTGCTTCGTAAAAATGAAGCGGACAGCGTCATGAAGACGTTCGCGGACGGTTTCAATATGAAAGTCATCAAGATTGACGCGCAGGAGCGTTTCATGGCGAAACTTGCCGGCGTTTCAGATCCAGAACAAAAACGAAAAATCATCGGCAATGAGTTCATCTACGTGTTTGACGAAGAAGCGTCTAAACTTGTGGACATGGACTTCCTTGCCCAAGGTACGCTTTATACGGATATCATCGAGAGTGGAACGGACACGGCTCAAACAATCAAGTCGCACCATAACGTCGGTGGACTACCAGAAGACATGAACTTCACGTTGATTGAGCCACTTAACACGCTCTTTAAAGATGAAGTGCGTGAACTCGGGACTGAACTCGGTTTACCGGACTATATCGTTTGGCGCCAACCGTTCCCGGGACCAGGTCTTGGCATTCGTGTTCTCGGTGAAATCACAGAAGAGAAACTTGAAATCGTGCGTGAGTCAGATGCGATTCTGCGCGAAGAAGTGAAGAAAGCCGGTCTCGAACGTGATATTTGGCAATATTTCACGGTCCTTACACCAATTCGTTCAGTTGGTGTCATGGGCGACGAGCGGACGTATGACTATGCGGTCGGCGTACGTGCCGTCACCTCGATTGATGGAATGACTTCAGATTGGGCCCGCATTCCATGGGATGTACTCGAGAAAATCTCGGTTCGTATCGTCAATGAAGTCAGTCACGTCAACCGTGTCCTGTACGACATCACATCGAAGCCACCAGCAACAATCGAGTGGGAATAACCATCAGAGGGGAGAAATCCCCTCTGTTTTTATTTGGTAAATCCGAACAATAGATCGAAATATTTGATTAAAATCCGTCATTTGTGTTGACATTCGATTTTGCCGTTGTTAAGATAAAAACGTTCTTATCATATCCGAACAATTAAAAATTATTTTGCCGTATAATATCGGGAATATGGCCCGAGAGTCTCTACGAAATCACCTTAAATGATTTCAC
The DNA here is from genome assembly GCF_018618205.1 of Exiguobacterium sp. s157. Lineage (NCBI taxonomy): Bacteria > Bacillati > Bacillota > Bacilli > Caryophanales > Exiguobacterium > Exiguobacterium sp. s157. The sequence goes on from NZ_JACSLQ010000011.1 coordinate 41,097, forward strand.
TACGGCGAGACATAGATCAGGGACTTATGTCCCTGTATGTTTCGCGTGGGGTCTCCGGTTATCAATCGGGGACCTTTTCTCGTTTTACGGCGAGCCAAGGAGGAAAACCAATGAGCACACAGCTCAAGCAAGAACCAAATCACCAACCATCAGGAAACCGGATTGAACGTTACTTCCAGTTGAATGAACTTGGAACGAACATCAAAACGGAATTGATCGCAGGATTCACTACGTTCCTGGCAATGGCTTACATCTTGTTCGTTAACCCGAACGTGTTAGGTGCAGCAGGAATGGACATGGGCGCTGTTTTCGTGGCAACCGGTCTTGTCGCCCTCGTCGGTTCTGTCATGATGGGCTTGTTCGCCAACTATCCGATTGCGATCGCTCCGGGTATGGGGCTTAACGCCTTCTTCGCGTACAGTGTAGTTCTCGGCATGGGTATTCCATGGCAAACGGCACTATCAGGGGTTCTCGTTTCTGGTTTGTTCTTTATCGTTTTAACACTGTCAGGTATTCGTGAGACAGTCGTCAACGCAATTCCGGGACCACTCAAAATGGCGGTCGCGGCAGGGATTGGTTTCTTTATCGCCTTTATCGGTTTGAAAAATGCAGGTATCGTCGTCGCCAACGAAGCGACGCTCGTCGGTCTCGGTTCACTCGGAACAGGGACGACACTCCTTTCGGTGTTCGGTCTTGTAGTGACAGCATTGTTAATGGTTCGAAATGTAAAAGGTGGTATCTTCATCGGGATGCTTCTCACAGCAATTGTCGGGATGATCTTCAATCTTGTACCGACACCGACTGCCATCTCAGACATCATCTCGGCACCACCGAGCATGTCATCGACGTTCGGACAAGCGTTCATCAATTTCTCAGAAGTCTTCACGGTCCAAATGCTAGTCGTCATCTTGACGTTCTTCTTCATTGATTTCTTTGATACAGCGGGTACGCTCGTAGCGGTAGCTCGTCAAGCAGGAATCATGAAAGACAACAAAGTGCCACGTGCGAGTAAAGCGCTCATGGCTGACTCAACAGCAACAGTGGCAGGTGCAATCTTTGGGACATCGACTGCGACGTCATATGTAGAATCGTCGGCTGGTGTAGCGGCCGGTGGTCGTTCGGGCTTGACGGCTGTATTCGCAGGTTTGTTCTTCGGATTGGCGCTCTTCTTCTCGCCACTCTTGGCAGTCGTCACATCGGCGGTCACAGCCCCTGCATTGATTATCGTAGGAGTACTCATGGCTTCGGCTTTACTCGATATCGACTGGAGAAAGCTAGAAATCGCGATTCCTTCATTCATGACGATTCTGATGATGCCCCTCACTTCGTCGATTGCGACGGGGATTGGGCTCGGATTCATCTTGTATCCGCTCATGATGGTCGCGAAAGGGAAGACGAAAGAGATTCACCCAATCATGTACGGCATGTTAGTGATCTTCTTGGCTTACTTTATATTCTTGCCGCACGCGTAATGAAATGAAGCCGACTCGGTTTATGAGTCGGCTTTTTTGTATGCAGTGTTTTCAGGTAAGAAGGGGTCGTACATGGTTAAAGCATGGTTTTCTGTGATGAACTCATTTCGGATGAATGTGCCATCTTGGGAGAAGACGCTTCTAAATATTTGGTTATGCCGAACTGTTCCACCCCACCATTCATTCGTGAAGTGGTGGTTTTCTTCATATATCTCATATTGAACGGTTGGTGGGATATTGGACCGCCATTGCCCTACGAGATAATCCCCCTCTATATATAGAAGGAGTTGAAACGTCTGTGCCGTCCGATTGGTGATTTGAAGGTCTAAATAGTTGTAGGAACATGTGGCGCCACTCCCAAAAGGTTGGTCCCTTCGTGAATCAGGGAAGACATCATAACTGTGGCGGTAACGCTCGGTCACTGTGAGTGGGCTATGGAGCGTGATCCAATAAATCAAGTTGGATAATTGGCACAATCCGCCCCCGGTTCCAGTCGTGACCTTTCCGTAATGCAAAATCATTCCGTCCACATAGCCCTTTCGTTTTGTAGGTCGCCCGATGGCTTTCCAATATGAGAGCACTTCATTTGGAGAAACGATGATGCCATTTAACTGTTTAATGGCGATATTAAGATTAATGACTTTATTCTGTTGCATTTTGAGATCGATATCTCGTAATTTTCGGTAGAGTGGGGTGCGGTGCTCATAGATGAGGTGGGGCAGTGGTGCAGTATCTCGTTTAGAAGTGTACCGCTTCTTATCCGTCATCCATTGTGTTCGGCGTTTTAATATGTAATACTGTGTTCCTGCCCAGATGCGCAGGTTCGATCGTTTCTTTGGCTGCAGTTGGAGCATCAAGTGTCACCTTCTTATAAGTTGGTATTGATGAGTATTCGTCGACAGGGAAAAATCCCCTTCTCCAATACAATAGATGCGAGTAAGGGGACGAGAAAAATCTTTTAAAGTTTTTTTAGAATAATGCTTGCCAGGTGATAGAAAGGGATGCTATAGTTATCTCTGTTGCCAGCGCTGCTTACAACTTAGTAAACAAACTGGTTGACACACAATAATGATAAATGTTATTATCATTTAGTCGCCAAGAGCGACAGACGAACTTTGAAAACTGAACGATGAGGCAAAAAAAGTTTTACAATGTTTGAATGAAGCGCAAGCTTCGTCATTTTTAAAGAGCTATATCAAATT
>NZ_JACSLQ010000012.1:0-43712 GCF_018618205.1 Exiguobacterium sp. s157
TTCGTCCTGAGCCAGGATCAAACTCTCCAAAGAATTTGATATAGCTCTTTAAAAATGACGAAGCTTGCGCTTCATTCAAAAATTGTAAAACTTTTTTTGCCTCATCGTTCAGTTTTCAAAGTTCGTCTGTCGCTCATTGGCGACTCTTAAAATAATACAAGTCATCGACACAGTTGTCAACCACTTTTTTTATTCTTTTCCGCTGCCATCAGCGGCAACGTTTATTACTTTACCGCATCCTTAAATAGAACGCAAGACTTTTTGCAAAAGTTTTTCTGAAAAAGTTTTTAGCCTCTTTACACCGGCAACATTCTCCATAGAAAAACCTCTCGCCCGTAAGAGCGAGAGGTTAAAACGATTCTTTACTGTTGGTGTCTCATCGTCGGGAACAATAGAACATCACGAATCGATGGTGCATTCGTCAACAACATGACGAGGCGATCGATTCCGATTCCAAGACCGCCCGTTGGCGGCATTCCGTATTCGAGTGCCTCAAGGAAATCGTTATCCAATTCATGGGCTTCGTCATTCCCTGCTTCTTTCTCAAGAAGTTGAGCTTCGAAACGCTCACGCTGATCAATCGGATCATTCAATTCCGTGAAGGCGTTAGCATGTTCACGACGAACGATGAACAATTCAAATCGATCCGTGAAGCGTGGATCTGTATCGTTCTTTTTCGCCAATGGCGATACTTCGACAGGGTGACCGGTGACAAACGTCGGTTGTAACAATGTTTCTTCGACTTTCTGCTCAAAGAATTCATTGACGATGTGACCGAATGTCATATGGTCTTGAATCTCGACACCGTGCTCTTTTGCAAGCGCACGTGCATCTTCATCAGACATCTGTTGCCAGAAATCGACGCCTGTTTCTTCTTTAACCAAGTCGACCATGTGCGCACGTTTCCAACCGACAGCCAAATGAATCGTATCTTCTCCATATTGAACGTCCGTCGTGCCAAGAACTTCTTGGGCTACGTGAGCTACGAGTTCTTCTGTCAAATCCATGATGTCATTATAGTCCGCATACGCTTCATACAATTCAATCATCGTGAACTCTGGGTTATGACGTGTTGAGATCCCTTCATTACGGAAGACACGGCCAATCTCATACACGCGCTCGAGACCACCGACAATCAAGCGCTTCAAATGAAGCTCGATGGCGATCCGCATATATAATTCCATATCAAGTGCATTATGGTGCGTCAAGAACGGACGGGCCGCCGCTCCACCTGCGATTGTATGCAACATCGGTGTTTCGACTTCCAAGTAACCGCGATGGTTCAAGAAATTCCGAATTTCCGAGATGATCCGGCTACGCAGAATAAACGTTTGACGCGAATCGTTATTCGTAATTAAATCCAAATAACGTTGACGATAGCGTTGCTCAACATCTTTTAAGCCATGATATTTATCAGGAAGCGGACGAAGTGCTTTTGTTAAGAGTTCGAACTCTTCAACATGAATCGACAATTCGCCGACGTTCGTCTTGAACAGCTTCCCTTTCACCCCGACGATGTCACCAAGGTCAGATGATTTGAATAAATCGAACGGTTCGTCACCTACGTCATTTTTACGCACGTAGATTTGGATTTGTCCTGTGACGTCTTGGATGTGGGCAAAGAAGACTTTCCCTTTTCCACGTTTCGTCATGATTCGTCCGGCAAGCGTCACTTCGACGTCTTGTTCGGCCAAGGCTTCTTTTTCAATTGCCTCATATTGTTCATGTAATTCACCGGCGTGGGCAGAACGTTCGAACCGACGTCCGAACGGGTCAAGCCCTTGTTCACGCATCTCGGTCATTTTTTCAAACCGAACCTGCATTTGGTCATTCATTTCCAACTCGTGACTCACTACTCCATTCACTCCTCTATACGTATTGGGGATGTCTAATAAAAAACTGTCAGCCTCACGGCCAACAGCACAGCCTAAACCGTTTGCTTGTGTGGTTCACTTTTTCGCCAAACAAGCTTACCACAAATCAATTTTTTTCACTAGTTCACACTTCTTGCATTTGTCGCTCGAGCTGTTCCACAAAATGATACAACACGATGCCAAAAGCATCTCGCGATTCCGTTTCGTTGATTTGCTTCCGAACCGGGCCGCTGCCTTTCAACCCTTTCAAGTACCACGCCGCATGTTGACGCATCTCGCGAACGGCCGTCACTTCTCCTTTGATGGCAATCAAGCGATCGAGGTGCAACATACAGATGTCGATTTTTTCACGCGCCGCTGGTTCTGGCGGAAGATCACCCGTCTCCAAATACTGCACCGTTTGATACAGCATCCATGGGTTACCAAGCGCTGCCCGCCCGATCATGACGGCATCGACACCATAGTGATCAATCGCATGTTTTGCTTCTTGAGGTGTCGAGATATCGCCGTTACCGATAATCGGAACCGTCGCAATCTTCTTGGCTTCGCCAATCCAATCCCAGTTTGCGGTTCCTTCATATTGTTGAGACCGCGTACGACCATGAATCGCAATCGCCGCCGCTCCTCCGGATTGAGCCGCCCGAACATTGTCGAGAATATAAATATGGTCTTCGTCCCAACCGAGGCGCATTTTGACCGTGACCGGCTTATCCACCGCATTCGAGACGGCGTTCACCATCTCGTAAACTTTGTCCGGGTCAAGCAACCATTTGGCACCCGCCTCACACTTCGTGACTTTTGGGACCGGGCAACCCATATTGATATCGATGATGTCCGCATTCGTGTTTTGATCTACGTACTGGGCCGCTCTGACGAGTGTATCTTTCGAACCGCCGAAAATTTGAAGGCTGAGTGGCTTTTCCCGTTCATCGACGTACAGCATCCGGAGCGTTCTTGCGTTCTCCAATAAAATCCCTTTATCGCTGACCATTTCAGCACAGACGAGTCCCGCGCCAAATTCTTTAGCGATCAAACGAAACGCAGGGTTTGTCACTCCGGCCATCGGGGCAAGGACGGCGCGGTTCTTTATATCGATGTTACCAATTTTGAACCCTGACACTTCTCCACTTCCTTTGCTAACGTTAAACCGAGCTGACTAATGATTGTAACGGCCCGAGACGGACGACATCTTGTCGTTCCGACGCAGGAAGGGCTTCTAGCAACGCCCGCACCGTCATTCCCTTTACCTCGACCGCCGGAGCAATCTCCGCGAACGGGGCAAGGACAAAAGCGCGTTCATGCATCCGTGGATGCGGAACAGTTAACTGCTTCGATTGTATATCTTCGCTGTTATAGACCAAGATGTCAAGGTCGATTGTACGCGGTCCATTCTTGAATAGTCGTTCTCTCCCTAGGTCCCGTTCAATCTGTTGGAGTTGAAGCAAGGCTGCTTCCGCAGAAAGCGACGGCTCGACTTCGACGACCATATTATAGAAGGATGGCTGATCTGTGTATCCGACCGGTGCCGTCTCATATACGGATGACTCTTTCGTCACCTGAAGACCGTTTACCGCCATCGCTTGAATCGCTTCTGCCAGATAGTTGGCACGCTCCCCAATGTTCGAGCCCAGCGCTACGTACATCATACGTTCCGTCTCCGTGTCATCTCAATTGCGACTGAGTCATAATGACCCGGGATGGGCGGGTCCGGCTTGATCACTTTGACGGTGACGCTTTGAATCTTGTCGCTGTGGGCCAAAACAGCCGTCGTAATGCGCTCGCCTAGCGCCTCAAGTAGATTGACCGGCTCCCCGGTGACGATGTCTTCCGTCAATTGATAGAGACCGGCGTAGCTGACCCCGTCTGATAAATCATCCGATTGTCCAGCCGGCGCCAAATCCAACTCACACATCAAATCGATGTTAAACCGTTGACCGAGTCGATTCTCTTCTGCAAACACACCGTGATAGCCGTAAAAACGCATCCCATTCACAAACATCTTATCCAATTTGTCCGCCTCCCAGCATCGCGTCCATCATGAGTGACGCTCGTTTATTCTCTCGTACGTCATGGACCCGAATCCACGCACAGCCTTTCATGATGCCTAGACACGTCGTCGCCAGTGTCCCTTCCAGTCGTTCTTCGGTCGGTAAATCAAGCGCTTGCCCGATAAATGATTTCCGCGACGTTCCGAGTAACACCGGATAACCGAGGTTCGTGATCACGTCGAGTCGATTCATCAACTCCATGTTTTGCGCATAGTCTTTCGCAAAGCCGATTCCCGGGTCTAACCAAATCATCTCATCCGGCACACCTGCCGCTTGAGCGATTTCAATCGATTCATACAAGTCACCGACGACCTCCTCAATGAAATGGCCATAATTTCGATTGTCGCGATTGTGCATCAAGATGATGGGAACGTTAAACGCCCGTGCCACTTGTGCCATCGATTGATCGCCCCACTTCGAGCCCCAGACGTCATTGATGATATCGGCCCCGGCTTCTAATGCTGCCTTTGCCACCACCGGTTTGTACGTATCGATCGAGATGAGCACGTCGAGCTCTTGCTTCAGTTGACGAATGACAGGAACGACTCGCTCGATTTCTTCTTCCGCCGAGACGAACCGGGCTCCCGGCCGTGTCGATTCCCCGCCGATATCAATCGCGTCCGCTCCGTCTTGAACGAGTTGCTTGGCGTGAGCGACCGCCTGTTCGAGCGCCGTATACCATCCTCCGTCCGAAAACGAATCCGGTGTCACATTTAAAATTCCCATGATTTTTGTCATCGCGTTTCTTCCCTCTCAATCGCATGCAACAAGACAGACCAACATGCTTTAAATTTTGCCCCGTCTTTTCCTGGATAACTGTTCCCGGCATAGTCTGTGACCGGAGCAATCTGTTGAACCGAATTGGTCAACCAAATCTCGTCTGCCTGTGTAAGTTCAGCAAACGTCACATCACGTTCCTTCACATCAAACGTATCCATCACCCAACGTCGCGTGACCCCAGCCAGAGGTCCCGTCGCGAGCGGCGTCGTCCAAAGTTGGTCAGCTTCGACCCAGAAGATATTCGAGACAAGCCCTTCTACGACATGTCCTGAGTCATCGGCGAACAGTCCTTCCGCCTCCCGATCAACGAGCATGCGCTTCCCTAATATATTGTTCATATAATGATGGGATTTTAAGCGGAATGCTGCTTCGGGCCGACTTCTCGGAAACGGGATGGCTTCCAGCCGTTTTTCCGTGGGCTGGAACGATTCCGGTAACGGCTTGACGAGCAGTGTCACGTTCGGACGAGTGTAGCGTCCGTCGTAGAGTCCAAGTGGCGCCACCCCCGCGGATACGTTCAAGCGCACATACAGGTTCGGGGTCCCGTTTTGACGAACGACGTCTTGAATCGCCTGCTCCATCTCTTGTTTCGTATACGGTAAATCAATCCATAGTTCCGCTAAGCTCTTTTCGAGACGTTCCCAGTGAAGATCAAACAAGAACGGGATGCCATTGAACGTTCGAAACGTCTCGAATAGGCCCATCCCATATAAAAATCCGTGATCTTCCACCGGAATCGTTACTTCAGAGCGGCCCCGAAGTTCGCCGTTATGCCAAAGCCACATGACGATACACCTCGACGAAATTACGAATCATGTCTTTGCCGTGTTCTGTCAAAATCGCTTCCGGATGAAACTGCACCCCTTCAATCGGTAACGTTTCATGCCGGAGTGCCATAATCTCTCCTAGGCCCGTCTCGGCCGTGACTTTCAAGCACGACGGTAAGGTATCTCGTTCGACCGCGAGCGAATGGTAGCGTGTCACGATTGTCTGTTGCGGGATGCCGTTAAACAGCGTGTTTCCGTCATGTTGAATCGCTGACGTCTTACCATGCATGAGCCGCTCGGCATGGACGACTTTTCCGCCGAACGCTTGAGCAATCGCTTGATGTCCGAGACAGACGCCAAGAATTGGGATGCGACCGGCAAACGCCTGAATCGCATCGATGCTGATACCCGCCTCACTCGGTGTGCACGGACCAGGCGAAATGACGAGATAACTTGGGGCGAGCACTTCAATTTCCTCGATTGTGATGTCATCGTTACGACGGACGACGAGTTGTTCACCGAGCTCCCCAAAGTATTGAACTAAATTGTATGTGAACGAGTCATAGTTATCGATGAGTAAAATCATACCGTCGTCTCCGTCCTTTCTTTCGCCGTCCATAGCGCTTTCGCCTTGGAAAGTGATTCAGCGTACTCCGCTTCAGGATCCGAATCAATCACAATCCCGGCACCAGCCTGAACATGGGCGATTCCGTCCTTGACGACCATCGTCCGAATCGTGATGTTGAACACGAGGTCATCATCCCAACTAAGCCAGCCGTATGAGCCGGTATAAATCCCGCGTCGGACCGGTTCGAGTTCTTCGATGATTTCCATCGTCCGGATTTTCGGTGCCCCGGTGATGGTGCCGCCCGGGAACATCGCACCGAGTGCTTCGGCTCCCGATACGCCGTCCCGCATCAAACCGCGCACGTTCGAGACGATATGTTGGACGTGCGAGTACTTCTCGATGACCATCAGCTCATCGACATGCACTGTCCCGTAAGCCGCGACTTTGCCCAAGTCGTTTCGTTCAAGGTCGACGAGCATGACGTGTTCGGCCCGCTCTTTCTCATTGTCGAGCAGCGTCCGAGCCATTTCCAGATCTTCCGCCTCATCTCGTCCTCGTGGTCTCGTCCCAGCAATCGGGCGGGTCGAGATGGCGGCGCCATGTTTCTCGAGCAACAGTTCCGGCGAAGCCGACACCATCGTGAGCGAATCGTCAACGAAATAACCCATATACGGTGAAGGGTTCACTTTCCGGAGCGTGTCGTAGATGTGACGCGGGTGTGCGAGTAGCGGTTCCGACTGCCGGACGCTCAAGTTCACTTGGAACACATCGCCCTCGACGATGTAGTCTTGAATCTTTTGCACCGCCGTCACGAAATTCTCTTGTGACAATGAACGTGAACGTTCGAGCGTTCCGCTCGCGACCTGTGGGAACGAATAGTGCGTCTCGGTGTGCCAGAGGGCGACAAAGCGATCGAGTTTCACTTCTAACTGATTGTCCGTCGTAACGAGCATATATAAAAGTGATTCTTCTTCATCGAAGACCGCTACTTCATCGAACAGCAAGAACGAGACGTCCGGTGTCGCCAAATCGTCTGCCGCCTGCCGCGGTAAACGTTCGAGCGTCCGGGCTACGTCATAGCTCACATAGCCGATCATCCCGCCAAAAAACGGGGGAGCGCCAGCTGGCCGCTCGGTGGCGTACCGGGTCCGGATTGTTTCGACGATGTCGAGCGGGTCACCGTAAAGTGTTTCCGTCGCCTCTGATGTCTCGAACGTTCCGACCCCATCTTTCACGTGAAGCGTAGCGAACGGTTCAATCCCGGCCATTGTATAGCGGCCGACGCGTCCGCTCTCTAACCACGCATAATACTTCTTCCCTTCCGTCAATGTCATATATGTGTCGTACATCTTCTCTTTTGTCATACTCATGGTTTTGAACGCTGTTTGTCTCACGCCACATTCCCCCGTTCCACTGATTCATGCCTTTAATTGTACACAAGAAAAGGCAGTTACCGAAAGAAGTTGTCTCCCGGTAACTGCCGTTTGTTTACGAGCGCACGCTATCTGATTCTTCATCGAATTGATAGAGCGGTGTGCTGAGGTAGCGTTCTCCGTTTGACGGGATGATTGCCAGCACGTTTTTCCCTTTGCCGAGACGTTTCGCCGTATCGACAGCCGCTGCGATCGCCGCCCCAGATGAGATGCCTCCGAGCACGCCGTTCGTTTTGGCCGCAAGACGTGCGTATTCGAACGCCTGATCGGTCGTGATTTGAAGGACACCTTCATAAATCTCCGTATCTAGAATCGACGGGATGAACCCGGCCCCGATCCCTTGGATTTTATGCGGGCCTGGTTTACCACCCGACAAGACCGGTGAATCGACCGGTTCGACCGCTAGGATTTGAACGTTCGGATAGTGGACTTTCAACACTTTACCCGCTCCCGTGATTGTTCCACCTGTCCCGACGCCGGCGATGAACGCATCGACTTGAAGGCCTGACGCATCGAACGCGTCGACGATTTCAGGTCCTGTCGTCATCTCGTGCACGTTCGGGTTAGCTTCATTGTTAAACTGCTGCGGGAGGAAATAACCGTTTTGTTCAGCCTCTTCCGTCGCACGGCGAATCGCTCCGCCCATCCCTTCAGGACCCGGCGTCAAAATGAGTTCGGCACCGTAGCCACGAAGCAAATTGCGACGTTCCATGCTCATCGTTTCCGGCATGACCAAAATCGCTTTATAGCCTTTGGCCGCACTGACCATGGCGAGACCGATTCCCGTGTTCCCACTGGTCGGTTCGATAATCGTATCTCCTGGTTTCAAGACCCCTTCTCGTTCAGCCGCTTCAATCATAGCGAGCGCAATCCGGTCTTTTACGCTAGAGCCCGGGTTCATATACTCCAATTTCAAGTAAACCGTGGCATCTTCAGCGCCAGTCAATCCATTCAACTTCACAATCGGTGTCTTTCCAATCAAGTCTGTTACTGAATCTACGATACGCATTTCATTTCCTCCTCCATAATTCCGACTATTCCGATATTGTAATCATACCCTATCAGATTCAAAATATGCAATTTGGAGTAAAGCGGTCAACGTGCTTGTTGTTTCATCGTTTCTAATTGTTCCGCCGAGAAGTGGTATTTCTCGCCGCAGAAGTGACAAACCGCTTCAGCGCCGCCATCCTCTTCAATCATGTGACGAATCTCTTCGGCACCGAGCCCGATAATCGCGCTTTCCATACGGTCGCGGCCACATGTGCAATTAAATTGAACCGGTTTTTGATCCAACACTTCGAGGCTGTCGCCAAGGAGCATATGGAGCATTTCTTCCGGTGTTTTCTCTTCACCGATGAGGACCGACACTGGCGGGAACGTCTTGAGCGCCTGTTCAAGCGCTTGAATCGTCTCTTCTGACGCATCCGGCATCAATTGAACGATAATGCCACCGGCCGCAAGAATCGATTCATCTTCTGGAAGGACGAGCACACCCGCACCGACGACTGACGGTACTTGTTCTGACGTCGCAAAGTAGTACGTGAAGTCTTCGCTAATCTCACCCGTTTGAATCTCAGACGAGCCGCCGACAAAGTCTTTCAAACCGAGGTCTTTAATGACCGAGATCGTCCCGCGTCCGACGGCTTCACCGACTTTCAACTTTGTCAAACCGTGATCATTCACAAACGTGCCGCCTTCGACACGAGGATGTGACACGTAACCGCGCACGTCTCCCGCCGCATCGGCATCGACGATGATTTTCCCAATCGGTCCATCGCCTTCGACTTTGAGCGTCACGCGAGCGGCGCCTTTTTGCATCGCACCGATCATCGTCCCGATCGTCATCGTGCGACCGAGCGCTGCTGAAGCGACCGGTGTCGTCTGGTGACGGAGTTGCGTTTCAAAGATTGTTTTTGTCGTCCGGACGGCAAACGCGCGGACTTCCCCGTTGAACCCGAGGGCACGGACGAGGTAATCGGCTTTCATTTGGTCAAGTAATGCTTGTTGTTCTGGTTGAATCATATCGAGTAACTCCTTTAAGTTTATTTCTGGTTGCGCTCATAGATGAGACGAAGCCCATCGAGCGTCAAAAATGAATCGACGACATCAATCGTCTCTGCATGCTCGCTAATCAAACGCGCGAGACCGCCCGTGGCAATCACGGTCGCTTCTCCGACTTCACGTTTCATACGACCGACAATGCCATCGACTTGTGCGACATAGCCGTAATACGTCCCGGACTGCATCGCTTGAATTGTATTTTTCCCAACGACCGTAGGCGGTGTCGCGAGCTCGATGCGCGGCAGCTTGGCCGCCCGTTGATAGAGCGCCTCGACCGAAATCATGATCCCCGGTGAAATGACGCCTCCGTGATAACGGCGGTTCTCATCAATATAGCAGTACGTCGTCGCCGTTCCGAAATCGACGATGATGAGCGGTCCATCATACTTGGCGATTCCAGCGACCGCGTTGACGATGCGGTCCGCTCCGACTTCACGCGGATTATCAACATGAATGTCGAGACCGGTTTTCACGCCGGGACCGACGACAATCGGTCGGACGTTAAAGTAACGCTGCGACATCTGCTCGAGCGGAAAGATGACCGGTGGAACGACCGAAGACAGAATCACACCGTCAATCTGATCGAATGAGACGTTCGAATGATCGAACAGTGATTTCACGAGCATGCCGTATTCATCGGTCGTTTTCGTGCGGTCTGTCGAGATGCGCCAATGATGGACGAGTGTCTCGCCGTCATACATCCCAAGGACAATATTTGTATTCCCAACATCAATCACTAAAATCATGATAGCGTTCCTCACTTTGTTGTCAATTACAGTTCGCTCGAATTATAACACGAAAAAAGACGAATGCCTTGTTTAGGGCATTCGTCTCTTACACTTACCGTGATTCGTTGTTCGGGCGTTCCGTCGGTGTCGCTTCCGGCTTATCGCCTTCAGGGACAACATCCGGCTTCGCTTCTTGAACGACTCCAGGCTGATCGATGACTTGTCCGTGCTTGACGGCCGCCTCATCTTTCTTCGCTTCGTCGCTTGCATCATCTTTCGATGGTTCAGACGGCTCTTCCGGTTCGTGCGGAAGATATTCGCGCGTCTTAATCAAGTGACGAATCTGTTTCGAATCGAGCGTCTCGACTTCGAGCAACGTCTTCGCGACGAGTTCGAGATCGTCTCTACGATCCGTCAAGATTTGTTTCGCTTTCGCGTAACAACGGTTGATGATATCACGAATCTCGAGGTCGATGTCTTGTGCAATCGCATCCGAGTAGTTCTGTTCCGTTTGGAAGTCACGGCCAAGGAAGACTTGTCCACCATGGTTTGACCCAAGTTGGAGCGGCCCGAGCTTGTCGCTCATCCCGTAATCCATGACCATCTTCCGGGCGATACCAGTCGCACGTTGGAAATCATTGCTTGCTCCTGTTGACACTTCACCGAAGATGACGTCTTCCGCCACGCGGCCCCCGAGGAGACCGACGATTTTATCTTCAAGCTCAGGTTTCGTCATGAAGTAGCGATCTTCTTTTGGAAGCATGACGACATAGCCGCCTGCGTTACCGCGAGGAACGATCGTCACTTTATGCACTTCATCTGCATTCTCAAGTTCAATCCCGATAATCGTATGACCCGCTTCATGATAGGCGACGATTTGTCGTTCTTTCTCCGAGATGACACGGCTCTTCTTAGAAGGACCGGCGATGACGCGGTCAATCGCTTCCTCGACATCCACGACTGATACCGCTGAACGGTCAGACCGGGCTGCGACGAGCGCCGCTTCGTTCAATAAGTTTTCAAGGTCAGCACCTGAGAATCCAGGTGTCCGCTGCGCAATCGACTTCAAGTCGACTGTCGAATCAAGTGGCTTGTTGCGGGCGTGAACTTTGAGGACTGCTTCACGGCCTTTAACATCCGGACGATCAACCGTGATTTGACGGTCAAATCGACCTGGGCGAAGAAGGGCCGGGTCAAGAATATCCGGACGGTTCGTCGCGGCAATCATGATGATCCCTTCGTTGTCACTGAATCCATCCATCTCGACAAGAAGTTGGTTAAGCGTTTGTTCACGCTCGTCATGTCCACCACCGAGGCCAGCGCCACGTTGACGTCCGACCGCATCGATTTCATCGATAAAGATGATACACGGTGCGTTCTTTTTCGCATTCTCGAACAAGTCACGTACACGTGACGCCCCGACACCGACGAACATTTCGACGAAGTCAGAACCTGAAATTGAGAAGAACGGTACACCGGCTTCTCCTGCAGCTGCACGAGCGAGCAATGTTTTACCTGTTCCCGGAGGACCGACAAGCAAGACACCTTTCGGAATCCGTGCCCCGAGTTTCGAGAACTTACGTGGGTCTTTCAAGAATTCAACGACTTCGATGAGCTCTTGCTTCTCTTCATCTGCTCCGGCAACGTCTTCAAACGTCACACGACGCTTCTCTTGATCGTATAATTTCGCCTTCGATTTCCCGAAGTTCATCACACGACCACCACCACCGCCACCTTGGGCTTGGTTGAGCAAGAAGAAGAATAAGATGAAGATGATGATGAACGGTAAGATCGCGAATACGATGCTGAACCAGCTACCACTCGACTCTGCTTCTTCGATTTTGATGTCGGTATCCGCGCGAAGTGACGAGAGCACTTCGGCGTATTCGGCCTCGTTGGCCGGGATATTCGTTTCAAAACGCTGATCTTCGTCTCCTGTTAGATCTCCTGTAATTGAGATGGCTCCCGGAATTTCTTGTACGGTTGCCGTTTCAATCCGACCTTCTTCCACATATTCCAAGAACTTCGAATACGTGAGCGTCTCGCTCTGGCTATTCGGGTTTTGTAAATATTGAAGGAACAAGATCAAGGCTAGGAAAATCACACCGAAAACTAAGGTGTTTTTCACTGCACGATTCATTCTCTGCCTCCTATTCCGAGAAACGATGTTCTCGCCCATTCAGTATATGTGTATACTTTGGGTATTTCTTTTATCTTAACACGACGCATTTTCAAAAGAAAAACGTTAGCCCCCGTAAATGCTCGGCTTGAGCACACCGACGTACGGAAGGTTACGATATTTCTCTTCGTAATCGAGACCATAGCCGACAACAAACTCGTGCGGAATAACGAAACCGCTATAATCTGCCGACAATCCGTTCTTGCGGCCCGTCGGTTTATCGAGAAGCGTCACGATTTTAACCGATTTGGCTTTGCGGTACTTGAGCAGGTCGACGAGATAGCCGAGCGTGAGTCCACTATCAATGATATCTTCTACAATCAAGATGTCGCGTCCTTCTACAGATGTATTTAAATCTTTCTCAATTTTAACTTCACCCGTCGATGACGTTCCGCCATGGTACGTCGACACGTCCATGAAATCCATTTCTAAATGGATGTCCATTTCTTTGACTAGGTCTGACATGAATGGCATCGCACCTTTTAACACGCAGACGAGGAGTGGAAACTCTTCTTTATATTCTTCGCTAAGTGTTGTAGCGAGTTCTTTCACTTTACCTTGAATCTCTTCGCTTGAAATCAGTACTTTCTCCATATCGTTCATTAATGACATCTTAAAATCCTCCTCTTTCTTATCCGACACAATCATCATTTTACCATTAATCGTGGGCACATCGCACCCGACTTATCCGGAAAATCGGAAACTCTTACCCCTACTATAGCGATAATCCGTCCCGTTGCGTCAACTACCAATGGGACAAAAGGCCGTTTTTCTCGCGGAATCTTCGCGTCAATGAAGATGCGGGCGACTTTTTTCGTCCCGATGGACAGTTTCATCGCGTCCCCAGCCTCAACAGAGCGGATGATTAACGGCAACTCGATTGCCTCGAGCGGGATGCCGTCCGTATCATCCTCAACGTCTAGTGAGAATAACGAAGTCCCGAACACTACATGTGCTGGGAAGGTCGTTACCACTTGTTTGTGTGGGGCTAGGAGCGATTGACCAGTTGCCTGTAACGATAAGAGCCCGTCTTGTTTCCGCAGGCCCCATGACCCCTCTAAGTCGAAGTGGCCAGAACCTTGGGCCCTCGTTAACAGACGGTCGATCGCGGTCCCCACCTCTACCCCGTAGCGCATTGATAGCAGGCGCCCGACGGTGTATCGTTCGACAGGATTTAGACACATCAAGTTATCCGATTTCACGTGAAACGCTTTCATCTCGAGTCGCACGTTGTCCTGGATCCAATTCTCCATCTGTCGGTAGCGGGTCCGCCACAATTCGCGTTGATGCCGAGCTGTTTCGCTCACAACTTGAACAAGATCCGGTTGCGACGCGAGGAGCTGGGGCACGATCTGATGCCGCACTTGATTGCGCAAATATTCGGTCGTGGCGTTGCTCGCATCTTCTCGCCATTCAAGTCCGTATCGTTTGGCATAGGCAATCAGTTCCCGCTTCGGTTCCGATAAGAGCGGACGAACGAGTTCTCCTCCTGCGAACGGACGACGCTCAGGAATCCCCGTCACTTCGACGACGTTACGCTGCAGTTGAATGAGGACGGTCTCGAGTTGGTCATCCGCGTGATGGGCCGTCATCAGTTGTGTATATCCGAACTTCTGCATAACCTGTTCAAAGAACGCATATCGTGCCGTCCGGTAACTCGCCTGCGAACCGCCGTTCGGGAAAGCGAGCCGTTTGCCATGAAATGGCACGTCGTACTTGTCGGCCAAACGTCGCACAAATTCATACTCTTCATCCGACTCGGGACGCAGTCCATGATGGACATGGGCCACGCCCACTTCCATACCGTTCCGAATGACCCGATCCAACAAGACGACCGAATCGATTCCACCGGACACGGCAACCAATACTCTCGTCATCCGTCCGCCTCCTTGATATAACAAAAGAAGCCATCTCGAGTGAGATGGCTTCTTTTCGCTTAGGTAAGTGACCCGTACGGGATTCGAACCCGTGTTACCGCCGTGAAAGGGCGGTGTCTTAACCGCTTGACCAACGGGCCTAAATAAAATGGTAGCGGCGGAGGGAGTCGAACCCACGACCTCACGGGTATGAACCGTACGCTCTAGCCAGCTGAGCTACACCGCCATGTTATTGTTGTGTCCTAAGCACATTTTCTATAATAACCAGTACCCACGCCAGTGTCAATTCTTTTTTAAAAGTTTTTTTACAAAAAAATCGTGTATAGTGTCGTCTTATCCACTATACACGATTTTCAGTTCGTTGTGCATCACGCTTCTGACGTCGTCAGCCGATATTTTTTCTTCCAAGCGATGCGGAAATATCCCCATAGCAGGAAGAAGCAAGCGGTTGAGACGAACGCCAAATAGATGATTGCTTGTTGCAGGTAGCTCCAGCCGTCCGCTGACAAGATTTCTTTATAGCCCGATACGGTGTATGTCATCGGCAACCAGGCGTTAAACGGTTGGAGGGCGCTCGGAATCAGTTCGAGCGGGAACGTTCCAGCCGACGTCGTCAATTGAAGGATCAATAAGACGATGGCGACGAAACGGCCCGGATTTCCGAGCGTCGTGACGAGTAGCTGCACGATTAAGAGGAACGTGATGCTGACGAGCCAACTGAATCCGAAGAACTGGAGCGGCGCCTCGACTTCAAGTCCGAGCAACATGACCATCGCCACATCCAAGACGAGCGCTTGAATAAATCCGATAACGAGCAACACACCTGATTTTGAGACGAGCCATGACAGGCTGCGTTTCGGTTTTCCAGCCGGATCGTACAGCGGATAGACGATCGAGAGCAAGAGCGCCCCGACGAATAGTCCGAGTGACATGAAGTACGGTGCAAAACCCGTTCCGTAGTTCGGGACCTTGTGAATCGATTCGTTGACGACCGTGACCGGTCCGGCCATCATGTCGACGTTATCGTCTCGGATGTCGATCGCGGCCGCTTCGGCCCCATCGGCGAGCGCGTCCCGTAACTTGCTGTTACCAGCCGCAAGTTCGGACACTCCGTCTGCGAGCTGGTCGCTACCTGACTGGAGGTCTTTACCGCCCTCTGCCAAACGTACAGCCCCGTTCGCGAGTGTATTCGTGCCCGCGCCGGCGCTCTTCGCCCCGTCTGCGAGTTTCGAACTCCCCTCTGACAAGGCGCCCGTCGCCTCGGTCAACTGCGTACTGCCGGACGCGAGTTCGGCGGTCCCGTCTTTCAACGCTCCGACGCCGGCGTTTAAGCGATTGCTTGCCGAAGCCAACTCTTTCGAACTCACGGCTGCCGTTTGCGCCCCTTGTTCCACTTGGGTCGACCCATCCGCCAACGCCTGTGCCCCGCTTGCGAGTTCGGCTTGTCCGTCACGTAACGTCACCAGTCCCGAAGCGAGTTCATTGGCACCAGCCTCTGCTTGCGTCAATCCGTCACCGAGCGCGGCCTGTCCTTCTTTCACACGCGTCGCTCCCGTGGACAGTGCATCGAATCCAGCGGCCGTCGCTGTTTGACCTTCCGCCAATTGAGCCACAATCGTCTGTAGCATCTCTGGTGAAGCAGGTTGCCCTGCCTCGGCGAGTGCTGACAGCTGGGTCATCAACTGATCTTGAGTGGCCAACATTTCTGTCTTCATCTGACCGATTCCGGCCACGAGTTCCGTCTCTCCTGCCATCAAGGCGGCATTCCCTTCTTTCGCCGTCGTCATCGCGGCCGCCAATTCATTTGAACCGGCACTCAATTGCTCACTGCCGTCCTTCGAACGCTGAATCCCGGCCGCGAGTTGTTGAACGCCTTGATTGAGAGAAGCCGTCCCGCTGTGCAATTCCTCCAACTTCGAGGCGAACGTGTCTGTCCCTTCGACAAGTTGGCTCGTTCCGTCTTGAAGGGCAGACGCCCCGTCATTCACTTGACGTGCCCCGTCTGATAAGGCGGCGCTACCTGCATAAACTTGCTGGCTTCCCTTCGCCAATTCCGTCGTCCCTGTCTCGAGTTGGGCCACACCTTCATTCAACCGACTCGCCCCGTCAGCCAATTCTTGTTGTTTTGAAGCGAGCAATGCGGTCCCGTCGGCCAATTGGGTCGCCCCCTGTTCGGCCGTCTGCGATCCATCTGCTAGTTTTCCCGCCCCAGCCGCCGCTTCATCGAGTCCAGCAGCGGCATCTTGAATCCCGTCACGCATCGCACTGACGTACTGTTTCGCGACTTCGGTTGACAGTTCACCTTTCACTTGCTCCATCGCGGAACCGCCGATTTGAGCCGCTAAAAAGTTATACGATTCATTGGCAATATATTTGAGTTCGAGCTTCTCAGGTTGTTCGCTGAGCGCCGTCGTCGCTTTTTCTGAGAAGTTTGCCGGAATCTCAATCGCCATGTAATAGTCATGATCGTTCAACCCTGACTCGGCTTCTTGTTTCGTCGTCTCGATAAATTCGAACGCCTCAGACGTCTTTAACTTCTCAACGAGTTCGTCCCCGACGGCAAGTTGCTCCCCGTCGAACGTCGCTCCCTGGTCTTCGTTCACGATCGCCACCGGCAAGTCTTTCATCTGTCCATACGGATCCCAAAACGCCCATAAGAACATCCCGGCATACATGAGCGGCACGAGTGCGACCGCGAGAATCGGGACCCAGACCCGAGGATTCTTCCCGATGCTTCTCCATTCCGCCAACCACAGTTTCCATCCATTCATCTTCATTCTCACCTTTCACTTATAAAACATAACTATTTTTTCATGTTCCCTATTGTGCTCGCTTCCTCGAAAAAATGCAACCCTTTTTAGTTATTTTTCATAACAAAAAAGAATCAAAAAAAAACCACAGACTATAAAAGTCTGTGGTTCGTCGTCTTCTTGAGGAAGACCGTCTATCGTTACGAGTAGAAGCTGATGGTTTACGAAGGGTTACCCGCGCTTGGCTCCACGTCCACCGCGTTTTGAGTCGGTTTGACGTTTTAACGTCGTCAAGCGCTCGTCGCTGTCTTTCAAGAACTTGCTCATCAACGTATCGAACGTTTCTGGCTCACGGCGTACTTCACGACGTCCGCCGCCACCACGTGGACCGCCACCGCGTGGACCGCCGCCACCGCGTGGGCCACCTTGTCCTGGACCACCTGGGCGTGGGCCGCCTTGACCCGGGCCACCTGGGCGTGGGCCACGAGAGAAACGCTCGCCGGCTGGACGCTCTGGACGTTCACTGACAGGGCGATCGACGGCCTTTTTGATAGACAACCCGATTTTGCCATCTGTTTCGACGTTCAAGATTTTGACCGTCACTTCTTGACCGACCGTTAGCACTTCATTGATGTCTTTGACGTAAGAATCTGCCACTTCACTGATGTGCACCAAACCCGTTTTGCCATTTGGAAGTTCTACGAACGCTCCGAAATGCGTAATCCCTGTAACCTTACCTTGTACCTTGCTTCCTACTTCAATTGACATAAAATAATGTACTCCTTTTTTTGATTGATTCCCTACAATTATACGAGTCGATTCGTCAACGGTCAACGAACCCACTTATTCCTCTGGTGAGAAGTAAAAAATAATCTCGCCATCTTTCGAGAACAACAGCTCGTTGCGCGCTAGATTGGCGATGTATTCTTCGTCTTGTAAACGCTCGACCTGCTCTTTCAGTTCTGATTGTTCGTCCTTCGTTTCCCGAAGTTCGACTTGCGCTTCATTTTGTTTCCGTTCTTGCTCGGACACATATCCGACTTTCGAGAAGTAACTTTGACCGATGAAGACAACCATTAACAAAAAGAGAAGTGAGGCCGCAGCCAGGCGGCGTCGAAGATGGATACGTCGCCGGTTCTGTTCTTTTTCCAGCTGTTCTCTCCGTTCATCAAGAGCCCGAATCCGCTGTTTGCGTTCCATCGGGTTACGTCCATTCATCGAATCACCTTCCTCCTGTCCTGTTACGTTCAGTATACCTTTTTTTTACGCTTCCGTACCACTGTTCACCTTTTCTTCTTTGAGCAAGCGGTACATTTCTTTCGCATCCTCTTTGCGGGCATGCTCGGCAATCGAGTCAATGACGACCGTGACGAGCTTGTTCCCGAATCGAATTTGTAACTCGTCACCGACTTTGACGTCGGTGCTCGCTTTCGCTACTTGTCCGTTCAATTGAATCCGGCCTTGGTCGGCGACTTCTTTCGCCAACGTACGCCGCTTAATCAAGCGGGATACTTTCAAAAACTTGTCTAGTCTCATAATCCCTTCTCCTTCGCTTCATCCCAGAGCCGATCCATCTCTTCGAGCGTCATCTCTTCGAGGGAGCCGTTCGCTTCAATGTATTCGAATCGTCTCTTAAATTTTTGATTGGTTCGTTCGAGCGCCTGCTCGGCGTTCAACTTGAAATAGCGCGCCACGTTGACGATTGAGAAGAGGACATCCCCAAGTTCTCGTTCATCTTCAGGCTGACTTCTCCACTCGTGGAGTTCTTCTTCCAATTTCTCGAACGCACCTTGAACATCGTCCCATTCGAAACCGACTTGCGCAGCTTTCTTCTGCAATTGCTCGGCCCGCATCAAACCAGGTTGCGTCATGAGAACTCCATCTAGCTGCGATTTTCTCTTTTCCCCTTTTTCCACTTGTTTAATCGCATTCCAATTCGTCACCACTTCATCGGCATCATCGACCGTCACATCCCCAAACACATGAGGATGACGGCGGACCATCTTCTCACTGACGGTGCCAATGACGTCTCGAATATCAAAATAGCCTTCGTCCGCTCCGATTTGGGCGTGGAGCATGACTTGAAGCAACACATCACCGAGCTCTTCGACAATCGCATCATCGTCTTCCGTATCGATTGCTTCAATCAATTCATACGCTTCTTCGAGCAAATATTTGCGGAGCGACTCATGCGTCTGTTTCCGGTCCCACGGGCAGCCGTCCGGACCGCGGAGCGTCGCAATGATGTGCTTCAACGTCGAAAATTCGCGCGCCAAATGCGTCTCGTCCGTCAACGGCGGCACATAGAGCGTCGTCAAGTTGTCGACTTCTGCCACGCGGTCCATCTCATAGAGCGGGATTTCACTGACCCGCTCATGTTTTGTCCCAGCGGCTGTCACGAGTTTGACGATATGCTCATCCGGATATCGTTCCATCAATTGGACTTTCACGTCTCCGGCCACGAACCCGTCATACACTTGACCAATCAATACGTGTTGAGTCACTTGAATCCGTTCGACATCGAGCGCCGTCGCATCGAGTAATTGGAAGCCGTTGATTGGATCGATGCGGAGGGCTTGGAACATGGCGTCCAAAAAGCTCTGACCGCCGAGGAACGTGACGTCCGCACCTTGTTCGACGAGCAACTCGACCGTCCGCTCCGCCACGAACGGATGTCCCGGTACGGCATAGGTGATGGCTAGCTCTTCACTCTTTTCAAGCAACGTCTCAACGATTTGTCGGTAGACGTCCTCGAACGTGTCACTCGCTTCGTAAATCGCATCAAACGATTCGAACGTCACGCCTTCCGCCTCAAGTTCGCTGACGACAGGGTGTTCTTTCGTGCGCAACCAAACGAGCGGTTGCTGCTTCAAATGACGATAGACACCGAGCGGTAGTTGATCAAGTTCGCCAGACCCGAGGCCGACGACCGTAATTCCGTAACTCATATCAGTTCTCCTTTTTTTCTAGCAGATTGATGAGACGACCTCCGAACGGAATCATTTCCCATTCTTCTATCGTCAAAATTTGTTCTTTCCATAACCGCCAGACATAAATGCCGGCCCCGAGCACGAGCATGAAGACGAGCCAGATGAGGGCATCGAGACGATGCGTCAGGCCATCCAGCGCCATGACGTTCAAGCCGAGCAAGATGACACCCATCGGCGCCACCGCTTTGACGAGACGTCCATAATGTCGAAACCGGAGCATGCCGAGCGGGATGATTTGATCGAGCCGATTGAAATTGAACGCGGCCATCGCTAAAAAGGCAATCGAGGTCCCGAGGGCAGCCCCGGCGATGCCATAGTAAGGGACGAGCCACAAGTTGCTGCCGAGCTTCACGCCAATGGCGAGAATCATACCGACAGCAGCTGTGCGTTCCCGATCAATCGCCTGTAGACACGTCATGCTCGCCACGGCAAGCGACGCGGCGAACGTACTCGTCGAGAGCAAGACGAGCGCTGTCGTCCCGGCCGCGTTCTCAAATAGCGCGACATTCAACGGGAACATGACACCCATCAAGCCGATTGTGGCCGCAGCGGCGACCGTTGTCGTCACGCGAATCATCGAACTGAGTCCGGAAGAGGTCGCTTCGATACGACCGGCACGATAATGCCGCACCAAGTTCGGGACGTTTGCCATTCCGAGCGCCGTCGTGAAAAGAATCGCGAATTGAACGAGCGGATAACCTCGGTCAAATACCCCTTTGCCGACTTTCGCCGCATAATCCCCGCCCATCAGATTGACAATCGTGAACGAGTCGACGAGTTGCATCCATAAAATCCCGAGCGAGGCGAAACCGACGGCAAACCCCGTCGTCAGTAAGATTCGAAGGACAGACCGCAACGTCGTGGGTTGTACCGGTACGAGCCGTAACTGCTTCGCCCATAATGACAAGATGACGATGGCGATGACACCTCCGACGAGCGTCGCCCCATACGCGTATCGACTGAGTGTATAGGCGTCTTGGCCGAAGCGCACGCCAATCAACAAGGCGATGAGCAATACCGTGACGCGAACGAGGTTCTCGAGCACTTGAGAAATCGCACTCGGCCGCAAGTCATCGACGGACTGAAACGAACCGCGGAGGACCGCCAAAGCTGGCATGAGTAAATAACTCAGGCTGATGATCCGCAGCGTCGGTGCGAGTTCCATGTCCCCGAGGAGACGGGCGATGACAGGTGCTAGCATCCACATCGTGACGACAAGGATGACGGCTAAACCGAGCAAGGCGTAAAAACTGCCCCATAACACTTCGAGCTTTCGCCTCGGTCCATGTGCCCCGACACCGATTTTGGCAATCACGACCGGCATCGCATACATGCCGAGCGAAGCGACGATCGCGGCAAATGGATACACCGTCTGATAGGCATACAACCCGAAGTCTCCGGCGATATTTTGGTAAGGCACTCGGTAAGCGAAACTGATGAACTTTGAAAGATAGCCCGCGAGCGCAAATAAGACGACGCCGGTCGCAAACTTACTTGGCGACCGCATGCGCCAACCTCTTCACGAGCTCCTCAAGCACCGTATCGGCATCGTTCAACAGTTCGACGACCGGCATGCGGCCACTGAGCGACAATTTGAGGGCACCGTTGTCTTGTCCGACACCGAGTTTCCGACCGAGCGGCATCGTCCATTCCATGAATGACGGCACGTCGAGCGCCGTCGTCGATTCGAGCGACAATACCATCTCGATGCGGCCCGGAGACTGTTTGATGCGCGCCACTTTCGCCATCTCGCCATAGATGCGCAGACGCGTCAGTTGGATGAGGAGCGCGACCGGTTCCGGGAATTCGCCGAACCGTTCAATCAACTCGTCCTGGAGGGCGAACAACGCTTCTGGTGTATCGACATACTTAAAGCGTTTGTACATCTCGATTTTCAATTCGCTGTCCGATAAATAGTCGTCCGGAATATACGCATCCGCTTGGAACGCGATTTCCGGTTTGAAGACGACTTGTTTCGCCTGTCCGCGCATCCGGTCTTTCCGTTCCTCGATGGCTTCAGACAACATTTGTGAGTATAAGTCGAATCCGACCGAATCAATGAACCCGGACTGTTGGGCCCCGAGCAGATTTCCGGCGCCGCGAATCGATAAGTCGCGCATCGCAATCTTGAACCCGCTCCCGAGCTCCGTGAACTCTTTAATGGCCTGTAGCCGGCTCTCCGCGACCTCGGTCAAACGCTTGTCTTTCCGATACGTGAAGTAGGCGTAGGCGATCCGGTTGGAACGACCGACACGTCCGCGCAACTGATACAGCTGTGACAGCCCCATCTTGTCCGCATCGTGAACGATGAGTGTGTTCACGTTCGGGATATCGATGCCGGTCTCGATGATCGTCGTCGAGACGAGCACATCCGCTTCCCCTTCTAGGAAACTGATGAGCTGGCTCTCGAGTTCTGTCTCGGTCATCCGACCGTGTGCCGTCGCAATGCGTGCCTCCGGTAACAAAGCGCGAATCTCTTCTGCCTTCCGCTCGATGCCTTCGACGCGGTTGTAGAGGAAGAATGCCTGTCCGCCTCGCGCGAGTTCGCGCTCAAGTGCTTCCCGCAAGACAATACCATCGTATTCCATGACGTACGTCTGCACCGGGTAGCGGTTCTCTGGCGGCGTCTCGAGTACCGACAAGTCTCGGATGCCGATCATCGACATATGGAGTGTCCGCGGAATCGGTGTCGCCGTCAGCGTCAAGACGTCGATATTCGTCTTCAACTGCTTGAGTCGTTCCTTATGTTTGACCCCGAACCGCTGCTCTTCATCAATGATGACGAGACCCAGGTCGGCGAACGTCACATCTTTCGACAAGACGCGGTGTGTCCCAACGACGACGTCAATCGTCCCTTCTTTTAAGCCTTTCTTCGTCGCCGCCATCTCACTTTTAGAGCGGAAGCGGCTCATGACGGAGACGTTAATTGGAAATTCACTGAACCGTTCAAGCATCGTCTCGTAATGCTGTTGCGCCAGCACGGTCGTCGGAACGAGGAACGCGACTTGCTTCCCAGCGAGCACGGCTTTGAACGCGGCTCGAATCGCCACTTCCGTCTTGCCGTAACCGACATCGCCGCAAAGGAGACGGTCCATTGGCCGCGACCGTTCCATGTCCGCTTTGATTTCGGCGATGGAGCGGACTTGGTCTTCTGTCTCTGCGTACGGGAACGAGCTTTCGAACTGGCTCATCTCTTCGTCATCACCTGGGAACGCATAGCCGACGGACGCTTCACGCGCCGCGTACAGCTTGATCAGTTCATCGGCGATGTCTTCCACCGATTTGGCGACTTTCGATTTGACCTTCTTCCACTCGGTCCCGCCGAGTTTGTAAATCTTAGGCTCTTTGCCTTCGGCCCCGACATACTTTTGAACGAGATCGATTTGATCGACGGGGACGTACAGCGCATCGTCGCCGGCATAGACGAGATGTAAGTAGTCTTGATGAATGCCGCCGACTTCAATCGTCTTGATGCCCAGGTACTTCCCGATTCCGTGATGGATGTGGACGACGTGGTCGTTCGGCTTCAATTCTTGGTAACTTTTAATCCGTTCGGCGTTCGTCAAATTCTTCGTCTGACGTTTCCGCTTCGTGACGCGCTTGAACAGTTCTTCTTCGGAAACGACGACGAGACGGCTCGTCGAGAGTTCAAAGCCGCCTTCGATTTGTCCGATCATGACATGGACGTGACGCGGCAACAGCTCACCGTCCACATTTGTGAACGTGGATGAGATTCCATAATCGTCAAGCAACTCCACTACTTTATCGGCCCGTGTTTGATCGCCTGCCAAGAAGACGATGCGATGGTCACCTTGTTGCCACCGTTCAACTTCTTGTTTCAATAAGTGCATCTGGCCATGAAACGCCGGGAGCGGGCGACAGCTGAGGTGGACCGTGTTCGTCTCTGGAATTCCGGACCGTCGTGACGGCAACAAGGAGAACGCGACTTGCTTCAACGTACGGAATACTTTATGCATCGGGACGGCGAGCGTGTAGTTGCTGACCGACTCCCCTCGTTCGATGAGCGACGAGAACCATTCCGCTTCTTCGCGGTCTTGCACGTCGGCAGCATCTTCAATCCGTGCCACTTCATCTAACATCAACACCGCTTCCGCCCCAACATAATCGAGGAGCGTCGAGCTATACAGGAGCGGTGTGTACTTCCCAACTTTTTCAGGAGCCTCGCCTCGACCGAACTGTTCGATGTCCCGGGCAATTCCATCTTCGAGCGCTTGCCGGATCGTCTCGGTCTCGATGAGCGAGAGCGTCCGCTCGTATTGACGTTCGAGTGCTTGTCCGGCCTGCTGCAACTGGTCGCGTGAGGCGATGAACTCGGTGGCGGGTGGGATGACCGCTTCGCCGACGACACCTAGCGAACGCTGTGTCTCGGCATCAAACGTAAAGATGGAATCGACTTCGGTGTCGAACAAATCGATACGATACGGGCGCGCTGCCGTGAGCGGATAAACGTCTAAAATACTGCCGCGGACGGAGAATTCACCCGGTGCGGTCACGGTGGCCGTCCGTTCATAACCGAGCGTGATGAGCGTCTCGGCGAATGGCTTTAAATCGAGCTCTTGTCCAGGTTTGATGTGATGATGGCTCATCTTCCAGTCTGACGGGTTCGGGATATAACGGCGCAAGCCACCGAGCGGCACGACAATGACGCCTCCCGTTTCGTCAAGGAGACGTGTCCGAGCCTCAATCCGAGCGGCCAGCAATTCTGGGCTCGATGTGAGGGATAGTTCGCCAGCGAGCGTCTCATCAATCGGATAAAGCAACGTTTTGCTCGGACCGATGAGCGACTCGAGTTGATCGTACATTTTTTGTGCTTGATACATGTTATGCGTGACGACGACGAGACGTCTTGGCGAATTTTTCGCCAAACCCGCCAATACAAGCGCCTTGGCACTTGTCGTCAATCCGGTGACGAGTTGTCGATCGACTTTTGGCAACCGCTCCCGAATCACGTTCGTCTCAGGTAACGTCACCATGAATTTCTCTAGAGCATTCATTTGTTTTCCTCCACCTCATACGACAAAAAAGGGTACGTTGACCCTTTAGTTATATCGATTCATGAGCGCAATCCATTCAGTATCCACAAAATCGGTTGCGGCGGACACAGCTTGATCGAGCGTATCTTTTAATTCTGACATGTCTTCTTTACGGTAGTTCATAAGCACCCAATCGACCACTTTAATCGGATGCGGCGGACGGCCAATCCCCAGTTTCAGACGTTTAAAGTCTTGTGTGCCTAAATGCTGAATCAACGACTTGATGCCGTTATGTCCGCCGGCACTGCCTTTCGGACGGAACCGCAGCTTTCCTGGGACCATGTCCAAGTCATCATAAATGACGAGCAAGTCGTCAATCTCAATCTTATAATAATCTAAAATCGGACGGACCGACTCGCCTGATAAATTCATATACGTGAGCGGTTTGACGAGGACGACACGTTCTCCATTGATTCTTCCCGTTCCAATCAATGCTTTAAACTTGGCTTCATCGAGTTTGATCCCATGCTTGTCGGCAAGGCGATCAATCGCCAAAAATCCGACGTTGTGACGGGTCATCTCATACTTTTTGCCTGGATTCCCGAGGCCGACGATACATTTCATCTTATTCCTCCTGAACAAAAAAGCCCAAAGGCGAACGCCTTCGGGCCTCGTTTTTTTAATCGAACAGTGTGCTCACCGATTTGTGCTCGTGGACACGCATGATCGCTTCTCCAAGCAAACGGGCAACCGACATCTGCTTGATTTTGCTTGAACATTCGCGACCTTCTAAATCGATCGTGTTCAAAACAACAAGTTCCTTGATTGACGAGTTGTCGATCCGTTCCATTGCCGGTCCAGATAACACTGGGTGTGTACACGAGGCGTACACTTCTTTTGCACCAGCTTGGACGATGGCATCGGCCGCGAGCGTGATTGTTCCAGCTGTATCGATGATGTCATCGATCAAGATGGCCGTCTTGCCTTCAACGCTGCCAACGATGTTCATGACTTCAGCCACGTTCGCTTCAGGACGACGCTTGTCGATGATGGCGATTGGAGCCTTCAAGCGTTCGGCAAGCTTACGGGCACGCGTGACGCCACCGTGGTCCGGTGAAACGACGACAATGTCTTTCGCTTTAAATTCATCTGTCTCAAAATACGTCGAGATGAGTGGAACACCTAATAATTGGTCTACTGGGATATTGAAGAAACCTTGGATTTGAGCAGCATGCAAGTCCATCGTGATTAAACGCGTGGCACCTGCAACCGTCAATAAATCAGCGACAAGTTTCGCTGTGATCGGCTCACGTGAGCGCGCCTTGCGGTCTTGGCGAGCGTAACCGTAGTATGGCATGACCACGTTAATCGTCCGAACCGATGCTCGTTTCAACGCATCGATCATGACGAGTAACTCCATGAGCGTTTCGTTCACCGGTGAGCTCGTCGATTGAATGATGTACACATCATCGCCTCGCACGCTCTCCTCGATGTTGATGTAAAGTTCTCCGTCGCTAAACCGCTTCACTTGGCAATCGCTGAGCGGGATGCCAATTTCCTTGGCAATCTCTTCGGCGAGTGGGCGGTTTGAGTTTAAGCTAAATAGGCGAATTTCACGTTCATATACAGTAGACATGTTTAGGATTCTCCTCCATCGTTTTCCATAATAATAGGCAGCAACTTATCGTTTCGTGTAACCTTCTTTATTCGTTTGGCGTTCGCGTGCAATCGCAAGCGCCTCTTCAGGAACGTCATCCGTGATCGTCGAACCGGCTGCTACGATTGAGCCTTTTCCGACTTTCACCGGAGCGATCAAGTTCACATTGCAGCCGACGAATGCATCGGCTTCGACGACCGTTTCGAACTTGTTCTTGCCGTCATAGTTGACCGTGATCGAGCCACAGCCGAGGTTGACGCGTTCCCCGATCGAAGCATCTCCGATATAGCTGAGATGTGATGCTTTCGCACCGTCTCCGAACGTTGATTTTTTGATTTCCACGAAGTTACCGACGCGCGTATTCGCGCCGAGGACTGCTTGTTGACGAAGGTGGGCGAACGGCCCGACCTGTGCTTCAGTTCCGACACGGCTGTCACTTACGACCGATTGACGAACCGTCGCACCGTCTTCGATGACGCTATTGCGGATATCTGAATTTGGACCAATCACGCACTCTGAACCGATAATCGTTTTCCCGAGAATGACCGTCCCTGGATAGATGATCGTATCCGAACCGATGACGGCATCTGGTGAGATGTATGTCGAAGCTGCATCCATGAATGTGACACCTTCACGCATGAGGCGTTCGTTCGTCCGCTTGCGCATGACCGCTTCAGCTTGTGAGAGAGCGACACGATCGTTGACGCCGATCGTTTCATCGAATGTCGGCGCCGTGTGTGCTGCCACGACTTCGCCTGCTTCTTTCGCAATCGAGATGACGTCCGGCAAGTAGTACTCGCCTTGAGCGTTGTTGTTCCCGACTTGCTTCAATGCATCAAACAAGAGCTCGTTATCGAACACGTACGTTCCGGTGTTGATTTCACGAATCTCTAGTTCAGTGTCAGACGCATCTTTATGCTCGACGACTTTTGTGACATTTCCGTCTTCCCCGCGGATGACGCGGCCATATCCAGTCGCATCATCAGCAATCGCAGTCAACACAGTCACTTTTGCCTGTTGCGCCTCGTGATGGGCCAACAACGCCTCGAGCGTTTCCGCTGTCAATAACGGTGTATCGCCGCAAACGACGAGCGTCGCGCCAGGTTTGCCTGCGAGTTCAGCTTCTGCCATCTGTACCGCATGGCCCGTACCGAGCTGTTGTTCTTGGACCGCATACTCCACGCGTGAGCCCAACGTCTCTTGTACCGCTTCAGCCCCATGGCCGACGATGACGATTTGACGACTGACCCCGATTTTGTCGAGTTGATCGACGACGTGTTCGACCATCGGTTTTCCAAGGACCGGATGAAGTACTTTATAAAGCTTCGACTTCATGCGCGTCCCTTTACCTGCTGCCAAAATGACTGCAAAACGATCCATTCTTGATTCGCTCCTATCTCATATCGACTGTAATGTACTCAAATGTTCGGTTTTTTATACATTCAAACCTTATTTACACCGTATCTACTATATCGAAACCATGACGCGGTTTCAACCGTTGTACCTATTCGTAACCAATGAAACGTAAAAAGGCAGCGGAAGGATCCCCATCCGCTGTCAAATATTACTCGTTCATGGCATTATATTGGGCTTGCGTCTCGGCGATGGCGACGTCCTCTTGACCGTACGCGTCTAAAACGGCAGCCTCGACTTTCTGACGCATATCTCCATTAATCGGGTGAGCAATGTCACGGAAAATTCCTTCTGGCGTCCGCTTGCTCGGCATCGCTACGAACAGACCGGTACTCCCTTCAATGATTCGAAGGTCGTGTACCACAAATTCGTGGTCGAGTGTAATGGAGGCCAGTGCCTTCATTCTACCTTCCGTCGCGACTTTGCGAATTTTTACGTCTGTGATCTGCATGTTTCGCATCCCCTTTTCATCGTTGTCTGGACCGTGGTGTACTTTCTAAAAGGCTGAGATGATTCCAAGCGAACCGATTGACTTCGTACGATTCTTATACCCTTTCATCATAAAACGAAATCAAATTTTTGCCAATCACTTTAAGAATTGTTCGACGTTTCCACGCGAAATCGTAACGAGACCTTCATCCGAGTCGACGTTCGTCAATTTCATTAAACTGACGTATTCGCTCACCATTTTCTTCTCGGCGCCTTCTGCTTCCATAAGTACGCCGACACCGGCAAGGTTCGCTTCGAACTCGTTCAAGAGACTCATCATTCCGCGAATCGTTCCGCCAGCTTTCATGAAATCGTCAATCAACAGCACGTTCGCGCCACGTGGCAAACTGCGACGCGCGAGCGCCATCGTGCGAATCGCCTTCGACGAACCGGAGACGTAGTTGATACTCACGGTCGAACCTTCGGTGACACGACTATCGGACCGAACGATGACAAACGGTACCCCGAGTTGCTCGGCTACAGCGTAGGCGAGCGGAATCCCTTTCGTCGCAATCGTCATGACGACATCGACTTTCCGATCAGCGAACACCGAGGCGAAGACTTGGCCCATCGGCTTCACTTGACGCGGGTTACCGAGGACGTCTGTCAAATAGAGATAACCTCCTGGGAGCAACCGTTCTGGCTTCGACAACTGTTCACATAGCCCGTCGATCATCGAGAGCGACTTGTCTTTGCTCCACCCTGGGATGAACATGACGCCACCGGCCGCTCCTGGCACCGTGACCAGTTTACCCGTGCCATCGTGGGCCAACATTTCACTGACAATGACCAAATCTTCACTGATGGATGACTTGGCTGCTTTATAACGGCTCGAAAACATCGATAACGAGACGAGCTGGTGCGGATGGTCCAGCAAATAACGGGTCATATCAACGAGACGACCACTTCTACGAATTTTCATACGGATTCCCCTTCACTTCTTCAATAATAGACGAATGTTCTAAACAGAATATATCATTCTCATTCGTCTTTGTTCAATGTTTTTTGCCGAGAATCCGAACGACGAACACTTCAGGACAAAATCCTTTCAGCCCGTTATAGACACGATGTGCTTTTTGTTCATGCTCAATTAGTGCGAATACGGTCGGACCACTTCCACTCATGAGCACCCCATCCGCTCCGCAGTGGAGCATCGTTTCTTTGATTTGGCGAACTTCCGGATGAAGTTCGAGCGTGACCGCCTCGAGGGCATTGCCTAAGTTTGAACAGATACCATCAAAATCACGATCACGAATCGCCGTGACCATAGCCTCGGTGTTTGGATGCACAATCTTCTCCATCTCTACCGCGCGATAGACGTCGGCCGTCGATACCCCGATTTTCGGTTTCGCCAAGACGACGTAACACGGTGGCGGTGACGGGATTGTCTCTAACTGTTCACCGCGTCCGCGCGCGATGGCTGTTCCCCCCATGACACAAAACGATACGTCCGATCCGACGGCGGCCCCAAGTTCGGCCAACTCTTCTAACGACAGGCCGAGGTCGAACAGGTCGTTCATACCTCGAAGCGTCGCGGCAGCGTCACTTGATCCGCCAGCTAGCCCTGCCGCGACCGGAATCTGCTTATCCAATACGATTTCGACACCTTGCTTGATGCCAAATCGCTTCCGCAACAACTCGGCTGCACGATACGCCAAGTTCCGGTGGTCATTCGGCACATAGGCATGTTCAGATTGAATCCGAATCTCGTCTGTATCAAGGACGGTCAATTCCAGTCGATCCGATAAATCCACTGTCGTCATTACCATTTCTACTTCATGATAGCCATCTGCCCGCTTCCCAAGGACGTCAAGCGTCAAATTGATTTTTGCCGGCGCTTTCACACTGATCGTGCGCATATCGTTCACCCTTCCCATGTATCTCCTGTTCGCCATTGTACCGTAAACGAGCGCACAAAAAAAGAAGCAGCTGCCAATGCATCCGCCTCTCATTTATCGTTCAATTGCTGAATTCAATTTTAACTGTATCCGTTAGGACATCAGCGTAGCTATATGAGACACGTTCCACGTTATGATGGTCTTCATCCAATTTGACGACGAACACCGCGGGATACGTCTCAACGAGCGTTCCAAACCGAGTAACGACTTTCTTACGACCGCCGTTTGCTTTCAACGTCAATCGTTCTCCAACATGCGATTCGAGTTTCTGTCTGATTTCTTGCAACGTCTTTGGCATACGCTTCACCTCACTGTTACAAGTATAACACATTCAGAAATGAAAATAAAGATTAATATTATATCGATTCGCTATCCGGTCGTCAACTGTTTTTAAGTGGTAAAATTGTGTCCGCTAACCGGGCAAACTCTTCAAGCGAAAGCGTTTCGCCTCGCCGTTTTGGATCGATTTCAGCCTCACCCAAGAGACGTTCGATTTCCATTTTTTTATCTTTGCCCAGGTGATTCGTCAAGTTATTCAAAATCGTTTTCCGACGTTGCGCGAAACTGGCACGGGCAATCTCAAAGAAGAAGGCTTCATCCTTCACGTCGACCGCCGGTTTGGGGCGCATTTTCAACGTGATGACCGCTGAATCGACGTTCGGCGCCGGCATGAACACACTTTTCGGGACGATAAAGCTCACGTTCGCCTCTGCGTAATACTGAATTGCAATCGAGAGAGAGCCGTATGCTTTCGTCCCAGGCTTCGCTCCGATCCGCTCGGCAACTTCTTTTTGAATCATCATGACGAGTGAACGGAACTTGATTTGGCTTTCCAGTAAACGCATGATGATTGGCGTCGTCACGTAATACGGCAAGTTCGCCACGACCGAGATGTCTTCGATACCTTGACTGAAAAACTCACGCTCGACGATGGCTTGAATATCGAGTTCGAGCGCATCGCCGTGGATGACATGCACGTGTGGATAAGGAGACATCGTGTCTTCCAAAATCGGAAGCAGACGTTGGTCGATTTCGAGGGCGACGACCTTTTTAGCCCGCTTGGCAGACTGTTCCGTCAATGACCCAATACCGGGACCGATTTCGAGCACCCCGCTCGCTTCACTTAGCTCCGCGGCGTCTACGATTTTATTCAAAATATTTAAATCGATTAAAAAGTTCTGTCCAAGCGACTTTTTAAACGAGAAGCCGTGACGTTCTAGAATTGATTTCGTGCGTTGAATTGTGGCGATGTCTTTCAATGATTTTCCTCCTCTAACTGAGCCAGTGCTCGTTCCCATTCTTCAATCGTGACCCGTAACGCTTCCACACGTTTCACAAACTGTTTCGCGTTCGGTTCACCAATGCGAAGTAACACCCCGAGTCGTTTGCGCCGCCGCGCCGCGTCTGGTCCGCCAATCAAATCAGCTTCGAGCACCATCTGACGGGTGACGAGCGGCATGTCCGTCTCAACCCGCTGTTCATACAACGCTTCGAGCACACGGCGAATCGTCGCTGGAGAAGCATGCTCGACCCCGATTTTACCGCGCTTGTCTTTCGCTTCGGCTCGAGGGAGATAGGCATGCTTGCACCCTTTGACTTGCTCCTCGACGATGGCCCGGATGCGGTCACCCGGATAATCCGGGTCCGTCAAAATTATTACGCCTCGTGTCTCCTGGGCACGTTTGATTCGCTCGATGGTTTGCTTCGAAACGGCCGATCCGTTCGTTTCAATCGTATCGACGTCATATACTTCCTGTAGCCGCGTCGTGTCGTCTCGACCTTCGACGACGATCACTTCTTGTATCTTTTCACGCATCATCGGTTCCTTCTTTCTCTTCTTGCTTCGGGATGACCCAAATCGTGAGTGGCTGACGCCCAAACGTCACCGCCTCTTCTTTTGAGTCCATCATCACATCGATTTTATTGCCTTTGATGGCACTGCCTGTGTCCAAGGCAATCGCCATGCCAAACCCTTCAACGTAAACGCGTGTGCCGAGTGGGATGATGGCTGGATCGACTGCAATGATTCGCATGCCTTCATACAGAATCGTGTCCGTCACATCATAACCGCTGCGCGTCAGTACCCTGCCGTCAAACGTGATTGTATCTTCTGCATTGTTCGTATACGCCGTCGCCTCGACGAGAAGCTGTTTCGCAGAGGTGAAATCTAAGACATCCTCGGCTCGAGGCGTCTCTTCGATTTTAATCTCTGCTTCCTCTCGAAACGGGCTCGACGGTTCGGTCGTTGCCGTCTCCTCTTGTTCTTGCTCGGTCTCTTGGTTCGTTTCTGGTTCAACTACGACCTTCGTTCCAAGTTTTATGATTTGAGGGCGTACGGTTCGCAGCGTTTCCACGCTCGTTTCGGTCCGATTTGTAATTGTACCATTTTCCACTGTCAGTGCATACCGCGTCCGTTCGAGTCCAGGGACACCGACTTGAACAACCTCGGTTTCTCCGAGCGCAAGCGTGTCGTCCTCTTCTCTGACGATTTCAAATGGGATGAGTCGATTTTCATACTGCACGACGTCTCGACTCACATTGACCGTGATTGTCATCCCGTCTCGCACTGGTGTCGCCAGAGCCGGTTCGACAGTATCCTTGTCAGAAACCGTCACATTCGCCTCCTGTAGCGCCTGCTCGACAGTTTGAGCCATCGTATGAACCGTCTTCGCCTCATCGCCGACAATGACATCGAGTGCGACGACAGGCTGATACCGGATGGTCATACCCGATGTAATCGGGGTACGGACGCCCGGGTACACATCGTCCCCGTCACGGACACTCACTCCATAACGAAGCAACACGTCTTCGACAGTCCGTTCACGCGTCTCAATCATTTCGATTTGTCCGTAACCAATTTGTAGCGAGACGGTACGGGCCCGCTCAATCTGAATAACTCGGTCGAGCGGGATATCCGCACTCAAAGCCGGCGTCACGACGTCTGACTCGTCAACGACAATCCCCGTCTCTTCAAGCACATCTAACACCGATTCGCCCCGACTCTCATGCACCATCGTCACTCCGTCATCGATGATGGTGACAGGTTCTGGTTGCATCGCCATATAGGCGAACACAGCGGTGGCCACGACGCCGACGCTTAACACGATCCGTCTGAACATCATGGGAGACGGAACAGGCGCTTCGCATTAGCGGTCGTCGCCTCAGCAAGTGCGTCGTAAGACATGTCACGTAGCGATGCAATCTCTTCGGCGACATACGTGACGTAAGCCGGTTCGTTCCGCTTGCCACGGAACGGCGTCGGCGTTAAATACGGACAGTCTGTCTCTACGAGGAGTCGATCGAGCGGGACTTGTTGTGCCACCGCTTTCGGTACTTTCGCATTCTTGAACGTCACCGGTCCCCCAAGAGAAATATAGAAGTTCAAACGCAGACAGCGCTCCAACAGTTCGACGGACATGCTGTAACTATGGAACACACCCCCGACCTCTTCGGCGTGTTCTTCCTCTAAAATATCGAGCACGTCGGCGGTCGCTTCCCGATTGTGAATCACGATCGGCATATTCGTCCGTTTCGCGATGGCGATTTGTTGCCGGAACACGCGCTGTTGGACATCTTTAGGTGATTTGTCCCAATGATAGTCGAGCCCGATCTCCCCGAGCGCCATCACTTTCGGATGATCCATCAATGTCTCGATTCTTGCCAAATCGGCCTCCGTGCAATCGACGGCGTCGACCGGGTGCCAGCCGACGATCGCGTAAATGTCTTCATACGTTTCCGCGAGCTCGATGGCACGCGTGATGGTCGGATTGTCGAACCCGACGACGAGCATCGGGGAAACGCCCGCAGCACGAGCCCGTTCAATCGTCGCTTCGACGTCTTCATTGAACTGTTCGGCATTGATATGTGTGTGTGTATCAATCAACATGATGGTTCCTCCTTGTATAGACAAAGAGGGAGACCGAAGTCTCCCCCAAACGATTATTTGACGATGGCCCCGTTCGGCATATTCTCAGATACGGTCGCAAGTTCAAGCTTACCGTCTTTATCAGCCGCTAAAATCATCCCTTGTGACAATTCGCCACGCAGTTTGACCGGCTTCAAGTTGGCGACAACGATGACTTTCTTGCCAACCAAGTCTTCCGGCGTATACCATTCCGCGATACCCGAGACGATTTGACGCGTCTCCCCGCCAAGATCGACTTGAAGTTTCAACAACTTCTTCGCCTTCTTGATTTTATCGGCTTCGACGATTTGGCCGACGCGGAACTCGACTTGGTCAAAGACGTCAATCGTGATTTCCGGACGCACGTCCTCATCTTCGACGTCGCCCGCTTCCGCTTCGGCTTCTTCGACACGAGCTTGCGACGCTTGACGCATCATTTCTTGAATCGCATCGACTTCTTCTTTGACGTCACGACGCGGGAAAATCGGTGTCCCGTCTGTGACGACGGCTCCATCGAAGGCTGCGAACGTATCGAGCGCTTCCCATGACATATCTTTTCCTTCGAGACCGAGCTGACGGAACATCTCTTTCGGCGCCCGTGTCATGAACGGCTGAATCATCACCGCGACGTGACGGAGGACGCCGGCGAGGTGAGTCATCACCGACGCCAGTTCGTCATGCTTCGTTTCGTCCTTCGCGAGAACCCACGGTTGCGTCTCATCAATGTATTTGTTGGCACGGCTGACGAGTTGCCAAATGCTTGTGAGCGCTACCGAAAACTCCATGTGTTCCATAGCCGCTTCCGTCTTCGCTTTCGTCTCGTTGACGACTTGAAGCAATGAGGCATCGAATTCCGTTACATTGCCCGCATAAGCAGGAATTTCACCATCAAAATACTTCTTAATCATGGCCACGGTCCGGTTGAGCAGGTTCCCGAGGTCGTTCGCAAGATCAAAGTTCAAGCGATCAACGAATGCTTCCGGTGTGAACGTGCCGTCTGCCCCGAATGGAACTTCACGAAGAAGATAGTAGCGGAGCGAGTCGAGTCCGTATCGGTCGATCAGTGGAATCGGGTCGACCACGTTGCCTTTTGATTTCGACATTTTGCCGTCTTTCATGAGCAACCAACCATGTGCGAAAACTTGTTTCGGTAACGGGAGGTCAAGCGCCATGAGCAACGCTGGCCAAATGATTGTATGGAACCGGACGATCTCTTTTCCGACCAAATGGACGTCGGCTGGCCAATAGCGGTTGAACAACTCGTCGTTGTCCGATCCGTAGCCGAGGGCAGAGATATAGTTCGTAAGGGCATCGACCCATACGTATACGACATGCTTCGGGTTCGATGGGACTTGTACACCCCAGTCAAACGTCGTCCGTGAGACAGCCAAGTCTTGAAGACCCGGCTTCAAGAAGTTGTTGATCATCTCCGTTTTGCGCGATTCTGGCAAGATGAAGTCAGGGTGCGACTCGAAGTACTCGATCAAACGATCCGCATACTTGCTGAGACGGAAGAAGTAACACTCTTCGCGTACGAGTTCGACTGGGTGGCCGCTGTCCGGGCTCTTCCCGTCGATGAGCTGAGACTCCGTATAATACGTCTCATCAGGAATCGAGTACCAACCTTCATACTCTCCGAGATAAATATCATCATTTTTAAGAAGCGTCTCGAACACATGCTCGACGACAGCTTTGTGGCGTGCGTCTGTTGTACGGATGTAGTCATCATATGAGATTTCGAGACGGTCCCATAACACTTTGATGTCTTTGACAACTTCATCCACGAACGCTTGCGGTGTCACACCGGCTTCTTTCGCTTTTTCTTGAATTTTTTGACCGTGTTCATCCGTCCCAGTCAAATAACGAACGTCAAAACCTTTCAAACGCTTATAGCGCGCGATCGCATCGCCGGCCACCGTCGTATAAGCGTGACCGATGTGTAGTTTGGCACTCGGATAGTAAATCGGAGTCGTAATATAAAAAGTAGGCTTCGCCATTGTATGTTCTCCATCCTTTCGACATTTGCAATTTCCATTATACACGGTTCGACAAAAGAATTTCCAAACCAATTGTTTGGAATTTTTTTGTTGTTATCTCATAAAATATGTTCCAAAAAAACCCTTTCTTTGTTTCAGGTCCTAACTTTCGGGGAATTTTAGGTATATATCGCTCCTACATTGTCATTTTTCGAAAATGTAGATTTCCAATAGTAAGCAGTTGACTACAATTGGAAAGTTTAGTATGCTTTTTGCTGTAGTAACATTGTCGAATTTTGACGACTCATGTCACCAAGAGATTTCGACACCATTGGAGGAGGAAACACAAAATGAAATCTACAGGTATCGTACGGAAAGTTGATGAACTCGGTCGTGTCGTCATTCCAATCGAATTGCGCCGCACACTCGGGATCGCTGAGAAAGATGCACTTGAAATCTACGTCGACAACGATCAAATCGTGTTGAAAAAATACAAACCGAACATGACTTGCCAAGTGACGGGCGAAGTATCGGATGACAACTTCAAGTTGGCTGACGGTAAATTGATTCTTTCACCAGAAGGCGCACAACGCGTTCTCGTCGAGTTGAAAAACATGCTCGAAAACTACTACAGCGAAGAGTAAGCAAGGGATTCCTTGCTTACTCTTTTTTGTCGACTTGATGATACGCGTCATACACTTCACTCCGTGACAGACCCCGCTCTTTAGCGGCTTGTTTAATGGCAGCGTTCGGTTTTAAGCCGTCCTCAATGTAACGGTCGACGTGCTCGAGGGGCGATAGCGCCTCCCACCAATCGTGTGTCGGTGCCGCTTCCGTCGATCCTTCCACCATGACGACGAATTCGCCGCGTACTTCGCCTTCGCACCAGACCAGCGCTTCTTCTACCGTCCCTCGTAAAAACTCTTCAAACGTTTTCGTCAACTCTCGTCCGAGAACGAGTTTCCGATTGCCAAACACGTCTTGAATCCCGGTCAGCATCTCTTTTAACCGATGTGGCGCTTCATAAAAAATAATGGTGC
Source organism: Exiguobacterium sp. s157 (assembly GCF_018618205.1). NCBI lineage: Bacteria > Bacillati > Bacillota > Bacilli > Caryophanales > Exiguobacterium > Exiguobacterium sp. s157. Next base: position 37,427 of record NZ_JACSLQ010000012.1, read on the forward strand.
CCGGTTCATATTGTAAGGATGACAACACATCGAGCCGCTCTTTCTTTTTACGGGGTAAGAATCCATAATACAAAAACCGCTCGGTCGCAAGACCAGAGGCGACAAGAGCCGTCAATGCTGCGTTCGCTCCAGGGAGTACGACGACGGGGAGCCTCGCTTGAATGGCCAACCTCACGAGGTCACTCCCAGGGTCTGAGATACCCGGCATGCCAGCGTCTGAGACCACGGCGACCGACTTGCCCGCCTCGATATCTTCGATTAAGCGAGGGCCACTCACGTGCTTATTATGCTCATGGTAGCTGACCAGTTTCGTCTCAATGCCGAAATGGCGACAGAGTTTCATCGTTTGGCGCGTGTCTTCAGCCGCAATCAAATCGACTTCTCCTAAAATTCGAACCGCCCGATACGTCATGTCTTCTAAATTTCCAATCGGCGTCGGCACAACATAGAGCGTGGGCCCATCAGTCTGGTAACTTTTCTGTGAGTTCATTACTCGTTCCCTCCATCAATTGCTGTTTTTGAGCCCGCGTGAGTTGTTTGATGGACCATTCGTACTGCATGGCTTCGCGTTTGGTCGCAAACGACCTGATATATCGCAACGTCACCGGGAGACGAGCCCGTGTATATTTCGCACCTTTTCCGTTGTTATGCACTTCCATCCGCTTATCCACATCCGTCGTATATCCGGTATAGTACGTGCCATCGTTGCACTCGAGAATATAGGCAAAGTGCTTACGCATCGAGGATTGCCCGCATGTCGCTCGTATACGTGTCATCTTCCTCATAAACGATAAACGGAGGTAAGATTGTGAGCCCTGCTTTTCCATCTTTCGACCCCTCTATTAACAATGTGTTCGCATCTCGACCTTGCTTCGGATAAACGAGTTGCATTCGCTTTGGTTCAATCCGATACGCCCGCATGAGCGTCAGAATGTCGAGTAATCGTTCCGGACGATGGACGAAGGCTACTTTGCCACCCGGTTTGACGAGTTGACTGGCTGAACGAATACAGTCTTCTAGTGTGCAAAGGACTTCATGGCGTGCAATCGTATGATGTTCATTTTGATTGCGTAGCGATGTCTCGTTCGCCAAAAAATAAGGGGGATTGCATGTGACAACATCATAACGGGCATGTCCTAATCGACTTGCAGCGGTTTTCACGTCCCCTTCAACGATGTGGAGCCTCTCGTCCAACTCATTGATGGCAATGCTACGATTGGCCATGTCGACGAGGCGAGGCTGGATTTCAACACCCGTGACCGTCCCTTTCGTTCGATATGATAAAAAGAGCGGAATCGCCCCCGTGCCGGCGCACAAATCGACGAGCTTCCCTTTTTGAATCGGCACCCATACAAATTCGGCGAGTAATACGGCATCCAATGAAAATGAAAAAACGTCATCACTTTGAATGATCTTGCCGGGACGCCCTAACAAATCATCAAGACGTTCACCTTGTTTAACAGTCACGCCATTTCCCTCCTACATAACGTACAAAGGCGACGGACGGGAATACCCCCGTCTATCGCCCCTTATTAATGTTTATTTAGCATCGACATGCAGAAGAGACAGTCTCCGTCTTTTCTAACTTGTCCATAATGCAAATTACAAATGTGAAATCCTTCTTGGTATAGCGCCGCCAGATTGTTCTGTCCTTTTCCGGACAACGCAATTTGGGGATTCCCATCAGGCGTCTCGACTTCTGCAAGTTGCTCCACTTTTTCACGCAAATGATGGTTTTCGAGATACATGTGTTGGTTTTCTTCGAGCAAATAGGCGAGTTGCTCTTTGAGCACCCCTAAATGCTCCGTCAACAATTGCATTTGTTGCTCGATCGCATCGACCCGCATCATGACTTCCTTTTTATCCATTCTTTCCACTGCTCAGCACCCCATCACTGTTTCGACGGTTTTCGTTTGACTGCACCGACCTCGACGAGCTCGTCGATTGTATACGTCACAACACGGGTCCGATCATTCAACTCGACTTGAATCAATTGATCCAAGATATTGAGACCGATGACACGTCCGTCACCTTCTGGAATTTTGATTCGTTTTCCGACGTCTGGTAAATCCCGCTTCAATTCTTCATACGTATCATTCTCGTATTTCAGACAGCACATGAGACGACCACACACACCGGAGATTTTATTCGGATTCAAGGATAAGTTCTGATCCTTGGCCATCTTAATCGATACCGGCTCAAATTCCCCTAAAAACGAGGAGCAGCACAACACACGACCACAAGGCCCGATTCCGCTCAGCAGTTTCGCTTCGTCCCGAACTCCAATTTGACGGAGTTCGATTCGGGTGCGAAACACACTTGCTAAATCTTTGACGAGTTCCCGAAAATCAACGCGCCCTTCTGCCGTGAAATAAAAGATGACTTTATTACGATCAAATGTATACTCAACATCTACTAACTTCATTTCAAGTCGATGTTCACGAATTTTTTCTTCACAGACGGCGTGAGCGTCAAATGCTGCCAATCGATTGTCTTGAACGATTTCGGCATCTTTTTGATCGGCGACACGAAGGATTGTCTTTAACGGCAATACTACTTCGTCTTCACCCAGTTGCTTACCAACTTGGACGACTTCACCGTATTCGATGCCTCGTACCGTCTCTACGATGACATGGTCTCCACGTTCAAGCGTTGCTTCGCCTGGTGAAAAGTAATAGATTTTTCCCGCTTCTTTAAAACGGACTCCGACTACTTCAAGCACGCTCTCCTATCCTTTCTGCAAATCGAACGTTAACCGTTCGAACGTTAATTGAGGATTGACGTTTGCCTCAAGCCGTCGAATCGCCTCATGGACAGATTCAATAGCATGGACGATTTTATAAACCGGACGATCTTTTACAAACGCGGTATATAGCGCTTGTTCTTTCGTAAACAACTCCGGAACATAGTCTGTTCGCACTTTGAAGTGGAGCGCTTGCTCCAACCAATTTCCGAACAGCTCGAGACCGACTCGCAATTCATTCCGCCCTTTAAAATGACCGAGCCATTTTTCTTGGGCGAATAAAAGCAATTCTTGCGGGCGTTTTGTCAACACTTCAACTAATTGTACCACTAGCCCATACGCCTGTACAAACCAGTCGTTGTGAAGCGCCTCACGGGCGTCTTCGAATTTCGGATATGTCTCTAAAGCAAGACGTGCTAAATCGCTCGTACATTGCACGTCTGCGACCAACGTTTCCACAAGCCGTTCTCGATCAATCGGTCGAAACACTAAATGCTGAGCCCGCGAGCGAATGGTTGGTAATAAGAGTTGCGGCTGGGTCGTGACCAAGATGGCCAGTTTCCCAACGCCCGGTTCTTCGAAAAATTTTAAGAGACTGTTGGCCGCCTGAGGTGTCATTTTATGCGCTTGATGAATGACATATATTTGACGGTCCCCTTCTGCTCCACGTAGCGACAAGTCGCTCAACAATTGTTGAACTTGTTCTTTTTTGATACTGGCCCCATCCGGTTCCACTTCCATATAGTCGACGAGGTTCCCCGAATCCATCCGTCTACAGTTTCGACAACTGCCACACGGCTCTACTCCGTCAGGCGACTCGCAAAAAAGGGATTTTGCAAACAGTTGCGCCGTCTCAATTAAATAAGGTTCATAATCTCCTGAGAAAATATAGGCGTGACCCACCTTTTGAGCGACAATCGAATTTTCAATCACTTTGGCGATAACCGTTTGAGATTTCGCTAACTCTTGAAAGCTCATATTCGTGACCGTTCCCATTAAAACTGATGGAATCCTTCAATCGGCAAGACGAACACAGTCGCTCCGCCAACTTGTACTTCTACCGGATACGGGATATATGAATCAGCGTGACCGCCCATCGGTGAAATCGGCGTGATCATTTGATCTCGGCTCGAGCAATTCGATTTGATTAGCGCGAGCAAATCATCTAACCGTTCTTTTGGTACACCAATCATGAACGTTGTGTTACCTTCTTTCAAAAAGCCTCCCGTTGTGGCTAATTTTGTTGCGCGGAAGTCCTCTTCGATTAAAGCATCTGACAACCGAGCACTGTCCTTATCATGTACAATCGCGATTACCATCTTCATCATTGCGTCACTCCTCTTTCATTTAATCGTTCTAACGTAATGTCTAACACTTCATCTTGAATCATTTCAATTGATGCGTTCGCATCGATACGAACCATCCGATCCGGATGTTGTTCTAATATTTTTTTGAACCCATCGTATACGCGTTGATGGAAAGACTCATCTCGGCTCTCGATACGGTCTAATTGACCTCGATCTTTCATGCGACGACTCGCTTGATCAGGGGTCAAATCAAAGAGGAAAGTCAAATCGGGTTTAATCCCGGCCGTTGCCCACTCGTTCAGTGATAGAATTTGATTCAAATCATATTGGAGTCCATATCCTTGATAGGCAATCGAGGCATCGACAAATCGATCACACACAACAATCGCCCCTCGTTTAAGAGCAGGTCGAATCACTTGATCGATGTTTTGGGCACGGGACGCGGCATACAGCATCATCTCGACGCGTGGGGTCATTTCATCATGTTCTGGTGATAATAAGACCTCTCGAATACTGTTTCCGACTTTGGTCCCTCCTGGTTCTCGAGTGACGACTACTTCGTATCCTTTTTCAGTCAATGAACGAACTAACAATTGCAACTGCGTGGTTTTCCCCGAACCGTCGGGACCTTCTACAGTAATAAACATACCTTTCACGATTAAAACTCCTCTACGATAACATCAATTTGTTTCATCATAACATGCCTACTCGCTTGCAGGTTCCGTCCTAGTGAAATCCATTCATTCAATACTCTAATTTTCTCGTGTGTGATGACTTCTCCTCTTAGTATCCACGGAATTCCTGGTGGATAAGGGATAACGGTTTCTGCAGCGACGGCTCCTATTGCTTGTTCAAATGATTTGCGAATGATATCTGCATCATCTGAAATAGCATGCAACACCGAAACACGTTCTGTCATCGGGTAAGGATAGATTGTTTCATCTTCGACAATGAGCGGGACATGTTGTGATGCATTTTTAATCAGTTTTACCCAATGTTGAATCTCTTGGCTTTTTAATTCCCTTAACGGCAGGCAGAATAACACATGATCTTCTGCAGCTAGTTCCGTATCAATACCGATTGACGCCAAATGTTGACTAAAGATGAGACCATTTTTCGGATATGTCAGCACGGTCATTTTGGTAAAATCATCGCCCACTTTGATTGAAAAGCCAGCTCGTCTCATTTCCATGATGAATGCGAAATGACTTTTTTGAATATGTGTCCAATCTCGTTCACTCAAATTTTCGAGATACTCTCTAGCGTAATCGAGTGAAGCCATAATCAAATAAGACGGACTAGACGTTTGAAAAGAAGAGAGTGCATGAAATAAACGTTTCTCATTAATCTCTTCCTTATAGTGGACCCAAGCACCCATCGTGAGCGCTGGAAGGGTTTTATGAGCAGACTGGACAACGGCGCTAGCTCCTTCGAAAATAGCGGATCGCTTTGGAAATGTAGGATGAATCAAATGAGCGCCATGTGCTTCATCAACTAAGAGAGGAATATGCAACGGACGCAAATAAGCACTGATCTCCGGGATGTTTGCCATATCTCCGTAATAAGTAGGAGATGTCAGTAGGAGGGCCTTCCCACCTGGGTACTGCGTGACAGCATCTTGAATTGTTTCTAATGCGACGACAGTCGGTAAACTGCTCCCCCTATCTAATTCAGGAGTGAGTAAAATGGGTTCTAAACCGAGCCACTCAATGGCGTTCCACACGGATTTGTGGGAATTACGTTGTACATATACTCGTTCTCCCCGTTTCACAGTTGCTGCCAACAGACTCCAGTTTCCCGCCGTTGACCCATTCACTAACCATTTACTTTTACTTTGATAAAGAGATCCTAATGCCCTCTCTCCTTCTAGAATAATACCTTCAGCATGGTGTAAATCATCCAAGTGTCCGAGTTCTGTTAAATCGTATGGCATTATTTTTTGGAATACAGTCGGAAGTTTCTCATCTCTTACTGTTCCATTGTGATGACCAGGTACATGAAAAGAGACACGATCTTCGCGTACATGTTGCTCCAATGTTTCCATAAATGTGAAAGGATTATGTTTAGGTTTTCGAGTCATATAGGCAACCTTCCTATCCGAAATAGATGCGACTTATATACAAAAAGAGACGATCAAGCGGATGCTTGATCGTCTTTCGCGTTGGCCTGGCAACGTCCTATCCTCACAGGGGGAGACCCCCAACTACTTTCGGCGCTGAAGCGCTTAACTTCCGTG
>NZ_JACSLQ010000013.1:0-37737 GCF_018618205.1 Exiguobacterium sp. s157
CATCGGATGAGAAACCGGAAATCATTGTTTTCGGCAGAAGTGTAAAAGGCAAACGAGCAAAAAGTGTCAAAATCAACTTGACGTCTACACTCTCCTTCCAATCATTCAATTCATGCGAGTTTTAATCAAAGTAGGTACTTGATTTTCAATGCTCTTAAACCTTTTTCCATATGATTAGCATTCGGTAGTCGAAAACATTTACCTGCACAAAAAGCGTCAAAGACAGAAGCTGCCTTTGACGCTAAACAAATATATATGTGGTTACTTATGATAAGGCTCATTCCGGTTGATCCGATACGCTCGATAAATCTGCTCGCACAAGACGAGCTTCATCAATTGATGCGGGAACGTCATTTTTGAGAAGGAGATCGTGTCGTCCGAACGTTTCATGACGTCATCCGATAAGCCGAGCGATCCGCCGATGACGAACGCGATTTTGCTCTTCCCGTACGTCGCCAAGTTGTCGAGCTCGCGGGCGAACTCTTCGCTCGTTCGTTGTTTGGCATCGATGGCCAAGGCAATCACATGCGTGTCCGGACTGATTTTCGCCAAAATCCGCTCGCCTTCTTTTTGTTTTACTAGAATCATGTCCGCTTCACTCAAATGCTCGGGCGCTTTCTCGTCCGCGACCTCGATTTCCTGCACTTTCGCATAGGCCGACAAACGTTTTGTGTACTCGGCAATCCCTAGTTTCAAATACTTCTCTTTTAGTTTGCCGACCGTGATAATTGAAATATTCATCCAATTCTTCCTTTTTCCACAGTTTTTTTGGAGTTATCCATAGGGTTATCCACAGAGTTATCCACAAATCCACATGTTGATAATCATTTTTTGCTTGACACAACATATGTTGCGTCGGCATCGCAGAACTCACATGTCACTTGTCCACTTGTGGATAGTTCTTCGAGCAACGGGTATTCCCCCGTCTCATCGACAATAATATCTAAAGCGATTTCAACATGTTCCTTGCATACTTTTTTTTCCACAATGTTTCCTCCTTAAAAAAGAAGCGTCGCCGCTCCTTTAGGTTGCTTCAGTTAATGTGGCCTCGGTCTTGCCTGCCTTGCCGCGTCGCGTATATTCAATCGTGACCTTATCCCCAACCGTGGCGTCTCGGTACAGGGCGTCTCGCAAATCGACGTAACGTTTGATGTCGCGGTCGCCGATTTTGACGATGACGTCACCGACGCGGAGGCCCGCCTCTTCGGCTGGACTGCCGGGCGTAATTGCCTCGACGAACACCCCGTCTTCGTTATCAAAACTAATCCCATACTCTTCCCTGACGTTACCCGGTACGGCGATGACTTCTTGAATCGTGACACCGAGCTGGGCCCGCGTCACTTCCCCATCACGCTCGAGCATATCGATAACCGGCAACGCGACGTTGACGGGAATCGAGAAGCCGACCCCTTCGACGCTCGCCTCGGCGATTTTCATCGAGTTGATGCCGACGAGCTCGCCGCGGATGTTGATGAGTGCCCCGCCGGAGTTACCCGGGTTGATGGCTGCATCGGTCTGGATGACCTCGGCGTTATAATCCATGAGGCCGTCACTGTTCGTATCGACCGGCACGGTGCGTTCGACACCACTGACGATACCACGGGTGACCGAGTTTGAAAAGACGCCGAGCGGATTCCCAATCGCCATGACGGTCTCGCCTGCCTGGAGCACGGTCGAGTCCCCGAGGGCAATCGGGGCGACGTCGATATTGGCCGGCAGTTTGACCGATGCGACAGCCAAATCATTGAGCGGGTCTTCTCCGAGAATCGTCGCCGAAGCGACTTGTCCATCAGAAAACGCGACGTTGATCTCATCCGCTTCTTCGATGACATGGAAGTTCGTGACGATATACGCCGTGTCGCCGTCGACCTTATAGATGACACCAGAGCCCGCTCCGGCCTCCCACTGCGAGTCCGAGGTGAACGCCCGCTGGATGTTCGTAATGCTGACGACGGACGTCTTAGCGCCCGTCACAGCGCTCGTGATGTCAGATTCCGTGACGGTTACGGCTTGTTCCGTCCGAATCAGTTCATTCGTCACAAAACGAGAGGTTGGGGAATCCCAGAGCATCATCGCCAAAAAGAACAAAGCCGCTCCTAAGAATCCGCCAACCCCTCCGAGTAACAACGGTTTTAAATTCACTCGTGGCTTATGGCGCACATGTTCTTCTTGCTTCGGGCGCCACTCGCTACGAGATGGGTACGTCGGTTTTACATCGTTCATTGTATCTGCTTCGTGCTCTAAAGGTTCGACGTCTTGAGGTTCATACTCATGGTGTCTCTCTTCATTCACGACGCGTCCCCCCTTCAAGACAGTGTGTTATCTGTCTTTTCCCAAGTTCGCTTATAAAGAAACGAGCGAAGTGGGGGTCGATGGGTCGGTATCGCACAATTTGATGCGACCGAGGTCGACATCACGCGTCCCGAGTGTTTGCGAGACGCTCATTTGAGCGAGCTCTTTCATGTTGTTATCTTTACTGAGGTGAGCCAAATAAATTCGTTTCGTCTGATCCCCAATGACCTCGCTCATCGCGATGGCCGCGTCTTCGTTCGAGACGTGACCGTAGTCCCCGAGTATCCGGCGCTTGACGCTCCACGGGTAACGTCCCATCTGGAGCATCGAGACGTCGTGGTTCGATTCGAAAATAAAGTCATCGGCCCCGCGGATGACACCTTTCATCCGGTCGGACACATAACCCGTGTCGGTGATATGGGCGAGGCGTCTGCCGTCATGGGCGAACTGGTAGAACATCGGGTCGGCCGCGTCATGGCTGACGTTGAACGACTCGATCTCGATATCCCCGAACTGTTTAATCTCGCCTACCTCAAAGTGAAACTTCAAGGCTGGGTCGACCTTTCCAATCAAGGATTCCATCGCGTCCCACGTCTTCGCGTTCGCGTAAATCGGTAAATTGTACTTTCGAGCGAGAATCCCGACACCTTTAATATGGTCGGAGTGCTCATGCGTGACGAGCAGTGCATCGATACCGTCAAACGATCGGCCGATTTCGGTGATGCGTTGTTGCATCGCCTTCCCGGTCAATCCGGCGTCGACGAGCAATTTCGCCCGTTCCGTCTCAATGTAGAGGGCGTTTCCGGTCGAACCGCTCGCAAGCACACTATAGCGTAAAGTCACTCGATCACTCCTTTCATTCTTCTGAATCAAATTCGACCCGTTCGACGGTCCCGTCGATCGCATTGACGAAGTAGGCGTCCTCGTCAATCGTGATCGCCCAGAGCGGCGGCATGATAATCAGGCTGCCGGAACTGTCGAGCGGCAGGCTATAGAAGCCTGTATTGATGGCTCGCATCTCTTGATTCGGTTGGAAGTATTTCCGGGCCGCGAGTTGCGAGATCGCCTCGCTCGCCGTCAAAACGAGATCGTCTTGCGACTTCGAGGACAAGTTCGTCAAATGACGTTGTTTATAGTCGGTCACTTCGAACGCTTCGTTCAGTTGAAGCAATAAAAGCGACGGACCGATGTACTGTTCCGTCTCCCCGTTGATTTCGGGGTTCGAGAAAATCTTATTGTTCTCATACGTCTGCACGAAAGCGACTTGACGCGTCTCGGCGTCATATCGCCAGTACGCATATTCGGAACCGAACGGGACGTACTCTGAGACGAACGTCGCCGCGGTCGTCCGCAAATCGTTTTGATCGAGCGGGACGGGCTGTTTGAGCTCGACTTCGAGTTGCATGTTGTCGAGTGTCGTCGCCAGTTGGGCTTCCCGATTCTGCGTGATCATCGAGGCCGACATCTGTTCCGACGATCCCGTCAAATAGCCGATGTCCCGACCCATCCGTGGCAACTTCGACGCATCGACGTTGCGTTGGTCCAAGATTTGCGCGATGGACGTATTGTCGTTCGTCACGACCTCCGTCGCCCACGTTTCCGTCAAGAGCTGGAACAACAGGTAGATGTTCAGCGCGAGGAAGGCGAAGAGGAGAATCGTTTTCGCTTTACTCCAGTCCACGATACATCATCCTTTCTGTCCAGTCCTCCGGTTGATCGAATGGAATCCATCTTCCGGCTTCCCGAACGAACCAGTTCGGGGAGAACGTGACGTAACGGCTCGTGTCTTCATTGTATTCAATCTCATAGCCGAGACGAATCTCAGTCACGTTTTCAAATCGTCCTGCGTTGACGAGCGTATCAACCACATCTTGTCCATCCGCGAGCTGCGTCGTCCCGACCGAGATCAAACGATCGATTTCGAGATGGTGCCGGGTGATCGACCGGACTTGCGTCCCGTCGTTCTCGATACGCAGCGTCGACAAATCGACGGCGTCGTTGTTGATGAACGCCTCCCGTTGACTGAACACCGGGAAACCGTTCACGTGAAACCGGAACACGGTCGTCTCAAACCCTTGATTGGCCGGGGTAATCGCATCGAAGCGAAGCGACAACCCTTGGCTCTCCGACGTCTCATCGACCCAACCTCCGTGGAAGTTGACGAACTCGACGATCGTGTCGAGCCCGATGACCGACTCTTGTTCCGTGCTATTGCGCGACAAGTTACGGTAGCGGCTCGCGTTCAGGTTCGCATCGTATTCGGCGACGCTAATCCCGTTCGTGAGGGCGCCGACGGAGCTGGCCGGATCGACTTCCTGCACGTTCGGGTCACCCGGGAAGAACGTATCGCGCATCCAGTCGAGGCGCGCCGAGATTTGAATTTGAGACACGTCATAGGCGAACAGCTCATTCATCTCCGGTCCGACGACCGGGATATAGTTGACGCGTTCATCCGTGTACGTGACACGTCGCATCGACCGGTCCGAATCTTTCAAGAACAGGCTGTTGACGTCCCCTTGGCCGACTTTCGACAAGCGGCCTTCCCAGAGCGACTGGTCGCTCATGATGGTACGGATGCGCCACGTGTCGTCCTTCATGAAGATGAGGGCCCGTTGCGGCACTTTCCCGGATAGGCTGTACGAGCCCGGGAGCATGTAGCTGAGCGTGTCCGCATAATACGCTTCCGGTAAAATCAGTTCGACGGCCTCGTCGACGCCCGCATACAAACTCGGGACGTTCTTGACGGCGAGTGGTTTGAACTCGCTCGCTTCGAACGATTCCCGGATGACGCGCATGATTTGCTTCGGCGTGTTCTTCGTGGCAAAGACGGCGTTGTTCTCATGGACGACCGTTTGGGCCGGCACGATGACTTGACGCGCCTGGCGCTGCAACGACTCATCCACCGTCGCGACTTGCGTCTCCGATTGGACCGACTGATACTTCGGATGGTAATCCCAAAGGATGACCGTTTGGACGATGGACGTGACGATCAAGGTGAGCAAGACGAGCGATTTCACTAGTTCTGGCTTCGCCAAGAAGCGTGGTCGTTCCATCAGTCATTCACCTCCACGATCGTATCGAACGGGATGGTGAAGTAAATCGTCGTCCCACGTCCGAACTCACTCTCGGCCCAGATGTCGCCGCCATGGGCGGAAACGACTTCTTTGGCGATTGATAGACCGAGTCCAGTCCCACCGATATTGCGGGCCCGGGCCTTGTCGACCCGATAGAACCGTTCAAAGATTTTTTTCAAGTTCGATTTCGGGATACCGACTCCTTCATCTTTAATGCCGATGACGAGCCGCTTGGCACGGAGCATCGTCCGGAACGTGATTGTCCCACCTTCTGGCGAGAACTTGACGGCGTTCGTGATGATATTATCGATGACCTGAGTCATCTTGTCTTGATCGGCATGAACGTACACGCGACGCTTCATGAGCTTACGGCGGAACTGAATCGTCTCGCCTTTCGTCATCTCATGTCGCTCGATGATATCGTTGAAGAACTGGATAAAATCGAACTTCACTTTTTGCATCGTATACTCTTTGCTGTCCATCTTCGACAGTTGCAACAAGTCGTTGACGAGGCGAATCATCCGCTCCGTCTCATTCTGGGTCGTCTCGAGGAAGCGCGGGGCAAGCTCATCGTCCTTGTATGCGCCTTCCGCGAGCACTTCGAGGTAACTCCGCATCGTCGTGAGCGGCGTCCGCAGCTCGTGGCTGACGTTCGCGACGAACTCACGGCGGTCTTGCTCGACTTGTTCTTGCTCGGTCACATCGTGCAGAACGACGATGAGACCGGTGATTGGTCCGCTATGCTTTTGGATCGGTGAGAAGTAGGCGCGGACGAGGAACAGCTCTTCGTCCGTACTGAGGTCGATCAGTTTTGGCGGCATCGTCCCGTCTTCCGGGATGACGATCTCGTCATCGAATTCGAGCAAGTTCTGTAGGTTCGCCCCCATCGCTTCTTCTTCAGCGAGCCCGATCATATCGCGGGCTTGGTCGTTCATCAAGATGACGCGCAACGAACGATCCGTCGCGACGACCCCGTCCGACATGTTCTCGAGGACGCTCGTCAAGCGGCGCCGTTCGGCTTCCGTCGTTGCGTTCGCCTCCATAAGTTCATCGGTCAATTCGTTGAAGGCGTAAGCAAGTTGGCCGACCTCGTCGTCGGAATAGACTTTAACTTTCCGCGAGAAATTCCCTTTTCGCATCTCGACGGCTTGACGACGCATATCCGCAATCGGTCGCGTGATTGTCCGTGACAGCAACACTCCCAAGATCGATGTGATGATGAGAGCGATGAGTGTCCCGGTCGCGAGAATCCTCGTCACTTGTTCCATTTGGTTATAGATGGACTGCATCGAGGCCTCGATATAAATCATACCGGTCGTCGTCCCATCGACCTCGGATTTCACCGGGACGGCGACGACACGCATGCGTTCGTTCGAGTCTTCATAGACGAGCGTCTCTTGCGCTCCGCTCGTCGCAAACGATTTTTGAATAAACGAGTTCGCCGTCCGTTGTCCGACGAGACTTTGGTTATTCGGATTCGACGTCGCCCGGACGACACTGTTCGTGTCGATAATCTGGACTTCGCGAATGTCATCAGCTAGCGTCGTGCTCTCCGTAAACTCAGACAGCAGTTGATCCAGTACCTGGTTCAACTGCTGGTCCGAGGTCGAGTCACCGCCGTTCGATGCGATCCCTTCACTGACGTTATAGCTCAGAAGGTTGGCGCGATCGACGAGCGACTGCGAGAAGTTGTTGATGTATTGTCGTTCGAGGGAGCGCACGAAGTACACTCCGATGACTTGCATCGCAACAAGAATGAGCAGCGCATAGATGACGACGAGCTTCCACTGGATAGATTTAAAGAAGTTCGTCCGTTTCATCGTTTAGTCTTCTTCTCCTGCTTTTAAATAGTAACCGACACCACGGCGCGTGATGATATACGTCGGCGTCGATGGGTTGTCTTCGACTTTTTCGCGCAAACGTCGGACCGTCACATCGACCGTGCGGACATCGCCGAAGTAGTCATAGCCCCATACCGTCTGGAGCAAATGCTCGCGCGTCATGACTTGCCCGATGTTTTGAGCAAGATAATGGATGAGCTCGAACTCACGGTGTGTCAGTTCGATTTTCTCTTCCCGTTTCGTGACCATGTATGAATCCGGATGAATCGTCAAGTCACCGATGACGATATCATTGGCGTTGGCACCTTTCGTTTCTGGGGCCGGGGCTGTCGCATGACGGCGCATGTTCGCCTTGACGCGGGCCAAGAGCTCGCGCGAGCTGAACGGCTTCGTGACGTAATCGTCAGCACCGAGCTCGAGTCCGAGCACTTTATCGATCTCAGAGTCTTTCGCCGTCAACATGATGATCGGCATATCGTACTTCTTCCGGACTTCACGGCATACTTCCATACCGTCTTTGAGCGGCAACATGATGTCGAGCAAAATCAAATCCGGTTTGACTTCTTCGACTTTCACGAGCGCCTCTTCCCCGTCATACGCGACGTGGACTTGGTATCCCTCTTTTTCAAGCTTAAACTTCAATATATCTGCGATTGGTTGTTCGTCATCTACCACTAAAATCGTACGATCCATTCAGTGAGTCCTCCTCTTATCGTTAAACGTACATGTCTACATTGTAACTCTTTTTCTATAGGTTAGAAAGCGTGGTCCATTTCCGTGGAAATGAAAAGAGAGCCACGAGGGCTCTCTATCTTATGCTTCGTAAATATCACGCAAGATGACCGTCTGCTCACGTGCCGGTCCGACCGAGAACGTCAACAACTCGATGCCTGTCAACGCTTCGATGCGCTTGACATAGTTCTGCGCGTTTACCGGCAAGTCTTCGAACTTGCGGATGCCTGTGATGTCTTCTGTCCAGCCTGGGAGCTCTTCGAACACCGGCTTGCACTGTTCGAGCACGCGGAAGTTCGGTGGGTACTCGTCGAGGAGCTTGCCTTCGAACTCATATGCCGTACAAATCTTGAGTGTCTCAAGACCTGTCAACACGTCAATCGAGTTGAGGCAAAGGTCTGTGATGCCGCTGACGCGGCGCGAGTGGCGGACGACAACCGAGTCGAACCAACCGACGCGACGCGGACGTCCTGTCGTCGTACCGTACTCTTTTCCGACTTCACGGATCGTGTGACCGATCTCATCGTCAAGTTGGGTCGGGAACGGGCCGTCTCCGACACGTGACGTGTACGCCTTACAGACGCCGACGACGTGATGGATCTTCGATGGACCGATACCGGCACCGCTCGATACGCCGCCTGAAGCCGCGTTCGATGATGTGACGAACGGGTACGTTCCGTGGTCGATGTCTAGCAACACACCTTGCGCGCCTTCGAAGAGCACTTTCTGTTCTTCGTCGAGCGCGTTGTTCAACACGACCGATGTATCACATACGTACTTGGCGAACTGTTGGCCGTACGCGTAGTATTCTTCGAAGATGTCATCGAATTCAATCGCATCGACTTCGTACATCTTCACGAACATGCGGTTTTTAATCGCGAGGACGGTCTTGAGCTTCTCGGCGAACACTTCTTTGTCGAGAAGGTCAGCGATGCGAATCCCGATACGCGCCGCTTTGTCCATGTAGCAAGGACCGATCCCTTTGAGCGTCGTCCCAACTTTGGCGTCGCCTTTCGCGTCCTCTTCGAGCTTGTCTTGCAACTGATGATACGGCAAAATGACGTGGGCCCGGTTCGAGATGCGGAGGTTATCCGTGCTCACACCGCGCTCGTGCAAATACGCGAGCTCCGTGACGAGTGATTTCGGATTGACGACCATCCCGTTCCCGATGACACATGTTTTGTCCGAGTAGAAGATCCCCGATGGAATCAAGTGAAGTTTATACTTCGTATCGTTGAAGACGATTGTATGACCAGCGTTGTCTCCCCCTTGATAACGCGCGACGACCTCGGCCTGCTTCGATAAGAAGTCCGTGATTTTCCCTTTACCTTCATCGCCCCACTGCGTTCCCACTACGACTACTGATGACATAATGAATCCTCCTTGTAGATAAACGTTCTATTCAAACCATCCGTAAGTGTACACTTGCTCTTGTTGAAAGTCAACCTAATACCGAACGATATTTTTAAGTTGTAACCTTTCGTTCGTTATTGACGTGTCATTTCTCGTTCAATGATGAAATTCTTCAAAATCAAGATACGTTTAGGTCTAAAGACCGACCAAAAAGGCGACGTCATGAGACGTCGCCTTTGGCAGAATCATTCGTCCTACATCGGTGGCGCAAAGGCTTGCGTCTCCATGTTGACGAACTTGTTATATTCTTTTCGGAACGAGAGTTTGACCGTCCCCGTCGGACCGTTACGCTGCTTGGCGATGATGATCTCGATCGTGTTGGCGTCTTCACTCTCTTTGTCGTAATAGTCATCCCGGTACAAGAACGCGACGATATCGGCATCTTGCTCAATCGCCCCGGATTCCCGGATATCCGACATCATCGGTCGCTTGTCTTGACGGCTCTCAACACCACGTGAGAGCTGTGACAAGGCGATGACCGGCACTTGAAGCTCACGTGCGATCGCTTTGAGCGTACGCGAGATTTCCGAGACTTCTTGTTGCCGGTTCTCGCCCGGCTTGCCGTTCCCGACGATGAGCTGCAAGTAGTCAATCATGATCATGCCGAGGCCGTGCTCTTGTTTCAAGCGGCGGCACTTGGCCCGAATCTCGTTGACGCGAAGACCCGGCGTATCATCGATATAGATACCGGCTTGTGACAGTGACGACATGGCGAGCGAGAGTCGTCCCCAGTCCTCGGCCTCGAGCCGTCCCGTCCGTAGACGCTGGGCATCGATATTGCCTTCCGCACAGAGCATCCGCATGACGAGCTGCTCGGCACCCATCTCCAAACTGAAGATGGCGACGTTCTCGCCGGTACGGACGGCCACGTTTTGCGAGATGTTCAAGGCGAAGGCCGTCTTCCCGACGGAAGGACGGGCTGCGACGATGATGAGGTCGTTGCGTTGGAAACCGGCCGTCATCTTGTCGAGATCGCTGAATCCGGTCGCGATACCGGTGATTTCGCCGCTCGATTGGTGCAGTTTTTCAATCGTCGAGTAGGCGTCCGATAAGACCGAGCCGATCGGATGGAAGCTTGACTGCCCTTTACGTTGCGAGACTTTTAGAATGTTCCGCTCGGCGTCTGACAGGACGGCATCGACCTCGTCTTGGCGTTCATAGCCGTCCGAGACGATATTCGTCGCAGTCCGAATCAAGCGGCGAAGCGCCGCCTTTTGGTCGACGACGTTCAAATAATAACCGATGTTGCCGATGGCCGGAACCGCTTCGGCGATTTCCGCCAAATAGTTCAACCCACCGATTTCATCGAGAATGCCTTGGGCTTGAAGCTCCGAACTGAGCGTGACCAAATCGACGAGTTCGCCGCGGTCGTTAATCTTCAGCATCGCCTCAAAAATCCGTTGATGGCTGACACGATAAAAGTCGTCCGGGTCGACCCGTTCCGAGGCCGTAATCAGCCGATCAGAATCGAGGATGACGGCCCCAAGGACAGCTTGTTCCGCTTCGACGCTATGTGGCGGGGTGTTGACTTGAATCGCATCACTCATACGTTGTCTACCTCACCTTCACGCTTCTTGAACATGAACGTTTAACGAAGCCGTGACGTCATGATGCAACTTCACCGGCACTTTCGTGAACCCGAGCGCTTTGATTGGGTGTTCAAGCTCGATTTTACGCTTGTCGATCTTGTAGCCCATTCCTTTCAACGCCTCACCGATTTGTTTGCTCGTGACCGATCCGAAGACGCGACCGCCTTCACCTGACTTCGTCTTGACGACGATCGTCTCTTTTTCAAGCTTGTCCTTCAACTGTTGGGCTTGCTTCAATTCTTCTTCGGCCGCTTCTTCAGCGCGTCGCTCTTTCGCGGCGAACGCCTTCAAGTTACCCGGTGTCGCTTCGACCGCCAAGTTCTTTTTAAAGAGTACGTTCTTTGCGTAAGCGTCCGCGACGTCTTTGACGTCACCAGCTTTACCTTGACCTTTAACATCTACTTTTAAAATGACTTTCATTCAGAATCCTCTCCCTCTGTTTCATCTGTCATATAATGATCAATCGCTTCTTGTAATAACGTCTTCGCCTGTTCCCGGCTCACGTTCAATTGCGTCGCCGCGTTCGTCAAATGGCCGCCCCCGTCCAGCATCTCCATGATGACTTGGACGTTGACGTCGCCGAGCGAACGAGCACTGATGCCGGTCCGGCCGTCTGGCAAGATGGCGATGACGAACGACGCTTTAACGCCCTCCATATTGAGGAGTTGGTCAGCGGATTGGGCAATCAACACTTGATGATGCACTTCATCATCCGAAGCGACGGCGATCGCCATACCATCGGAATAAATATCCGTGTTTTCGAGTATATGGGACTGTTCGATATACGATTCAAGGTCTTGACGCATGAAGTGTTGGACAAGCACGGTGTCTGCCCCTTGAATCCGAAGGAAGGAAGCGGCGTCGAACGTCCGCGACCCCGTCCGCAAGGTAAATCCTTTCGTGTCGACCACCATACCTGCGAGGAGCGACGTCGCCTCTAAAATCGATAGCTTGCGCGTCCCGGCCTGATACTCGATCAACTCCGTCACGAGTTCGCACGTCGATGACGCGTACGGCTCCATATAGACGAGGACCGGGTCCTCGATGAACTCTTCGCCGCGGCGATGGTGATCGATAACGACGACCCGTTCCGCCCGGTCCAAAATGTCCCGTGAGATGACGAGCGACGGTCGGTGCGTATCGACGACGACGAGGAGCGTCTGTTCGTCGATGAGCGGTTGAGCCTCGAACTCTGTCAAAAAACGGCTATATAGGTCTTCGTCGTTTTCGACTTCATTGACGAGACGTTGGATGCCGACACTCGTCTCGCCGGCCGGGATGACGACGTACGCCTCGCGACCGACAAATTCAGCCAGTTTCATGATGCCAATCGAAGCCCCAAGTGAATCCATATCGGGGTTTTTATGCCCCATAATCAGGACACGGCTCGACTCGCGAATCAAATCGCGCATCGAGTTCGAGATGACGCGGGCTCGAACCCGGGTCCGTTTCTCGGTCGGGTTCGTCTTGCCGCCGAAAAAGCGGACTTTCCCGTTATGACGCTTGACGACGACCTGGTCACCGCCGCGTCCGAGCCCTAAATCGAGACTCGATTGCGACAAGTTGCCGAGTTCCGTCAACGTCGTCTCTCCGCAGCCAATCCCGATGGAGAGTGTGAGCGGAATCTTATGCTCTTTCGTCGCCTCACGGACCTCATCGAGAATCGAGAAGCGGTTGTTCTCGAGTTCAGAGAGCGTCCGTTCGTTCATGACGAGAAAGAAGCGGTCGGCTGCCGTCCGGCGCATATAGATGTGGTATTTTTGAGCCCATTGGTTCAAGAGGACGGTCACACGTCGATTGATTTCACTCCGGACCTGTTCATCCACAGCGGTCGACATCTCGTCATAGTTGTCTAAGTATAAGACGCCGATTACCGTCTGTGTTTCCGAGTATTTTTGTTCAATCTCTGCCTCATCCGTCATATCGAACAAGTAAAGTGTCTGATACTCCCTATTGTAGAGGACCCGATAAACGCGGTCTCCGACTTCGATGGTCGCCTCGTCTTCTTCTTCCTCAATCAATTCGGTGAACGCCGAGTGAATCGAGTCAATCGAGATTCCGAGTTCCATCTCGAGCTCAAAGATGAGTCGAGACTGTTCATTGAACCAGCTGATGCGACGAGCTTCGTCAAAGACGAGAATCCCGATCGGCATGCCGGTGAGCGCTTCTTTCCCAACATCTTCAATCCGATGCGACAAGGAATGAACGTATTGTTCCCATGCCTTGCGCTCTCGTCGAATCGTCACTTGCTGATAGATGAAAAAAATCAGCGTGCCCACGAACAGGGTGATTGCCGCCACAATGCTGTAGAACGCCAATCCTAACGCGACCAACATTCCAATCACATATGGAACGGCGTGACGCGCGTACTGGTTCTTCACTGATGTTATTGCTTCACCACTGTGCATGTGTGCCTCCTAAAATGAGTGGTGTTCCACCCATGATGTCTAAATGGTTTCTGCTCTATCATACCATATCCGCCCGTTTCACTTACACTCCTACATCGGCTCAGAAAACAAAAAACGACCTATCCCGAGGGATAAGCCGTGTGTCAAAAATTACTCTGCAACGTATGGAAGCAAAGCCATTTGACGTGAGCGCTTGATAGCGACAGTAAGTGGACGTTGGTATTTCGCTGAAGTACCAGTCACACGACGTGGAAGAATTTTACCACGCTCCGAAACGAAGCGTTTGAGCAATTCTACGTCTTTATAATCGATATGGGTGATGTTGTTCGACGTAAAGAAACATACTTTACGACGACGACGACCTCCTGGACGACGTGCCATGTGAAGACCTCCTTTTTAGTTTAGTTTTCGAATCGACGCGATCAAAATGGCAGATCGTCATCCGATAAGTCGATTTTTCCGCCACCCGAGAACGGGTCAGCTTCAAAACCTTTGTTTGAGTTCGAGGACTGAGATGAAGTCGAAGAAGCGGCTGCGCCCCATCCTGACCCACTTGACTCACCACCACCGAAGACATCTCCAGCCGGTGCTGTATCACGTTGCCCTGAGGCACCGCGTGGTTCAAGGAAGCGTACGCTATCGGCTACGACTTCTGCCCGGTAACGACGTTGGCCATCTTGACCTTCGTAACTACTGATTTGAAGGCGACCGTCTACGCCGGCCATGCTGCCTTTTTTCAAATATTGTGCCACGTTCTCTGCTTGTTTGCGCCAAACGACACAATCAATAAAGTCCGCCTCGCGCTTCCCATCTTGTCCAGTGAATGGACGATCGCAAGCGAGAGTAAAGCGAGTTACGGCAATCCCGCTCTGCGTGTAACGCATTTCTGGATCGCGTGTCAATCGACCAACTAACACAACTCGGTTAATCATCTCAAAGCTCCCCTTTCGCAATATGAAGCGTTAAGAATTAACGCTCGTCTTTAGTTGTCATTTGACGGACAACGTCATCAGAGATCTTCATGAGACGCTCTGTTTCTTGAATCGCTTTAGGCTCAGCAGTGATGTTGAGAAGAACGTAGTGTCCTTCGCGCATCTTGTTGATTTCGTAAGCGAGACGACGTTTACCCATGTCTGTTGTTTTATCAACAGTACCACCGTTTTCAGTGATGACGTTGTTGAAGCGTTCGATTAAAGCTTTCTTAGCTTCCTCATCAACTGATGGACGGATAATGTAAAGAAGTTCGTATTTACGCATTATCTTTCACCTCCTCTTGGACTAACGGCTCCTACCGGTTGTAGGAGCAAGGAGCAAACAAATGTTTTACTCACGTCATAATATACTATCAAACTTCTGTTCGTTTTACAATACGTTTCCGTAAAATGGCTTAAACGTTGAAACGGAACGTGACGACGTCGCCATCTTGGAAGACATATTCTTTTCCTTCTGAGCGAAGTTTCCCTTGTTCTTTGACCGTCGTCATATTGCCGGCAGCTGACAAGTCTTCATACGAGACGACTTCTGCCCGGATGAATCCACGCTCGAAGTCCGAGTGGATGACGCCCGCACATTGTGGGGCTTTCATACCTTGCTTGAACGTCCAGGCGCGTACTTCTTTCTCACCGGCCGTGAAGTAAGTCGCGAGACCGAGCGTCGAGTAAGCGGCACGAATCAATTGATCGAGACCTGATTCTTCGATGCCGAGGTCTTGCAAGAACTCAAGGCGCTCTTCTGGTTCGAGCTCTGAGATTTCTTCTTCGATGCGGGCACAGATGACGATTACTTTCGCCTCTTCTGTCGCCGCGTGTTCACGAACTGCTTGGACGTATGGGTTTTGATCGGCATCCGCCACTTCGTCTTCACTGACGTTCGCGACGTAAAGCATCGGCTTCATCGTGAGCAATTGGAAGTGTTTGACGATCGCAAGCTGGTCTTCTGTCAACTCGGCAACGCGAGCCGGGCGCTCCGATTCGAGGACGGCTTGAACGATTTCAAGTGCCTCGAGTTCTTGAGGTGCACCCTTATCTTTCGACTTGACCATTTTTTGAACGCGCGTGATGCGTTTCTCGACCAACTCAAGGTCGGCCAAAATCAATTCGAGGTTGATGGTCGTGATGTCATCAATCGGTGAGACTTTTCCTGCTACGTGCGTGATGTTGTCGTCTTCAAAGCAACGGACGACTTGGCAAATCGCGTCGACTTCACGGATGTTGGCGAGGAATTTGTTTCCAAGACCTTCTCCTTTTGACGCACCTTTCACGATTCCGGCGATATCTGTAAACTCAAATGCGGTCGGTACGGTCTTCTTCGGTTTGACGAGTTCTGTCAACCGATCGAGACGTGCGTCCGGCACTTCGACGACCCCAACGTTCGGGTCGATTGTCGCGAACGGATAGTTGGCTGCTTCTACACCGGCTTGCGTGATGGCGTTAAATAATGTCGATTTCCCGACGTTCGGTAATCCGACGATTCCTGCTGTTAATCCCACTTGTATGTCCTCCTCATCCGGCTTTCCCGGGAAATGTTGATCCGTCTGTGGAGTGGGTACGTTCAGTACACCACACCGTCACATCCTTCACAATTATAGTTAGTCCTCGATTAAACCGCAACTCACGGTTGCAACATAGAGAAGAACGCCACTTATTCAGCGGCGTTCTCTTGTTTAAGCACTTTTTTCAATCGCTTATCAAAGTCGCGACGCGGCATGAGCACGCTCGCCCCGCATCCTTGACACTTGATGCGAATATCCATTCCGACCCGAGTCACCTGCCAGCGGTTCGTCTGACACGCATGCGGTTTCTTCATTTCTACAAAATCGTTCAACTCATACGATTTAGCCTGCATTTTCCGGCGCTCCTTTAGTCGTTGTGGTTGGCGGCATCATGACGGTACGCGGATACGGGATTTCGATTCCGCGCTCATCTAGCCCGGCCTTCAACTCTTTATGCAAAATCCGACCGGCCGCAAAGTGTTGTGTCGGTGGAACTTCGGCCATGAGACGATAGACGACTTCCGACGGTCCGAGCGACTGCACACCAGCGAGCGTAATTGGTTCGATGAACAAGTCGTGATACTTCTCCTCGACCGTATGGGCGATTTCTTTCAACGCCTTCTCCACTTTATCCGTGTCTTCTTCATACGCGACACCGATATCGACGACTGCGACGCTGTTTTCGAGTGAATAATTCGTCACTTGCATGATTTGTCCGTTCGGGATGATCGTCACTTGTCCGTTCAACCCTTTCAACTTCGTCGTCCGAATCCCGACTTCGATGACGGTGCCGTCGACTTGTTGATTTAAATTGACGTAATCCCCGTTCTTATACTGGTTCTCGAAGATGATGAACGCACCTGTGATGACGTCCTTCACCAAGTTTTGCGCGCCAAACGAGATGGCCAGACCGGCGACCCCGGCCGATGCGATTAAACCGGCGATATTGACGCCGAACTGCCCGAGCACCGTCAAAATCATGATCAGGCCGAGCACATAGCGAATCGTGTTTTGGGCCAATTTCGATAGCGTCTCGTTTTGCCGTTGCGTCACAATATCGTGCTCTTTAATTTTACGCAGTGCGAACACGCGTTGGACCATCGACGTCAAAATACGTGACGCCACATAAAGTGCCAAGATGATGAGTGCGACACCAGTCAATTTGATACCGAGACCGATCCACATCTCCGTGTCTTGGAAATAGGCGACGAACCGATTGACACTATCCATCGTTTCGTCGGCTACCGTGCTTAAGTTTGTATCTGTATTTTGTGAAGCCATGTTGTCACCTCTAGCGTTATAGATTCTAACCCATCAAACCATAATTAACGACTTTTCTCAAACCCTACATCCGGACGTTATAAGTTTCGGTGTTCCGGGAATGGGATAATACGGTTTCATTCCGCAATTGCAACTAGACGCAGGCAGCTTAGAAGAGAGGATGAGATTCATGCCGTTTCGCCTAAAACCTCATAAACCATACTCTTTCTTCATCGAACATACCGAACGGAGTGGATCCAAGCTCTTTGCCGATCAACTGCATGATCAGTTGGCAAAGGAGACGCATCGTCCAATTGTCCTCGTTTGTATCGGCTCCGACCGTTCCACCGGTGACTCGCTCGGACCGCTCGTCGGCACGTTCCTTGAGGAGCGCTTTGTCCGCAATATCCATGTCTACGGCACGTTGACAAAACCGGTCCATGCGCTGAACCTTGTCGAGACGCTCCATGAGATTCAGACACGGTTCCATCGCCCCCTCATCATCGCCATCGACGCTTGCCTCGGTCGCTTGTCGAGTGTCGGTTATATCTTCTTCTCAGAAGGACCGCTCGCCCCCGGTGCCGGTGTTCAAAAAGAACTCCCTTCGGTCGGCGAATACAACATTAAAGCCGTCGTCAACGTAAGTGGCTTCATGGAAATGATGATTTTGCAAAACACGCGCCTCCACCTCGTCTATGAGCTGGCCCGTTTCATCACCGACGGGTTCGTCGAGTTCGACTCACGCATCGGGCGGCTTCATCAAGAAGAGGCGGCCATCACCCGACTTCGTCAGTCTCGTGACGAATCGAAATCTTGAGGCGATAACAACGTCAATAGATGTTCCAAATCGTCTTGCGAGAAATACTTCAGCTCGAGGACGCCCCCTTTTCGACGCGGGCGAATCGATACATCCATTTGAAGACGTTCCGCTAGCACCGCCTCGACGGCTTCCACGTCGGCGTCCGAGCGTTTGAGCGTCTTTTTTTCAATGCGCTCCTTTTGTAAATAGCGCTCGAGTCGGCGGACCGTCCATTGCTCGGCGATGACGCGACGGGCAATCTGTTCCATCGCCTGAACCGATTTCATGCCGGTGATGGCCCGGGCGTGACCCATCGTCAACTCGCCAACCATGACCGCATGCTGGACCGCACTCGGTAACCGAAGCAGTCTCAGGCTGTTCGTCACATGGCTCCGACTCTTGCCGACGCGTTCGGCCAGTTGTTGCTGGGTCAATCCGAGCGTTTGCATCAACTGTTCGTAGGCGAGCGCCTCTTCGATCGCGTTCAAGTCGGCACGTTGAATATTCTCAATCAAGGCGAGTTCCATGACGCGGTCCGAGTCGGCCGTGACAATCAATGCCGGGATATCCGTCTTGCCGGCCAATTGAGCAGCCTGAAACCGACGCTCGCCGGCGATGATTTCATAAAACCCACTCGCTTTACGGACGACGATTGGTTGCAACACACCATAACGTTCAATCGATTGCCTGAGCTCGTCTAGCTTTTCTGGTTCGAACTGCTTACGGGGCTGGTTCGGGTTGGGACGAATGTGTTTAATCGGTAACCGTTCCATCATGATTCCTCCATTCCTTCTGACTGATAGCTATAAAAAAAGCACAGGCTCACTTTTGTGGCCGTGCTTTCGGGATTCGAATTCGAATTTCAACAAATTCGTCTTCTTCGACTTCCTCGGTCTGGACTTCAATCCCGGTCTTTCCGATCAAACTGACCGAGTCCCGGATCGTATTGAGGGCGATTCGCGTGTCACGTGCGAAACTTTTCGTCCGACGGCGTTGCTTTTTCGGTTTCCGCTTCTCTTCTTCAATCGGTGTCGTCAAGAAGGCGACGCGTTCTTCCGTCTCTTTGACGTTAAAGTCCTGCTCTATAATCTCCATGAGCACTTGGAGCTGGAGTCCTTCCTCTTTGAGCGGCAAAAGCGCCCGAGCGTGACGTTCATTGATTTGGCGGTCGCGCAAACATTGCTTGACGTCGTTCGGCAATTTCAACAGGCGTAGTTTATTGGCAATCGTCGACTGACTCTTGCCGAGACTCTTCGCGAGCGCGTCTTGTGTCAGACCTTTCATGGCGAGCAGACGATCGTACGCCTCCGCTTCTTCAATCGGACTTAGCTGTTCGCGCTGCAAGTTCTCAATCAATGCCAGAGCGGCAGTCGTATCGTCATCCATCTCCCGGACGATGGCCGGAATGACCGACCAGCCGAGCGATTTAACGGCGCGGAAGCGGCGTTCCCCAGCGATAATCTCGTAGCGTCCCTCTTCTGCTTTTCGGACGACGATTGGCTGCAGGAGACCATGTTCATCGATTGTGACAGCGAGCTCTTCGATTTTAGCCGGCTCGAATACTTTACGCGGTTGATAACGGTTCGGGAGAAGCAACGATAACGCGATGTCTTGAACCGCGTCATTCGGTTTGACTTCTGCGATTTCTGTAACCGCCACTTCTGGACGACTTCCGAACAGTTTAGCAAATGTTTTCTTCAACGTCGGCACCCCTCTATGTAAAAAATAAGCAGATTCCACTACCGGAATCTGCTTTTAGTTTCACGTGAAACACTATTGCTCAGATTAGCGGCTCTTTCGCTGGGGTACCCGCTTTACGTGGATATTTCCCAGGCGTTTTTCGTAATTTATCTACAATTACGATATTACGCTCACTCATCTCTCCTGGCAATAGGAACTGGTGTGTCGTTTTTACTTTCCCACCGAGCACGGCCAAGGCGTTTTTCGCATCGACCAGCTCGTCGGAAACCTTCGCTGCTTTGAGCGCTACGAACGTTCCGCCGACTTTTGCGAGCGGTAAACAGTACTCGGCGAGCACCGTCATCCGGGCAACCGCACGGGCGGTTACGACATCAAATTGCTCACGAAATTTTTTATTTTTTCCAAACTCTTCGGCGCGTCCATGATGGAACGCGACACCTTCTAACCCGAGCGCGAGCGCGAGTTCGTTCAAGAACGTGATTCGCTTGTTAAGCGAGTCGATAATCGTCACGTGAAGGTGCGGGAATAAAATTTTGAGCGGCAAACTCGGAAAACCGGCCCCGGCACCGACGTCACATACGGTATCCACGTTTGCGAAATCGAAATGGAACGCCGCACTGAGTGAGTCATAGAAATGCTTCAAATACACTTCTTCCTTGTCCGTGATCGCCGTCAAATTCATCTTCTCATTCCACTCCACGAGCATCTCGAAATACAGTTCGAACTGAGCGAGTTGTTTCTCGCTCAATTCAAACCCTTCTGCCTGCAGCGCCTCAATAAATTGGGATTGGTTCATCGTTTCACTCCACTGTCGCGTATTGTCCTTGCTCGATATAGACAAGAAGAATCGAAACGTCCGCCGGGTTTACCCCGGAAATACGTGACGCTTGTCCAATCGAGAGCGGACGCACTTGTTTTAGTTTTTGTTTCGCTTCCGTCGCAAGACCACCGATTGCATCGTAATCGAGTTTCTCCGGAATCCGTTTTTCTTCCATCCGCCGCATCTTCTCGACTTGCTCGAGCTGCTTCGAGATGTAGCCTTCGTATTTCACTTGAATCTCGACTTGCTCCGCCACTTCAAACGGCACTTCGATCGGTGCCGGTGCAAAGCGCATGAGCGTCGCGTACGTCACTTCTGGCCGCTTCAACAAAATGCTGGCATGCGTCGCTTCTTTGAGCGGGTTCGCGCCAACTTCTTCGAGCACGGCGTTCACGTCAGCGGACGGTTTGATGACGAGTCCGTTGAGACGCTTCACTTCTGCCGCGATAGCGACTCGTTTGTCTTCAAGGTGGGCATGACGCTCTGGTGACAATAGACCGACCTCGTGACCGATGTCGCTCAAACGAAGGTCCGCATTGTCGTGGCGCAAAAGCAAGCGATACTCGGCGCGGGATGTGAGCAGACGGTATGGCTCGTTCGTCCCTTTCGTCACGAGATCATCAATCAAGACGCCGATATACGCCTGTGAGCGGTCCAAGATGACCGGCTCTTTGCCGAGCACTTGGCATGCGGCGTTGATTCCGGCCATGATGCCTTGTCCGGCCGCTTCTTCATAGCCGCTCGTCCCATTGATTTGACCTGCCGTGAACAATCCGCCAACCGTCTTCGTCTCGAGTGTCGGCCAAAGTTGCGTCGGTACGACTGCATCGTACTCAATCGCATACCCAGGGCGCATCATCTCTGAGTTCTCAAGCCCCGGAATCGTCCGGAGCATTTGATGCTGAACGTCTTCCGGCATACTCGTCGAGAAGCCTTGCACGTAAATTTCTTCCGTGTCGCGACCTTCTGGCTCGAGGAAGATTTGGTGACGCGGTTTATCGTTGAACCGGACGACTTTATCTTCAATCGATGGGCAGTAACGCGGGCCCGTCCCTTTGATGGCACCTGAGTACATCGGCGAACGATGCAAGTTCTCATCAATCAATTGGTGTGTCCGCTCGCTCGTGTAGGTGAGCCAGCACGGGATTTGCTCAATCGGGTCGAGGTCTTTCGATGTGTAGGAGAAGAGCGACGGATTGTCGTCCCCTGGTTGAATCTCCGTCTTCGAGTAATCGATCGTCTTGCCGTCGATGCGTGGCGGTGTCCCCGTTTTGAAACGAACGAGTTCGAGCCCGAGCTCTTCTAAATGCTTCGACAATTCGACCGAAGGCATCTGGTTGTTCGGACCGCTCTCATACGACAATTCGCCGATGATAATTTGACCGCGCATAAACGTACCGGTCGTGACGATGACCGCTTTCGAGCGGTACTCCGAACCAGTATTCGTGACGACGCCGGCGACTTTTCCGTCTTCGATGAGAAGTCGTTCGACGAGCGCTTGACGAAGCAATAGGTTCGGTTCGTCTTCAAGCACTTTCTTCATATGATTTTGGTATTGGAATTTGTCCGCTTGCGCCCGTAATGCGCGCACTGCTGGACCTTTTGATGTGTTGAGCATCTTCATTTGAATGTACGTCGCATCGATCGCCTTCGCCATTTCGCCGCCAAGGGCATCGATTTCGCGAACGACGATCCCTTTCGCGGGACCACCGATCGATGGGTTGCAGTACATGAATCCGACCATATCCGGATTCATCGTGAGCATCGCCGTTTTCGCGCCCATGCGCGCCGAAGCCAGCGCGGCCTCGATTCCCGCATGACCAGCTCCGATGACGATGACATCAAACTCGCCTGCCGTGTAAGCCATAGTTGTTCCTCCTTATTATTTCCCAAGACAAAACTGTGAAAAGAGTTGATCAATCAAACTTTCTTGAACGGTGTCCCCGTTGATTTCGCCGAGCGTATCCCACGCCCGTCGTAAATCGATTTGGACCATATCGATCGGTAAATTCATGGCGGCACTTCCGAGCGCCTCATCGATTTGTTCGATTGTCCGTTTGATGAGCTGAATGTGTCGTGCGTTCGAGATATATGTCATATCCTGTGATTCGACGCCTTTAGCGAAGAACAAGTTCGAAATCGCCTTCTCCAATGCATCGATTCCCTCTTCTAATAAGAGAGACGTCGCCACGATCGGGCGACCTGCCGCTAGTTTCTCCAGCTTAGAAGAATCCATACTTTGTGGCAAGTCCGTCTTATTGATGATGATGATCGCATTCATACCAGCAATCGCCTCAAATAAGGCCTCATCCTCGACAGTCAGACCTTCATGCCCGTTCAAGACGAGCAAAATCAAGTCAGCCCCGGCGAGCGCCTTGCGCGATTTCTCGACACCGATCCGCTCGACGATATCTTCCGTCTCCCGAATTCCTGCCGTATCAATCAATTTGAGCGGAACGCCTTTGACGTTCACATACTCTTCAATCGTATCGCGCGTCGTTCCTGCGATTTCCGTGACGATCGCTTTCGTCTCTTGTACGAGCGTGTTCATGAGCGATGATTTGCCGACGTTCGGTCGACCGATAATCGCTGTCGCGAGCCCTTCTCGTAAAATCTTGCCTTGTCGCGCCGTCTCGAGCAGTTGCTCGAGCACACGCTTCACTTCGCCCGCCTTGTCTTCGACGATGGCCTGGGTCATCTCTTCGGCGTCGTATTCCGGATAGTCGATATTGACCTCGACCGCCGCAATCGTCTCAAGCAACAGTTGACGCAACTCGCGGACGAGCCGTGACAAGCGTCCTTCCATTTGTGACATGGCGACGTTCATAGCCCGATCCGTTTTGGCACGAATCAAATCCATGACGGCCTCGGCTTGCGACAAATCAATCCGTCCATTCAAAAAGGCGCGTTTCGTGAACTCGCCCGGTTCTGCCAAGCGGATGTCCGGTTGTTCAAGAATCAGTTCGAGGACACGATTGACCGCGACGATTCCTCCATGGCAATTGATTTCGACGACGTCTTCTCGCGTGAACGTCTTCGGTGCGCGCATGATGCTCACCATGACTTCATCGACGACCTCGTCCGTGCCAGGACGTTTCAATTTTCCGTAATGGATCGTATGTGACTCCACTTTCGTCAAATCTTTTCCAGAAAACACACGGCCCACCGTCTCGACGGCGCGGTCACCGGACAAGCGGACGATTCCGATTGCCCCTTCACCCATCGGCGTCGAAATCGCCGTAATCGTGTCAAACTCTAGCATCATCTTTCCCTCCCATACTTCTTACTACTTCCTCTATCTTATGCATAACGCACCTACTATACACGATATTTGTCTCGAACGAAAGAGTCCGACCTCTCGAGCAACGGTTGCATTTTAAGGAATTACTTTAGTACAATAAAGGAATATATTTCCATGGAGGACGTGATGAAATGCGACAGCAAGATGCCATCGCCACATTGACTACCAGCCTCATCTCCGATGCGAACGTGCAGGCCATTTTCTTGAAAGGATCGTTCGGGCGTGATGAAGCGGACGAACATTCCGATGTCGACTTGTACGTCATGGTCGCCCCTGACAGCCTGAATGAGTTCTTGTCGCGCCGCCGCGACCATCTGGCCACATATCGCCCGATTCTGCTCGAGGACGAAATCGATATCGTAGCCCCGCAACTGATCGTCGTCTATGATGATTTCTTGCATCTCGACTTCTTCACGGTGACGGCGGACACGTTGAACCATCAAGACACAATCACGGTGCTGTATGATCCGGAACATCGACTGCAACATCACTCGAGTTCGCTCACCTTGTCGGATGAAGACTTAAGCGGACACGTGTTTGATGCGATTTGGTTCTTTTTCCAATATACGAAAGCCCGTGACCGCGGCAACGATGTCTGGGCCGTCGAGATGCTTCGGCAAGGCATGAGTCATTTCGCCTATGTGCTCGCCGCTCATTACGAACCCGAACGGGCCGCACTCGGGTTGAAAGACGTGGCCGCCCGACAGCGGATTGAAATCCGGACCTTTTATGAAGCGTTGACACCCGACCATCATGCGACAGCCGCTCGATGGTATATCTCCCGTCTCGAAGTCGAGCGTCCCTTCTTCGAGACGACCGTTGCGTTCGAAGTGATTCGTCCGTTTTTCGACCGACTCGTCATCCGTGAAAAAAGCCGCTCCTAATGTGAGCGGCTTTCGTTTATGCTTGCTGGCGTCTCGAGGAGCGGAGTGTGAAATAGAGCACCCATTCGATCACCCCGACGGCGATGAGAAAACCGCCGAACAATTGGAACAAAACGAGCAGGCTGTCAAACGGGTTCGCCAACATGAGTAGGCCAATCCCAATCCACAATAGACTGCTGAGCATGAAGTACATCCACCGATTGGCGATGGTCCGGCGAAATCCGACGGCTTGAATCAACCGGATGATGCCACCAAACAAGAATAAGGCGCCGATAAAAATCGGGAGCAGACTTGCCAACGTTTCAGCGAAGAAAAAGACGATTAAAGCGATCAATAAATAGATGATTCCCATAAAAAAACCGGCTGGGAGCCCGTCCCGTTTGTGCCGCAACCCTTGAATGATGGCGACGAGACCGATGATGGCAAAGTAAGCCGCAACCAAATAGACGATCGCATCAAAAAAGATGCGCGGATACAAGATGATGAGTAACCCGATTACCACGTAAAGCGCCGCTTGAATGAACGTCGACCGTTCCAACCGTTTGATGAGCGTCTCCATATGAAAGACCCCTTTCTGATTCGACGATTTCGACCACTGCTTTGTTTATTCCCGGATTTAAGGTTGATCTATCCCGAACGACAAAAAAGGCTGTGGATTGGTTATCCACAGCCTTAGCGTTTATTTACGTTTTTTCTTTTTTGCCTTTTTTTCTTCTTCTGCGAGTACGGCACGTTCTGCTTCTTTCGCAGCGATTTTCGCTTCAGCTTGAACTTTCATCTTCTCACGCATCGGGAGCATGATTGCCATCGTCACGATAATCGAGATGATGTAACCGACGACCCAGTACATCGAAAGGGCGGCTGGAAGCGTGATCGACATGACGAAAATCATCACTGGGAAGATGTAGAGCATCATTTTCAATTGTGGGTTTTGTTCTTGGCCCGCCATTGAGATTTTTTGCTGTACAAACGTCAAAATCGCTGCCAGAATCGGCAAGATGAACGTTGGATCTGGTGCCCCGAGGTCGAACCAGAGGAACTGTGCTTCAAAGATTTCAGGTGTCCGACGGATCGCATCATAGAACGCGAACAAAATCGGCATTTGAATCAAGATTGGCAAGCAGCCCGCGAGCGGGTTGATTTGGTACTCTTGATACATTTTCATCATTTCTTCTTGCAGTTTACGTTGCGTCTCTTGGTCTTTCGAGCTGTACTTCTCACGCAGCTTGAGCATTTCCGGCTGCAACACTTGCATCGCACCCATACTCTTCGTCTGCTTGATCATAAGCGGTAAAATCAAGAGGCGGACGATAATCGTCGCGACGATGATCGAGTAACCGTACTGCCACGTCCCACCAATTAAGTAAGCCGCTTCTTTCAACAACCATGCTAGTGGCCAAACAAAGTATTGCGACCAGAAGCCTTCCGTCTCAGCCGTAATCGGCTCTCCTTGGATCGTCGATGGGTCGACACAGCCAGCCATCAACATGATGACGCCGGTCATGACAGCCAACAATCCTAATTTTAGCTTTTTGCTCATAGTTCCCCCTACGCTTTCTTTATCGATTCTTTTGTTTCATCACACGTCTATCGGTCAATCCTAATTAGTTCGCGTTATATATGAAAGAACGAGCTCGGATTGTTATGATCGATCGACTTGTCTCTGCTTCCAAACTTTAGCCCGTTTGAATGCGTGTTTCAAGCTTTCTGTCACTTCATCTTGCGTAAGCGACGTCGCTGGTTTGCGCGCAATGATGACATAATTGTGCGGAGCCACGTTCGGTTCGAGCAAGCGAAGCGATTCACGCATCAATCGTTTCATCCGGTTCCGTTCCACGGCATTTCCCAGCTTTTTGCTGACCGAAAGTCCGACCCGGAAGTGCGCTTGATCCGCTTTCTGCGTGTAGACGACAAACTGACGATTGGCCACGGAGCGTCCTTCACGAAACACCGCTTGGAACTCTTCATTCTTTTGCAGGCGGTATTCTTTTTTCAAAATTCTCACTCCATCCTTCGCTTCAAAAATCGTCAACTAACATCATACCATATCCCATTCGTTTCAACGAGAGTGAATCAGCTTTTTCCGTCCGTTTGTGTGAGTTCTGTGACGATACAAAAAAAGATTGCCCAAGGAGGATTCCTCGGGCAATCTCATAATCTGTATTAGACAGTCAAGGCTTTGCGGCCTTTACGACGGCGAGCTGCAAGAATGTTGCGGCCGTTTTTAGTCGCCATGCGTGCACGGAATCCGTGGACTTTCTTACGCTTACGGTTGTTAGGATTGAAAGTTGGTTTCATTGTTAAAGCACCTCCTCAAGGTTAACGCTCTATTAGCAAGTTATAGTTTCATTTAAGGCAGTCTTTAAGATTATATAAACTGTTGTCTAGATTGTCAATGAGTTTTCGCTAGGTTTTCAATTAGGATGAAATCCTTCGGACGGGAAGGGGACAATCACCTCCGGATGGCATGATCTAGAAGAAACGGAAGTAATGAATCACATGGAGAATTAACAATCCGCCAGTGACTTTTTTACAAATAGCTGTCTAAAGCCATTTTATCCACATATCCCAAGAGTTATCCACACTTATATGTGAATAACTCCTCTTCTTTCAACAATTTTACGATTCCATTTTTTAATTTTTCATTTTCAATTTTACGATTCCATTTTTTAATTTTTCATTTTCTTCTCTTGAAAAAATATTCTCCACAATTCCTTCTTCCTCTTTTGTGTATAACTTTTCTGTCTATATCTTATCTCACTTCTAATTATCCACAACATATCCACAGTTTATCCACACTATACACAGCATGTGGATAACTGCCTGTGGATTCTTTTTGCAGTCTGTGGATAAATATCAAAAACCGTTGCCACGTCTATTTTATTTTGATAAACTGAATGTGCACAAACTTGTGGATGAACTTTTAGCAATTCCAAGATATACACAGGCTGTGGATAACTGTTATCCCCAACATCAACACCATGTGGATAACGTTATCCACAGTTTTTGTTCTCTGGGGATAACCCTATTATCTACTATAGAATAGTGTATGTGTATATCGTGTGAATAAGTTTCGCCAACATGTGAGTAAAGGAGGTCTTTCATTGAAGAATGCTCGCGAGATTTGGAGAAATGTTTTATCTCTGATTGAGGAAGAGGAACGAACACCAAAAGCCAGCTTTGATATGTGGTTGAAATCAACAGAAGGAATTTCGTTGATGGGGACGACACTCGTCGTGTCCGCGCCAGCCAGTTTCATTGTGACTTGGCTTGAGCGTCAGTACTTGTCATTGTTACAAGATACGATTGAAGAAGTAACGAACAACAAGCTTGAGATTCATTTTATCGAGGAATCACAAGCACACAAGTATGCACCTGCGGATGGATCGAAAGAGACGATTGCTGCCACAGAAATGAAAGAACAGCCGCTTCCGGTACTACCAAAAGAGGAAGGGAACCTCGGACAGCTGAATGACAAGTACATTTTTGAGACGTTTGTCATCGGGTCGGGTAACCGATTTGCTCACGCTGCCTCGCTCGCTGTCGCAGAAGCGCCGGCGCGCGCCTATAATCCGCTCTTCATTTATGGAGGAGTCGGGCTCGGCAAGACGCATTTGATGCATGCGATTGGTCATTACGTGAAAGGGCAGAAGCCTGGCGCACGAATCGCTTACGTATCATCTGAAAAGTTCACGAATGAGTTTATCAACTCGATTCGTGACAATAAGACCGAAGAATTCCGCAACCGCTATCGGAACATTGATGTTCTCTTAATCGATGACATTCAGTTCCTAGCCGGGAAAGAACAGACACAGGAAGAGTTTTTCCACACGTTCAATGCGCTTCATAACGATCAGAAACAGATTGTGATTTCGAGTGATCGACCGCCTAAAGAGATTCCGACGCTCGAAGATCGTCTTCGTTCGCGGTTCGAATGGGGTCTTATCACAGACATCACACCGCCTGACCTTGAAACACGGATTGCCATCTTACGCAAGAAAGCGACGGCAGAAGGACTGGATATCGCAAACGACGTCATGCTGTATATTGCTAACCAAATCGACACGAACATTCGTGAACTCGAAGGGGCGTTGACGCGCGTCGTGGCCTATGCCAAGCTCGTCGGTCGTCCGATCGATCCGGATGTCGCTGCTGAAGCGTTGCACAACATCATGCCGGTCCAAGAAGCGAAGAAAATTGTCATTCGGGACATTCAAGAAATAGTGGGCCGTCACTTTAATATTGAAGTCGATGAACTGAAGGCGAAGAAACGGACGAAGACGCTCGCATTCCCTCGTCAAATCGCGATGTACTTATCACGTGAGATGACGGAAAGCTCGCTTCCTAAAATCGGGGAAGAGTTCGGTGGACGCGATCACACGACAGTTATTCACGCCCATGAGAAAATTAGTACGTTGCTCAAGCACGATCCGGAGATGCAAGAGACGATTCAGACGTTAAAGAAAGCATTGTCATAAAACGCTTCAATTTCATTGTGGATATCCTGTGGATAAACCCACATAGTTATCCACAAGTTATTCACAGGCAGAATGGCTCAACACCAGTGGTTAAAGTGACTTATCCCCAGTATCCACAGCCCTTATTACTATTATGACTTAAATAATACTATTATTATTAACTATATGACTCAGTTCACTTAGGAGGAATTATCCACATGCATTTAACGATTCAGCGAGATGTATTCATGCAAGCCGTACAAGATGTATCAAAAGCTGTTGCTTCCCGAACGACGATTCCAATCCTCACAGGATTAAAGCTTGAAGCCCATGCCGATGGGTTGACGCTCACAGGTAGCGATACGGAAATTTCAATCGAACGCTTAATCCCGATTGAAGAAGGCGGAATCGAACTCATTCAAATTCAACGAGCAGGTAGCGTCGTGCTCAATGCACGTTTCCTCGGTGAGATCGTTAAAAAGTTGCCGACGAATGAAGTGACACTCGAAGTGTCTCCGAACTTTATGACACGAATTGAATCGGGACAAGCCGAGTTCCATTTGAACGGACTCGATCCAGATGAATACCCGCGCCTGCCTGAACTATCAAGCGAGCGTCGTTTCTACTTGCCGGCCGATTTGTTGAAGACGATTATCCGTCAAACGAGCTTCGCTGTTTCTGGACAAGAGACACGTCCTGTGTTGACAGGGGTCAACTTCTCTGCCGAAAAAGGATTCTTGACGTGTGTCGCAACGGATAGCCACCGTCTGGCACTTCGCCGGGCACGGTTTGAGACAGACAACGATTTGACGTTCCAAAATGTCGTCGTCCCAGGCCGCTCATTGAACGAACTCGCAAAATTGCTTGATCGGGAAGAGTTGCCAGTCGAAATCGTGTTGACGGACCAACAAATCTTGTTCCGCTTGAAAAACATCTCGTTCTTCTCGCGTCTACTCGACGGAGCATACCCAGATACATCACGCTTGATTCCGGAAGAATACCGGACAGCAGTCCGCATGAACGCGAAGGACTTCCTCCAGGCTATCGATCGTGCATCATTGCTTGCACGCGCTGATCGCAATAACGTCATCAAGTTTGTCGCTGAAGAAGCGACGACGGTCGAAGTCTCCTCTCATTCTCCAGAAGTCGGGAAAGTGTCAGAGCGCGTCAGCATCCTGTCGCTTGAAGGAGAAGAGTTAAAAATTTCATTCAACTCGAAATTTGTCATGGATGCGCTTCGTGCGCTTGATGCTTCAGAGATCGAAATCCAGTTCACGGGTTCGATGCGTCCGTTCATCTTGCGTCCGGTCGAGCAAGATAGCGTCCTACAGTTGATCTTGCCAGTCCGCACGTCTTAAGTCAGACTGAGCAGATTCGGGGATGATGAGGTGTTTCACCTTGTCATCCCCATTTTTGCCTTATTCGACGTTTTTCGATAAACTAATAAGTATGGCGATTTTTTGTACTAAGTATGAAAGAAAGGAAGTGACGACATGAAAAAAGTGTCGATTACAACCGAGTATGTAACGCTCGGACAATTTTTGAAGTTGGCTGACATCATTTCAAGCGGAGGCCAAGCGAAGTTCTTCTTAGAGGACATTCAAGTAAAAGTGAACGGTGAGGTTGATCAACGTCGCGGACGCAAACTACGCGATGGGGATACGATTGAGGTCGAAGGTTTCGGAGACTTCCAAATCGAGGGTAACTAACGTGCATTTAAAGTCGATCCGATTGCAAAACTACCGCAACTACGAAACCCTCGAGCTAGATTTTTCAGAACAGACGAACGTTCTCATTGGTGAGAATGCCCAAGGGAAAACGAATCTGCTCGAATCGATTTACGTACTTGCGCTCGCAAAGTCACATCGGACGACGCAAGACCGTGAACTGATCGGCTGGGAGGCGGATGCAGCGATGGTAGAGGGACGGATTCATAAACGGACCGGAGAGACGGTCCAGTCGCTCACGTTTTCACCGAAAGGGAAGAAAGCGAAATTGAACCATCTCGAACAACGCCGCCTCAGCGACTATGTCGGCGCTTTTAACGTCGTGCTGTTCGCACCCGAAGACCTTGCCATCGTCAAAGGTAGCCCGCAAGGACGACGACGGTTTTTAGATATGGAAATCGGGCAAGTGAGTCCTGTCTATTTACATGAATTGAATCAGTATTTGAAGACACTGAAGCAACGGAACGCCTTGTTAAAGCAACTGTCCATCAAAGGTGGAGACGAGACGCTACTAGAGGTGCTCACCGATCAAATGATTGAGCTTGCCGTGAAAATCGTTTCGCGACGTCATCATTTTATCGATCAGCTTGAAAAATGGGCGGGACCCATCCATTCCGGCATCACACGTGACTTGGAGACACTGACGATTCAATACGTATCGGATACATTCCAAAAAGAACGTTACCCAAAAGAGGCGATGTTTGAAACGTATCGTCAAAAGTTTGATAAAATAAGAGAGAACGAACGAAGACGAGGCGTGACGTTATTTGGTCCGCATCGAGATGACTTTGAATTGTATGTCAACAATCGCAACGTCCAAACGTTCGGTTCACAAGGCCAGCAACGTACAGCGGCTTTGTCTTTAAAGTTAGCGGAGATTGAACTGATCCACGAAGAGGTCGGGGAATATCCATTGCTTTTGTTAGATGACGTGTTATCTGAATTAGACGACCATCGCCAAACCCATCTGCTCGACACGATGGGCCAAAAAGTCCAAACCATTATCACGACGACCAACATTGATGGCATCGCTCACGAAACGATTCAACAAGCGAAGGTGTTTCACGTGAAACAAGGCGAAGTTGAAACGGAATCTGTATAACGTAAGACCAATCCATATGAACACCAATTCATGTATAGTAGGTGAACAAAACCGATGAGTAACGAAAACGAAAAACAAATGCAAGATTATGGTGCTGATCAGATTCAAGTGCTTGAAGGGTTAGAAGCCGTTCGTAAACGCCCGGGGATGTATATCGGTTCAACGAGCTCACGAGGACTCCACCACTTGGTGTGGGAAATCGTCGACAACTCGATTGATGAAGCGCTCGCCGGACACTGTGACACGATCACGATGACAGTAGAACCAGGTAACTCGATTGTTGTCGAAGATAACGGACGCGGGATTCCAGTCGATGTTCAAAAGAAAACGGGCCGTCCTGCCGTCGAAGTCATCTTCACCGTCCTTCACGCCGGAGGTAAGTTTGGCGGCGGCGGATACAAAGTTTCAGGTGGTCTACACGGTGTCGGGGCCTCGGTCGTCAACGCGTTGTCGACGAAGCTTGAAGTGTTCGTCCGTCGTAACGGCAACGTCTACTATCAGTCATTCAAACGCGGTGTCCCACAAGGCGAACTTGAAATCGTCGGTACGACCGATACGACTGGTACAACTGTTCGTTTCTTCCCAGATGGAGATATCTTCGAAGAGACGCTCGAATATGACTTTGATTTACTCGCTACACGTCTGCGCGAACTTGCCTTCCTGAATAAAGGACTCCGCATCGTCGCCAAAGACGAGCGCAGCGATGAGACGATTGAACGCAATTATCACTACGAGGGCGGAATCAAGTCATACGTTGAACATTTGAACCGCTCGAAAGCCTCAATCCACGACGAGCCTGTCTACGTACATGGCACAAAGGATGGAATTGAAGTCGAGATTGCGCTTCAGTACAACGAAGGATTTGCGAGCAACATCTATTCATTCACGAACAATATTCCGACCCATGAGGGCGGAACGCACGAGACTGGATTTAAAACGGCGCTCACGCGTTCAATCAACGACTATGCAAAACGCTTCGGTCTCATGAAAGAGGCTGATGGTAGCCTGTCAGGAGATGACGTACGTGAAGGATTGACGGCGATTGTCTCGGTCAAACACCCGTCGCCACAGTTCGAAGGGCAGACGAAGACGAAACTTGGTAACGCCGATGCGCGTACAGCCACAGACTCGCTCTTCACGGACACGTTCGAGCAATTCTTGCTTGAAAATCCATCTGTCGGTCGATTGATCGTCGACAAAGGCTTGATGGCGGCCCGTGCCCGTCTCGCAGCGAAACGTGCTCGTGAGATGACACGCCGTAAAGGGATCCTTGAAGTCAGTTCATTGCCTGGGAAACTAGCCGACTGTTCATCGAAAGATGCATCGAAGTCTGAGCTGTACATCGTTGAGGGTGACTCGGCCGGCGGTTCAGCGAAATCAGGTCGCGATCGTCACTTCCAAGCGATTTTGCCAATCCGAGGTAAAATCATCAACGTCGAAAAAGCGAGACTTGATAAGATTTTAGCCAACCAAGAAGTACGTACGATTATTACAGCGCTCGGGACAGGGATTGCGGAAGAGTTCGATCTCGGGAAGGCTCGTTATCATAAGTTGATTATCATGACCGATGCCGACGTCGATGGCGCCCACATTCGCACACTGCTTTTGACGTTCTTCTATCGCTACATGCGTCCGCTCGTCGAGAGCGGGTATGTCTATATCGCGCAACCACCACTTTACGGCTTGAAGCACGGAAAAGATGTCACTTACGTGCAGAATGACCGTGAATTGCAAGAAGCGATTAAACAGCTTCCGGAGAATGCTCGTTACAGCGTACAGCGTTACAAAGGTCTAGGTGAGATGGACCCTGAACAGCTGTGGAGCACGACGATGAATCCAGAGACACGCTCGATGCTTCGTGTCGACCTTCAAGACGCCATTGAGGCGGATGAGATCTTTGAGACGCTCATGGGTGACAATGTCGAGCCGCGACGTGATTTCATCCAATCACATGCGCATTACGTGAAAAACCTCGATATTTAAAAAGAAGGGTAGGCAATAACGAATGGCAGAACAAGAAAATATCAAGGATATAAATATTAGCCAAGAGATGCGCACCTCGTTCATGGACTATGCGATGAGCGTTATCGTGTCACGTGCCCTCCCAGACGTACGAGACGGTCTGAAACCGGTTCACCGTCGTATTCTATATGCGATGAACGAACTTGGAATTCGTGCTGACAAGCCCCATAAGAAATCGGCCCGTGTGGTCGGTGACGTTATCGGTAAGTATCACCCGCACGGTGACTCTGCCGTTTACGAGACGATGGTTCGGATGGCGCAAGATTTCAGTTATCGTTATGAACTCGTCGACGGTCACGGAAACTTCGGATCGGTCGATGGAGACTCAGCCGCAGCGATGCGTTATACAGAAGCACGTATGTCGAAAATCGCGATGGAACTCGTCCGTGATATCGGCAAAAACACGATTGATTACCAACCGAACTTTGACGGAGAAGAGAAAGAACCGGTCGTCATGCCAGCCCGGTTCCCGAACTTCTTGGTCAACGGGACGAGTGGAATCGCGGTCGGGATGGCCACGAACGTACCGCCGCATAACTTGAACGAAGTCATTGACGGCGTTCTTGCGTTGACGCATAACCCGGATATCACCATCTCCGAGTTGATGCAGCATATCCCGGGGCCTGACTTCCCGACAGCCGGCGAAATTTTAGGACGTAGCGGAATTCGCCGCGCCTATGAGACGGGTCGTGGATCAATCACGATGCGGGCCAAAGCTGAAATCGAAGTGTTGAAAAATGGTCGTGAACGGATTCTCGTTCATGAAATCCCATATCAAGTGAACAAAGCGCGCCTCGTCGAAAAGATTGCCGATTTGGTACGCGACAAGAAAATCGAAGGCATCACTGATCTTCGCGACGAGTCGGATCGTAACGGGATGCGTGTTGTCATTGAAGTACGCCGCGATGCGAATGCCAGTGTCATTTTGAACAACTTGTATAAACAAACGCCAATGCAAACGACGTTTGGGGTCAACATGCTCGCCCTCGTTGGGGGACGACCGAAGACGCTCAACTTGAAGCAAGCGATTTATTACTACATCGAGCACCAAAAAGAAGTCGTCCGCCGTCGGACGCAGTTCGATCTCGACAAGGCCGAGGCCCGTGCACACATCCTTGAAGGATTGCGCGTTGCCCTCGATCACTTGGATGAAGTCATCGCCATCATCCGCAGTACGCGGACCGGTGACGAGGCCCGTGAGAAATTGATTGCCCGTTTCGGGTTGTCGACCGAGCAGACGCAAGCGATTCTCGATATGCGTCTTCAACGTTTGACTGGACTTGAGCGTGAGAAAATCGAAGGCGAGTATCGCGAGATTCGCGCCTTGATTGAAGAGTTGCGTGCCATCTTAGGCGACGAAGAACTCTTGCTTCAAATCATTCGCAACGAGTTGACAGAAATCAAAGAGCGTTATGGCGATGCACGTCGGACAGTCATCCGTACGGATATCATCGAGCTTGAAGATGAAGACTTGATTCCAGTTCGCGACATGATGATCACGCTCACGAGCGAAGGGTATATCAAATCAATCCCAAGCGACTCGTATCGTACACAACGACGAGGCGGACGAGGCAAGCAAGGGATGGGTACGAATGACGAGGACTTCGTGTTACGTCTCTTGTCAGCTTCGACGCATGATACGATCCTGTTCTTCACGAACTTCGGTCGCGTCTTCCGCTTGAAAGGGTATGAAATCCCAGAGATGAGCCGGACTGCGAAAGGGATGCCGATTATTAACTTGCTACAAGTCGATAAAGGCGAAAAAGTCGAGACGATGATTCCGGTCGACTTCAATAGTTACTTGGCAGACAAAGCCATCGTTGAGGATGGAAGTGAAGATTCGGAAGCTGAAGTGGCAGACGAGCAGTTGTCGCTCGTGTTTATCACGAAGCAAGGACTCGTCAAACGTTCACCGCTCTCGGCTTACGCCCGCATCAATAAAAACGGACTTCGTGCCATCAGCTTGAATGATACGGACGAATTGGTTACTGTCCGTCTTGCGAAGAGCGATGACGAAATGTTGATTGTGACGCGTGAAGGGATGTCGATTCGCTTCCCGCTTGCGAGTGAAGTACGGTCGATGGGCCGTACCGCCCGAGGTGTCCGTGCGATTCGTCTGAAGAAGGATGACGATCAAGTCGTTTCGATGGAAATCGTACGCCCGACGCAAGACGTATTGATTATCACGGAAAAAGGCTATGGCAAACGAACACCGATGGAGCAATTCCGCACGCAAGGTCGAGGCGGTTCTGGAATTATCGGAATCAAGACTGACCGCGGTACCGTCGTCGGTATGCGAGTCGTGGATGAGGACGACGATATCATGCTCATGACCGAGCTCGGTGTCGCCATTCGAATCGATTCACAGACGATTTCGCAAATGGGTCGCAGTACGCGCGGTGTGAAAGTGATGAACATCGAAGACGGCGATCGTTTGGCTACAATTGCTAAATTGAAAAAAGATGAGCTAGAAGAGGAATCAGCAGATGAGATGGAGAATGGATTTGATGGTGAAGCACCAGAAACCGACCTATCGTCTGAAGTGACCGAATAAGGCGAAACAGGTCGAGCGGAGCTTCCGTTCGACCTGTTTTCATACGATCAGGAGGGATGAGCATGCGACTCGCTATTTCAAACGTGCACGTAGGTATGACGCTCTTAACATCTGTTTCTTCATTAGAGGCCGGGATTACACTGACGAACGAACATTTACGTTTGCTCCGCTTTTTGAAAGTTGATGCGATTGAAGTTGCTCCGGTAGAACGCCGTCCCTTTACACATGAGGAAGAACGCGACTTATGCGAAAAGATTCTTCAGTATGAACGTCACTACAATCAATGGGAAGAACGGATATCACCGAATCCATATGAGGCTCTTGAATTTATTCATCAGTTATTTCGCCAAGATTATCCTTTATCAGCAATCGTCAAGTTTTTCACGAACCAACCGTTACGTAAAAATCATGTGATTCATCATGCGATTTATCGGGCGCTCGTCGCAAAAACGTTATCGAAATATCGGGGGGACGAACATCGGCTTCAGTTTGACTATGGAATCGCATCTTATTTCGCCGATGCCAGTTACGCTAAAATCCGCAAATGGTCACATATGCGCTATTTTACAAAAATGGAGCGTGAGCTTCTGTATC
Source organism: Exiguobacterium sp. s157 (assembly GCF_018618205.1). Classification (NCBI taxonomy): domain Bacteria; kingdom Bacillati; phylum Bacillota; class Bacilli; order Caryophanales; genus Exiguobacterium; species Exiguobacterium sp. s157. The sequence goes on from NZ_JACSLQ010000013.1 coordinate 37,062, forward strand.
AACATCCACTCGTATCGATGGCGATGTTACCTGAAGATCGGACATTACGGCAGCGTGTCGGTAAATTAGTGGCCGAACATCATGAGCGGCTCGATGGATCGGGCTTCCCAAATCGTCTTGAAGAGCGAGCGCTTCATCCGGCCTCTCCTCTGTTTATCGTGGCAGATCGTTTTTGTCAGTTGACGGCACCGCGAACATTCCGAGCTGCACTCACTCCGGAAGAAGCTTACTTCTATATGTGGCAAAATGAAGCGTACGATGGAGAGGCGCTCACACTGTTAGCTACGTTACTCGGCTTTTATGAAGTGGGTCGAACCGTTTTGTTGAGTAGTGGGGTTCGCGGGAAGATTCATCACTATACACCGAGTGTCGAACAACCGATTGTCGTATCAGAACCGACGCAAGAAACGTATGATTTAACTCGTTTAGACGAAGTACGAATCATCGCATTTCAATAATAGAAAGTGTGTTCCTTCTATATAGTGCAAAGAAGGAGCACTCTGTTTTTTTATTCTTTTAAAATATTTTATTTTTATAGTTGACGAAAGAGAATACAGGTGCTATTATAAATGAGTCGCTAAGAGCGGCAGACGAACTTTGAAAACTGAACGATGAGGCAAAAAAAGTTTTACAATTTTTGAATGAAGCGCAAGCTTCGTCATTTTTAAAGAGCTAT
>NZ_JACSLQ010000014.1:0-26800 GCF_018618205.1 Exiguobacterium sp. s157
ATGCCGACTTCTCGCCATAAAAAAACACTCCCCAATCAGATAAACAGATTTGTTATTTCATCTGTCTACCTATTGGGGAGCATATCATCGAGTTGAAGGGTGTCCACGTCATGCTTTCGGAGATGGGCGACGTCGATGCGTCAAGAACAAGAGACCGAGCACGATCAAGACGAGTCCGAGTACCGTTCCCCACGTTTTTGTCGTGCCGGTCATCGGAAGGGTCGCTTGGTCTGGCGTCACCGGAGTCGTTGGTTCCGGCACATAAACCGATTCATCTTGGTCATCACGGTTATCGTTGCCCGGTTTTGGAAGGTTTTGCTTCACGTGCACGGTCGCCTCGACCGTCCGCGACACGCGCGCCTCACGATTGACTTCGAACGTGAACGTCGTCCGGTTCGTGAGCACTGCGCCGGCCCGCACATCATAAGATGGCAAGAGTACTTTCTCCATCTCGAGTACGACCTCTTCGCCGGGGATTAATCCGTTCTCGACTTCGGCCAGAGCACGCATGCCGTCTCGGAGCGTCTCGGTCGTCTCGCGCTGTTCTTTGGTCGTCAACGCCCCGCTCGTCCATTCGTCGATGACGTCGACGAAGTACAAGGTGACGTTCGACGTGTTCGTGATTGTATACGTATAGCGAATCGCCTCACCTGGATGCACCGTTTCGGGACGCGCCGTCTTCGTGACGGTGAAGTCAGCTTGATTCAATAAGACGATTTGTTGGCTCTCGGCATCGATGACTCGACCGTAAGCATCGGTCGCAGCGACGCGGAACACGTTCCCGATTTCAGGAGCGCTCGTCCGATCGTAATCGGTTGGAATCAATAAGTTGACGGTCGCCTCGACTCGTTCCCCAGCGAGAAGCCCATCATCGCCGACGAGTGCCAATAAGCGCTCGCGGACGTTTGCATTGAACGTGTCGACCGTCTTGCCGTCGATGTCGCCGCTAAAGAACTCATCTTCGATGGATGTAATCGTGAGCGCCGTCTCGCCTGTGTTCTCGATAACGAACGTATATGGGATCATCCCACCGACGACGGCTTGGTCGATGTTTGCCTCTTTCCCGACCTCAAGGCCAATCGTCTCGTTCGGTACGACCGTGACATTCGCCTCCGTACAAGTTGCCGGAACGGTCTCGTCTTCAACACCGATACAGAACGTATTCGTCACGACGGTCTCACTCGTCACGTCTGGTGCGAACGTATCGAACTGAATCGTCGTCGTTCCGACCGGTATCGTCGGGAACGTCCAATTGAAAGCTGGTGGTCCGCTCAAGGTAGTCGGGGCGACCGAGCCTTCCGGACCGAGCACTTCGACCGAATCCGCGACGACGGTCAACGCTTCGGGCACCGTGTCGGTCACAGATAAGTTCTCAATCGGAGCGCCCGTCACATCGATAACGAGCCGATACGTCACCAAATCTCCGCCTAACACACGTTCAATCGGCCCATCGGCACCAAGCACCAATTGATCGATGGCAACTGCTGGACTAGCGGAAGGTGCGGCCACTTCTTCTGTGACAGGTTCCTCTGGTGAGGGCTCCGGTTCAACGAGCGGGGGCTCGACCGGTATGTCGACGTCCGGAATCGTCTCCGTCCCGTCACCACCCGGTTCGATCGACTCGCCTGCAAGCTCCTCCATCTGAAACGCATAGACGGCGCCCGGAAATGAATAAGGAACACCGGCACTGTCATACAAGGTGACTTGATCGATTGTCGTCACGTCGACCTCGGTCGCGTCAATCATGAACCGCCAAATCGTTGACGTCTCACGTGCCCCGTAATACGTGACGTCCGCGTAAATCAAACTCGCGTCATCGTACGCTTCGATTTCTTCAGGGCTCAAATCAATTTGTGCATAAATTGGCGTAGGTGTCATTGTCGCGTTCGCGTAACTTCCATTCGGTGCCCACATGCTGATCAATACGAGGACGAATGTGATGAGTGCGATGAAACGTCGGTTGGTGCGTTGCATGATGGTCCCCTCCTCTAAGGTGTGACGAACGTCTGCGATGACACGCTCCGGCACGGGAGAGGGATGGAGGATGAGTGTGCGCGAGTCGTGGTGTAAGGTCTTGATGTCGAAAAGTATTTGTAGATACTAATCATTACCCGTCCCATGAGGGCACGAATCTGCTCGAAAACGGAAACGTTTGAAAATCAGGTCAATGAAAAAAAAGGCCCTCCTTCAGGAGGACCTCGTTCAAGATGGGTCGGCTAAGAAGGCGAGCAACGCTGCCTCATCCCACACTTCGATGCCAAGTGACTCGGCTTTCGTCAATTTCGACCCTGCCTTCTCGCCGGCGACGAGGAGGTCGGTGTTCTTGCTGACGCTGCCTGTGACGCTCGCACCGAGTAGTTCAAGTTGCTTACCGGCCTCGCCACGCGTCATCTCATGCAGTTTCCCGGTCAAAACGACTGTCTTCCCGGCGAGCGGCGCATCAGCGTCAGCGACCGGTCGTTTCGTACCTTTGAACGTCAGGTTGACACCTGCCGCGCCGAGGTCACGGACGAGGTCACGAGCTTCCGGCTTCTCAAAGTATAAGACGATCGATTCAGCCATCTTCGTACCGATACCATCGATTGACGTCAACTCGTCGATCGATGCCTCCATGACCGCCTCCATCGTCTCGAACCGTTCCGCAATCAACGCGGCCGCTTTTTGTCCGACGAGGCGGATACCGAGCGCGAACAAGACACGCTCGAGCGAGTTCTGTTTCGACTGCTCAATCGCCGCGAGCAAGTTCGTCACCGACGTTTCGCCCATCCGGTCTAGCGCGAGCAGCGCATCCCGGTCGAGACGATATAGGTCGGCCACGTTATGGACGAGGTCAGACGCATGGAGTTGCGTAATCACTTTCTCACCGAGCCCATCGATATTCATCGCCGGGCGCGATACGAAATGAATCAGCCCTTCGAGCAGTTGGGCCGGGCATTCCGGATTGACGCAGCGGTGGTCCGCCTCGCCCTCTAACCGGACGAGTTCAGATTCACAAGCTGGACAATGCGTCGGGAAGACGATTTCCGTCTCCTCCCCGGTCCGCTCACTGACGAGCGCCGAGACGACGGCCGGGATCACGTCCCCCGCTTTCTTGATGACGACACGGTCTCCGATGTGAAGGTCCTTCTCTACAATGAAGTCCTCGTTATGGAGCGTCGCATACGTCACGGTCGACCCTGCGACCGAGACCGGTGCAAACCGCGCACGCGGCGTGACTTTCCCGGTCCGCCCGACACTAAAGTCGACGTCTTCAATCGTCGTCACGACTTCCTCGGCCGGGAACTTATACGCGACGGCCCAACGCGGACTCTTCGCCGTGAAGCCGAGCTGTTCTTGCTCTTCGTAAGCTGCGACTTTGATGACGATGCCGTCAATCTCGTACGGCAACTCCGACCGCTTCGTCACATACGTTTCAATATAGTCCCATAACTCATCGGCCGTATGACACGTCGTGTATTCTTGGCTGACGGCAATCCCGAGACGGCGCAAATATTCGAGCGACTCGTCATGCGAGGCGGCGAGATCGTCCGTCGAGACGAGCCCGTAGGCGAAGAACGCCAAGTTCCGCGACGCCGCGATTTTCGAGTCGAGCTGCCGGAGCGAACCTGCCGCCGCATTGCGTGGGTTGGCGAATAGTGGTTCGCCGAGGCGTTCCCGCTCGTCGTTCAAATGTTCGAACGACCGTTTCGGCATGTACGCCTCACCGCGCACCTCGAACGTGACGTCCTCGTTCAACCGGAGCGGAATCGAGCGGATCGTCTTCAAGTTTTGCGTGATGTCTTCCCCAGTCGTCCCGTCCCCGCGCGTCGCGCCACGGACGAGCCGACCGTCTTCGTATTTCAGCGACACGGCGAGCCCATCAAACTTGAGTTCGGCGACGAACAGCGGACTATAGCCGAGATCTTTCTCAATCCGTTCGACCCATTCGACGAGTTCTTCTTTGGAGAAGACGTTCCCGAGCGACAGCATCGGCGTGTCATGTGTCACTTTGACGAACGCATCGAGCGGGACGCCGCCGACACGTTGCGTCGGTGAATCCGGACTCCGGAGTTCCGGATAGTCCGTCTCGATTTCAATCAATTCGTTCATGAGACGGTCGTATTCCGCATCTGGGACACTCGGTCGGTCGAGCACATAATATTCATACCCGTATTGATTTAACTTTTGACGAATCGCTTCAACGCGTTCTGCCATCTCCATATGATCACCTCACGCTTTTTCGATTGGGGCAAACTTGGCGAGCAGGCGCTTGATGCCGACGGCCGGGAAAGCGATATCGAGCTCGAGCTGATCGCCTTCGCCACGCGTCTGAACGACCGTGCCTTGTCCCCATTTCTTATGATTGGCCTTGTCCCCAACGTTCCAACCGATTGATTCGGCGCCGGACGACTGGGCAAGTTTTGGTTTCGGTTTCGAGCTGAAGCCGTTCACAGGAAGTTTCCCCGGCGACTCGACTGGATTCCATGGCATCGGCTTCTTCGCTTTGCCCGATCGCTCCAAGAGCGTCTCTGGCAACTCGTGCAAGAAGCGCGACTCCGGGTTGTTTTGGAAACGCCCGTACAACATGCGGGACTGGGCCCGTGTCAAATAGAGACGCTTCTCGGCCCGCGTGATGCCGACGTACGCGAGACGGCGTTCTTCTTCCATCTCTTCCGGGTCGTTCAAGGCACGGCTGTGCGGGAACAACCCTTCTTCCATCCCAATCAAGAAGACGACCGGGAACTCAAGTCCCTTGGCCGAGTGTAGCGTCATGAGTGTGACTTGGTGTAACTCGTCGACTTCTTCGAGCGTGTCGAGGTCCGAGACGAGCGTCAAATCGGTCAAAAAGGCGACGAGTGTCTGCTCGTCACTCTCTTTCTCAAAATTTTGGGCGACCGAGAGGAACTCTTGCAAGTTCTCAAGGCGGCTCTCGGCTTCGAGCGTCTTCTCGATTTTGAGCATCTCTTCGTAGCCTGACTTCTTCAACACTTCTTCAATCAATTCCGAGATGGACAAGTAGTCGGCCATTTGACGCAAATCGACCATCAATTGACGGAACTCGGCGAGCTTCGTCGCTGTGCGCGGCGCAATGCCCGACAGTTCGATGTCACGAATCGCTTCCATGAGCGACACGCCTTGCATCCCGGCGAAGTCGCCGAGCTTATCGACCGTCGCGGCGCCGATGCCGCGCTTCGGTTCGTTGACGACACGGACGAATGAGATGTCCTCGTCTGGGTTGGCGATTAAGCGCAAATACGCCAAGATATCCTTGATTTCTTTTCGTTCATAAAACTTCGTCCCGCCGACCATCTTATACGGGATGTTCGACTTGAGGAGCATTTCCTCGAGTCCGCGCGATTGGGCGTTCGTCCGGTACAGGACGGCCATCTCGCCGTAATCGATGCCTTCTTGGCGGAGCTCCTTCATCTGATTGATGATGAAGAACGCTTCATCCCGGTCATCCGAGGCGACATGCAAGAGGAGTTTCTCGCCTTCGACGTTCTCGGTCCAGAGCTGCTTGTCTTTTCGACCCGAGTTGTTTTGAATGACACCGTTCGCCGCTTCCAAAATCCGCTTCGTCGACCGATAGTTTTGTTCGAGCAAGATGACGTGCGCGCTCGGATAATCCTTCTCGAACGTCAAGATGTTGGCGATGTCGGCGCCGCGCCAGCGATAAATCGACTGATCAGAGTCACCGACGACACACAGGTTCTCATGCGCCTGCGCGAGCAGCTTGACGAGCGTGTATTGGGCCCGGTTCGTATCTTGATACTCGTCGACGTGGATGTATTGGAACTTCTTCTGATAAAACGCGAGCACGTCCGGCGCTTCTTGGAACAACTGAATCGCCTTCATGATCAAGTCGTCAAAGTCGAGCACGTTGTTCTGCTTCAATTTCTTCTCATACGCCGTGTAGACGTCCGAGATGACTTTCTCGTACGGGTTGTTGCCGACGAGTGCGGCCGCATCTTGCGGCGTGCGGAGCTCGTTCTTATGGTTCGAAATCATACCGAGGAGCGTCCGCGGCTCATATTTTTTCGGGTCAAGGTTCAACTCTTTAAGCACTTGTTTGATGGCCGTCAACTGATCGGACGAGTCGAGAATCGAGAAGTTCCGGTCATAACGGATGCGATCGATGTCACGCCGCAAAATCCGGACACACATCGAGTGGAACGTCGAAATCCAAATATCGTCCGCGACGCCACCGACGAGGCGGGCGATCCGGTCTTTCATCTCGCGAGCCGCTTTGTTCGTGAACGTAATGGCGAGAATGTTCCACGGCGCGATTTGTTTCGACGCCATCAAGTAGGCGACGCGATGCGTCAAGACACGTGTTTTCCCAGACCCTGCCCCGGCCATGATGAGCAACGGGCCGTCCGTATATTTGACCGCCTCCGCTTGCGGAGGGTTCATGCCTTTGACTAATTCTTCACTCAAGTTATACATAATCGTTTCCTTTCCCTATCCAAACATTTGTTCTTATTTTATCGGAGTGCCGCGACAGTCGCAAGCGCTCCTTCGAAATTGTCATAAATCACATTGCCGACGACGATCGTATTCACGTGTTCAGCCATCACCCGGGCCGACTCGTATCCGGTGATACCGCCCCCATAAAACAGATGGGCATCCGGCACGGCCAGCCGCACTTCTTGGACGAGCTCGACCGATCCGAACGTGCCGCTATACTCCACATACAAGGAAGGCAGGTGGAACAAGCGATGTCCCGCTTCCGCATAGGCGATGGCTGTCTCGATGGACAAATCGGTCTTCGCCTCGGTCACGTGGGCCACTTTCGCATCTGGATTCAAAACGATATACCCTTGTCCGGTCACATCCGCATGAAACAAGTGTCCGTATCGTTCGAACGCTCTCGTTTGATGACCGATGACCCAGTCCACGGTGCCCGCGTTCAAGACGGTCGGAATGAAATAGTGGTCGAAGCCTCGAATCACTTGCTCGGGATGGCTCATCTCGAGCGCGAGCGGGATGCCGCATCCTTCGAGACGAGTATAGAGCGCGAACGTGTTTTCCGCGTCGACCCCGTCCGTCCCACCGATGAGGAAAGCGTCCGTGCCCGAACGGATGAGCGCTGCGAGCGCCGAATCATCGAGCGGTTTATTCGGATCAAGTTTAAAGACGTGGCGCCACGATTGAAAATCCATTCGGCTTCCCTCCCATTCGATACCTTCTCTAGTGTAGCGATTTTTCCCGTCGCTTGCATCTGTTGAACAAAAAAAGACTTGCCGAGGCAAGTCTCAAGCACGTCTGGCGTGCGTCTTTTGTTCGCGGGCCGTCATCCATTTGGCGACGACGAGTGCGAACAGTCCGTAAACCGGGATGAACCAGAGCGGATTGGCCAAAAAGAAGCCGAGCACTGGAATCTCGAGTAACGGTGAATCTGGCGAGCAGAGCGCTGTTCCGTTCACGACCGCGATGAACGGTAAGACCGGGACGGCGAACACGTAACCAAAGTTGATCCAAAAAGCCTTCATGATCTGAGCTCCTTAGCCTAAGATGATTGATTCTTTCGGATAGTTGTACATCCGTTTCGGCTGTCTCCGCTGCAAAATCAAGATGAAGGCGATGACACCGATTCGACCGATGAACATTAAAATCGTGAGTACCCATTTTCCGACGTTACTGAACTCTGCCGACAGACCGACCGACAAGCCGGTCGTTCCGAACGCCGAGCACGCCTCGAACAAGATGCGGGTAAGCGATGCGTCTTCAAAGAAGGTGAGCACCATGACCCCCGTGAGCAGGACAGCGAGTGACACCGTGATGATGACGAACGCTTTCCAAATATCCTCGAGCACAATCTCGCGCCCGAAAATTTTGATGGACGAGTCCCCGCGAATGAACGCGACGACCCCGAGCACGGCGACGGCGAACGTCGTCGTCCGAATCCCCCCGCCGACCGAGGACGGGGACGCCCCGATGAACATCAGAATCGATAACAATAACATACTGCCTTCCGAGAACAGGTTGACGTCTACCGTCGTCAAGCCCCCGTTTCGCGTCGTCACGGACTGGAACAAGGAATCCGAGAGCGCGAGCCAGAGCGGTAAACCTTTGAACGCGTTATTGTATTCAAATAGAAACAAGCCGACGGTCCCGACCGCGATCAATCCGAAGAACGTGGATACCGTCAATTTCGTGAACAACGAGAAGCGGCGCGGGAAATTCTCACGTTTCCGTATAATCCGGTTCGTCAAATAGGTGCGAATCTCGACGAGGACCGGGAACCCGATGGCGCCACCGGTCATGAGCGCGATTTGCGTAAAGATGACGAACGGGTCTTCCCGGAACGGCGCGAGCGAACTGCCGGTGATATCGAACCCCGCGTTCGTCGTCGCACTGATCGAACCGAACAGCCCTTGCAGGAACGCCTCTCTGGCCGTATCAAAGTAATTTAAGTAATGGATTCCGAGCATGATTGCCCCAATCGCTTCAATCGTGATAACGGTGATGACAATTTCCGCAATATACTTCACGATTCCAGACATCGACGTCTGGTTCTGGTCCCGTAAAATCAGCTGACGCTCACGAAAGCCAATCCGCTTTCCGAGCAAAATCCACATGATGACGTGCAAACTGATCAGACCGACCCCGCTCACTTGAACGATGAACAGGATGATGAACAGCCCGAACGTCGAAAACGTATCCGTCACGACGATTGGCGTCAAGCCGGTGACGCTGACACAGCTGACCGCAAAAAAGACGAGATCGGTGAATGTGATCGTGACACCCGGCTGTCGCGCAATCGGTAAGGCGAGCAGAATGACAGACAACACGACCGCCGCGCTGTAAATCAACACGAGTGTCTGGACCGGTGTCAGCTTCCGGAAGAACAGCTGTAAATTTCGTTTCATAAACTTGTCTTGCATCTCGCCCCTCCTCTCCCATCAAAAACAAGATGACTCTTACGAGTCACCTTCTGATTGTTTTAGACGTTCAAGGGCAAGATCATAACCGCCAGACCCGTAGTTCAAGCAACGCTTGACGCGGGAAATGGTGGCTGTCGAAGCACCTGTCGCTTCTTCAATTTTATGATATGTGCTACCTTCACGAATTTGACGGGCTACTTCAAGCCGTTGGGCGAGCGCCTGTACTTCGTTCACGGTCGCTAAATCTTCAAATAGTTGATAACAATCTTCGAGTGTATCGAGCTTCAAAATCGCCTCAAATAGCTGATCGAGCTCTCGTCCTCGTAATTTATCGAGTTGCATCCGCAAGCATCCTCTCTCATCGTACTTCTTTATCATTCTAAAGCACGACCGGCTCGGACTCAACTGTTCATCGTAAAATCGCCGGAAATAGTATTTGTTTCTTCATCACTTCGTAAATCCCGAGCGGTGTGGCCCGCACATATGGCAAGTGCGTTGACGCCAAGAACAAGAGCGTATAAATCGGGTCTTCGAATTTGTATCCACGAATCAGTAGCTCGGCCCGCAACCCTTCTTCTTGGACAATCAACCGTTCGACCGGCTCCTTCGACGTCATTCCACAGAGCGGGAGCGGGATTTCCGCGATCACCTCACCGCGGTCGACAAGGACGATGCCGCCGCCAAGTTCCTTCATCCGCTCGAAAGCCGTCAACATGTCTTGTTTGCATTTCCCAAGAATCAAATAGTCACCGCTAATCGAATACGAACTGACGAGGCCGCCGAAGTCGTTGGCGAATCCTTTCAGCACCGTATTGAGGCGCCATTTCCCTTCTTTATCGAGCAGCATGAGGAACGACTCGTCCCCGTCACGTGGCAGCTCATCTTGTCCGGTATCGTGCGTGATTTTGAACAGCTTCATGATGACCGAGTTGACCATGTCGAGCCCGACCGGCATGCTGAACGATAAGTCGTTCGGCGTCAGTTCGATGTCGACGTTCGTCGACGGCATCAAGGCAAGCGCCGCATCGACGAGCTCGTTCGGAAATTCGGACGTCCCGTCCCGATAAATCCATTGCCCTTTGGCAATGACAGCGCTCGGGCGTGGCTCATCAACCGCATCCAAAATATTGAGATGGGCGATGCGTCCCGGCGCAATCGAACCGAGGACGTGGTCGAGCCCGAAGTGTCGCGCCACGTTCAACGAGACGATGCGGTATGCTTCAATTGGAGGCAAACCCGCCTCAATCATGATTTTCACGAGCGCGTCTTGTAACCCGTCTTGATAAAATCCTGGCGTCGACCCGTCTGTCGTGACCATCACATGATCGAACGCCTCGAGTCCGGCGTCGAGCAGACCACGGATGAGTCCCGGAAGGTCAGGACGAATGGAAGAGTGACGGAGTGTTGTCGTATAGCCGTGTTCGAGCCGGCAGAGCGCTTCTTCGGCCGTCATCGCTTCATGGTCGCTGTGAACACCCATCAACGCCATCTTCGTCAACGTCTTCGCCGAAGCCCCTGGGAAGTGTCCTTCGACCGGGAGACCGCACGTCTCCGCATCGAGCATCCACTGAAGCATCTCGTCATCACCTTTTAACGTCCGTGGCCAGGCCGTCAATTCTCCGGCCATGATGACGTCCGGGTGATTGAACCAAGCGTGAATCCGCTCGGAGTCGACGAGAACGCTATCACGGTCAAGTTCGGTCTGCGTATCGAGACGCGCCCACCAGTACGTGCTCGTCGGAAGCTGTTGCATCGCTTCCAGTTGCGCAAACGCTTGCTCCTTATTTTGTAAAAAAAGAAGCATGTTGTCATTCACGAGCGTTGTCGTCCCCCGCTCACCTGCATACTTCGACAGCGTCGCCGGATTATATAGTTGGAATGGATGCGCGTGCGGCTCGATATAGCCCGGCACGATGTATTTCCCTGACATATCCACCGTTTCGACGGCAGCTTTCGGTACATCTGGCCCGACATAGACGATTCGGTCATGCTCAATCCATATGTTTGCTTGTTTCCACTGCTTCACGTACATATTTAAGTATGTGGCATTCGTCAATACGAGCGAAGGTGGTCTGACTTGGCTCACGACTTCTAATTGTGACCGAATCATCGCTTTAGACCACGGTGCCCGCGCCGATCGTTTTGGTGGCATCGAACCCAATCCTCCCTTAATCGCCTCGCCATTATTATTAGAAAATAATTTTGTAAGCGTTTTCTTTCATCTGATTCAAGTTTACCTTTTCTCTGAAAGGCTCGCAAGCTATGTTGCCCATTGTAACGGAATTCACATGAAATTCACACAAATAAAGACGTCTCCCACGGGAGACGCCTTCACCAATCGTACATCGTGACCGTCTTTTTCAAATAATGCTCGAGTTGAGCGAGCGGAACGGGCTTGCTGTAATGATAGCCTTGAATGAGGGAGCTGCTATGTTCGAGCACGAAGGCGAGCTGTTCCGGACGTTCGACTCCTTCGGTGACGATATCGAGCCCGAGCGTGTGGAACGTCTGATATAACCCTTCGAGCAACGCCCGGTCGAACGTGTTCTCCGGAATCCCTTTGACGAAATTCTGGTCGATTTTAATCAAATCGAGTTGGAGCGACTGTAAAAACGACAGCGACGACGTGCCGACCCCGAAGTCATCGAGCGAGATTTTGACGCCGATGGCCTTGAGCGATTGAATGAACTGCTGAAGTTCATATAAATTGCCGCCGACCTCGCTCTCGGTGATTTCGACATGGAGACGGTGAGGGTCAAACCTCGAACTCATCAACACTCGTTCTAATGAAGCTAAAAACGAACCGTCGGCGATTTGGCGCTTCGACACGTTAATCGATAGGAACAAGTGATGTCGTTCCACGTGGTCTTTCATCTCTGTGACCGCTTGTTCGAGCACCCAACGACCCAAATCAGAGATGAGACCGAGCTGTTCGGCAACAGGGATGAACAGTCCAGGTGAGATTTGACCTTTCGTCGGATGGTTCCAACGAATGAGCGCCTCGACGCCACGTACGGCAAACGGTCGCGGCGACACGATCGGTTGATAATACAGTTCGAATTCATCATGTTCGAGCGCATGGCGCAAGTCACGCTCCATCTCGAGCGTCTGTAAGTAGTGGCTTCCATCCTCGATTTCTTGGAACGTGAGCACTCGATTCTTTCCTGACAGTTTTGCCTCATGAATGACGACATCGAGCCGTCCCATCATCATCTCGTACGTATGGTGCGGTTCGGCACAAGTGAACACATCGATACCGATTGTCGCCGCCATCCCCTTCACCCCGTTGACTTCGGCCCAATCCTTCAAGTCTTTGATCAAACGCCGGGCGACCGGCTGCAATTGTTCGAGCGTCCAGCTTGGGTGGACGAACATGAATTCATCGGCACCGATTCGGGCGACAAATCCGTCTTCTTTATAAAAGTTGAGTCGGGAAGCGATATAAATCAGGACGGCGTCGCCTGTCCGGTGTCCGTACTGGTCGTTGATGCGCCGGAAATCGTCCAAGTCCAAACCGAGCACACCGATTTGATTTTGTTTGCCACGTACGTTCGAGAAGTAGTCCTCAAGCGCGAGCCGGTTCGGAAGCAACGTCAACGCGTCACGAAACGCTCGGTCAATCACTTCGGCACGTGTGTCTTCGAGTGCCGCGAGCACTTCATTCATGCTCGTCGCCATCTGTTCAATCTCGTCGTGGCTCTTCGCATCACGACTGAGCCGGAGCCGGCTATCCCGTTCGAGTGTAATCACTTTCAACTCACTGACGATTTCCATGAGACGTCGAATCACGACCCGGTGAATCGTCCACAGCAACGAAAAGAAGAGACCGAGCCCAAGGACGACGAGGGCAATCATCCCGAGTCGTAACATCGCCACCGTATTTTCATAATGTGTTTGTTCGACGGTGAATTTGACCTCGAAATCGGACTGTTGAAACACAGTGCCAAGCGGAATCACGACGTCGGTCCCCGCATCGCCATCCGTGATGACCGTCTGATTTTGACGCGCAGGTTGAATCGTCAATGGAATTTTCGTCTGGGTGCTCATGTCCGCCAGAAATGCCGGGTCGACGAACTCGAGCATGACGAGCGTACCTTGACTTGGACCACTACTATCACTTCGTAAAATCGGGTGACTGACGTACAGCGTCGGACCGAAATCACTCGCATAGATGCCGTTTTGCGTATCTTCCTGATCGCTTAATCGAGAAGTGACCGCCTTGATGAGCGTTTGTTGATCAGTTTTTGACAACGTCGTGCTCGCTGAACGGAACGACGAGTAGAACGCTTCTCCGTCCCGGTCCAAATAGACGATGGCGTTGACGCTCAAGTTTTCAAGCGATTCCTCGCTAATGTTACTTTGGACATAGGAGGCGTTCCGTCGTTGAACGAACGTGTAGGTGTCATTCCAGACGGCCCAATCGACGAGTGTGCGCTCGAGCGTATGCTTCCGATTGGCGAGCGTCTCTGACACGCTCGCGACTTGACTCTCGACCGTCTGCCGATCTTGTTCCATGCTCTTCTCGATAAAATAAGGGCGGACCCCAAAAAAGATGATTCCGACAAACACGACTATATTCACGGCCACCGCAATCATGAGCTTCGTCCGAATGCGCACGTCGACCACCTTCTTCCTTCAATCTACTCCATTATTGTAGAGCAGGAAGCGTGAATTCCCTTCTTTTCGCATGAAAAAAAGGACGGGTTGACCCATCCTTTAAAAAATACGTGCCAACGCCCGTCCCCCGATGTCTCGACGGTAGAACGTCTGTGGCAAATCAAGTTGTTCGAGTGCCGTATAGACGGCATATTTCGCTTCGAGCAAGGTCGGTTTTGTCGACGTGAGCACGAACAAGCGTCCCCCGTTGCCGACGATGTCCGCCCCGTCACGGGTCGTGCCCGCATGGAACACGAGCACATCGTCTCGTAAGTCACCGAAGCCTGATAGTACCTGTCCGGTCGTCGCTCGATCAGGATAGCCTTCTGCCGCGACGACGACTCCAATCGTATAGCCTTCCACCCATTCAATCGGATACGTTTTTTGGTCCACGACCGCCTCGATGACGTCGAGGAGAGGAGATGCCAAGTTCGGGAGAATGACCTCGGTCTCGGGATCGCCGAACCGAGCGTTGAACTCGATCACTTTCGGGCCATCCGCCGTCAAGATAAGACCTGCATACAAGAACCCTTCGAACGGAGTGCCTCGTTCGACCATCGTCCGCGCGAGCGGGAAGAGCACGCGCTCGACCGCTTCCGTGTACACGGCATCGTCGAGATGAGGCATCGGGCTATATGCGCCCATGCCACCCGTATTCGGCCCTTTGTCGCCGTCAAACGCACGTTTGTGATCTTGTGACGTGATCATCGGGATGACGTGCTCGCCTGAGACGAACGCCATGAGCGAGAACTCTTCCCCGTCTAAAAACTCTTCGATGACGACACGGGACTGATCCCCGAACTTATCGGTGCCGAAGATGTCGTGAATCGCCGCCCGCGCCTCATCGAGTGTGAACGCGACGGTCACGCCTTTCCCGGCAGCGAGTCCGTCCGCTTTGACGACGAGCGGGGCTTCCGACTGATCGATATGACGTAGCGCCGACGCTGCGTCGGTAAACGTATCATATCCCGCTGTCGGAATATTTGCTTCGCGCATCACTTCTTTGGCGAAGGCTTTACTACCCTCGAGGAGCGCTGCCGCTTTCGTCGGTCCGAAGATGTGTTGACCTTCTGCTTGGAACGTATCGACGACTCCGGCCATCAGGGCCGATTCGGGGCCGACAATCGTCCAGTCGATTCCTTCGCGCTTCGCAAACCCAACAAGGGCCGAAACATCCGTCTCTTCAATCGGCACGCACGTCACACCATCCATATTGAGATTGCCCGGGGCGACGAACACCTCATGTCCGTCTTGTCCCAGTTTCCAGGCGAGCGCGTGTTCACGGCCGCCACGTCCAATGACGAGTACGTTCATCTTATCGCTCCTCTCAATGTTTGAAGTGTCGAACTGACGTGAACACCATCGTGATGCCGTGACGGTTCGCCGCTTCGATCGACTCTTCGTCACGAATCGATCCGCCCGGTTGAATGATGGCCGTGATCCCGGCCGCAGCCGCAGCCTCGACCGTATCGCCCATCGGGAAGAACGCATCGCTACCGAGAGCGGCCCCTTGAGCACGTTCCCCTGCTTGTTCGAAAGCGATTTTCGCCGCGCCGACGCGGTTCATCTGTCCCGCACCGATGCCGATTGTCGTCTCGTCTTTGGCGACGACGATGGCGTTGGATTTCACGTGTTTCACGACACGCCACGCAAGTTTCAAATCTTCCCATTCAGACGCCGTCGGACGACGGTCCGTCACGATTTGGCATGACGCATCATCGAGTGTGACGTCGTCCCCATCTTGTACGAGGAGACCGCCCGCGACGGCTGT
The DNA here is from genome assembly GCF_018618205.1 of Exiguobacterium sp. s157. Classification (NCBI taxonomy): domain Bacteria; kingdom Bacillati; phylum Bacillota; class Bacilli; order Caryophanales; genus Exiguobacterium; species Exiguobacterium sp. s157. Next base: position 15,295 of record NZ_JACSLQ010000014.1, read on the forward strand.
CAAGCGCATCCCTGTCATCTGGCCCATGTCGAGCGTCAATAACCGAAGATTCTTTTTCTCTTTCAATCGGTCAAGTGCTGCCTCACTAAAGGATGGCGCGATGATGATTTCTAGGAAGATGTTGCGGAGCGCCTCTGCCGTTTCCACATCGACTTCACGGTTCAAGGCGACGATGCCTCCAAAAATCGAGACCGGATCGGCCGCATGGGCTCTTGAGAACGCCTGGCTGATTGTCTGTCCGACAGCGACACCGCACGGGTTCATATGTTTGACGACGACCGCTGCCGGCTCCGTCAATTCGCTGAGCGCCTCGAGCGCCGCATTCGTATCTTGGATATTGTTATATGAGAGTTCTTTGCCGTGCAGTTGCTTCGCGTTCGCGAGCGTCATCCCGTGATAGAGCGGCGTCTTGTAAAACGCTGCCTGCTGGTGCGGGTTTTCCCCGTAACGGAGGTCTTGTACTTTCTCATACGTGACCGTGAGCTGTTCCGGGAACGTCTCGCCGATCTGCTGCCCTAAATAGTCGGCAATCAAGGCGTCATACGCCGCCGTGTGACGGAACGCTTTTGTCGCAAGACGTTGACGTGTTTCGAACGTCGTCCCGCCGGCACGAACCGCTTCGGCCACATGACCGTAGTCGGCCGGATCAACGACGACCGTCACGCTGGCATGGTTTTTCGCGGCTGAACGGAGCATGCTCGGTCCACCGATATCGATATTTTCAATCGCTTCTTCATACATCGCATTCTCTTTCGCAATCGTCTGTTTGAACGGGTATAAGTTGACGACGACATAGTCGATTGGCTCGATGTCATGGTCTCTCATCTGTTCGACGTGCGAGTCCAAATCGCGGCGTCCGAGCAGGCCACCGTGAACGAGCGGATGGAGCGTCTTCACGCGTCCGTCGAGCATCTCTGGGAACGACGTCACTGCTGAGATGTTTTTTACCGGAAGGCCGGCCGCGATGAGCGCTGCTTCCGTCCCGCCTGTCGAAATGAGTTCGATGCCCGCTTCATGCAACGCCTGCGCGAGCTCGACGATTCCTGTTTTATCTGACACACTCAGTAATGCTCTCACTTGAAAACCTCCTGTTGGATAAACACTTGTTGTAGTACGCGCGGATAGAGCTGATGCTCGACCGCTTGGATGCGTCTTGCCGCTTCGGCCGCATCACAGCCTGCGATAGCGACGTCTTGTTGGGCGATGATTGGTCCCGTGTCCATCCCGGCATCTACGTAATGAACCGTGACCCCGCTCGTCGGCACATTCGCCGCGAGCGCCTGACCGATGGCGTCTTTTCCAGGGAACGCCGGTAAGAGCGACGGATGGATGTTGATGATTTGCTTTGGATACGCGGTAAGCAGCACGTCCCCAATCAACCGCATATACCCGGCCAAGACAATATAGTCGGCGCCGAGTGCCTGTAGTAGGACGAGTATTTCTTGTTCGAATTCCGCTTTTGAGGCGTACGTCTTCGGTTCGAACGAGAAGGTCGGGATGTTGAACCGATCGGCCCGCTCGAGTACTTTCGCTTCTGGTTTGTCCGTGACGAGCAGGACGCATTCCCCTGACAAGTCGCCTCGGTCAATGGCTTGCCAAATCGCTTCGGCGTTGCTACCGGACCCGGAGGCGAAGATGGCAAACTTTTTCACTGGTCGACCCCCATGATGCGGACACCCGGTTTGGCATCGACTTTCCCGATGCGATGCGACGTCTCTCCGGCGCGCTCGAGCGCAGCTTCGACAGCTTCGACATCTTCAGGACGGACTGCGATCATGAAGCCGATACCCATATTGAACACGTTGAACATCTCTTGTTTCGAGACATGCCCGACTTGTTCGAGCCAGTCGAACACGGGCAGGCTCGGCCAATTCGATGCGTCGAATGTGACACCGAGGCCTTCCGGCAGCATGCGTGGCACGTTCTCGTAAAAACCGCCGCCCGTGATATGGGCCATGCCTTGGACACGCCCCGTCGCGATGGCCGCTTTCGCCGCCTCGGAATAGATGCGCGTCGGCAACAAAAGGGCGTTCCCGAGCGTCGTGTCGAGCATGGCGATCTCATCAGTGTAGGCGAGCCCTTGCGATTCGACGATATGGCGGACGAGCGAGAATCCGTTTGAATGGACACCCGATGATGCGAGTCCGAGGACGATGTCCCCCGCTTCAATCGTCCGTCCATCGATCAGTGCTTCCTTCTCGACGACACCGACGGCGAATCCGGCGATGTCATATTCGCCGTCCGGATACATCCCCGGCATCTCGGCCGTCTCGCCTCCAACGAGGGCACAGCCCGCTTGGACACAGCCTTCGGCGACGCCTGCGACGATGCGCTCAAGTTTGGCCGGTTCCGCTTTTCCGGTCGCGATATAGTCTAAGAAATAAAGCGGTTCGGCTCCGTGGACGAGACAGTCATTGACACACATCGCCACACAGTCAATTCCAATCGTATCATGTTGGTCGAGCGCGAACGCGAGTTTGAGTTTCGTGCCGACCCCATCCGTTCCGCTGACGAGAATCGGATGTTTCAACTGCATCGAGCCAAGGTCAATCATCGCACCAAAACTACCGAGCCCGGTCATCACTTCTGGACGCATCGTCCGTGCAACGTGACGCTTCATGCGTGATACTGCCTCATAACCTGCCTCTAAATTCACACCCGCTTGTTCATATCTTAAACTCATCGTCAGTCCCCCTCAAGCTTTTGTCTCTGTTACAAGTTCCGCCAGTTCAGTTGGATAAAGTCCGGTGAAGCAAGCGGCGCACTGCCCGCGCAAGTTCCCTTCGAACGGCCGGTCGATTGCTTCGACCGTCCCATCCAATGTGAGGAACGCCAGTGAATCGGCCCCAATCTCTTCTTTAATCTCTTCGATGGATTTGGTGGCCGCAATCAACTCTTCCTTTGATGATGTATCGATGCCGTAATAGCACGGATGCTTGATCGGTGGTGACGTGATGCGCACATGCACTTCGGTCGCCCCGGCTTCACGGAGCAGTTTGACGATGCGTCGGCTCGTCGTCCCGCGAACGATTGAGTCGTCGACCATGATGACCCGCTTCCCGTTCACGACACCTCGCAGCGCCGACAGTTTCATCTTGACGCCGCGCTCCCGTAACTCTTGCGACGGTTGAATGAACGTCCGGCCGACGTATCGGTTTTTGATGAGTCCCATCTCGTACGGAATTCCGCTCGCCTCGGCGTAGCCGATGGCTGCTGAAATACTCGAATCAGGGACGCCGGTGACGACGTCCGCTTCGACCGGTGCCTCGTCGAACATCTTTTTCCCCATCGCTTTACGGGCCGTGTGCACGTTGACGCCATCGATGATCGAGTCCGGCCGTGAGAAGTAGATGTATTCCATTGAACACATCGCGCGGACCGAGGCCTCGCTGTACCGCTCTGATACAATCCCGTCTTGCGTGATCATAAGGAGTTCCCCTGGCTCGACATCACGTACGTACGTCGCCCCCACGACGTCGAACGCACATGTCTCTGAGGCGAACACGTAGGCTCCATCCTCGGTCTGGCCGAGCGAGAGCGGACGTAATCCGTGAATATCGACTCCGACGTAGAGCGCGTCTTCCGTTAAGAAGAGGAAGGCGAACGCTCCGACGAGACGAGCCAAGCTATCCGCGATTCGTTCTTTCATCGAGTTGCCGCGGCTCCGCTTAATCAAGTGGGCAACGACTTCCGTGTCAGATGTCGTCTGAAAAATCGCACCTTCCGCTTCGAGCATATGTTTCAACTCGTTGGCGTTGACGAGATTCCCGTTGTGCGCCATCGCCAAATCGCCCGTGAGCGACTTGAAGTGGAGCGGTTGGACGTTCTCGAGCGTGTTGCCGCCTGCCGTCGAATAACGGACATGACCGATAGCGTGATGCCCGGTCAATGCATCGAGCGACGGTTCGTCGAACACTTCAGCGACGAGGCCGAGTCCGCGTTTGGCGTGCAAGCGCTCGCCGTCAGCCGTGACGATGCCTGTCCCTTCTTGTCCCCGGTGTTGCAGGCTGTGGAGGCCGTAGTAGGCGAGATGTGACGCTTCGTGGTGATTAAATACCCCGAATACCCCGCACTCCTCGTTCATGCCTCGGATGTCATATAACATGGAATAGCTCCTTCCCATACCCGTTCAAGTTCCGTGACGTCCATTTCGATTAGGCGGTCGCTCGAACGCACCGTCAATTGTGGCGTGTCTGTCACCTGTCCGATGCGTGTCGCCTTCGTCAACCTCGCGAACGCATCGGCCTGATGTGGCGCGACTGTGATGAGGAACCGTGACTGTGATTCGCTGAAAAGTGTCGTCACGAGATCTGTGTCGACTGTGACGTCTGCGCCGAAGCCCGTGCCGAACACGAGTTCAGGGAGTGCTGCGGCGAGTCCACCTTCCGATACGTCGTGGGCCGCCGTGACAAGTCCTTCCCGGATTGCTGCGAGGAGCGCTTGTTGCTGACGGCTCTCCGTCTCCAGGTCAAGCGTCGGCGCCTGTCCGCTCACTTGACCGTCTTGCAACATTTGAAGCGCACTACCACCGAACTCAGGTTTTGTCTCCCCGAGCAAGAAGATGATGTCGCCTGCTGCTTTCGCGAACGACGTCGTGATATGTTCCGGTTTGTCAATCAAGCCGACCATGCCGACGACCGGCGTCGGATAAATCGCCGTCCCGTTCGACTCATTGTAAAGCGAAACGTTCCCACCGATGACTGGTGTGTCGAGGGCACGGCACGCTTCTGCCATCCCTTCGACAGCTTGATCGAGCTGCCAAAACCCTTCTGGCTTGTCCGGGCTACCGAAGTTCAAGCAGTCCGTGAGGGCGAGCGGTGTGGCGCCGCTAGCAACGATGTTGCGCGCTGCCTCTGCGACCGCAATCGCACCACCGACACGTGGGTCGAGGTACACGTATTTGGCGTTGCAGTCCGTCGTCATCGCGAGTGCTTTGTCTGTGTCGCGAATCCGGATGACGGCCGCATCACTTCCTGGCGCGACGACAGTTGACGTTTGGACCATATGGTCGTATTGCTCATACACCCAACGTTTCGAGGCAATCGTCGGCATGGCGAGCACGTCTTTCCATGTCGTGAGTACGTCCGTGACGACCGGTTGGACCGGTGCCATCGCTTGGAACGTCTCATAATATGCCGGTACTTTCGACGGCTTATGGTAGACCGGTGCGTCTTCTGCGAGCGCGTCGACCGGTACTTCGGCTGCGACTTCCCCGTGATGGAGAAGACGGAGTACTTTTTCTTCTATGACGACACCGACTTTGATCGCATGAAGTCCCCACTTCGTGACGATTGCTTCGATTTCATCTTCATGCCCTGCCTTGACGACGAGAAGCATCCGCTCTTGTGACTCGGACAACATCATCTCGTAAGGCGTCATATCAGCCTCGCGTTGTGGGACGAGGTCGAGGTTCATCTCGATACCCATGCCTGCCTTCGATGCCATCTCGGCCGAAGACGACGTGAGACCAGCCGCTCCCATGTCTTGGATCCCGACGAGGGCTGGGTGCTTAATGACTTCCAAACACGCCTCAATCAACAGTTTCTCCATGAATGGGTCCCCGACTTGGACGGCCGGGCGTTTCTCGTCCGCATCCTCACCGAGTTCTTCCGAGGCGAACGTCGCCCCGTGAATGCCGTCGCGTCCTGTCGTTGCGCCGACGTACATGACCGAGTTGCCGACACCTTCGGCAATCCCTTTTTGAATGTCTTCATGGCGAATGAGTCCGACGCACATCGCGTTGACGAGCGGGTTGCCGGCATAGGCCGGGTCGAACGCGACTTCCCCACCGACCGTCGGGATGCCGACACAGTTGCCGTAACCGGCGATGCCGGAGACGACGTGGCCGAAAAGATGTTTCACACGTGATTCGTTCAAATCTCCGAAGCGGAGCGAGTTGAGGAGTGCGACCGGTCGCGCGCCCATCGAGAAGATGTCGCGGATAATCCCGCCGACACCTGTCGCCGCACCTTGGTACGGCTCAATCGCCGATGGATGGTTATGGCTCTCGATTTTGAATGCGACGGCCTGGCCATCGCCAATGTCGACGATGCCGGCACCTTCCCCAGGTCCTTGAAGGACGTGTTTCCCAGTAGTCGGGAATTTCCGGAGGACAGGCTTCGAGTTTTTGTACGAACAGTGTTCAGACCACATGACCGAGAATAACCCGATCTCTGTGTAATTCGGCTCACGACCGAGCAGTGAGACGACGAGCGCGTATTCCTCATCGGTCAAGCCCATCGTGGCGTAAAGTCGCTCTTCACGGATGTGTGTTGCTGTCGGTTCAGTTGTAAGTAGCATGTCGAGTCCCCCATTTCACCATCGAAGTGAATAATCGTTTGCCATCTTCCCCGCCTAAGAGTGCTTCGACCGCTCGTTCCGGGTGTGGCATCATTCCGAGTACGTTACCTTGTACGTTCGTGATTCCTGCGATATTCGCGACCGATCCATTCGGATTGTCGGTATACGTGAAGGCGATTTGTCCGTTCGCTCGGAGCGTCTCGAGTGTCGCCTCGTCACAGTAGTAGTTGCCTTCCCCGTGCGCGATTGGGACTTGAATCGTCTCCCCGAGCTCATAATCGTTCGTGAACATCGTCTCGTTCGTTTCGACTTTCAATTCGACTGTCTTGCACATGAACTTCAAATCACGGTTGCGCATCAATACGCCCGGTAGGAGTCCCGCTTCGACGAGCACTTGGAATCCGTTACAGACGCCGAGCACTGGACGCCCTTCTTCGGCGAATCGTTTCACTTCGTTCATAATCGGTGAGAACTGGGCGATGGCACCACAGCGCAAGTAGTCCCCGTATGAGAAACCGCCTGGTAGGAGCACACCGTCGTACCCATCAAGCGACGTTTCCGTATGGAACACATAGTCCGCTTCTTCGCCGAGGACATCTTTTACGGCATGATACATGTCGAGGTCACAGTTCGATCCGGGGAAGACGATGACAGCGAATTTCATGCGAGTACCCCCATCTCGATTCGATAGTTCTCGATAACCGTGTTGACGAGCAACTTCTCACACATGTCACGCACCATCGCTTCGGTCGTCTCATCTGCCACTTGAAGCTCGATGACTTTCCCGATGCGTACCGACTCTACCCCTGTAAAACCGAGATGTTCGAGCCCACCTTTTACGGCGACGCCTTGTGGATCCAGTACACTTTCACGTAATGTCACGTACACGTTTACTTTTTTCATCGGTCCATTCCCCCTATGCGTGTTAACAGTTGGCTGTATGTGTCTGTCAGAGATCCAAGGTCTCTGCGGAAAACGTCTTTATCGAGCTTTTGTTTCGTCTCTTTGTCCCAAAGCCGGCACGTGTCTGGTGAGATTTCATCGGCAAGGATGATCGTGCCATCGACTTTACCGAACTCAAGTTTGAAATCGATTAAATCGATGCCATGTTCATTGAAGAAATCGAGCAACACATCGTTGACCCACAGACCAAGTTGTCGCAATGTTTCGACTTCTTTGTGTGTGGCAACTTGCAGTAAACGGATATGATCCTCCGTTAAGAGTGGATCTCCGAGTGCGTCATCTTTATAGTAAAACTCGACAATCGGTGACAGGAGCGGTGTCCCTTCTTCCCAACCGAGTCGTTTGGCAAGGCTTCCGGCGGCGACGTTGCGAACGACGACCTCGAGCGGAATGATATCGACACGGCGCACGAGCTGCTCGCGATCCGATAGTCGCTTAATGAAATGCGTCGGAATCTTGTTATCGTGCATGAGTTCGAACAAGCGCGTCGTGATGGCATTGTTCAACACGCCTTTGCCGGCGATTGATTCTTTCTTCTCCCCGTTAAATGCTGTCGCGTCGTCTTTATAATAAACGCGGAGCACACCCTGTTCTTCAGTCTCAAATAACGCTTTCGCTTTACCTTCGTAAATTGCTTCCATCTGTATCGTCCCCCTTAAAAGTGAGAGGGGCATGAAGCCCCTCAACGATCACAAACCACAGCGTTCAAAAATAACATCGACACGGCGCACGTGATGGCTCGGGTCGAATAGGTCGTCGAGCTCGTCACTCGTGAAGAGTGCGCCCATCTCGGCGTCTTGTTCAATCAAGGTGCGGAACATCGTCTCTTCTTCCCACGCTTGCATCGCCTTCGGTTGAACGGCATCATAAGCGGCTTCGCGCGACCATCCTTTTTCAATCAACGCGAGCAAGATGCGTTGGGAGAAGATAATGCCAAACGTCCGGTCCATGTTCCGGCGCATATTATCCGGGAAGACCGTCAAGTTCTTCACGATATTGCCAAAGCGGTTCAACATGTAGTTGAGGAGACTCGTCGCATCCGGAAGAATGATCCGTTCTGCTGAGGAGTGTGAGATGTCACGTTCATGCCAGAGTGGGACGTTCTCATACGCCGTCACCATATGACCGCGAATGACACGGGCCAGGCCGGTCATGTTCTCTGAACCGATCGGGTTACGTTTATGCGGCATTGCTGACGATCCTTTTTGTCCTTTGGCGAAGAATTCTTCGACCTCACGTGTCTCTGTCTTTTGGAGGCCGCGAATCTCTGTCGCCATCTTCTCAATCGATGTGGCGATTAACGCGAGCGTGGACATGTATTCGGCGTGACGGTCACGTTGTAACGTCTGCGTCGAAATCGGTGCTGCTTGAATCCCTAATTTGTCACACACATACGATTCGATGAATGGATCAATGTTTGCGAACGTACCGACCGCACCACTCATCTTACCGAATTCAATCGTCTCGCGGGCTGCCATGAACCGTTTCTTGTTGCGCTTCATCTCTTCGTACCAAAGGGCGAGCTTCAATCCGAACGTCGTCGGTTCTGCGTGGACACCGTGTGTACGGCCCATCATGATGTCATACTTATGTGCTCTAGCTTTTTCAGCGAGGATGTCGATGAAACGGTCGATGTCAGCTTCTAAAATATCGTTCGCTTGCTTAATCAAGTACGATAAGGCCGTATCGACGACGTCTGTCGAAGTCAGTCCGTAATGCACCCACTTCTTCTCTTCACCGAGTGTCTCTGAGACGGCACGGGTGAATGCGATGACGTCATGACGTGTCTCTTGCTCGATTTCAAGGATGCGTTCGACATCAAACGATGCCTTGTCCCATAAGACGGCGACATCTTCCTTCGGGATGATACCAAGTTCGCTCCACGCCTCGCAGGCGTACAGCTCTACTTGGAGCCATGCCTCAAATTTATTCTGGTCTGTCCAAATCGCCGCCATCTCAGGACGGGTATAACGTGAAATCATAAAACGGTCTCCTTCCAAATTGCCAATTGTTCGATGGTCTGAAGCGCTTCTTTGACGGAAGCAGCAATCACGTTCAAATGTCCCATTTTCCGCCCCTGCTTCGCTTCTTCTTTCCCATACAAATGTAGTTTAACATTCGACGGTAACGTTTGCGGGTTCAGCTCGTCCATATGTTCGCCTAACAGGTTGACCATGACGATTGGTGTGTAAAGCGTCGTTCGCCCAAGCTTCATCCCGGTGATTGCCCGAATGTGTTGCTCGAACTGTGATGTCTCACAGGCATCAATCGTGTAATGCCCTGAGTTGTGAGGGCGTGGCGCAAGTTCATTCACGTACAATGAACCGTCTTCCATAATGAACAACTCAACCGCAAGCGTACCAATCAGTCCGATGTGGTCAGCGAGTTGGAGGGCCAAATGACGCGCCTCCTCTAAAATATCAGGCTCCACTCGTGCCGGTACAATCGAAAGATATAAAATATTGTTTCGATGAATGTTCTCGCTGATGGGGAACGTCGTCGTCTCGTGCGTCCCTCTCGTCACGATAACAGAGATTTCTTTTTTAAAAGGAAGCCAAGCTTCGGCCACATATTCCGTCTCTTCGAACTGATCTGTGAACGAGCTTACGTCTTGTTCTGAACGTATTACCGTTTGACCTTTACCGTCATAACCAAAACGGCACGTCTTAATCACAAACGGAAAACCTAACACGTCTCTTGCTCGAATGACATCACGGACGGAACGGACTGGAACGTACGGTGCGACTTGAAGACCTGCCCCTTCAATCATTTGTTTTTCAAAGATTCGATGCTGTGTCGCCTTCAAGACATCCATCCCTTGAGGACATTTGTCAGCAATGGCCTCAATCATCGCTGTATCAATGTTCTCAAATTCATAGGTGATGACGTCTGAACGATGTGCAAGTTCACGTGCTGCCGTTACGTCGTCAAATGCGGCGACGATGCTTGGTGCAACCTGAGCGGCGGGCGCGTTTGCGTTTGGATCGAGGCTTAGCGTTTCGTACCCCATAGCACTCGCACTGAGAGACATCATGCGACCTAACTGACCTCCACCTAAAATGCCGATTCTCATTAGATTAGTTCCTCCGTCGCTTGAAGTGCCATATCGCGCTTCGCTTGGCGATATGTATCTAGGCGTTCAACCAGTGCGGGGAATTGCAGGCTGAGGATTTGAACGGCGAGTAGGGCCGCGTTCGTCGCCCCGGCACGTCCGATAGCGACCGTTGCCACTGGTACTCCTGCAGGCATTTGAACAATCGAGAGCAAGGAATCAAGTCCATTTAACGCTTTAGATTGAACAGGCACTCCGATGACAGGAAGCGTTGTTTTCGCTGCGACCATTCCCGGTAAATGGGCTGCTCCTCCTGCGCCTGCAATGATGACTTGTATGCCTCTCGCACGGGCCTCTTCAGCATATTCAAACATTAAGTCCGGCGTCCGATGTGCCGAGACAACTTGTTTTTCATATGGAATACTCAATTCTTCTAGGATGTCACAAGCATGGCGCATCGTTTCCCAATCAGACGAGCTACCCATGATCACACCTACTGTTGCCTTCATTCAAATGTCCCCCTTAAATAAAGAAATCCCTAAACCGAATAACCAGTTTAGGGTATAGGCCACGACAAAAAAATGTCGACTATACCCCATAGTCTGATCAGAATCGGCGATCAGGTAGAAACTTGCGAGCCATTTCCTCGCGATTATATGGAGCACTATTTAATTTGTTATTAACTCACACGCCTATCGTACCTTGTTCTTTCAAAACATGTCAACAAACTGCGAACAATTTAATTGTCTGAATATTTATCGTTCGTCTTTAGTGGTGTTAAAATACAAAAAAACCGCCACGCATTCGTGACGGTTTGGCATTATGATTCGAGAGCAACGCACTCAAACAAAATCGATTGATGGGAATGTACAGGTTCGTCTTTGGTTCCCGTTTGTTCAAAGACAGGCTTTTCAATCCTACGTACCGGGCGATACCCCATTTGAGCAATTCGATTTAAACAGTCATCGATTGTCTCGTTTGGCTCGACGTATACTTTGATTTTTTTGGCCATCTGTTCTTCCTCTCTTTCATTTGAATCACGATATAAATAAAAAAGCGGCGGCCCTTGAGCGAATGCTCCAGAACCACCGTTTGCCTGGCGACGTCCTATCCTCACAGGGGGAGACCCCCAACTACTTTCGGCGCTGAAGCGCTTAACTTCCGTGTTCGGCATGGGAACGGGTGTGGCCG
>NZ_JACSLQ010000015.1:0-24170 GCF_018618205.1 Exiguobacterium sp. s157
GATGTTCCATCAGTTCCGAGAACACGATCCGGACGAACGGATCCAATCCATCGAACGCATAGTCATCAAGTATCCGCTCGTCCATCACGCCTCATCCCTTTCAGTTTTTTATAGACCGATTCCCGATACTTATGTGATTTACGCCTCGTCCAAAGACTAACTAGATAAGAATGTATACATGTATACGTTTCGGAACAATCAGTTATGTACTTGAAGCGTGTTCGCATTGAAGAAAACCGTCATCTGTTTCAATCGTTCTCCTTCTCTCACCTCGCAAAGGATATCCATGCTCACTAACTCGAAGGCCTCAGGATCGATGTCCATCCGTTCAGGAAGTCTTCTAAGCAATACCTCTTTCATCTCTTCAATCGTTTGCTGGTCCAATGTGTGACTCATTTGAATCATCCTCTCCTGTTGATAGCTCAACAATACCTTGAATCTGACCTCTCAACATCTCGGCTTGTTTCATATAAGCCCTGGGCTTGTTTGAAACAAGCCCAGGGCTTACGTAGGAAAAACGGCCATTTTCACCAAACAAGAACTCATTTTTCATTAATCCAAACATCGCAAATACACATTCATGAAAAAACAGAGCAACGTGATTTCTTTATGCCTTTGACTTCTCACCAAAACCATTTGTTTTCGCCACGCGAAAACATTCCTCTTCCCGGATCCGAATTCTGGATCCAGGCGACAGCAACGCGAGTCGCTGGTCCCGTCAAAGAAAAACGTATGTTTTTCCTCCTTGCCCTTTCCGGACGGACCAGGACCGGTTCACCGGCCCCGCTCCTTTCCATTCAACCCATGTAACCTCGCTGTTTCATGCTGACATATGACTCGTCCGCACCGAGGATGAGATGGTCGAGCACCGGGATGCCGATGAGGTCACCCGCTTCATGTAACCGTTCGGAGACGAGGATATCCTCCCGGCTCGGGCTCGCGTCTTATCAAGAGTAAACTATTAAAAATCCATTAAAATCAATACTTTCACTTTGAGAACATGTATTTAAAGTAAATAACAATTAAAGCCTGTATCTTAGTTATCACTTGAGATACAGGCTTTTTATTTATTCGTTCATATAATTAAACAGTTTGCCTAAAAAATCATCGCTAATGGTTAATTGATACTGTTTTTCAACGAGATTTCGAAGTTCCATAACGAGAAGCAAAGAGTTCTTATAGGCTTCATATAGTTCTAATTCATTTAATCGGGCAGTAGTCTTTTTAAACTTTTCATAGTTTTCAGGACTAATTTCTTTTTCAAGATTCTTTGTCATATTAAACCAATTATCGGCATTTTCTTCCGCAATTCGAATGAGTTGTAGTATATTTTTTTGTAATTGAGATAAAAGTTCCAGTGAACGTGCATTTTCCCCTCTTTTAAGAACATTAATCCCCATTAACCATAGGTTGGAAAAATTATTCAATAAAAAATTTACGTTTTCTTCTGTAAGTCTATTTGGTCCCGGACCTTCCAACTCTGATAAATACAATTCTAGTTGTCCTGTTTCATCATAAATAAACATTGCTTTTGTGTCAGGAATGTAGCCTGATTCTTTGAATGAAGGAATAATATTCATTTCGTTTTCGGAAAGGAAATGAAATTCACCACGTATTAGATTTTCAAAAATTACTACTTCCGTACCGTACTCATTTTGATAGAGTAAAGTGTAGGAAGCGACTTCATTTAGCCATTTTGCTGAATCAAAGGTGGAAATTGTATCATCTTTTAGAAAAACGTAATATTCTATATCAGAGTATTGATCTCCCTCTCCTTTTGTAAAAGAGCCATACATCATACAAGCAGATATTCGTTCATCTGACTGGACAAGTTCCTTAACCCTTGCCATTAGTTCCTTTTGTTTTAACAATTCGATTCCTTCTTTCTTTATTTTGATTCAGGGAGAAATAAAAAATCCTCCCAAATAATGTTGGAAGGATTAGTCATGTCACTTTTTAAGGACTCAAATAAAACTATTTAGCCTTTTTAGCTATTCAGTCTTACATTTATTTAGTATATGGAAAAATGGGCAGACTAATCCTAAGTTTTTAAACTGAAATATACTATTTCATTTGTTAAAAATTAGATTAGTTCTTCATTGTCCACCCATCTCTCCTTTCGATTAATAGTTTATTAATTTTAACACTTCAAAGTTCAAAGCACAAGTTGGTGTGTAGTGCAAAATAGGAGTGGTTCTTACGCAATGTTGGTGAGGTAGTGATGCCGACATTATGGGAATAAAATCAAAAAGGATTGATTTCCATGAACGAGTTGGAGTTCTTAGATGATCGACTGTGCGTCACGAGTGCTCACTCACACGATGGGGTGAGACACTGTGCCGCTCGTCTCGTGTCCAGCGGTGCATGCTGTCCAGACTGTGGTCGGTTTTGTCACCGACGTCACAGTTTCACGACACGGCGGCTAAAAGACTTCTCAGGAATACATCAGGTTTTCCGTCTGAACATTCAAGTACCGAAATGGTTCTGCGACAACTCAATATGCCAACGTTCCATCTTTACAGAGCGATTGCCGTGGGCCATTTCTCATTCGCGGAGAACGCTCCGTACGGAGCGTGTGTTGTCCACTTTAATGTTGGCTATGAGTGCGAAGGAAGCCGAGCGTGTCACGACCGTCCTAGGTTTTCGAATCAGTCACGACACGCTACTTAGGGTGCTACGACGCGTGCCCGTCCCGAGCCCCTGTGCTGAGGTGATCGGCATTGATGACTTCGCCTTCAAAAAGGGTCACCGATACGGAACCATCATCTGTGACGCGACAACCCATCGTCCCATCGACCTGCTGCGGACCCGCGAAGCAGACATGTTGAAGGATTGGCTTGTGAATCTGGAGAAACGGCCTATCCGCGCATCGGTCGATCGATTCCCAGCCTATCAAGAGGCATTGCTCGACCAGGACATCGTAGTGGTGAGCGACCGCTTCCACCTCGTAGATAACCTATGGCGATGCCTCAATTCGATATGCCAGCGTGTCCTCCCCTCTCGAATCCCTGTAAATCCGAAAGGTGCCGTATCATACGGTTTGAAACCGCAACATCCGACTGGACCCGAGAACGAGACAAAACGACCGTTGGTCGAAAGGGTTCAAAGCATGCACCGCCAAGGGATGAGTCTGAATGCGATCGCCCAGATGCTCAGCTTGAATTGGAGGACCGTCAAAAAATACAGTGATCCGGCCTACGAACCCTCCCCGCCGAAACGACAAAGACCTCACTTGATCGATCGTTTCATGCCACAATTGAGGGAATGTGTCCGAAATCGATACACACTCCAGGAAACGGACGCTCATCTGAGACAATTAGGTTACAGAGGCTCGTTTGGCGCGGTCCGTCACCGTTCACGCGACGCTCGGAGTGAGGGTCTTCCTGAACCCCAGGTTTTCGTATCGCGCAAGGATGCCTGTCGTCTACTCTGGCAATGGCCTGTCACTAGGCCGAATGATACCATCGATGTCTCGTACCTGTTGGTCCGTTACGAAGACCTCGCCATCCCGTTCTGTTTCATTCAAGGATTTCGGGAAGCTATTCGGGAACGGGACGCGGGACATCTCCTTTCGTTGATCACCAATCCACAAGTCACATCACATCCCGGACTGAAGCGTTTCGTGGGTCGCCTCAAACAAAATGTAGAGGTGATCCTGGCGGCCTGTCAGTTTGAAGAAAGCAATGGTTACGTGGAAGGAAACGTCAATCGTCTAAAGATGATGAAGCGACTCATGTACGGAAGGGGAAATTTTGACTTGCTCAGAATTCGGGTGCTTTGTCGAAATCCCGATCCGAGTTGTGCTCACTGATATTCCAAAAAAATGAGCGACCACCTTCGGGCGATTGCTCATTATCGTTCACCAACATTGCGTAAGAACCGTTCTCTTTTAAATCTGAGGATTGGCTTACTTTTTTCAATTTGTCGTATAATGGTAATAAGGAAATAGATGTTATTTTTTATGAGAAGAGGAATGAATTTGGACCCACGACTAGATATTGATAAAAATAATTTAATACAACGCTTAGACCGACACCTAGATTGGATTAAGAGTTGTGATACAAAGGCTTCTATTGTAATTGCTGGGGTAGGAATATTTCTTAGTATATTTACATCAGAGCATTCAATAGGTATGTTGAATCAAATCCTTTCTCGTGCCATACAAAATATTAATTTTTCAAACTTTTTATATCTGGGACTGTTCCTGTTCTTTTGGGGCATTTTCGTACGCGGATCATACTTGTTAATAAGAGTTTTGGTCCCAACGATGAAAAAAGAAGTAAATCTTTTCGGGCAGGATACATATCATGATTCTCTGTACTACTTCGAGTCAGCAGAAGATAAAAAATATGTGGAGTTTAGAGAAAAAGTGTTTAATGAAACATTTGAAGACGAGATTGAAGATCTAATTTCTCAAATCTACATCAATGCAAAAATCTGTTCAGCCAAATTCAAGTTTTATCAGAAAGGAATCAGATACACTTTTATTGGTGTAGCAGGAATACTAACCATGTATGTAGTAGGAATAGTTTTAGTGAAGCTAGGAGGTATCTCTTAATGAAGTTCACAGATTATGATTACAAAGAGCGAAAGAAAAAAGTTGAAGAAATATTGGATAATACAGATGCTGTTAACGAAGTTGAAAAATTCCCAAGAGACGATAATTTCACTTATACAAATGGATATAAAGCTGTGGCATCTGCAATTTTTGTAGATTTAAGAGACTCTACAACTTTATTCTCTGGAGAAGATGATGTTAAAGTAGCTAAATTAATTCGTGGATTCACCTCAGAAATAATTGAAATTTTGAAAAAAGATACTGATGAAGAATATTTAAAGGAGATAGGAATTAGAGGTGATTGTGTATATGCAATTTATTCAACACCTTTACAAGAGGATGTATTTGATATCGCGAGTAGAGCTTTTTGTATAAACACATATTTAAATATGTTAAACAAATTACTTATTAGCAGAGGATTACCGACCATTAAAGCAGGAATTGGTTTAGCTGCCAGCAAAACTTTAGCTGTAAAAGCCGGAAGAAAAAACTCTGGCATTAATAATTTGGTTTGGATTGGATCTTCTGTTGCAACTGCTGCCAAACTCTCTGACCTTGGAAATAAAGATGGCATTGAACCAATTGTTATGTCCTCTGATTTTTACGAGAATTATATGGAGGAGCAAAGAATTAAAGACTCTTCAGTTGAAAAATATTGGTTTAAAAAGAACGACTTAAGTCGTGGAGTTTTTTGGCATGCTAACATAGTACTTTTAGAATTTGATGAATGGATTCAGAATGGAATGCACGACTAAGTTCAAAACAATTGCGTTATAATCAGTCAATAGTAGGTACCTTAATAGATAAAGTAGCTTTGAAAAATGTTCTTGTTCTTTAAACGAACGTTAAAAAGACATGTTCGTTAATTAATTCACATGATAATGAAAAGGGCTATTAAAGCCCTTTTCATTATCGTTTGGTTGTCTTTTAACTCATCTTTTTATCAATGTTCATTTTCTGTTATATTTAACGAGTAAACAAACAAATGGAGGTACTTCATGACGAAAATTGGTTATGCACGAGTGTCGACCCTCGATCAGAACTTGGACTCACAACTAGATGAACTTAATAAAGCTGGTTGTACTAAAATTTTTCAAGAGAAGGCATCTAGTGTTAAAAAGAGACCTGAATTTGAAAAGTGCTTAGATTATCTACGAGAAGGTGATACCCTAGTCGTCTGGAAGCTAGATCGGTTAGGGAGAACCACAAAGAAGCTTCTTGAATTGATTGATGATTTGAAAAGTCGCGGAATAAATCTTCAAATTATTACACTAGGTATAGATACCTCTACGGCTGCCGGCCGACTATTCTTCACTATGATGGCGGGATTGGCAGAAATGGAACGAGAATTGATTCGCGAACGTACAAATGCTGGTTTAATAGCAGCACGTGCTCGAGGATGTTTAGGTGGGCGGAAAAAGATTGACCCAGATATTTTGACTCGTGCATATATGATGTATGAAGCTAAAATGACGGTAAATGATATCACTAAAACGTTAAATATTTCTCGTTCTACATTTTATAAGTATATGAAAGAGCAATGATATTTGATTTATGTCAACAGCGGTTTAAAATTGGTTCTTCCTCACTTTTGATGAAACGCTTCATCCCTATGGTTATATAGACATCGATTCGTATTTCAGTAGAACAACGAGCCTCAAGTGACATTCAATATTTTGATGCGCAACAGCTCCAATCCTGCCCGACCATACATTTGACATTTGATCGTCTTGAGTCGGTTGACCTGTCCCTCGACCATGCCGTTTGACCAGGGCAGCGTCATCCCGAGCCGGATGGCATCGATGTCCCCTCGTATATAGGTTGTGAAAGAGGCTAGTGGGGGTTCGTTCATCCGTTCTGCCTGTTCACACCATTTTAGGATATCCTGTTCAGACGTCGCTTTGCCGAAAAGATTCTTGAACGAACGGACGAGCTCGTTCAATACCTTCAAGAAAGGATAGATGTTCAGTATCTTTATGAGAAGTGGTTTGTTAGAAGGCTCGTCCTCCCAGAGGACTTTCTGGATGATTCGTCGATTGATGTTAATCTCGTGTGGGACTGCTTTTTTCAATCTTGCCACGTAAGGTCGAAACGTACTGATTCCACGGAGATATCCTTTCCGTTTCAGCGTCCGGTACATCCATTCGGTCGTCCTACCTTGGCGGATCCATCTGACGATGTCTCCCTTGTAGATGTCTGCGCTGTGTTGTCGATGTGACCGACTGATTCTTGGTGCCTCTGTCATCTGTAGGTATCTACGACACGTCTTTGGGTCGATATGGTGACGTCTGATCAACTGGGAGATCGGAACGCCCTGTCTTGCATCCTGTTGTACTGCGAGAATAAGCGTCCATTTTCTTCTTTCAGCGTCTGTCAGTTCACGTTCGAAGTTTAGACCATCCGGTTCGAGAAGGATTTTTTCGCTAGATGGAAGACGTCGCTTCAAGATTTCTTCAATTTTCTTCCCTAAGTTATGAAACAAGTGCCATCGGTCACTCACCTGCTGAATCGTCTCATCGGCCAAACGGATGGCCTCCCGAAACTCGATGGACCCGTCGCGTGCCACCACCTGGATGGTGGGATGCGAACGAATCCAAGCACAGACGGTTTTGACATCCCGAGAGGGAAGTAAGGCGATCGGGCGTCGTGTCTCTAGATCACAGATGATTGTCCCGTACTTTTTTCGTTTTCTCCAGGCCCAGTCATCAATGCCAACCACGCGAGGGTCAGACACCTTCCGATGATGTTTTGAGCGTTTCAACAGTCTGAGTAGCGTACTATCGCTGATATTGTTCAAGATACGTTCCAGCCCGGTCGCACTCATCCCACTTAAGAGCCTCAGTAGCCCACGTTCTAAACGGATTGTTCTGCGGGAGTGTGGTCGACACAGGGAAGGAAATCTCTCCGTAAAGATACTTGAGGGACAGCTTGGTTCGTCGCAGAAGAAACGTCTTGCCTGAATCCGTAGCTGCACATCAAATCCGAACACACGCTCATCGTGCAATGTCCTGATGTATCGGCTATGGACACGATGGGAGCTTTTAGTGCAATGGGGACAGGGTGCGCACGACTTTTTTCCATGACAAATGAACTGATATGTTTCATCACGACGGTTCACCTCGACCACTTCTAGTTCTGGAAGAAACTCGTTTAACATGATTGATCCCTTCAATCCTTTTAGTGAACTAATTCCCGAAGACGGGCTTCATCAAAAGTGAGGAAGAACCAATTTTAAACCGCTGTTGACACCGATTACGAAGGAAACCACACTCATTTTTAGTCATGAGTGTTCAGATCCTATCAGAAGAGGAGTCTCTCACTAATAGTTCATTCTTTTTCGTCGATTTCTGACTGTCCTGTCTCTTGGTTGTAGAAGCGACATAGGTTTCTATTTATAAGAATGTCTGAATAGAAAAACCCCTGATCTGCCGTATCTACTTTTCTTCACTAGAAGGGCCATTATAGAAGATATATTCCTAAAAACAGATATTTACTATTTCATAGAAGGACTCTTCACTCCTCCTACCAGGTCTATTTACATTAAAGAAACTCTAGAATTAAGGTGCAACAAAGCTAATCTCCTATTTAGTTGATGTATAATCAGTCTACCTATTTCAACCCAAGATGTTCTCTTAGTGTTTTTCCCTCGTACTGTTTTCTGAAAATCTCTCTTTTCTGCATTTCGGGAACAACTAATTCAATGAAGTCCTCTAAGCTCTCAGGTAGCGTAGGAGGCATGAGATTGAATCCATCTGCCACGCCTTTGTCTAGCCACATCTCCATCTGATCAACAATCTCTTCGGGTGTTCCGATTAAGGTGAAGTGCCCTCCACCGGCACTAAGAAATCCTAATAGTTCCTTTACTGTAGGATTAGTATCATGAATAATTTCAAGTATTGTCTCATATCGACCTACAGGACCATTAAATTGCTCTAAAGGTGGTAATGTGGGCACTTTTAAATCGATTTCCCAGTCCGTACAATCCATCTGGAGAAAATAACTCAGTTGTTTTAACGCTGTCTCTAGAGGCAACATTTCATCTAATGCTTGCTTTTTAGCCAAGGCTTCTTCACGGGTCTTTCCTACATATGTAACAAGACCTGGAAAAACTTTGATTTGCTGTTTGCACCCTCCATTTTGCTTGATGGCCTCATATAACTTTTGACGATATTTCATAGCCTGACTTATATTCCAAGATACTGAATAGACTGCCTCCGCATGTTTGGCTGCTAGTTGAATACCTTGCTTTGAGGCCCCTGCTTGCATGGCCACCGGTTTTCCTTGAGGGCTCTTTGGTGTAGTGGATGGACCCCTCACATTAAAAAATTCTCCTTTGTGATTGATAGGGAAAATATTATCAGGGTTGATTAACTGACGTCGCACTCGGTCAGCGAGAACCTCTTCTCTATCCCAAGACAAGAAGAGTTTATGCATCAATTCTGCGAATTCATCTGCCTTCTTATACCTCTCTTCATGGGATGGAAGACTCTCCATGCCGTGATTCCATGCTTCTTCATCTCTCATAGACGTCACTAGGTTCCAACCCACTCTTCCATTTGTAATATGTTCTAGGCTCAACAACTGTCTTGAGGCTGTAAAAGGATTTGAAAAAGTACTCGAGATGGTTGAGACGAGCCCTACATATTTTGTCACCTGAGAAATAGCTGTCAAATTGATTAATGGGTCGAACCAAAATGCCGGTATTTCATTTGGTTCTTGTGCCAGGAAAGATTGACTGTCTGCGAAGAAGACAGCGTCAAAGCATCCTTTTTCAGCTAACTGCGCCAAGGATTGATAATATTCTATCTCCCCTACCCGGTTAACACTTGAGTTCGGCATCAACCACGCAGCCTGATGATGTCCACACCCATAAACCAAAACCCCTATATTAAGTTGATTCTTTTGAATAACCGTCATTACTCTTCCCCCTAAGACTAGACCAATATATTATGCCTTCCTATCTTACATATGGAGGTAATAATACATTTAGTTCATCGTTAGTCCACCATCTACTGTGAAATTTTGCCCTGTGATACCTTCCGCCTCTTTAGATGACAGATAAACGACCAAATGGGCCACCTGTTCCGGAGTTGTCACTTTTCTCAAAGGTGTAGAATTAGCAATCAGTTCAAAGACCTCTTGAGACGTTACTGAACTGGCATCAGTCACTTTCAACAAACCACCTGATACGACATTTGCTTTAATTCCGTATTGTCCCAGTTCAGAGGCTATATTGCGTGTAAAACCTATAAGTCCTGCTTTTGCGGTTGTATACTCGTGGTAGGGGACAACTGGATTTTGGTAGAGATTCGTACCAATACTGATGATACTTCCGTTTTGTCTCTCCATGAATTGGGGTAAGACACTTTGAATCGCATTGAAGGCCCCTTTTAATGTTCCATCCAGCTGTCTTTGATAATCTTTCCATGAAAGATCTATAAAAGACTTTTGCTGTATCGGATCGAATTTGAAGTCTACCAATGCATTATTGACCACCACATCAATTTGACCAAAATAGTTGGTCGCCACTTTCACCATCTCATCCACTTCTTGGCGATTTGTCACATCAGCGTATAGAGCTATAGCATTTTGTTCACCGAGCTCCGAAACAAGTCCTTCTGCCTTCTCTTTACTTTTGTAATAGTTAATCACTACATTAAACCCTTTTTCAACTAAAGCTTTTGCTATCGTAGCACCAAGACCCTTGCTACTTCCTGTCACCAAAACTGTTCTTTTCACGTCACCACTCCTATACTTTTAGTTGCAATCGCAAGTACAAATCAAAAAGTGAAAGATATTACCCCTGCACTGCCTTTAGTCTTTCCAATAAATCTAATTCTTCCGTACCAACTTTAAATGAATGTCTTTCTGAATAGTACTATCGGTTTACTGTTTAGGTAGAACCGACAAAGAATGTCGTTCAAACCTTTTCCCTAAAACCCAGGCGAGTAGAGCTCCACTAATGAAGCCAGCAGTCCTGTTCCAATCACCTCACTACCGGCTGCCATTATTCTCCTCTGTGTATACTTGTACAGTAGTCCTGCAAATGAGCAACCTACAGCGAGCAATCCATTAGCTTGAAAATTTGCAAAGATCTGATTTGTAATACAATGTACAATTGGCGCTCTTTCACGAACAGAGAGTTGCATGAGTATCCCTCCGCACTCGGTTGCTTTTTTAAACTGTTGTACAATGATCCATGCCTATTACCCCTTTCTTGAACGCAAAAAACCGCCTCCTGAAGATAGGAGGCGGCGAAAGACCAGTTAAATAGAAAGTATAAAAGGTTCGCACACTTCCCTCCGCTGGTATGACCCAGATCAGGTTCAAAGGGTCCGGACTCTTGTCCGTCTCAGCCAATTCGGCTCCCCTAGTGTATTTAGGTATTTTGTTTTCACGACCACTATAACAAATCCTAATTTTTATGTAAAGCCTGGTATCTACTGTCTACAGAGGTTGTGCAGGAAGTAAACCTTGTCTTACGAGTGTTTCGTACTAGATGTTTTAATTATAAGATACCTATTAGCTTGTATGATATTTTAAATGAGCTCTGATTTATAGGAATTGCTCTTCTTATTTTTCCCCCTCCCTAAAACCACACCAGGCTGTTTTTTTATCCTTGATGAATTATAAAATTAAGTGCAACATCTGAACGTGAACGCAAAAAAAAGCCCACAGCGATGGCCTCGTTTAGAATGAAGTTACGACACAAACATTCAGACGGAGGAATCGCTATGAGCTACACCCATCTTACCACAACGGAGCGCGTGAAAATAGAGACCTATCTGGAGCTCGGGATGTCCATCCGGTCCATCGCGAGACGGATCGGGCGACAGCCCTCGACCGTCTCGCGGGAGATCAGACGGAACCCCGGCTACGAGTCAGGACGTGCGCAGAAACGCTACGAGAAGGCGAAAACCCATTGCGGCGTCAAGACGAAGCTCGACGACACGATGCGCCGGACGATCGTCGAGAAGCTGCGTGCGACCTGGTCACCAGAACAGATCGTCGGCCGCCTCTACGCAGGAAAAATTGCCTTCCCCACCATCTACCGCTGGATCTATGCGGGACGGATCGACGTGCCCGTGACCGTGCTCCGCCAGAAGGGGAAACGCCGGAAGCCGGTCGAGACGCGCGGGCGCATCAACGTCGGGCTGACCATCTCGGACCGGCCTCGGGAGGTGCGCACACGCGAGACGTTCGGGCATTGGGAGCTCGACACCGTCGTCTCCGGACGCGGGAAATCGAAGGCGTGCGTCGCGACGTTCATCGAGCGGAAGAGCCGGTTCTATCTCGCCCTGCCAATCGCGGACCGCACCGCGGCCTCGATGGAGGGGGCGATCCATGCGGTGCACGGTGCCTTCCCGGAAGGCACGTTCGAGACGGCGACGACGGACCGGGGCAAGGAGTTCAGCGGTCACGAGCGCATCCAGGCGTCGCTCGGCGTGCCGATGTATTTCGCCGACCCGTACTCATCGTGGCAACGGGGGAGCAACGAGAACGCCAACGGGCTCCTCCGCGAGTTCTTCCCGAAAGGAACGGACTTCGCGCAGGTCGGTGACGGTGAACTCGCGGATGCGCTGGCCAAGATCAACGGGCGACCGAGAAAGTGCCTGGACTGGAAAACCGCACACGAGGCCTTCACCGAGGAAGTGTTGCGCTTAATTTGACAAACCGTCTTATAAAAAAACACCATTCGACCGAATGGTGTTCCAGATTGTAGACAAAGTCACGTTTCAGTTCGCCTGAAACGTGACTTTGTCTACAATCTGAGCGGATTTCATTTTACTGAAATCCGCTTTATTTTATTCAGCTATTTTTAAATACCTACTAACTTAGTTGTTTTCTATTTGCTGATCCAAGTTTTGCTCGATGTATTCTTTGCCCCATTCGTACATGGAATCAAGAATTGGAATAAGGCTTCTTCCTTGTTCGGTAAGTGAGTACTCCACTTTCGGCGGAACCACAGGGTATACTTCCCGGTGGACAATCAAATGATCTTCAAGTTCACGCAATTGATTCACGAGCATCCGTTGCGTGATGCCTGGCATAAGACTTTTTAATTCCCCAAAACGTTTAGTTCCTTCTTTTCCTAAATGCCATAGCACTAGCATTTTCCACTTTCCTCCGATGATGGAAAGTGTCAGCTCTTTTTCACAATTAAAAACTTTCTCTCCTAAATTAGGCATCTATTTTCTTTCCTTCCTTGTTATATTTCTATCGTATACTTTTCGATACTATGTGATAAAAAAGTCAGTACTATAATTAATGTAACTTACTAATTGTACTAGATATAGAATGGTTAGTAAATTTTTTTAGCATTGGAATAATGTCTTTGCAATTGTGGGCGATAATGCAATAAAAACAGAAAAGAGGATAAAAAATGATACGAATCGGCATAGTGGGTACTAATTGGATTACAGAAAGATTGCTTGAAGCGGCAAAAGAAATTGAGAATTTTAAATTAGCAGCCGTTTATTCCCGAACGTTGGAAAGAGCAGAGGAATTTGCCAGTCAATAAGGAATAACTAAAATTTTTACTGACTTGGAAGAAATGGCAGTCAGCGATGAAATCGATGCGGTTTATATTGCCACACCCAACTCATTCCATGCTGACCAAGTCGTCTTGTTTTTAAAAAACTCCAAACATGTATTATGTGAAAAACCGATGGCTGCCAATGCAGCAGAAGCAGCGAAAATGATTCAAGAAGCGAAAGATCATAATGTGCTGCTTATGGAAGCGATGAAATCTACGTTGCTTCCAAACTTTAAGGCCATTCAAAATAATCTGCACAAAATCGGCCCTATCCGCAGATACTTTGCTAGCTATTGCCAGTACTCATCGCGTTATGATGCATACAAAAAAGGAACAGTATTAAATGTATTTAATCCAAATTTTGCGAACGGTTCATTGATGGATCTGGGCACCTACTGTTTATACCCGCTCATTATACTGTTCGGCGAGCCAAAAGAAATAAAGGCCACAGATCTTATCCTGGATTGCGGTATAGATGGCGAAGGAAGTGTCCTATTGAAATATGATGACAAAGATGCGGTTATCATTTATTCAAAAATCACAAATTCCACTTTACCAAGCGAAATCCAAGGGGAAAAAGGAATTATGGTGATTGATAAAATACATTCAGCCGAAAAAGTGGACATTCATTACAACGATGGCACTGTTGAATCAGTGACAGTAGGACAACCTCAGCCCGCTATGTATTATGAAGTGAAAGAGTTTATCGATTTAATCAGCCAAAAGAAACGGAGTCACTTGTTAATTCGTTTGAAAACTCCTATACCACCATGTGCGTAATGGATAAAGTCCGCCAAGAAATCGGCCTGTCCTATCCAAGTGATTCCAAGTAAACGGTCTTCAATTGATCAGGCCGTCGGAAGCGAATCAGAATTTTTTTCTTCTATATAATTGGAAGTATTCACTGGCTCTAAAATAAACTTTTCTAATACGTGAAGCACCCCTTCTTCATTGTTCGTAAAGGTCGTATAATCAGCCATAGCTTTCACTTCCTTTACGGCATTTCCCATTGCTATACCGAGACCGGCTGTCTCAATAAGTTCGATGTCATTATAGTTGTCACCAATACCGATTATTTCTGAACGGTCTATACCAAGTTTTTTCGCTAAGCATAATAGGGCACTACCTTTGTTTGCCTCGGGATGGGTGATTTCAAGGTAGTGTTTTTTTGATTTTGCGATGTGAGCATACTTGCCGAATAAGGTTTGCAATTCATTTTGTAAGTAATCGAGGACGATTGGTTCTTCGATAAAAAGTAGTTTTGTCACGCCTTTTTGGGCAAGCTTGATGAGATTGGGCTCTATTCGATAGGGCACTTTAACTGCTTCAGAATAAGCAATCAGCTTGTCATTTTCTACGGCACTGTAGAGAATATCATCTTGGTATATTTGTAGATGTAATTTTTTCTCACGAGAAATTTCGATTAACTTTTGTGCAATATCGGGAGGAACAGTGCGCTCATATATTACTTCTTTTTCATTTACATCCTTGATCAATGCACCTTGATAAGTGATGAGCGGTACATTTATACCCAACTGCAGGGCAATGAGTTTCGCAGAGGAAAACATGCGGCCCGTAGCAATCGTAACAATTGTCCCCGCTTCCACCGCTTTTTTAATAGCGGTTACTGTATTTGGTGAAATCATTAAATCGTCTGTGAGCAATGTCCCATCGAGATCGATCGCGACCAATTTATACATAGGCTCTCTCCTTACAATTACGTTTTATCTTTCATGGAAAAATGATTGAAACAGAAAAATTCAACTTAATCCTTCAAACAACAATACTCGCGCAGGTGAAGCCTCCGTACCTACTAATTTCAAAGGCGCGGCAACCATAAAGTATTGTCCCTGCTCCACTTCCTTCAATCTCAGGCCCTCTATGATGATGATGTCATTTGCAAATAAGGTTTTATGCGTCGGATGCCCTTCTTGGCTTCTTTCAATTCCAAGCGCATCTATTCCAACCCCGCGAATCCCTAACTCAGCAAGATAGCTTGCTCCATCTTTTGCCAGATAGACAAAATCAAAATTAAACTTTTCCTCAAACGAGTTTTTCGTTTTTAATAAAATAAAATCTCCTTTTTGAAGCTTGAATCCTTCTAAGTCCGTTTTTGAAATTCCGTTCTTTACTGCCGTCAAATCGAGAACTTGACAAGGCCCTACAAGACTGTCCAGCGAAAGCGATTCGAATGTCTCTCCATCCACATTCATATGAAGCGGCGCATCGATATGCGTTCCGGTGTGCACATCCAGATCCAGCCGCGTTTCCGTAACATAGCCGTTTGTCTGCTGATTGATTTTCGGCTGTTTTTCCGGTTTGTCCTTGTAAACGGTCATGCCTTCATAGATCGCCCCTGTTACATCATACATTTTCATGTAATCCAACCCTCCATTAGTAATATTGTCTTCAATGATACCTTCACCTTCGCATGTCATTTATACAGTTGTCCAATGAAAATACTTTGGTGCAAAAAAGTTCAAGCTTGATGAACAATTAGAAATAAGCTTGAGCTTAAAAAATCTTAAACTCAAGCTTATTCGTTGTTCTATTCTAAATTCGCATGTCTGCCATACATGACATCGGATTTGAGTCCCTTTTTATCCATGAATCTCAAAATCACCGCGTCATAAAACACAAGAAGCGACTGTTCAAACAATGATCCCATCGGTTGAATCGATTTGCCACTAGTGCCCTCCCCTTTTGCTTGTGCCGGTATTTCAATTCGAATATCCGCCAGTTTGCCTATTGTAGACTCAGGGTTTGTAGTAACAGCCACTATGGTTGCACCGATGCTTTTGGCTTTCTTCGTCATGGCTGCGAGGCTTTGGGTCTCCCCGGAACCAGAACCGACAATGAAAATATCATCGACTTCCAGGTTCGGTGTCACCGTTTCTCCAACCACATACGCATCCAGGCCTACGTGCATCATACGCATCACAAATGCCTTAGCCATAAAGCCGGATCGGCCCCCGCCTGCCACAAATATTTTCTTTGCACGCAGGATGCCGTCCACTGCCTTTTCGGCTTCCTCATCATCAATGAGAGCAGTGGTCCGCTTCAATTCAGCCAGTATTTCGTCTGTATAGCCCGCCGTGTTCATATTACGCCGTGACACTTTCTTTCATCATCTTTTGAATTTTTTCCGCTTCCGCGCCCTTGTTCTCTTTGCTTGTAATTCCACCGCCGACAATGATTAAATCCGGTTGTGCTTTAATGACTTCCGGCAATGTCTCCAGTTTGATGCCGCCTGCAATAGCAGTTTTGGCATTTTTTACGACGCTTTTGATTGTACGAAGATCTTCGAACGAATCTTTCCCTTCCGCTTGCAGATCGTAGCCTGTGTGGACACAGATATAATCCGCGCCAAGTTCATCAAGCTCTGCGGCCCGTGTTTTGATATCTTTTACGGCGATCATATCCACCAGGATTTTCTTACCTTGTTTTTTCGCTTCTTCAACTGCGCCCTTGATGGATGAGTCTTCTGCCTGAGCAAGAATCGTAACAATATCTGCTCCTGCAGCAGCAGCATTTGATACTTCATAAGCTGCAGCGTCCATAATTTTCACATCTGCAAGAACTTCCAGGTTAGGGAAAGCTGCTTTTATTTCTGCGACAGCTTTAAGACCTTCTTTATTGATGACTGGCGTCCCGATTTCAACGATGTCGATAAACGCCTCTACTTCTTTAACCACTTCGATTGCTTGTGGAATGTTTACTAAGTCTAAAGCTAATTGTAATTTCATGTGTCATTCTCCTTGTTGTCGTATTTTTGATTCTGACTTAGTGTAAAACCTACAAGCATTATTGTGAAGTACGCACTTTAATTTCACATACTGACAAAAAGTATACTGTCGGCGGCTATCACAATGGTAATCTGTTTAATTTCATATATATGCATTTATTTCTTAATGGATCTGATTAACTTTATAGTTCTATTAAGACCGCTTTAAGATAATCCAATTACTTTTTCCTTTTCACTAAACACTCAACACGACTTATCCAGTTTGAAAATCAATTACTTGTTTCTTATCCGAATGAGCTATTGTAACTTTTTTGCAATAGATTACTTTCGATAATGGGATTTAACCTTTGTTATTTCTCCCTCAAAAAATCCTAAATTCCTTAACTTCTAAAAAATATTTCATGATAGAGATATTTTGTATATCAGATAAGTTTTTAAGAACCGGATCCCTGGTGAATTTCCTCCTCTTTCCCTTGCTACAGTATACTTTTTGTAAGTATATGTTTATAAAGTGCTTACTTACATAAAAAACTTTGAGTCATTATACTAAAACCTGTTGCGATTATCAGTCATGCCAGAGACACATGATTTTAAGAGTAGGAGGTTTTAACATATGCACACCGAGAATCTGCTTGAAGAATTTAATTTTCAAAATGATTTATTTGAATTTAAACAAGAACGGCCCCTGCAAAACATGACATTTGTCTTGTTCGGAGCAACAGGAGATTTAGCACAACGCAAGTTATTTCCTGCTCTGTACAATCTATACCTGGACGGGAAGTTACCTGAAACCATCTCCGTTGTCAGTACCGGCAGAGACTATTGTTCGGATGAAACCTTTCAGTATAAAGTGGAAAAAGCACTTTACGCATATTCCAGAAGGTCCATTCACGCTTCATCTTTGCCAGCTTTTTTAGAGAAATTTCGGTATTGCAGCTTTGATGCGACAGAAAAAGAGTCTTACTACAAACTGCGCGAACTTATTGAAAACAGGGAAAACGAGTTGGGTATTCCTCAAAATCGGCTGTTTTACTTGTCTGTGGCCCCCAGCTTAATTGATATTATCACGTCCCACCTTAGTAAAAGCGGAATCAGTCAAAACAACGGGTGGAAACGCCTCATTGTTGAAAAACCGTTTGGAAACAGCCTAAAAACAGCCAGAAAATTAAATGAGAATTTGAGCAACGTGTTCCGTGAAGAGGAGATCTACCGAATTGATCACTACCTAGGGAAACCTATGGTACAAAAACTAAGAACCTTGATCTTGGCGAATCCGATCTTGGAATCTTTGTTGAATCATAAACAAATTTCAAATGTCCAAATTACAGCAAGTGAGACTGTAGGTGTAGAAAACCGGGCTGATTATTATGATAAGGCAGGAGCCATCCGGGATATGGTACAAAACCACCTTCTTCAGTTGGTCACAATGACAGCTGTCTATCTTTCGGATAACTTCATGGAAAATAAGGGCCGGGTGAAAAAGACAGACATTATTGCCTCTCTCCAACCCATCCGGAAAGAAAAAGCATACCAAAGCGTTGTCCGCGGCCAGTATGGTCCGGGAGAGGTTCAGGGCAACCCCGTCATTGGCTACAAAGAGGAGCCGGGGGTTAATGATTCCTCAACGAATGATACTTTTTTTGCAGCTCGCCTTTCTATCGAACACCCCTCATGGAATGGAATCCCCTTTTATATACGAACAGGAAAACGGATGAATCAGAAGTCGA
Organism: Exiguobacterium sp. s157; assembly: GCF_018618205.1. Taxonomy (NCBI): domain Bacteria; kingdom Bacillati; phylum Bacillota; class Bacilli; order Caryophanales; genus Exiguobacterium; species Exiguobacterium sp. s157. The sequence goes on from NZ_JACSLQ010000015.1 coordinate 18,567, forward strand.
CACAAATTGTCATTGAATTCGAGAACAAGGTGATGGATTTAAATACACAGTTAGGAAGCTCTCCAAATTTAATGATTCTTGAAATTAGTCCAAATGAAAGCATTTCGTTGCGCGTAAATTTAAAAGATCCATCCAGCACTGGATACAAACCTGTTTGGATTGATTTCTCAACCAGCTCAGAAAATCAGCCGGAAGCATATGAACTTCTGCTCTATGATGCACTGCGCGGCGATTCAACGTTCTTTGCCGATTGGAGAGAAGTGGAACTATCATGGAAGTGGATTCAACCACTATTAGAAGCTTACCAAGAGGAGTTATTGCCTTTATATTCTTATCCAGCCGGTTCAACAGGTCCAGAAATGGCAAATGAGTTATTGCTGACGGATCAATCGAAGTGGTGGTAAAAAATAGTTCATTCAAAAGGAGAGAGATTACATGCCCGTTTCGTTTGATTTCACCAATGTATTATCGTTTATAACGAATAGCGAGTTTGAAAATATTAGCGAATTTGTCAAACAAGCGCATAACCAACTTCACCAGCAGACAGGACCGGGTTCTGACTACTTGGGGTGGATCGACTGGCCGATTAACTATGATAAAGAAGAGTTTCTCCAGGTGAAACTGGCTGCCGAAAGAATTCAGCAACAGTCAGATGCGCTGATTGTGATTGGCATCGGCGGCTCTTATCTAGGCTCCAAGGCAGCAATAGAAGCCTTATCACATACATTCCATAACCAAGTTAAAGGGAATACGGAAGTTTATTTTGCTGGACATAACATTAGCCCAACTTATATCACACATTTGCTTCAGCTACTGGAAGGGAAAGACATTTCCATCAATGTGATCTCCAAGTCCGGCACAACCACTGAACCCGCTTTAGCCTTCCGGATCTTCCGTACCCTTTTGGAAAAAAAGTATGGAAAAGAAGAAGCTAGAAATCGAATTTATGTCACAACCGACCGGAGCAAAGGCGCGCTTCGGAATCTTGCAGTTGAAGAAGGATACGAAACATTTGTCATTCCTGATAATATCGGAGGACGATACTCCGTTTTGACTCCAGTCGGTTTACTTCCGATGGCTGTAGCCGGGCTTAATATCGACCAAGTGATGCAGGGGGCAAAAGCTGCTTACCACAAATACAACAATCCCGTACTCGCTACAAACGAAAGCTACCAATATGCTGCAGTAAGGAATATTTTTTATAATAAAGGAAAATCGATTGAACTGTTTGTAAGCTACGAGCCTGGCCTGCTTTCTACAGCAGAATGGTGGAAACAACTTTTCGGGGAAAGTGAAGGGAAAGATGAAAAAGGACTCTTCCCCGCTTCTGTCAATTTCTCCACTGATTTACATTCAATGGGGCAGTATGTGCAGGAAGGGCACCGTCTATTCTTTGAAACAGTTTTGCAAGTGAAGAAACCTTCCCTCGATCTTGTCATACAAGAAGATCCAGCCAATATGGATGGGTTGAACTTCTTAGCAGGAAAAACAACGGATGAAGTGAACAAAAAAGCGGCACTTGGAACTTCCCTTGCTCATGTCGATGGAGGTGTGCCGAATCTGGTCATTGAGCTAGACGAACTCAATGAATTCACCTTTGGCGAAATGATTTATTTCTTCGAAAAAGCCTGCGCGATCAGCGGCACTTTACTCGGTGTCAATCCATTTGACCAACCAGGAGTAGAGGCATATAAAACCAATATGTTTGCATTGCTTGGCAAAGAAGGATTTGAAAAAGAAAGAGAAAAGCTGGAAAATCGGCTGTTGCCGTCTGGCAACTCACAAAACGATGAGGTGAAAATACAATGAAGCAGCAAATTGGAGTCATCGGTTTAGGGGTAATGGGAAAAAACTTAGCCCTGAACATGGAGAGTAAAGGTTATTCTGTATCTGTCTATGATTATTGGACAGACCGAATCGACGAATTAGCTGAAAAAGAAGCACAAGGAAAAAAGATTTTGGGAGCATACAGTGTTGAAGAGTTTGTCCTTTCATTGGAAACCCCCCGCAAAATCTTGTTGATGGTGAAATCTGGAGACACGACGGATTCGGTCATTGAATCCCTCCTTCCCCACCTTCAATCAGGGGACATTCTATTAGACGGAGGAAATTCGTTTTTTGAAGACACGAATAGGCGAACAGCAAAATTACAAGAAGCAGGCTTGCACTTTCTAGGCGCCGGAATTTCCGGCGGAGAAGAAGGTGCCCGCAACGGTCCTTCCATCATGCCCGGTGGACCGAAAGAAGCATATGAACAAGTCAAACCTATTCTGGAAGCAATTTCGGCAAAAGTAGATGACACTCCTTGCAGTGCCTATATGGGTCCTGATGGAGCTGGCCATTATGTAAAAATGGTTCATAATGGCATTGAATACGGCGATATGCAATTGATATCCGAAGCCTATTTCATCATGAAACACGCGCTTGGCCTTTCTGTCCTAGAAATGTCCACTATATTCTCGGATTGGAACAAAGGGGAGCTTGACAGTTACCTTGTCGAAATTACCGCCGATATTTTGAACAAGCGGGATGAAGATACCGGGAAGCCGCTTGTTGATCAGATTTTGGATGTGGCCGGACAGAAAGGGACTGGGAAATGGACAAGCCAAAACGCGTTGGATTTAGGTGTTTCCCTTCCAATCGTCACAGAGTCCGTTTTCGCAAGGTTTATTTCCTCGGTCAAGGAAGAACGGGTCGTGGCAAGCAAAATTCTGCAAGGCCCTGAACCGAAAAAACAGGCAGGCGACTCCCAAGAAATGATTGAAGCCATCCGCAAAGCCTTATACATGAGTAAGATTTGCTCGTATGCCCAAGGTTTTGCCCAAATGCGTGCGGCATCTGAAGAGTATGGCTGGAATATTCCTTACGGGGACGTTGCCATGATCTTCCGTGGAGGATGCATCATCCGGGCGCAATTCCTGCAAAAGATCAAAGAAGCATTTGACGGCAATCCCGAACTGCCTAACTTATTAATTGATCCATATTTCCAGGAGATTATAGGGGAGTATCAGCATTCTCTACGAAAAGTGCTGACGCTGGCCATTCAGCAAGGAATTCCGGCGCCCGCTTTTTCAAGCGCATTGGCTTACTATGACAGCTATCGCTCTGAGACATTGCCAGCCAATTTAATCCAGGCACAGCGGGATTACTTTGGTGCCCATACGTACCAGCGTGTAGACAAAGAAGGTTTCTTCCACACCGAGTGGCAAGTAAAATAACCAGAAACAATAAGTATGTAGAAGCTTGTTAGAACATCACGTAATCAGACTGAAAGGCCTGTTGGAAAAAGAAAGTTTTCCAGCGGGCTTTTTTGAATACATTGCAGCCTCCATGCTCATTGACGCCTTCTTCAATAGATTTTAATTGTCGATAAACAATTATCTGGAATCTGGATCCTTCAGGAAAATCATCTTTTTATGTTTGAAACTTTAACTCTATGAAAAAATTCTACCGTTAAAAGGGGCGGAATCCCTAAAAGAACCAATCTGCTAAAGGGTATGCTATTTTGACTATTTTTAAGTTGATAAACTACCGCAGATCTAAAATGATAGCACTCGCTCGATGCATTCTTACAAGAGCAAGCGAACCGGTAAATTCGGATCGAGTAGGAGGGAGCGATTAACTCCCGACCTCTCACACCACCGTACGTACCGTTCGGTCTACGGCGGTTCAATTAAGATATATGACGCAAAGTTTCATAACGTGCTATCAAACTTTTGAGCCCTTGGGAACTCCAGTAGGAGTTTCCGAGGGCTCTATGCAATACCGGACTATTTGAAATTCGCCTGGCTCATGGGAGAGTTCAAGACACGCGATGATGTCGTCAAACTGTTCATCGCCCGTGCCAAAGAGATTTCGGAGACCAATCACTCTTATCAGGCGACCACTCTATTGGCCATCTACTCTGCGAAAGTGTTCGCCCGGCCAGAACTCGCCGCAAGTAGTGAGTCCGCTTTCTTCTTGCATCTTCTGTCACAAGTGAATGACAACGACCTTCGCCATTTTGAACTCATCTATGACCACGCGGCTGCTCTCGAGCATAAATTTACTCCACTTTACGCTTGTGACGCCTATTATCAATCAATCGGTAATCCAGTCTTTCAACAACTTCCCCCTCAAGAACGGGAGGCTGCTCTCCTGGCGAGGCTAAGCGACGACCCGGAATTCGTATTGTTTTACACGAGTACACATTCCTGGGTGTGTTGATGCAATGTTCGTTCAGTTTTGGAGGTATCGGACATACTCAAATCTCATTGAACCCATATAGCAATACGTTAAAAGAACTGTTAGAAGAGTCCCGGTTGTTGGAAGAATCTTTGAGGCGTTCATCGAGCCCTTCTTAACCTTACGCTCGTACCGCCTAATCTCGATAATTACCTCTCCTGATCAATCTAGATTTTTGTATACAAAAAATGATATATGGTCATATATAATCAAAAGCGACGACAATACTTTGAGATGTGTATATTTCTAAAGGGACAGAGTGCTTTCCAGACAATCGATTCGACTCCACTTTGACGGATATATAAAAGAGTGTATACATTTCGACGTCGAAACGTGTACACTCTCTTTTGTTGTCGAGTCATGGCATGTCGTGACTCAATCATGTATATTTTTGTATGTACATCGCATCATCTGCGACCAAAATCAGTGTCTCTAGTGAGTCCCCGTCTGTCGGATAAGCAGCTTCTCCAATTGAAGCATCGAGCGTCACCGGCACATCTCCGATTGAGAGCTCGTATTTAAATGTCGCTTTCTTGAAGTCCAAAGGATAAGGCGAAAGGATCACGAACTCATCTCCGCCGATGCGACCGAGTACTCTTTCGCATACAACTGCTTAATTTCCCACTCTAACGCACAACGGAAGTTCATCCCTTTTCGCGCACGTTCGACCGCAAAATTAATGTGATCACCTAGTCCAAGGAGAGCCATGTTGTTGACCGTATTCCCTACTTCAGTTTCATAAAGTTGGAGAATATCGCCGGCCAATTCGATGTCCTTCACATCGATTCGTTGTAGAAGTGCTTCCAGCTCATGCACAGATGCCTGTTGTTCTAGTACAAACTTTTGTGTGATTTTGACATCTCTCAAGGTGTCTCCCTCTCGAATACCGAGCCAATGCCACTTCCAGTCACTATTTCTTCAACATTATTATCATTTTCAATCAAAACGACATTATTGTTAAAAACTTTCACAACTTTCATATTAGGTCCCTCTCTTTTAGGTGCTTGTCCACACAAAAAGGCATAACCTAAAAAAAGCGGTACACTCAGAAAAACGTGTGCAAGCTCTTAGGTTATGCCTGAATAAACAGTTACGTCCCATCGACTACAAGATAGCATGTGACCGAAAGCGCTATCAACGACTTTTTTCATAGTTCGACGTTTTGATCAATTTATCTGAATTGAGCCCTGTTTTATGCACAGTTTAAGCATGCATGTTAAGCACTCGTTTGAATGTGGCTACCTAATGAAACTTCTGCTTTCCATGTCCATCTTTCAGGATACAATGCGATTTAATCTGTACCCCATGTAAAGGACATTAATAAAAAAACTTATGCTGCTTCAAGGAGATGATTCCTGTACTGTACGGGAGTCATCTTTT
>NZ_JACSLQ010000016.1:0-13810 GCF_018618205.1 Exiguobacterium sp. s157
GAAAGTAGTTGGGGGTCTCCCCCTGTGAGGATAGGACGTTGCCAGGCCAACGCGAAAGACGATCGAGCATCCGCTCGGTCGTCTTTTTTATAGATTTTATTTATAATTTTGCTTCCTTTGCGGTATATATAATCTATTCCCGAACATTAAGAACGGAAAGCAAATGGAACGAACACAATTCTGAACTTTCTGAACATCGTGAATTGAATTGCACTTTCGAGCTATACCTGTTACCATTACAGAAATATTTCGAAACAAAGATTCGGGTCCGATAGAGAAAGGGGCAATCGATTTTTATGTGGGAAAACAAGTTTGCAAAAGAAGGATTAACATTTGATGACGTCTTACTCGTACCGCGCTTTTCAAATGTCTTGCCAAGAGACGTGAATTTAAGCACTAAACTTTGCGAAGGTCTTGAGTTAAATGTTCCAGTCATCAGTGCTGGTATGGATACTGTCACAGAAGCACCGATGGCCATTGCGATGGCGCGTCAAGGCGGCTTAGGAGTCATTCATAAAAACATGTCGATGGAGATGCAGGCTGAACACGTCGATCGCGTTAAACGCTCAGAGAACGGCGTCATCACGAATCCGTTCTATTTGACGCCGGAGCGTCAAGTGTACGATGCAGAGTACTTGATGAGTAAATACCGTATCTCGGGAGTCCCGATCGTCAATTCAGAAACCGAGCGTAAATTAATCGGAATTTTGACAAACCGTGACCTTCGTTTCATTAAAGATTATTCGACGGTGATTGCAGATGTCATGACGACGGAAAACCTTGTTACGGCAAAAGTAGGGACGTCACTTGAAGAAGCTGAGCGCATCCTTCATCAACATCGAATTGAGAAATTGCCGCTCGTCGACGATTCAGGCGTGTTGAAAGGTCTCATTACGACAAAAGATATTGAGAAAGTCGAACAGTTCCCACATGCTGCAAAAGACAAACAAGGTCGTTTGCTCGTCGCAGCTGCCGTTGGTGTCACGAAAGATGCCGCATCACGTGCTCAAATTCTTGTTGATGCAGGTGTCGATGCATTAGTCGTTGATACGGCTCACGGACACTCAGCCGGTGTCATCGAGAAAGTGAAAGAACTTCGTGACATGTTCCCGACGCTTCCAATTATCGCTGGAAACGTGGCAACAGCTGAAGCGACACGAGCTTTGATTGAAGCCGGAGCATCGGTCATTAAAGTCGGGATTGGTCCAGGATCAATCTGTACGACACGTGTTGTCGCCGGTGTTGGTGTCCCACAAATCACAGCAGTATATGATTGTGTCACGGAAGCTAGAGAACACGGTGTCACAGTTATCGCTGATGGCGGAATCAAGTACTCTGGTGATATTGTGAAAGCTATCGCAGCTGGAGCTCATGCCGTTATGCTTGGTAGCCTTCTCGCAGGTGTGAAAGAGAGCCCAGGAGAGATGGAAATCTATCAAGGTCGTCAGTTCAAGACGTACCGTGGAATGGGTTCTGAGGCTTCGATGAAACGAGGCAGCCAAGATCGCTATTTCCAAGAGGCCGATAAAAAGTTCGTACCAGAAGGTATTGAAGGACGCGTCGCTTATCGTGGTGAACTAGCCGATACTGTCTATCAACTCATCGGTGGCCTTCGTTCTGGAATGGGTTATTGTGGGGCTGCCGATATCCGTGCACTACGTGAGGACACTCAGTTTATCCGCATGACTGGGGCTGGGTTGCAAGAAAGTCACCCTCACGATGTCCACATCACTAAAGAAGCTCCAAACTATTCACGCTAAACAACAAGCCGTTGTCTCTAAATTAGAGGCAACGGCTTTTCGCTATCATTTTTTTGACTTGGCCACGAGAATGACAGTACCACCATCGTCCTGTGCAGGTAAGCTGACGGTCACTTTCCCATCTCGTTTGACGACGTAATGACGTCCGCTATAGCGGTCGACGAGCGTCGTTTTATGCTTGAGTTTTGTCTGGAACGTGATCGTTCGTTTGGCTTCTGTCGTGTTCAAGGCCACGAGAACAGAGTCTTTGCCGTGCTTCCGTTCAAAGACAGAGTATCCAGTGGCAGAACCACCAGCAACGACGGCACGCGTTCCTTTACTAAATACTTTTGAATAGTCGGCACGAATATTGAGTAGCTTTTGGTAATGCGTATGCATCGCTTTACCTTCTCCTTTGACTCGTTTCCAGTCGAAGTCATAACGGTTTTCATTGAACTCGCCCTTATCCATATCCAACGCATGTTTTCCGGACTGTCCAACCTCTTCACCATAGTAGATGACAGGCTGTCCTTTCGCCGTCATTTGAAGCGAGGCGGCGACCATATGCTTCCCTTCATCGCCTCCAGCACGTGATACGAGGAAACCGTCCTCGTCATGGCTGCTGAGGAATTGACCGAGTGTCGCTTCATTCGAGAGTTGCGTGTTGCGATATTGAAGCGCACTCTCGACGTCATCAATATTTCCGTTGATGAACCGTTCGGCTTGATACTTGAAATCAAAGTCGAGAAGTGAGTCCATCTGGCCACTCTGTAAGTAACCACCCGTGTTGTTCACACTTGCCCCATAATGTTCGCCAATCATTTTGAAATCTGGTTTGAGGGCCGTCAATTCGTTTTTGAACGACTTCCATGTTGTAGAGTCGACGTGTTTGACCGTGTCGACGCGGAAGTAATCGATGGTGTTTCCTTTTTTCGTTTTCGAGCGTTTAATCCAATCCGTCTGCCATTTGACGAGTTGTTCACGGACGGCAGCCTCTTCGGTCTTAAAGTCCGGTAATCCGGAAAGAGACATCTTCAAGTCATCGCCATCGACCGGATTCGAACGAATCATGCCGTCGAACGCTTTGCGCTCTTGATCGGTTGGGAAGTTTGTGGCGCCCGTGTCTACAGCTCCTGGTTCCATCCCGTAGCCAGGGTGGTTCAAGACGACGTCGACCATAATCTTAATACCGCGAGCATTCGCTTCGTCAATCAGACGATGGAATGCTTTCATATCGCCGAGATGCTCATCGAGTTTTTCGAAGTTTTTCGCCCAGTATCCATGATAGCCATACTGTGATCCATCTTTACCATAGCGAAGATCCCAATCGATATTATCGACAATCGGTGTAATCCAAATCGTGTTGATGCCTAGTTTATCCAAGTAGTCGAGTTTCTTCGTCACACCGGCAAAGTCGCCGCCGTGATACGACTCAAGATGATCTTGGTCATAGTATTCACCGTTCGGGTTATTGTTCGTTTTATCCCCATCGTAGAATCGGTCGGTCAGCATGAAGTAAATCCGTGCCTCATCCCAATCGAACTCTTGCTTGTCCTTCATCGAGACCGGTCGGACCGTTAACGATGTTTTCGTTTTATGGACGTTACCGTATTGGTCAATCGCCGTAATCGTTAAGAATTTATTGCCCGGTTTGACGGTATCTTTGACTGCAATCGTCTGTTTGTTGAGGGCCGGGTCGACTTCTAGTTTAGCCGGTCCACCCAGAGGACGTGCATCGATGAACAGTTGACGCAGCTTGACGCCTTTCGGCAACGTCGGCTTCACCTGGACGACCGCGTTTTCTCGAGAACTGAGGGCTTTCGGTGCCACGCTTGCCGCCAGTTTAACGTTTGGACGACGATACTCGACGCTCGAAGCCTCGAAGTAAGGATCCTTCACTTCGGTCGTGACGCCATCTTTTGTGACAAGGAACGTATAATCATGTTTCCCTTCCGGTAATTTGACCGTATGGCGGAACCATTCATTTTTGGCTTCGTACGTCATCGGGTACGTCGTGCCATTGACTTTCAATGCGACACTGTCGATTTCATCGAGTTGTCCCGCTTCATACAACGCTTTGTCACGGTAGAAGAACGTGACGGCACCATCTTCAAACAAGGGTCCTTGAATCGTCGGTACTTGATGGAACGTCCCTTTGCCGCTCTCGACGACGACTTTCGTCACCCGGTCGCTTCCCAATTTGACATAGCGGTCTTCCCCGTAGCCATCTTTCACGGCCCAATCCGTGCCCTTGCGGATGACAAAGCCTACATTGGTCGCATCTTTTCCGACTGGGATTCGGAAGATGGCGCCATCTTCGGTGATTTTATACGGGTCAACTTGACCGTCTTTGGCACCCGTACTCCACGTCCATAAATTCCAGTCCGTGTAATCGTTGTCGGCCCGGACGTACAACATTTCGATGTAGCGTTGTGTTTTCCACGGATCGGCGATTTCAGTGATGGTTTTAAATGACGTCGTCAATGCCGGTAACGTCGTGTTCGACAGGTTGCCTTTCACGGCGTCCGCGGGAAGGGTCGCGGTATACGTTTGATTCAAACTTAGTGCTTCGGTCGGTGTGACAGTCACTGTTGATCCACTCGCTTCAGCCGTGAACGGTACAGCTGTCTCGCCATTCATCAAGCTGATGTTCGAAGCATCTAACGACACAGGTTCATTGAACGTCCATGTGATTGGGGATTTGATGTCCACTTGTTCCGATTGATTGGCCGGCGTGACCGCTGTCACTTCGAGTTGACTGACCGTCTCGACACCGCTCAACGTGAAGGCTGGGCTATATACCGATTGTGTCGACGGAGTCGCCGAAACATTCCAACTATCGGCGACTTTATTGGCCGCATTGCTTGGAATCGTGTCGAACGCACCGTGCTCGGTAGCGTTATTCCCGCTGAGTACCGTGAGGACCCGAACGGTATCATCATTGCTTAGACCAAGCAGGGACAATGGAATTTTGCCTTCAAAGCCTTTCGTGCGATCAATGGCAAACGAGGCGCCGTTTAAGTTGCTCAAGTTTGCGAGCGGCGTGGATTTTCCTGCTTCATACAGAGCGGCTTCTTTTACTGACGTGTCGCCATCGACGCGAAGTAAAATATGATACTGTGGTTTTTTATCAGTTTGGCTGAAGTTGAACGGATGGCCGAGCGGGTTTGTCGCTACGCCTGAATCTTGTTCATTGACTTGGAGGGCGATATTTATGTACTGACCATTGTCGCCCCAGTTCGGGACGTTGTTCGCATCCACATAAAAGTAAAGGTTACGCGCATCGTTCTGCAGATAGACGTCTCCTAAATCGAATCCTTGCCAACCCGCCTGTGGGGATGTGGCGAGCGCTGGCGTGTTCGCCCAATCCGTTTTTAAGCCATCAATCGAGATTGTCGCAGGCTCGGCCAATGCGTTCATCGGAACGCCGGCTTGGATGAGGAGAACGGATGATAAAAGTAACGTGGTCGTCTGTCGTGCCGTTTTCTTCTTCATAAAGCACCTCTTTCATGGAATGTGTCGTCTACAGGGCAACGAATTGTCAAAATTGTGCAAACGGTTTCAGGAATAGTTTAGCTGAATATGTAAGCGCTCACAATATTTTTTTTGAAAAATAATAAAAACGCCTATCGATTAGAGAGGCGTTTGGTTCACGAAGTGTCCTTTGACAATCAAACGTTCGGTCGCATCGAACGTGCATGTGACGAGTGTAATCGTCGGTTCTGTTGTCGGGTCAAGCACGTCGACCCGTGTCGGGGGAACGGTCTCAAGCGAAATGACCTCGTATTCGAACGTATGTGTCATGTCGGTCAAGTAGATGGACATGCCGACGTCGATGATGTGAAGCGGACCGAACAAGGCGGTCGAGCTTTGCGTGTAGTGGCCCGCGAGTGCATAATTTCCAGTTCCCATTCGTTGGTCCGGGTCCATCGTTCCAGCCCCGACAGCCAAGTTCTCATTGTCGAGCCCATATAAGATCGGGAGCTCGAGGTCGATTTCTGGAATCGAAATGAGGCCGACGGTCGGTAAATCATGAAATCGATTGCGCACGGTGAGAAGTTGTTCCCATGATAACGGCTCGACGTTTGAAAACTCAAATTCACCGGTTTCTGGCTGTCTCGGTTGAATTTCGGCGGTCACTTGTTGACTGTTCCATGCCGTGAGTTGGTCTTTCCACCACGATTCGGATAACAGGAGTGTACCAATTAACAAAAGGAGCCCACCGACGACGTAGCGTGACCGTTTCATCCATCTCTTCCTTTCTCAATGTTCCAACACGACATGAGCGCACTAACGGCAGCTGGTAACGTTTCTTCGGATAAGGCGGCAAATCCAAATAAAAACTGAGGAATCGCGTCGCTTGGTTCGATACGATAGTCTGTCATCGCGTTGATGCGGATATTCGAAGCCTCGGCCAATCGTTTCAATTCTTCACTCGTCTCGCTGGTATGAACAGACAGGACGACGTGAAGGCCGGCGCTCGCCCCCGTGACGGAGACAGTCGGTTCGTACGGTTTGAAGGCGGCGATAATGATTTCAAGTTTCCGGCGGTACGTCTTCCGCATCCGGTTCAAGTGTTTCTCAAAATCACCGGTCGCCATAAATTCGGCCAACGTATGTTGTTCGAAACGGGGGACACTACACGTGAAGTGACGATAACGTTCTCGATAGCGATTTAACAGCGGAGGGGGGAGTACCATATAACCGATTCGCAATGAAGGCATCAATGATTTAGAGAATGTGCTCAAATAGACGACTCGCTCGTTTTGATCCATGCTTTGCAAAGAGGGAATCGGTTTGCCGCTATAACGGAATTCACTATCGTAATCATCTTCAATCACATACGTCTGTCGCTCCGATGCCCAGTTGAGCAAGCGTTGACGTCGACTGACAGATAGAATGGTCCCGGTCGGAAATTGATGGGCCGGTGTGACATAGAGGGCATCAATGGATGCTTGCTCCACCAGGTCGACACGGACGCCGCTCTCATCGACAGGAATCGGGATGAACGTCCGCCGTTGATGGGCGAACAGTTGGCGGGTGAGCGGATACCCCGGATCCTCAATGCCGAACGTCGTAGTATCCGGCAACAGTTCTAACAATTGGGGCAACAGCTGCTCGGTTCCCGATCCGACAACGATTTGTTCGGGAGAACAATGCACACCGCGCGAATGGTAGAGATAGGTCGCAATCTCTTGACGAAGGACGAAATCGCCTTGTACAGAGCCAAGTGACAGCAAATCGTGATGTTCTTCCGAGACGACTTGTTTTAAGTGCCGGCGCCAACGTTCGAATGGGAAAGCGGTCGTGTCGATTTGACTCGGATACAAGTCGAACTCATATGTTTTTTTCACCGGGAGCGGTTCGATGACGCTACTGCCGCGCCGGACGTACAGTTCTTCTTGCGGTAACACGTAGAAGCCTTTGCGTGGCAACGACTCGATGTATCCTTCCGCGAGCAGCTGAGCGTAGGCCAGTTCAACGGTCGTTTGCGAGACGTCTAAAAACTCCCCTAGCTTTCGTTTGGACGGAAGTTTCGTCCCGGTGGTGAGGGTGTCATCAACGATGGCTTGTCGAATGTGCAAATAGAGTTGTTCATATAATGGGACGCTCGAGTCAGCCTCGAGCGAGAACGTGAGCATATCCATGATGTGTCCTTTCTGTGGTCAGCCAAAGAAAAAATAGAGCACGAATCCGATGACGAGGAGGAGCGAGACCATTCCCGTTTTTCCGAAAAAGCTGCGCTCCTGCGCGTCGTCACGACTGTTCCATTGATCCATTCCATCATCTCCTTTAATCTTTAAAACATTCGAGAATCGAGAAATGAAGTCCTTTGTTCGAACTGACCACTTTAAAAAATATAAAACTGGCACTTTCAATATAGTCAAATCAATTTATACTTGCAAGTAGACTAGCTTATTGGAGGGGATCCATTTGGAAAAGAGACAAGTAGGGACAGACAAAGTAAAACGTGGTATGGCCGAGATGCAAAAAGGTGGCGTCATTATGGACGTCATCAACGCGGAGCAAGCCAAAATTGCTGAAGCAGCAGGTGCAGTTGCCGTCATGGCACTCGAGCGCGTACCTTCAGATATTCGCAAAATGGGCGGCGTCGCTCGTATGGCCGACCCGACAATCATCGAAGACGTCATGGGTGCTGTATCGGTACCGGTCATGGCGAAGTGCCGGATCGGTCATATCGCTGAAGCACGTGTCCTTGAATCAATGGGGGTTGATTTCATTGACGAGAGTGAAGTATTGACGCCTGCTGACGAAGAGTTCCATCTCTACAAACGTGACTACAAAGCGCCGTTCGTCTGTGGCGCGCGTGACCTCGGTGAAGCATCACGCCGCATCGGGGAAGGTGCAGCGATGATCCGGACGAAAGGTGAGCCGGGAACCGGCAATATCGTCGAAGCGGTTCGTCACATGCGTACCGTTCAAGCTCAAGTGAAACGCTTGCTCTCGATGAGCATCGATGAAGTGATGACGGAAGCGCGTGACCTGGGTGCCCCGTTTGAAGTACTCATGCAAATCCGTGAAGCAGGGCGCCTCCCGGTCGTCAACTTCGCAGCAGGCGGAATTGCGACACCAGCTGATGCGGCACTCATGATGCACCTCGGAGCGGACGGCGTCTTTGTCGGATCAGGAATCTTTAAAGCGGAGAACCCTGAGAAATTTGCCCGTGCCATCGTTGAAGCGACGACATACCATGATGACTATGAGCGCATCGCACACTTGTCGAAAGGACTCGGCGAAGCGATGAAAGGGCTCGACGTCCGCACGCTCAAACAAGAAGAACTCATGGCACCGCGAGGTTGGTAAGATGACCACGATTGGTGTACTCGGAATGCAAGGTGCGATTCGCGAACACGTCCATATGCTCGAAGCACTTGGTGCGAATACGCTCGTCGTCCGCTCGGTCGATGACTTAAATCGAATCGATGGACTCGTCTTGCCGGGTGGGGAGAGCACAGCGATGCGTCGCTTACTCGATCGGTACGAGTTGCTCGAGCCGTTACGTGAGAATACAGAGTTGCCGATGTTTGGAACGTGCGCTGGTTTGATTTTGCTCGCGACCGAAGTCGAAGGATATGATGCGCACTTGCGTAAAATCCCGATGACGGTCAAACGAAATGCGTTCGGACGACAAGTTGATAGCTTTGAAGTCGATTTGACTGTCAATGGAATCGATGACGCTGTCGAAGCAGTGTTCATTCGAGCGCCGCAAGTCGCATCGGTCGAAGCGAGCGTCGAGGTGCTCGCCGAGGTCGAGGAAGCGATTGTCGCGGTTCGGTATGACAAGTATATGGCCTGCTCGTTCCACCCGGAATTGACGGACGACTTGTCGATGCACCGCTATTTCTTGGACATGGTTGAAGCGACGAAGCGACAACTCGCCTGATTGAAAGGCTCCCTAGCAAATAGGGAGCCTTTTTCATGTGTTTTTTTGCTACACTGTAACGAGATACGTATAGAAAGGGGCAAGACCGTGAGACAAAGATGGATCGGATGGATGCTCGTTTGGGCAATCCTTTTAAATATGATCGTGCCGACGGATGCATCGGCGGCACCTAAAGTTGATGCGACCGGCGCGATGCTCGTGGACATGACGACGGGACAAATCCTGTTCTCACAAGAAGAGGACGCGATGCTTCCTCCGGCATCAATCACTAAGCTGATGACCGCTTTTCTCGTCCGAGAAGCCATCGAAGCGGGTGACCTCAGTTGGAGCCAAGAAGTGACCCCGAGCGACAAGGCGTTGGCGCTGACCCGAAAACCAGGATTGGCTCGGATTCCGCTCGTCAATAAACCGTACACGGTGAAAGAGCTATACGACGTGGCGTTGATTCGTTCCGCGAACGAGGCAGCGGTCACATTGGCCGAGGCCGTCTCTGGTTCGGAAGGGGTATTCGTAAAGAAAATGAACGAACGGGCGACCGAACTTGGTATGACCCAAACGACGTTCGCCAATGCATCGGGACTTGACTCTGTGTCAGCGGGACGTCCAGGGGAGAATTTGACATCGGCCAATGATTTGATGATGCTAGCTTTGGCGTATTTGACGAAGTTCCCGGAAGTGCTCGATGTGACGAAACAAGCGTATGTTGATATCGACGGAGTCCGATTTGAAGCGACGAACCGGATGCTCGCTGGTCGTGATTTAGCCTATCCGGGTATGCTTGGCTTTAAAACGGGCACGACTGACGATGCCGGTTACTGCTTCATCGGCGTGTCGACGCGAGATGGACGTACCGTGCTATCGGTCGTTCTCGGAGCGAAGACCGATCAAGGGCGCTATACTGCTACAAAGGCGCTTCACGACTACGCCTATGGCGATTTTGTCTTGACCCCGATTTTACGGACTGGTGAAATCGTCCCGGCGACGCTCCATGTCGCTGAAGGTACAGTCGAGTCAGCAAAAGTGCGCACGACGTCAGCCTTTGAAGTACTCGTCGAAAAAGGACAGGATGTACCTGAACCGACTTACGATCTTCCGGATACGAAAGCCCCAATTGCGGCCGATCAACAGGTAGGGACCGTCACCATCGAGCCTTCCGGAAGCATCCGATATCTAGATGGTGAACTTCCACCTAAAGGAACGCTCGTCGCGGCCGAACCGGTCGAGATGGCATCGTTTTTGACACGTATGACGCATGCCTTCTCCGACTTTTTAGATGAGATTCGACTCGTGCTCGGAAAACTGAGTCTTGTCGATAGAGTTGAGATGTTGTAAAGTAAAACTAATTCAATGACAGATGCAATGATGGGGAAAAGTACGTTACGGTCATCTACTGACAGAGAGCTAGTGGTTGGTGCAAACTAGTGGGATGATGTAACCGAATCGGCCTCGGAGCATTGGCTTGGAAACAAGTCACGTTACGCACACGTTACGTGCATCGAGTGGCCCGATTTCGGGCAACGAGGGTGGCAACGCGGATCCAAGGTGGTTCGTCCCTTTCCTACGGGAAAGGGGCGTGCCACCTTTTTATGTGAAAAAAGGAGGAATAACGAATGTTAGACATTAAACGATTACGTTCAGATTTTGAAGAGATTAAAACGAAGCTAGCTCATCGCGGCGAGGATTTGAGTGCGCTTGACCGTTTCCCGGAGTTGGAAGAGAAACGCCGCAACTTGATCAATGAGGTTGAAGTGAAGAAAGCGAAACGAAATGAAGCGACGAAGCAAATTGCGGAATTAAAACGCAACAAACAAGATGCGGATGCACCGATTCTCGAGACACGTCGCCTCGGGGACGAAATCAAATTGCTCGATGAAGAGTTGCGTGAAGTCGAGGCCGAATTGAACTTGATTCTCCTCAGCATCCCGAACATCCCGCACGAATCAACGCCGATTGGAGAAACGGAAGATGATAACGTCACGATTCGCGAAGTCGGAACAAAACCGACGTTCGAATTCGAACTCAAACAGCATTGGGACGTCATGGAAGATTTGAAAATCGTCGATGTGGAACGAGCGGGTAAAGTGACAGGTAGCCGGTTTGTCTTTTATAAAGGTCTCGGCGCCCGTCTCGAACGTGCCCTCATCAACTTCATGATGGATATGCATGCCGATGAACATGGCTATTCTGAGGTGCTCCCTCCTTATATGGTCAACCGCGACGCGATGACCGGGACGGGACAACTTCCTAAATTTGAGGAAGACGCATTCAAAGTGGCGGATACGAACTATTTCCTCGTACCGACGGCAGAAGTTCCGGTGACGAACATGCACCGTGACGAGATCATCACGGAAGACCAACTTCCAATCACGTATACGGCGTATAGCGCTTGTTTCCGTTCAGAAGCGGGATCAGCCGGACGCGACACACGTGGGCTCATTCGTCAGCATCAGTTCAACAAAGTCGAGCTCGTCCGGTTCGTGAAACCTGAAGAGTCTTATGAACAACTCGAGCTCTTGACGGGCCACGCTGAAGAAGTGCTTAAGCGTCTCGGTCTTCCATATCAAGTGCTCAGCATGTGTACGGCCGATCTCGGCTTCACGGCTGCGAAGAAATATGACATCGAAGTGTGGATGCCGGCGCAAGGGATGTATCGTGAAATCTCATCTTGTTCGAACTTTGAAGACTTCCAAGCACGCCGGGCCGGAATCCGTTTCCGTCGCGAAGCGAACGCAAAACCGGAATTCGTCCACACGCTTAACGGTTCTGGCCTCGCAGTCGGACGGACCGTCGCTGCGATTTTAGAGAACTTCCAACAGGCAGACGGTTCAGTCGTCATTCCGGAAGTATTACGTCCATATATGGGCGGTATCGAGAAAATTGAAATGCCTCAGTAATGAACAAACCAGCCCGTCTGAAACGTATCGTTCAGGCGGGATTTTTTTTGGTTTTTTTTAATGTTTTTTCACAAAAGGGTTTGACATCTGTCTGCCAAGTTGGTACTATAAATCATGTCGAGCGAGATGTTTGCTCACCAATTGTATATGAGCTTTGGAGGTGTACCCAAGTGGTTTAAGGGAACGGTCTTGAAAACCGTCAGGGGTGTAATAGCCTGCGTGGGTTCGAATCCCACCACCTCCTCCATTTTTATTTCTGGAGGCTCAACAATTTCATACTTTTTTGGAGGTGTACCCAAGTGGTTTAAGGGAACGGTCTTGAAAACCGTCAGGGGTGTAATAGCCTGCGTGGGTTCGAATCCCACCACCTCCTCCACTTTCTTTTTTTTACACTTTTTTAAGCCTGGAGTTGTACCCAAGCCCGGCTGAAGGGGACGGACTCGAAATCCGTTAGGAGTCGTAAGGCTCGCGTGGGTTCGAATCCCACCAACTCCGCTTGTTTTGGCATCTGCATGGACAGATGCGTTTTTTTATGGTCGCAGACTCCGGTCTGCGGCTTTTTTTGTTTGTGTCAATCCGGCGCTAATCCGGTGACTAATCGGGAATCTTAATCATATAGACTGTGATGGCGCAAAGGAAAGGAGAGGAGCGTCATGGATTGGATTGACATATATATCGATGAGGTCGTGCGACACGTTCCACCGAAGCGGCGCGAGGAAGCCGCTGCCTCGGTTCGGCAATCGATTGAGGCGGCACTGCCCGACCAACCGTCTGAGGCAGACGTAAAACGGGTGTTAGCAGAGATTGGGCATCCGGCCGTCGTGGCCGCGCGTTATAAGGAAGGACAGTATGTCATCGGCCCACGTTTTTTCCCCGTGTATGTGACTGTCGTCAAGCTTGTCGTTCCCATCGTCTTAGCTGTCGTTTTCTTTGGGCTTGTATTTGCTAGCATGCCGACGTTCTCAGGGCCGCTTATGCCGACAGTCGGCACATTTTTGACGAACATGTTCGATGCGTTATGGGATGTCGGGATTCAGCTTGTGTTTTGGATTACGCTTGTCTTCTTTTTGATTGAGCGCTATGCACCCGATGATGTACCGGCGCCAGATATGAAATGGGATGTGTCCAAGCTGAAAGAACAGGTGAAGGGCGGTCGAATCAGTAAATTTGACGCAGAGTTCGGGTTGTTTTGGACAGCCGTGTGGTTTGGCGTGTATATTAATGCCGAACAGTTACTAGGGATTTATGAATCTACGAACGCGGGATTCAGGATGATCACTCCCATCTTCAATCAAACGTTCCTAATGGATGTGATTTGGTTTTTTGTGATCGTCATCTTGCTTCAAGTCGTGCTCGGGGTATGGAAATGGATGAAAGGACATTGGACGTATGCGCTCGCTTCGTTTAATTTGATCTACAATATTGCCTCGGCAACGTTCATCATCTGGATGGCCAGTTCCCCACAGTTACTCGATCCACGATTTTTGAACTGGCTGGAGACAAATGTCCCGAACGGGGTCAATTCGTTTGAATGGGTGTTCGGATTAATCGTCGCCATCACGATTTTGGCGGCCGTGTTCGATTCTGTCGATGGATTCCGAAAGGCTCGGAAGACGCCGACGTACCGGAAACCTCATATCGCCCACACATAAAAAGAAGGTGCACCGCTCAAGTGAGCAGTGAGCTAACCTAAATTTTTGAGACAATATAAAAACACCTTCGCAGTGGTACACTTTAAAAAAGTGCTAGCATCGGAGGTGTTTTTGCGTGGG
>NZ_JACSLQ010000017.1:0-5702 GCF_018618205.1 Exiguobacterium sp. s157
GAGCCAGGATCAAACTCTCCAAAGAATTTGATATAGCTCTTTAAAAATGACGAAGCTTGCGCTTCATTCAAACATTGTAAAACTTTTTTGCCTCATCGTTCAGTTTTCAAAGTTCGTCTGTCGTTCTTGGCGACTTAAATATCTTAACAAGCTATCAACTAGAAGTCAATATCTTTTTTTCGATTTTCAAAACCGCTCTCGGCGACGTCTATTAATATATCAATAAAACTTTAAATACACAATAGCTTTTTTAGAAAAACTTTAAATTATTTTTCATTTCAATTGTCTATCGCTTCAAATCTCTTCATATAATTCTAGTTCCTTCATTATATAGAGAAAAAATGCTCGATGTATTTGCTAGAGTGATTCAGCATAGAAAAAGGCGAGATGGAATATCTCGCCTCACGACCTTAAGTTAGACAGTGAAACATTGCGTCGCTTCGCTTCTTTCAAATAAAAGAAGTATAGGGCTTCCGCTTGTTTTACTTGGGCTGCTAACTCACCGGTATCTTCGATGCTCACTTCAAGAATGTGACGTTTCGATTCGTACTTCGCCTTAGCATCTAACAACTCCGACAAAAACCTTTGATCGTAACCATAGCGTAAAGGTTTACGAAACCACTTCATAGTTCCCGTCGACCTTCCATCGCTCTAGATAATGTCACTTCATCCGCGTATTCCAAATCGCCACCCACGGGCAACCCGTGAGCAAGACGTGTTACACGGATACCGGTCGGTTTTAAAAGTCGAGATAGATACATCGAAGTCGCTTCCCCTTCAATGTTCGGGTTAGTTGCCAAAATGACTTCACTAATCGCTTCATTTTCTTGGAGACGTGTTAACAAACTCGAGACGTTAATGTCTTCAGGACCAATTCCTTCCATCGGACTAATGGCTCCATGCAAGACATGATACTTCCCGCGGTACTCTCGCATCTTCTCCATCGCAATCACATCTCTAGAATCTTGAACGACACAGACTACCGTCTCATCACGATGCGAATCTCTACAAATTGCACATGGATCAACATCTGTAATGTGTCCACACACCGTACAATATTTAATATCACGCTTAGCACTGACAAGCGCCTTAGCGAACGTCAATACATCGTCTTCTTCCATATCAAGTACGTGGAACGCTAGACGGATAGCAGTTTTCGGACCAATGCCCGGCAATTTTGTAAAGCTTTCAATCAAACGTCCGATCGCTTCAGGGTATTGCAACTCGCATCTTTCCTTTCTTCACTTAAAAACCTGGAAGGTTCATCCCTTGCGTAAAACGTCCCATTTTATCATTAACTAGTTGGTCAGCTTGTTTCATCCCGTCGTTGACCGCTGCCAACACAAGGTCTTGCAACATTTCGACGTCGTCTGGATCCACAGCATCTTCAGCAATAATGACATCAAGCACTTCTTTATGTCCGCTAACGACTACTTTAACCATGCCGCCGCCTGCTGTACCTTCGACCGTTAAGTCTTTCAATTCTTCTTGAGCTTTCGCCATATCTTTCTGCATTTTCTGCATTTGCTTCATCATGTTGTTCATGTTTCCCATTCCACGCATGTAGAGCGCCTCCTTTTAAACTTCTTCAATTTCAACGACGTCACCGAAACGTTCGAGGGCCTTTGAGACAAGTGGATCTTCTTCCTCCACTTCCTCTTCCTTATGATCCGAACGTTCAGCTTGTTTACGAAGGATGAACTCATTCTTCAACTCAACCCAATCGGTCTCGAGTACAGCCATGATTTCTCGACGAATCCCCGTCACTTCGAATAAGGCTTGTTCAATCACGTCTCGCGTGCGACCGTTCGAGCTAACCTGCTCGTAATGCCACGTCATCCCATCTTTAAATTGTACCAGTAAGGTGTCACTAGCACAAAGCACAGCCTCACTCTCATAGAACAGTGCAAAAATCGGACCATCTTGCGTGCGAATGTTCCCCATGATGTCTTCCCAACTATCACGGATTGCGTTTAAGTGTTGGCGTTCCGCTCGTTGCAATAATTGACGAATGCGTTCTTTCGGGACTCGAATTTGAGTTCGCTTGGCAACTTTCGGTTTCTCCGCTGTTGCTTCCGCTGCAGGGACACCCGTTTTCTTGACTTCATTCAACTCGCGACTCAGTTCACGGACCTGCTCTTGAAGTTGTTTCATCTGTTCTGTCATCGTCCGTCCTTGTTCAGCAATCCGAATAAACGTTAACTCAACTAAGACTTTCGGATGGTTTGATAATCGCATCTGTTGCTGACAGTCATTCAACTCTTCAATCACTTGGAACAACTCGTCCGTCGACGTCGCTTCAACAAATTGTCGGAACGTCTCTGTCGGACGGGCGCGTTCGAGTAAATCGACGGCTTGAGGTGAAGCCTTTAATAGTAAAGCATCACGATGAACGAATACGAGATCTTCAATGAATCGCTTCAAATCCTTACCTTCACGAAGCATCGTTTCCAACGTACTCAAAATTTGATCGAGTTGCTTCTGTTGTAAGCCATAAGCCATATCAAGTAGAGCATCATCCGTTACCGCGCCGGTCACTTCTAGAACAGCGTCTTCGGTCAAACGGCCATCGCTAAAAGCGAGCGCTTGATCGAGTAGGCTGAGCGCATCGCGCATCCCACCATCGGCAGCACGAGCAATCAGCTTGAGCGCCTCTGGATCATAGTCATAATCTTGATCGTTCAAGATATATGCCATACGTGTTTGCAATTGACCGACTTCATGCCGTTTCACATCAAAGCGCTGGCAACGTGAGATGATAGTTGCCGGAATTTTATGTGGTTCTGTCGTCGCCAAAATAAAGATGGCATGCGCCGGTGGTTCTTCCAGCGTTTTCAATAAGGCGTTGAACGCCCCAGTCGAAAGCATGTGCACTTCATCAATGATATATACTTTGAAGCGCGCTTGAGAAGGCGGATATTTGACTTTATCCCGAATTTCTCGAATCTCATCGACCCCATTATTTGAAGCCGCATCGATTTCAAACACGTCCGGGCTCGTCCCTTCCGTGATTGCGATACAAGTCGAGCATGTGTTACACGGTTCTCGTGTGGGTGCTGTCTCGCAGTTGATAGCTTTCGCGATAATTTTCGCCAAACTTGTCTTCCCGGTCCCTCGTGGACCCGAGAACAAATAGGCATGTGACATTCGTTCCTCAAGCAACGCATTTTGAATCGTACGTGTGATATGAATTTGACCGACAACCTCTTGGAACGACTGCGGACGATAAACCCGATACAACGCTTGATACGCCATGTCCCCGCCTCCTTTCTTCCTTACATTCTCTATTTCATCATACAAAAAAATCTACAACCCTGGGGCCGTAGATTGAAGTTATTAAATAAATCTGCCGCGCACCGATTTCTGAAAGCACGTCAATGTGCGTTACTCATGCAGTTTGCTCGGCCCAAGCACCCCTGCGGCACACGGTACGTCACCACTTAAGGCTGCTTCCTTCCGGACCTGACCTGGTTCATGGGTGACCGTTGCGCAGGACTCAGACGTCAACGCCACTTACACGAGGACAGGCCACACCAATGCACTCCCTCGAATCGGGATTCAGTCTCGCTATAGCGGATTGCGAGTTACAGGGCACCGCTACCTCCCCGCCTAGCACGGCAAATGGGTAAATGAAGTTAGGCACTACGTTGAGTGCTATTACATTATACTGTTTAATCAGATGGGTTGCAACCTCTCTGTTCAAGCCGCGCCTGCTTCTTCCTTTCTCTAAGGTTTCGGAAGAAAATCGTCAGCAACTCCCCACACTCTTCTGCTAAAACATTTTGTGTCACTTCGGCTTGGTGGTTGAAGCGTTCGTCTTGAACGAGGTTCATGAGCGTACCGCAACACCCTCCCTTCGGATCATGGGCACCAAAGATGACACGCTTCACACGAGACAGCACGATGGCCCCCGCACACATCGGGCACGGCTCTAACGTGACGAACAGTTCGCAATCCTCCAAACGCCAATTGCCGAGCGCCTGGTTCGCCTGTTCAATCGCAATCATTTCGGCATGAGCCGCTGCCAATAAGTCCGTTTCTCGGCGATTGTGACCCGCGGCAATCACCTCATCACCTTTAACGATGACGCATCCAATCGGGACTTCGCCGATTGCTTCCGCCTTCTTTGCTTCTTCTATGGCGAGCCTCATAAATCGTTCATCTCGTTCCATATACACACTCCGTTTCTGATCACTTATTATGAAAAAAAATGAAAATCATTTCGCTCGCCCTATCCACTTCATTGTATGCTAGAATGGAACTTGCACTTTGGATAATGGAGGATGACATCATATGTTTATAACGGTAGAGGGACCGATTGGTGTCGGGAAAACGTCACTGGCCCATATCATCAGTCAGCACTTTTCAATGCAGATGCTGAATGAAATTGTAGAAGAGAATCCGTTTCTCGGCAAGTTTTACGAAGATATCGACGAATGGAGCTTTCAAACGGAAATGTTTTTCCTTTGCAATCGCTTCAAGCAATTAGACGATATCCACAAACACCACTTGAGTCAACAGCAATCCGTCGTTTCGGACTATCATATTTTCAAAAACTTGATTTTTGCCCACCGTTCCCTGAGACCAGCTCATTTGAACAAATATGAGCAAATCTATAAGATTTTGACACACGATATGCCAAAGCCTGATGTCGTCATCTACTTACACGCCAGCATCGAGACGTTAATGAAACGTGTCGCCTTGCGTGGACGTGAAGTAGAAGAGAATATGTCTCGCGACTACCTCGAACAGCTCGCCCGCGATTATGAAACGTTCATCGAATCATACCGCGCGACACACCCCGAAGTGACGATTCTTTCGTTCAGTGGAGATGAACTCGACTTCGTCCAAAACCCGGACGATTTGACGCACGTCCTCACAACGATCGAACGTGAATTAGAATTGACTAAAGGAGCACAAATCAAATGACGCTGAATGAAAAATACAACATTCCGAATGACACGATCATCACGATCGGTGGAATGGTCGGAATCGGTAAATCGACAATCACGAACTCACTTGCCGATGCCCTCAACTTCCGAACTTCACTTGAGAAAGTAGATACGAACCCTTATCTCGATAAATTCTATCATGACTTCGAGCGTTGGAGCTTCCACCTTCAAATCTATTTCTTGGCTGAACGCTTCAAAGAACAGAAGAAGATTTTCCAATACGGCGGCGGCTTCATCCAAGACCGTTCGATCTATGAAGATACAGGGATCTTCGCCAAAATGCACTACGAAAAAGGGACGATGTCTCCAACTGACTACGAGACATACTCGAGTTTGTTTGAAGCGATGGTGCTGACACCGTTCTTCCCGCATCCTGACTTGCTCATCTATCTCGAAGGTTCGTTCGAGCAAGTGCTCGACCGCATTCAAATGCGCGGACGTGAGATGGAGCAACAAACACCAATTACGTATTGGGAAGAAATGTACGCGCGCTATACGGAGTGGATCAACAACTTCAATCTTTGCCCGGTACTTCGTCTCTCAATCGAAGAGTATGACTTGATTAACGACCCAAACTCGGTCGAACTCATCCTTGAAAAAATCGAGAAACAATTGACGATCGCTCGCGAAGCGAAAGTCAGATAAGTAAAGAAGGTGCACTGTAGACTGACCTAGCTATATGAGACACTAATAAAAACACCTTGATTAGGCTGCCGCCACACCATATTTTATCGGTGTGAGGTAGCCTAA
>NZ_JACSLQ010000018.1:0-5370 GCF_018618205.1 Exiguobacterium sp. s157
ATGCCGACTTCTCGCCATAAAAAAACACTCCCCAATCAGATAAACAGATTTGTTATTTCATCTGTCTACCTATTGGGGAGCATATCATCTCATTCTCAACGAATAATATTTTTAGAAAAAAGTCTTTATACTTTTTAACAATGGAGCCGCCAGCCAGAACAGACTATACTGACCAGCGACTACCTTAAATTTAATGTTTCAGATTTATTTTCTTATCTCTAATTTCATAAACTACATCAGCTACATTTTCGAGTAAGCGTTTATCGTGGGTGATAAACACGATAGTTCCGGCATACTCCTTCATTAGTATTTCCAAAGCCTCTAAACTTGGTATGTCAAGGAAGTTACTGGGTTCATCCATTAGTAGGATGTTATATCTACCCATGAGCATTTTAGCTAGCAACAATTTTATAATTTCTCCACCGCTTAAAACAGATAAGCTTTTTCCAATATCGTTCTGTTTGAACCCCATAGATGCTAGCACTGAACGAATTTCTGATATATTGTAATCACAATCCTCCTGCATAAACTCCATGACATTCTGATTACTGTTGTACTTGTAACCATTCTGTGCAAAGTAACCTATTTTTGCCTTAGGTGAAATAGAAATTCCTTCTTCATGGTTTAAAATCATTTGGATTAACGTTGTTTTTCCGGTTCCATTACCACCAGTTAACGCCACTTTTGCTCCTAGAGGAATTTGAAAAGATGCATTTTCAAACAGTGCCTTATCCCCAAATATTTTATTAATTTCCGTACCGACTATAGGGTATGGATTATGGAGCTCCAATGCCTTACTTTGCCTGAAACGAATTCTGCGAATGTCTTCCGGAGCTTCTACATTTCCTAAGGCTGAAATCCTGTGCTCTAGGGATTTAACGGCATTATGCATCTTTTTTTCCTTACTTCCTATTGATTTTTGATGAGCTAAACGCCCTCCGCCTTCAGTACTTTTTTTCTTTGAAGCACCTTTCGCCTTCTGTTCTATTTTACGAGCCTGTTTTCGCTTTTCCTCCGCAGCCCTTTCCAATCGGGCACGTTCCGCAATAAATTGTTCGTATTTTGCAGCTTGGCTCTTGCGTTCTTCCTCTTTCTGACGAAGATAATCAGAATAGTTTCCCCAATACTCAGTGATTTTGCCATCTTTCAGTTCCCATATTTTATCTACTATTTCATCAAGAAAATAGCGGTCATGGCTAATAACTAACAGTGCACCTGTAAAATATTTTAGCTGTCCAATTAGAAAATCAATTCCTTCACGGTCTAAATGGCTCGTAGGTTCATCCGCTAAAATACCATGAACCTGTGCCGATAAGGCCTGTGCTATTTTAAGCCTTGTTTCTTCACCACCGCTCATGGTCTGTATATCTAATTGCTCAACACCGAGCTTGCCTACAAGTGCAAAATCTTTTTCCACCTGCAAAGTTACTTCGTCCAACTGGGGAATATAGGCAAGTTCACCCAGACGATTCATTTTACATCCTGGGGGAGTTAATTCTCCTAAAAGTACCCTGAGTAAAGTGCTTTTTCCAGCACCATTTGCTCCTACTAAACCAATACGGTCATAATCATATACTTCTAATTCATTTATATCTAAAACATCGCGTCCTTTGAATTCCACACGAATGTCTTTTGCTTTTAATATCAATTCCATAACATTTCCTCCTGTCTATAATCGCATGTTTTCTTTTGCTTGTACGCAGGGAAAACCCTGCGATTTTAGCAGGAAGAATTACATGAAAATTAAATACATAAATATGGTCCCTCCTATGAATTTTGTTTTAAATCTAATTTTCTAACCTCAGTTATCATGGGGCAAGCTATGGCAATGCCAATAATTAAAACACCTGATAGTAAAAACCAATGATTTACACCGATTCTATCAGCAAAGAACCCAGATAGAATTAACCCAATTGGCATAGCAAGTGACATGATACTTCCGGTCAAAGAAAATACACGTCCTAAATATTCAGGCTTAATTTTCTCCTGAAAAAGAGCTGTTTGCACACCGCTATAAAATGGCACCGAAAGCCCCATTATTGCACAGCAAACTACAAATATTACAAATCCATTTGGAGGAAGTATTCCCGAAACGGCTAAACTGGCCCCCATGATAAAAAATGAACTTGTTATTAGTAATACACGTTTTTCGAAGCTCCCTAATCTTCCTAACAATAAGCCTCCTGCTAACATTCCAGATGCAAAGGAAATTTCCGTAATAGAAATATGCACAGGTGTTCCATTAAAGTAATCCATGCTTATTAAAGGAAATAGTGCATTAATTGGCATATAAACAAAAGTATATAGTGTTCCTAAGAGTAATAAGGCAAACAATCCTTTGTTTTGTCTCAGAACGACAATTCCTTCTTTCATTTCTCTTATGAAATTTGGTTCCAAACTTTGCACTCGATCACCCAGCTTAGGTATACGTACAATTGCTACCGTAATAGATGCAATCACAGCACCCAATACGTCGATGGCAATAATAGCATTTAAATCCCAAACGGAGTATAAGAGTGCTGCAACTGCCGGACTAACAATATAGCTTATAGACTGCAAAGACTGACTATAGCCTGCGCATTTCGTTAGCTGCTCTTCTGGTACTAAAAGTGGTGTAACCGAATTGAGTGCTGGGGTATGAAAAGCTGTTCCAATGCTACGGATAAACAATACTATCATAACCATCCAGACAGGTAGCTCCATATAGAATGCAACAATAGCAAGCACTGCACCAGCTGCTGCGATAATTAAATCAGCACCAATCATTATCTTCTTCCTATCATGACGATCCACTAGCACACCAATTGCAGGTCCAAAGACCGCATAGGGTAAAAAACCTACTAGTGAAGCCATAGACAAGACCATCGCAGATCCAGTTTTTTCTGTAAGGTAAAAAATAATCGCCATTTGCAGGATGGCACTAGTGATTAATGATACTGCTTGCCCTGCCCATATTGTATAAAACTTAAGTTTCCAATTGTTGTATTTTTCCATTTATATTATCTCCTGCATATTATTTTGCTTGAATTTCTATTTTGAATAGCATTCTAGGCAATAAAAAATGCAGGCCTAAATCCACAATGTGGCTTTTGGTCTGCATACATACAATTTGGAAACATTCATATTAAAGACATAGTTAAATAAAGGTATAGTTTAATAACCTATATCCTCACCGTAACTAATGAATGCTCAATATCGTATAAATAAGCACAACAAAAAAGCCTATCATCGGAGATAGATTCTGCTTTTTTTATTGCCAGCTTATCTTAAACGCATTGAGGCTGTCATAGTTTCGGTTCCTCCTAAATTCTTATTTGGATCATCATACATTTTAACACAATAAGTCATTTTAAGCAACTTTTAAATTGACGGTTTGTCAAATTAAGCGCAACACTTCCTCGGTGAAGGCCTCGTGTGCGGTTTTCCAGTTCAGGCATTTTCTCGGCCGCCCGTTGATCTTGGTGAGCGCGTCCGCGAGTTCGTCATGCGCCACCTGCGCGAAGTCCGTTCCTTTCGGGAAGAACTCGCGCAGGAGCCCGTTGGCGTTCTCGTTGCTTCCCCGTTGCCACGATGCGTACGGGTCGGCGAAATACATCGGCACACCGAGTGACGCCTGGATGCGCTCGTGACCGCTGAACTCCTTGCCCCGGTCCGTCGTCGCCGTCTCGAACGTGCCGTCCGGGAAGGCGACGTGCACCGCATGGATCGCCCCCTCCATCGAGGCCGCGGTGCGGTCCGCGATCGGCAGGGCGAGATAGAACCGGCTCTTCCGCTCGATGAACGTCGCGACGCACGCCTTCGACTTCCCTCGTCCGGAGACGACGGTGTCGAGCTCCCAGTGCCCGAACGTCCGGCGCCCCCTGACCTCTGGCGGTCGTTGCGAGATGGAGAGTCCGACGTTGATGCGTCCGCGCGTCTCGGTCGGCTTTTGACGTTTCCCTTTCTGGCGGAGCACGGTCAGGGGCACGTCGATCCGTCCCGCATAGATCCAACGGTAGATGGTGGAGAAGGCGAGCTTTCCGTTGAAGAGCCGTCCCACGATCTGTTCCGGGGACCAGGTCGCACGCAGCTTCTCGACGATCGTCCGGCGCATCGTGTCGTCGAGTTTCGTCTTGGCGCCACAGTTGGTCTTCGCCTTCTCGTAGCGTTTCTGGGCACGTCCCGATTCGTAGCCGGGGTTCCGTCTGATCTCCCGCGAGACGGTCGATGGCTGTCGCCCGATCCGTCTCGCGATGGACCGGATGGACATCCCGAGCTCCAGATAGGTCTCTATTTTCACGCACTCCGTTGTGGTAAGATGGGTGTAGCTCATAGCGATTCCTCCGTCTGAATGTTTGTGTCGTAACTTCATTCTAAACGAGGCCATCGCTGTGGGCTTTTTTTTGCGTTCACGTTCAGATGTTGCACTTAATTTTATAATTCATCATGTTCATAAACGTTTTCGATTCACTTTATCGAGTCGAATTTTCTCGATCAACGCGTGGATGATCTGTTCATCTCTTCCAACGAAATCTTTGTTGAAGGGAATACGCTCCCCTTCGAACATGAAGTAGTCAAGCAGGTGTGGGACTCGCGGTGTCGCGTATCCCCACGTGTGCTTCGAGCAACGTTCCCATACCTCGGCTCCGAACTCTTTTGAATAGCGCATATGCTCGACGGCAGCCTTGACCTCTGATTTCTTTAGGACGAAGTAGTCCTCGAAGACGAATTTGCCGAGAAGCTCGTACCACATCTCCTCGCGAGTCCGTTCTTTGATCGCTTCTACATCGACTTCAACGTGATACGGGGCCTCTTCTTCATTCTTGATGACATCCCGAGCTTCCCCTGTCACCGACTCCGGATACAGCTCCCATCCTTCCGGCATCCGTTCTTTGATGAACTGTTCGAGCGCCTCTTCACTGATCCGATAGCCTTTTTTACGCGACTCGAGCGGTTCTGCCTGGATTACGCCTTTTCGTACCCAGTTACGGACCGTCTCCTTATGAGTCGTGAGCTTGTTCTTCGATAAGATTTCAAATGCCTCGTCAATCGTATACATGGTAAGCCTCCTTTTAACACAATGATAATTTTATT
This sequence comes from Exiguobacterium sp. s157, assembly GCF_018618205.1. Taxonomy (NCBI): domain Bacteria; kingdom Bacillati; phylum Bacillota; class Bacilli; order Caryophanales; genus Exiguobacterium; species Exiguobacterium sp. s157. The sequence goes on from NZ_JACSLQ010000018.1 coordinate 5,074, forward strand.
AAATAATTCCATGAACATTGCATTAAAGTAAGCTGATTTCTTTTCGGAATTTGAATCAATCAGAAATCACTGATTGGATCCAACTAAAAACACCATTCAGCCGAATGGTGTTCCTTTCGTGGCGTTAGACGCGCCCACGCTCTTGGTTTTGACGTTGCCCTTATGCTCCGTGCCTCCCGTCAGAAAGGCTCAGGAACATAGAGATGCAGCGGTGAGCCAGCAGCTCTTGTTATCGGGCCGTCAGGGAGGCAGCGGTGCGATGAGCGACTTCGCCCTAAGGCGTTAGACGCTCACGCA
>NZ_JACSLQ010000019.1:0-3006 GCF_018618205.1 Exiguobacterium sp. s157
TTAGACTAGATCAAAGCCTCGACCGATTAGTATCATTCAGCTCCACACGTCGCCGTGCTTCCACCCATGACCTATCTACCTCATCGTCTCTGAGGGGTCTTTCTTGATTGCTCAAAGGGAAATCTCATCTCGGAGGGGGCTTCATGCTTAGATGCTTTCAGCACTTATCCCGTCCGCACGTAGCTACCCAGCGATGCTCCTGGCGGAACAACTGGTACACCAGCGGTGCGTCCATCCCGGTCCTCTCGTACTAAGGACAGCTCTCCTCAAATTTCCTGCGCCCACGACGGATAGGGACCGAACTGTCTCACGACGTTCTGAACCCAGCTCGCGTACCGCTTTAATGGGCGAACAGCCCAACCCTTGGGACCTACTCCAGCCCCAGGATGCGATGAGCCGACATCGAGGTGCCAAACCTCCCCGTCGATGTGGACTCTTGGGGGAGATCAGCCTGTTATCCCCAGGGTAGCTTTTATCCGTTGAGCGATGGCCCTTCCATGCGGAACCACCGGATCACTAAGCCCGACTTTCGTCCCTGCTCGACTTGTAGGTCTCGCAGTCAAGCTCCCTTCTGCCTTTGCACTCTTCGAATGATTTCCAACCATTCTGAGGGAACCTTTGGGCGCCTCCGTTACTGTTTAGGAGGCGACCGCCCCAGTCAAACTACCCACCTGACACGGTCCTCCAGCCGGATCACGGCTGCGAGTTAGAGACTCTATACGCAAAGGGTGGTATCCCAAGGGTGTCTCCACCGAAGCTGGCGCTCCGGCTTCACAAACTCCCACCTATCCTGTACATCGCGTACAAAGCCTCAATATCAGGCTGTAGTAAAGCTCCATGGGGTCTTTCCGTCCTGTCGCGGGTAACCTGCATCTTCACAGGTACTATGATTTCACCGGGTCTCTCGTTGAGACAGTGCCCAAATCGTTACGCCTTTCGTGCGGGTCGGAACTTACCCGACAAGGAATTTCGCTACCTTAGGACCGTTATAGTTACGGCCGCCGTTTACTGGGGCTTCGGTTCAGTGCTTCTCTTGCGATGACACATCCCCTTAACCTTCCAGCACCGGGCAGGCGTCAGCCCCTATACTTCATCTTGCGATTTAGCAGAGACCTGTGTTTTTGCTAAACAGTCGTTTGGGCCTATTCACTGCGGCTTATGTTGCCATAAGCGTCCCTTCTCCCGAAGTTACGGGACCATTTTGCCGAGTTCCTTAACGAGAGTTATCCCGCGCGTCTTAGAATTCTCATCTCGCCTACCTGTGTCGGTTTACGGTACTGGCGCCGACCTCCTTACTAGAGGCTTTTCTTGGCAGCGTGAAATCCGGTACTTCGCCCTACGGGCTCCACGTCACAGCTCAACCTTGTGTGCCGGGCGGATTTGCCAACCCGACGGCCTCGCTGCTTGTCCGTGCACTTCCAGTCGCACGGTTACCTTATCCTTCTGCGTCCCCCCATCGTTCAAACGGTGGTACGGCGGTACAGGAATATCAACCTGTTGTCCATCGCCTACGCCTTTCGGCCTCGGCTTAGGTCCAGACTAACCCTGAGCGGACGAGCCTTCCTCAGGAAACCTTGGGCTTTCGACGGAGGGGATTCTCACCCCTCTTTTCGCTACTCACACCGGCATTCTCACTTCCAAGCGCTCCACGGCTCCTCACGATACCGCTTCACTGCTGCTTGGAACGCTCCCCTACCATCCCTTACGGGATCCATAGCTTCGGTGGTATGTTTAGCCCCGTTACATTTTCGGCGCGGCGTCACTCGACTAGTGAGCTATTACGCACTCTTTGAATGGTGGCTGCTTCTAAGCCAACATCCTAGTTGTCTGTGCAACGCCACATCCTTTTCCACTTAACATACACTTTGGGACCTTAGCTGATGGTCTGGGCTGTTTCCCTTTCGACTACGGATCTTATCACTCGCAGTCTGACTCCCGAGTACAAGTTGCCGGCATTCGGAGTTTGACTGAATTCGGTAACCCTGTGGGGGCCCCTAGTCCAATCAGTGCTCTACCTCCGGAACTCTACACCTCGAGGCTAGCCCTAAAGCTATTTCGGGGAGAACCAGCTATCTCCAGGTTCGATTGGCATTTCACCGCTACCCACACCTCATCCCCGCACTTTTCAACGTGCGTGGGTTCGGACCTCCAGTCAGTGTTACCTGACCTTCATCCTGGACATGGGTAGATCACCTGGTTTCGGGTCTACGACGACGGACTGATGCGCCCTATTCAGACTCGCTTTCGCTGCGGCTCCGCCTCATCGGCTTAACCTCGCCCGCCATCGTAACTCGCCGGTTCATTCTACAAAAGGCACGCCATCACCCGTTAACGGGCTCTGACTACTTGTAGGCATACGGTTTCAGGATCTGTTTCACTCCCCTTCCGGGGTGCTTTTCACCTTTCCCTCACGGTACTGGTTCACTATCGGTCACTAGGAAGTATTTAGCCTTGGGAGATGGTCCTCCCGGATTCCGACGGGGTTTCACGTGTCCCGCCGTACTCAGGATCCACTCTGGAGGGGATACGATTTCGGCTACAGGGCCGTCACCTTCTCTGGCCGACCTTTCCAGGTCGTTCACCTATCCTATCCCTTTGTAACTCCGTATAGAGTGTCCTACAACCCCAGGAAGCATGCTTCCTGGTTTGGGCTGTTCCCGTTTCGCTCGCCGCTACTCAGGGAATCGAATTTTCTTTCTCTTCCTCCGGGTACTTAGATGTTTCAGTTCCCCGGGTTTGCCTCACGCCGTGCTATGTATTCACACGGGTGTCCCGCCAGTCTCCCGGCGGTGGGTTCCCCCATTCGGATACCCCTGGATCAATGTGTACTTACCACTCCCCAGGGCATTTCGCTGTTCGTCGCGTCCTTCATCGGCTCCTAGTGCCAAGGCATCCACCGTACGCCCTTTCTACCTTGATCTAGCGTCTAAGACACACGGTCCTCACGGACCATATGTGAAATAATTGGTTTGATGTCTTGATGAATCTTCAGTTTTCAAGGAACAA
>NZ_JACSLQ010000020.1:0-2973 GCF_018618205.1 Exiguobacterium sp. s157
TGACGAAGCTTGCGCTTCATTCAAACATTGTAAAACTTTTTTTGCCTCATCGTTCAGTTTTCAAAGTTCGTCTGTCGCTCTTGGCGACTTCATTAATTTATCACGTCGTCTATCTCCGCGTCAACAACTTTTTTCACAAATTGTTTTACTGAAATAATCTTTCGCCGTGACAACGTTTATAACTATAATCTCTATTTACCACTTCGTCAATAGAAATATTACAAAAAAATAAAAAAGGTTGAGCCCCGTCATGAGGCCCAACGCTTCAATCTTTCGCTAGCGGCACATAGCCCGTCCGCTCCACCAATGCCTGCCCTTCTTCAGATGTCATCCAATCTAAAAACGGCTTATGCGTTTCATAGTTCTCTTCTGTCGTGATGGCATAAAATTCAGAAGTGATCGGATACGTCCCGTCAGCGATGGTTTCTACCGTTGGAGCGATTCCATTCACTTGAAGTAATTTAATGTCGTGATCTTCGACCATCTCGGTCGCATAGAAGCGGAAAGAGAACCCAATCGCATTTTTATGATTTGTGTATGCGGCCGTCTGTTCGATAATACCGCCCATACCTTCCGGGACATCTTCAACGGGTGCAGCCATTAATTTACGATCACCCATCACCCGCTGCAAGGCCGTCTGGCTCCCGCTTCCTTCTGGACGTTGGAAGGCTCGAATCGGATCATTCTCGCCTCCGACCTCACTCCAATTATCGATGTCTCCGGCATACACTTGTTGAATCTCGTCTAATTTAAGCGAGTCAACTAGATTGTCTTCATGTACAAAGAAGACAAACGCTTCGCGCCCGATTGGTGTCATGTTGAACTCCACACCTGCCTTCTTAGCCGCGGCCACTTGAAGATCTGATGGTCCGGCGACAAAGATGATGTCCGTTTTCCCTTGAATCAACCGATCATACGCTTCTCCCGTCGTCGTCGAGACGACAGGACTCTCCTCCGTACTATACGGATTATATTCGTTAGAAGGATAAACCGCTTCGACAAAAGACGCATACAGTGGATAGAGTGCCGTAGCACCATCGAGGCGTGGGAGATTTGAATCGATTTTAAACGAAGATGGCGCATCGAGCTTAGCTAAATCGGACTCTTCTTCAAACGGTTGATAGTCAAACAACTCAACACCGCGTTCTTCAATCCGCAAACCTTCTGTATACACGTAGTACCCTTTCACTGAACCGAAGAACACGACTCCAATCACGGTTCCAATCAATCCGACTCGTTTGAGTTGCCCCTTCGTTAACGACGAGAAGTCATATAGCGCCATAATGAGAATTAATAAAGCGGCAACGTACCAAATTGTCCAAAGGATCGGGCGTCCTCCTGCAATCGGATTGCCCATCGTAAAGAGTGCTGTAAAGACCGATATGACTGCGGTCACAAGCACAATCAACACACTACCGAATATAAACTTAACGATTTTCATCTGATTCAACTACTCCATTCGCTTCTATATAGTTAGGCGATCTCATAGGCGATGGCTTCGACCCCAACACCTTTTGTCGGTCGCGCGACCGAACGGACATATCCTTTGCGGACAAGGAACCCGACGATGCTACCTAGGTCGACTTTCAATGCTTGCAAGTTTGGGTGTTCCATTAATTCCGAGAACGCCCACGGTTCGTCGCGTTGTTGCATCGTTTGCAGTAGCAGAAGCGTGCCCGGCAACACTTTTGATTGAATCAAATGTTCCATTCCGATAATCACCAAGTGAATCCGTTGTTCAAGCGACTCTTGTCCGCTCACGAGTTCCTCGTGGAGTTTATATATTTCTAAATCGAGTGTGCGTACTTGTTTCCATAATACGATTTCAGGATGAATCTCGGCCTCTAAGACCGATAATCTGGCCAAATGAGTCAAGGCATGATGAATTTGGGTGAAGGCGTCTTGGTGTTCCTCTTGCAAAAATAAGCTTCGGCCGTCTTCAAAGCGTCGCAGCAATTTCGCAAAAGCAAGCGATAGTTGCAGACGTTGCTCATCGTTTGAGAAATTACGAAGACGTTGTCGCAAGTCTAATAAAAACGTATTTCGTTCAAACAACACCATTCCATCTTCAATCCAGTGGATGGCCCGGCGATTCTCGTTCATCAAAATCCAGCGGTCCATCATCGAATCACTCACCAAATGGAGAATGATTTTTTCTTGTCCGACCTGATAGTGTTTCACTGTCCAGAACGGTTCTTCTTTGGCTTCAATCACAATCAACAACCGGTCCGATTGGTCTGTCAACGGATCGCGTGGTCGTTTCTTCTTCACTTCGATGATGCCAAGCGTCGTCTTCAAGGCTGCATATTCCGAATAGATTGTGCGTGTGGCATACTCCATAGTCACCTTGATACCTTCTTTCTATATGATGAACTTCAAACGTCCACCCAATAATCTGATACGAAAATGATTCGCCTTCTTTTAAAATTCTCCTGCCAACGATTGTATGAACTTCTCACGGTCGAGCAGATGAGCTATAGTAAAGACAGACATGGAGGGATTACGAAATGAAAAAACGGGGGAATAAAATCAACCGCGCTCGAAACCTTGCGTTGTTGCTCGTCTTTGCGGGAATCGGGGTCATGTATCTCGGCCTGTTGGCGAAAAGCATCACATGGCTGATGATTATTTTCATGTTGCTCGGCTTCGTGATGGTGTTATCGAGTTCAGCACTCTACTTTATTATTGGGATGGCATCCACGAAAGCCATCGTCGTCACTTGTCCGAATTGTGAGAAACAGACAAAGATGCTCGGTCGGGTCGACTTATGTATGCATTGCGACGAACCGCTCACGATCGACCAATCGCTCGAAGGTAAAGAGTTCGACGAAAAATATAACAAACGCCAATCACATTCACACGAATAAAAAAACATCCTCAGGCAGTGGGCTAACCTAAATTTTTGAGACAATATAAAAACACCTTCGCAGTGGTACACTTTAAAAAAGTGCTAGCATCGGAGGTGTTTTTGCG
>NZ_JACSLQ010000003.1:0-306398 GCF_018618205.1 Exiguobacterium sp. s157
CCGCCAGCGTTCGTCCTGAGCCAGGATCAAACTCTCCAAAGAATTTGATATAGCTCTTTAAAAATGACGAAGCTTGCGCTTCATTCAAAAATTGTAAATCGTTTTTGCCTCATCGTTCAGTTTTCAAAGTTCGTCAGTTTAAATGGTGGGCCTAAGTGGACTCGAACCACCGACCTCACGCTTATCAGGCGTGCGCTCTAACCGGCTGAGCTATAGGCCCATAATAAAAATGGTGCACCCTGAGAGATTCGAACTCCCGGCCTTTAGATTCGTAGTCTAACGCTCTATCCAGCTGAGCTAAGGGTGCATATTGGTGCGGTCGAGAGGACTTGAACCTCCACGGTGTTAACCACCACTAGGCCCTCAACCTAGCGCGTCTACCGATTCCGCCACGACCGCAGCGTATTAAGGTGTTACGAGGGATAAAAAAATGGTGAGTCATGCAGGGCTCGAACCTGCGACCCTCTGATTAAAAGTCAGATGCTCTACCAACTGAGCTAATGACTCAAATTATAAGCTGGGCCGGAAGGGATCGAACCTTCGCATGTCGGAATCAAAATCCGATGCCTTACCACTTGGCTACGGCCCAACGTAAATGGCGGTCTTGACGGGATTTGAACCCGCGATCTCCTGCGTGACAGGCAGGCATGTTAACCCCTACACCACAAGACCGTTATACGTGCTTAAATTTGAAATGGTGGAGGATGACGGGATCGAACCGCCGACCCCCTGCTTGTAAGGCAGGTGCTCTCCCAGCTGAGCTAATCCTCCGTATGATGGTGACCCGTACGGGATTCGAACCCGTGTTACCGCCGTGAAAGGGCGGTGTCTTAACCGCTTGACCAACGGGCCAGATGTATGTGTTTTCTAAAAATTAAGTGGCGGAGACGGAGGGATTCGAACCCTCGCACCGGTTTCCCAGCCTACTCCCTTAGCAGGGGAGCCCCTTATAGCCTCTTGGGTACGTCTCCAAAATAAAATGGCTCCGCAAGTAGGATTTGAACCTACGACCTACCGGTTAACAGCCGGTTGCTCTACCACTGAGCTATTGCGGAACGTTGCTTGAATTTATCGAAGTAACGATTTAAATTGTAACCGCAAACCAGAAACCTGTCAATCACTTTTTTAGAAAAGCTTTAATATTCCATGTCGTCTCTCGGCGACTTCTATAAGATAGCACGGGCAGAAAAGACCGTCAACACTTTTTTATAAAAAAACCCGAGCAAAATAAAAAACATTTTGCCCGGTACTAGTTCCTTCTTATTTAAGGCTTCGGCTCCAACATCGTGAGACTAATCCGTCCACGATTGGCGTCCACTTGTTCGATCCATACGGTGACGATATCACCGACTGCGACGACATCAAGCGGATGCTTGACGTAGCGATTCGACAATTTCGAAATATGGACGAGTCCATCTTGCTTCACCCCGATATCAACGAACGCCCCAAAGTCGATGACGTTTCGCACCGTCCCTTGGAACTCCATCCCCACTTGAAGGTCCTCCAAGTTCATAACGTCGGTCCGAAGCAATGGTTTCTGAATATCTTCGCGCGGGTCACGTCCAGGCTTCGCGAGCGACTTCAAGATATCTTCGACTGTCGGTAATCCGGCATCTAGCTTCTCACTTAGCACTTTGGCATCGACCGTCTTTAATCGTTCCCGCAGTTCGGCCGTGCCTACCGCTTGCTTCGAAACACCGAGTTCCTTCAATAGAGAGAGTGTCAATTTATAGCTCTCTGGATGAATCTCCGTCTGGTCGAGCACATCACTCCCATTCGTGATCCGTAAAAAGCCGGCTGCTTGTTCATACGCCTTCGCTCCAAGACGTGGTACTTTCTTGATTTCTTTCCGTGTATCAAACCGGCCGAACTCGTCACGATACGCGACAATATTTTTAGCCGTCGTCTTATTCAATCCGGATACATACGTGAGCAGTGACTCCGAAGCCCGGTTCACATCGACGCCGACCATGTTGACGACACTCTCGACAACGAACTCGAGCGACCCTTTCAACTTGTTCTGACTGACGTCATGCTGATATTGCCCGACCCCGACAGACTGCGGATCGACTTTGACGAGTTCCGCCATCGCGTCTTGAATGCGTCGAGCAATCGAGACGGCCGAACGTTCTTCCACTTTCAATTCCGGGAACTCTGATCGGGCAATTTCTGAAGCCGAATAGACACTCGCCCCCGCCTCGTTGACGATGGCATAGGCTATCTCGCGTTCCGCCTTCTTTAGCCAGTTCGATACGAACTGTTCCGTCTCACGGGATGCGGTCCCATTCCCGATGACGATAACCGAGATTGGATAACGTTTCACGAGTGACGCCAACACTTTCTCTGAGCCCGCGACATCGTGTTTCGGTGCCGTCGGATAGAAGACACCGACCTCTTCGACTTTTCCGATTTCATTGACGACGGCCCATTTACAACCTGTGCGATAGGCTGGGTCAATTCCTAGGACGACGACCTCACGAAGCGGTGGTTGCATGTAGAGCTGTTTCAAGTTTTTTGAGAACACGTCGATTGCCTGTTCTTCAGCCGTCTCAGTCAACTCGCTCCGGACCTCGCGTTCGATGGCCGGGAACACCGACTTCTTGAAGGCGTCCTTCACGGCGAGCGTAACGAGTTCACGTTTCTCCGTCGGCAAGCGGTCAAACTTGCCGAGCGCTTGTCGCATGAAACCCGTCTCGTCGAAGACGATCTTCACTTGCAACACATCCGTGCGCTCTCCACGGTTCAAGGCGAGGATTCGGTGTGGGACGATTCCTGCGATTTTCTCTTCATATTCATAATACTGGGCGAACACTTCTTTCTCATCTTCCGCCTGCTTTTTCTTCTGTGAACGAAGGAGCGCCTCTTTCCGGACTCGTGTACGGAGTGATTGTCGAAGCGTCGCCACTTCGCCCCACTCCTCCCCGATAATCGATTGGACGAACGGAAGTGCTTCTTCAAGCGAGAGGTCCCCTGCTAACGACTGCGCTTCGGTCACCGAATATGGTGTTGGTTGACGATACCAGTCAGCGAGCGGTTGGAGCCCTTTCTCCCGACCTTGTTCGGCTTTCGTCCGTCGTTTCGGACGATACGGAAGGTAGATGTCATCGACTTGTTGCAGGCTCGTCGCCGTTTCAAGCGCACGGGTCAACTCTGGTGTCGCCTTCTCAAGTTCTTCGAGTTTGGCGAGGACGTCCGTCTTACGTTTGTGCAAACTCTCTTCATATTGTAAGGCATCGAGAATGGCTTTGATTTCCACTTCATCGAGATTACCGGTCATTTCTTTACGGTACCGGGCCATGAACGGAATCGTCGCTCCGTCCGCGGCGAGTTGTTGCACCGTCTCGACTTGACTCGTCTTCAACTTCAAATCTTTTGCGATTTTCGTAATCAATCGAATCACTTCCTTTTCTCTTCTCTCTTGAAGTGTAGCAAACTCACGCGTGGACGACAAAAAAACGATGACCGTTTAGTCATCGTTTGAGAATACTTCATTGAGCGGGACTTTGATGGCCTCGCGTAATTTCTCGAGCGCACGACGCTGTAAGCGCGATACGTGCATCTGTGAAATCCCAAGGAGCTCACCCGTCTCTTTTTGGCTCATGTTTTTATAATAAGCACATTCCAGAATCGCCTGTTCCCGTTCATTCAACACGCTGAACGCTTTTTCAAGGATGAGGCGCTGGTCAACCGATTCGTAACCACGTTCTTGACTCCCGACGAGGTCTAGGAGCGTGACGGTCGAACCTTCGTTGTCCGCTTCGATTGAGCTGTCGACGGAAAGGGCTTGGTAGCTCTTACCCATCTCGAGCGTTTCGAGAATCTCTTCATCCGATACGCCAAGATAATCGGCAATCTCATCTATGCGCGGTGAGCGTTGCAATTCGGTCGTCAATTCTTCGACCGTCTTCTTGATTTTCGGTCCAAGCTCTTTGATTCGGCGTGGGACGTGGACGCTCCACGTCTTGTCCCGGATGAAACGCTTGATTTCACCGATAATCGTCGGAACGGCGAACGACTCGAAACTGCGTCCAAACTCAGGGTCGAAACGGCGGAGGGCAGCGAGAAGTCCGATCATCCCGACTTGAACGAGATCATCATGGATGGCCCGGCCCCGCGAAAACTTTCGCGCGAGCGCCTCAACGAGGTCTGAGTATCGGTTGATGAGGAGCATTTGGACTTCTTCATTTTGATCGTCCTGTTGATAACGCTCAATCCACTCTAATACTTCATCATCACTGTGATGGCGTTGTTGAGATTTTGCTGGCACTCTGATCCACCTCGTCCCTGTTAAGGAGTTTCGTCATCGTCACCTTGACACCATTGTCCTTGTTGATCGAGACGTCATCCATTAAGGCTTCAATGAGGAAAAGACCGAGTCCTCCTTCGTGAAGCGATTCGATTTCAGCCGTCTCTTCGACTGGCGCCGCTTGGCGTTTCACGTCGTCGGCAAATGTTTTGCCCGAGTCTTCAATCGTCATTTCGAGACGATCTTCATAAACGCCGCACGTGAGCTTCACTTCACCCTCTTGATCTTCATAGGCATGTTGAACAGCATTGCCACAGGCTTCCGAGACCGCGATTTTAATATCTTCGATCTCGTCGTACGTATATCCCATACGGTTAGCGATTCCTGAGACGACTAAACGGACCACACCGACATACTCCGGTTTGGCCGGGAACGTCATCACCGTCTGTTCGATGTTACTCATTGCGTGCCACCTCTTACGTTTGTATTGATCGAAAGCAACTTGTGCAGTCCTGTCAATTCAAAGAGACGATTGACGCGGTCGGTGACGCCGACGAGCGACAACTCTTTCTCATTACGTTTGGCTATTTTAAGGGCACCGACAAATACGCCGAGACCAGTTGAATCCATATAGTCCACTTCATCCAAATGAACGGTGACGTCTTGGTCCGTGATTGCCGGGTGCAAGACTTCCTTCAATTTTGGTGCGGTATATGTATCCACTTCTCCGGATACGTAAAGGTGTAATTGTTCTCCAATGACTTGCTCGCGAATCGCTAAATCCATCGTATATTCCCTCCTAATGTGCGTACAGAAAAATTGAGTACGATTAAACTAAATTCCCGTTTTACAGAATTCTAAACTATTTTTCAAAGATTTTTTTGAAAAAAAACCGATACCCATGTATCGGTTTCTTTATATGTAAGCTAGAGAGGGATTAATCCCAGACTAATCTCTAGCGCTCGGTCAACTTTGTGCATCGTCTCATCATCAAGATGAGTGACTTTATCCGTCAGACGACGCTTATCAATCGTTCGAATCTGTTCAAGTAAAATCACGGAATCTCGTTCGAGACCATGTTTGACTTGATATACCTCTACATGAGTCGGCAGTTTTGCTTTCTGGATCTGAGCCGTAATCGCAGCGACAATGACGGTCGGGCTAAAGCGATTGCCGATATCGTTTTGAATGACGAGAACCGGACGAACTCCACCTTGCTCTGAACCGACTACGGGCGACAGATTCGCATAAAACACGTCACCACGCTTTACGATCACTCCGCTCACACCCCGCTTACTTGACGTAAGAGAGCATGTTCGGCTTCCGTCTCAATCATCAGCATCTCTTCTGCCATATTCAAATTAAACGCGGCCATCTCTTGATAGCCTCTCGCCAATTCTTCGCGCAGTGTTTGTTGTCGATCAGCAATTTCTTTGGACAAGTACGTCACTACATCGTTCAATGACAATGATTCACGGTCTTTCATCGAAATCGGACCCCCATGCTGCGAGAACCGATCTGGAACGGACGCTAAAGCACCCGCAGTTCGCTGTTTCAACATCTTACACCTCCAGAATCGTTTCAATGACTGGCGGAAATATTCCCGCGTTCTTTACCAATATAACACGCGAGTTTGGGAAAATATAGAGAATTCCCGAAAGAATTCAGATAATTTCACACGTTTTCCGCTTTACACATAACGTCGCGGGAGGCGATTCGTTAATTGGCAGACGACCTCATAGTTGATCGTCTCGAGATGCGTGGCCAGTTCGTCAATCGCGACTGGTCCGCCGATGAGCGTGACCACAGTCCCGACCGGCAGCTCTTTAGGAAGCCTCACCATGAAGCGATCCATGCAGACACGACCGATAATGGGACAGCGCTCTCCATTGACGTCTACTTCGAAGCCGCTCGCTTTACGGATCCAGCCGTCGGCATATCCGACCGGCACGGTACCGATCCACTCATCTTCAGTCGTCGTATACGTCGCCCCGTAGCTGATCGTCTGTCCAGCTTCGAGTTGCTTCACTTGCATGAGCTTGCTCTTCAACGTGAAGGCCGGTCGTAAAAATGAATAGAAGGAAGCCATCTCAGCTGACGGGTAGAGCCCATAAATCGCAATTCCGACCCGCACCACGTTGTACGGCACGTCTTGTCCAGCCATGCGGATCGCCCCGGCCGAGTTTGACGTATGAATGTAGCGGAATCGCGAGTGGAGTCCATCTATCAACTGACCAAATCGCTCCTGCTGCTCATAGTAAAGCTCACTGTCCGGCTCATCCGCCGTCGCAAAGTGCGTATAGATCCCTTCGACGATAAAACGGTCATCTGCCGCTTCTAAAAGGGCATCAAGTTCGGCGCGGGTCCGCAAACCGAGACGACCCATCCCCGTGTCGACTTTCACATGAACGGTGAGCGGACGGTCAGATAGATGCGTGCGCGCCTCACGCAACCAGTCGGCCGAAAAGACTGACAACGTCACATCGTGTTCGGCGGCGACGCCCGCATATTCTGGGAACTGGGCCTCCATGACGAGAATCGGCGCTTTAATCCCGGCCTCTCGGAGCTGGATTGCCTCCTCGAGTAAGGCCACACCGAGCATCGTCGCTCCGTTATCAAGCGCAATCTTTGCCACTTCGACGGCACCATGCCCGTAAGCGTTCGCTTTGACGACGGCCATGAGCGCTTGCGGGATCCGTTTTTTGATTTCGATTACGTTATGTTTGATCGCCGCCCGATCGATTTCAATCCAACTTGGACGAAACATCGTGATCCCCCTCTTCAATGATGACTTGTGCCACGGCATATTGCTCGCTGTGGCTGATACTCATATGAATCCGGCCTGAGTACGGCGCCGTCATATGCGGTCGCCCGGCCTCATCCGGTAAGATTTCGATTTGTTGCCACGACAGGCCCCGGGCAATCCCGGTCCCGACTGCTTTGGCATACGCTTCTTTCGCCGCAAATCGTCCAGCGACGAATTCGATGCGCCGTTGTTCTGGATAGGCGTCCGCAAGCGCCCGCTCGGCTTCGGTCAACAGACGTGCGACGAAACGGTCATTTTTGAGCGAGCGAGCAATCCGCTCGAGCTCGACGATATCGATTCCGATCCCCACAATCACAGGACACTCGCTCCTTTCCTTTTTCACTCGTTTCCTTATACAATTAAGGAAAGAGGTGATGCTATGTTTAGTCGTACTGAGAATGTTCAAACGTTCGTCCGGGCGTATCCGCTCGTAACGCTGTTCATTGTAATCCAACTGCTCGTGTTTGTCATCGATTCTTTGGTCCCCGACCTCCGGATTGTCGCACTCGGCGGGTCATTCCATCTCGCACTCGCCCAAGGGGAATGGTACCGTCTCTTGACGGCCAACTTCATCCATTTAGGGCTCGGTCATTTGCTGTTCAACTCGTTCGCTTTGATTATCTTTGGACCCGCCATGGAACGCATGGTCGGTCACATCAAGTTCGCCGTGTTCTATATCGTGGCCGGTGTGCTTGCCAATTTGCTCACGTTCTTCACGGTGAGTGAACTGTTCTACCTGCAAGCCGGTGCTTCAGGTGCGATTTTAGCGATTCTCGGCTTTTATGTGTACATCGGTCGGTTCCGCCGGACGCTCATCTACAGCCAGGACGCTCGACTCGTCTATATCTTCGTCGCCATCAGCGCCGTGTTCACGCTCATCGGCGCGAACGTGTCACTTTGGGGACATGTGTATGGTTTCCTCGCCGGGTTCTTGCTCGCGATTCCGCTCTCCCGGTTCGCGGTGCCGTATTCGCGCCCGCTCCGTTACGGGAAGTACAAGCCACGCAAGTATTCCCCGCCCATCATTCATACGGGTGAAGGCAAATGGATTTTCTACGTGATCGTCGGATTGGCCGTGTTCGGCCTGTTCGCCCGCTTCTTATGACAGTAATAAAGAGAGGATTCGCCCGAGCGGCGAATCCTCTCTTTTCGTTTAGCCGAGCAAGGTGAGCATGAGCGCCTTTTGCGCGTGCAATCGATTCTCAGCTTGATCGAACACGACCGATTGCGGACCGTCGATGACGTCGGCCGTCACTTCTTCGCCGCGATGGGCCGGGAGACAGTGCAGGAAAATCGCATCTGACTTCGCTTGCTGCATGAGCGAAGCATCGACTTGGAACGTCGCAAACTGCGTCAACCGTTCCGCCGCTTCCGCTTCTTGCCCCATGCTCGCGAACACATCCGTGTAAATGACGTCCGCACCCGCTGCCGCAGCGACCGGGTCTTGCCACAACGTAACGCTGCCTCCAGTAGTCGCCGCGAGTTCATTCGCCCGTTCGAAAATCTCGGTCTCGACCGTATATGCTTCCGGCGAGGCGATGCGGATGTGCATCCCGCTGAGCGCGCCCCCGATCATGAGCGAGTGGGCCATATTGTTCCCGTCGCCGATGTACGTCAACGTCTTACCTGTTCTCGTGCCGAACACTTCCTCGACCGTCAACAAGTCGGCGAGTACTTGGCATGGGTGATGGGAATCGGTCAATCCGTTGATGATTGGAATCGAACCTGCCGAAGCGAGCGTCTCGACCGTCGCGTGGGCATACGTCCGAATCATGAGCGCATCGACATAACGGCTCATGACTTGAATCGTATCCGTCAGCGGCTCCCCACGCCCGATTTGTAAATCACTGCTGCTCAAGGACAGCGGATAACCGCCGAGTTCGACGACACCGACCTCGAACGACATCCGGGTCCGGGTCGAGGCCTTCTCGAACAAGAGCGCCACTTTCTTGCCGGCGAGCGCCGACTGGAACGCTTCCGGCTGTCGTTTGACCTTGGCCGCGAGTCCAAGCAAGTCGTCGAGTGCGGACGGAGTCAGTTCCTCGAGTGTCAGTAGATGATTGATTGTTTTCGTCGTCATAATGGTAGTCCCTCTCCTGTCTGCATCGTTTGAAGTGAACGGACCGGCATCGGTTCCGCTTGCATCGCTTGTTGATAGTACTCGGCAAGATGTGTCTCCGAGATGACGTGGACGCCGTTGCGGACGGCCGTCTCACGTGCCGCTTGTTCTTCTGGTGCGTTTGAAAATAGGACCGACACGTTTTGGAACTCGGTCGTCTCATCGAGCGCTTGATCACTATATGATGACCAGCCTTGGCCGGCTACGGTCTCAGTCCGATTCATGATGCGCGCCGTCGTCGCATCGTAACAGAAGCGTTCGGACACGTAAGGGGTCATGCTGAATTGGAGTGTCTCTCCAGTCGAGCGCATGACGGGGCCGCTGAGCGGGTCGACGCCCGGCAATTTCAAACTCGAGAACACCGGTGTCTTGATGGCATAGCCGCTCCATACCGGACGTGCCTCTGGGACGACGGTTGCCAACTCATGGCCGAACGCCGCGAGCGTCGCCCATTCGATGAGTGGTTCCCCGGTCACTTTACTGACGATCGGGACCGTCCGAGATGCACGCGGATTGATTTCGAGCACGTAGATGACGTCGTCTTTCAACACGAATTGGATATTGAGCGCACCCTTATATGCGAGCGCTTGACCAATCGTTTGAACGATGGCTTCAATCTCGGCTTGTTGCGCGCGTGACGTTTTGACCGGCGGCAGAATCATCGTCGAATCGCCCGAATGGACACCGGCTGCCTCAATCTGTTCGAGCAAGGCCGGAATGTAGACGGTTTTCCCGTCAGTGACACAGTCGACTTCGAGTTCACGTCCATCGACATACGCATCGACGAGGAGCGGATAAGTCAAGTGCGGTTCGACTTGAGCCAACTCCGCCGCAGTCCGGATGATATACATGCCTTTTCCACCGATGACGTAGGAGGGACGGACGACACATGGATACCCGAGACGATCGATCGCGGACGTCAACTCGTCAACTGATCCGACCTCTTCTCCAGGGATGTGGGCCACCCCGATTTCGTCAAGGAATTGATAGAACCGATCCCGGTCCTCCATTTGATCGATGACGTCTGCCGTCGCCCCGAGCAAGTGGTAGCCTTTGGTTTCTAGCGCACGGGCGAGTGAGATGCCGGTCTGGCCGCCGAACTGGATGAGGACGTCCTGACAGCCTTCTGCCTCCAATACGTGGACGACATCTTCAAACGTCAACGGTTCGACGTACAGTTTGTCTGCGACCGTGAAGTCGGTTGACACCGTCTCCGGATTGTTGTTGATCATAATCGTCTCGACCCCGAGCTTTTGAAGGGCCCAGACAGCGTGCACCGAACTGTAATCGAACTCGATACCTTGCCCGATGCGAATCGGCCCTGACCCGATGATGGCGACTTTCGGGCGCTCGCTCGGCACGACTTCAGACGTCCCGTGCCACGACCCGTAAAAGTACGGTGTGTGGCTCTCGAACTCGGCGGCACACGTATCAATCATCTGATAGACCGGATGGATGTCGTGTTCGAGCCGCATCGCTGCGACTGCGTCGGCCGTGACGTTCATCTGTTGCGCAATCTGGGCGTCAGTGAAACCGAACCGTTTCGCTTGCAACAAGTTTTCTTTCATAGACAGGTCCAGACGGATTGTCGTCACGAGTCGCTCGAACGTCATCATGAAGTGCGGGGCGATACCCGTCAGCGCTTCAAGCTGTGACGCCGTGGCGATTCCCCGATCGAGTAACGCGAGGCACGCCAGGAGACGACGATCGGTCGGTGCCGAAATTTCAGCGTAGAGCGCGTCAGGATCAGCTGTCGCCATCCAACTCGGATAGAGCGGACTCTGCTCGACACCGGCACCGCGCCACGCTTTCTGTAGCGCTTCTTCGAGTGTTTTGCCCATCGCCATGCTCTCCCCGGTCGCTTTCATCTGCGGTCCGAGCGTCCGGTCCGTCCCATTGAACAAATCGAACGGGAACGTCGGCACTTTCGCCGTCACATAATCGAGGGCCGGCTCGAAGCTCGCCATCGTCCCGTTCGTGACGGGATTGATGCAATCGTCGAGTCGTTCCCCGAGGGCAAGACGGGTGGCAATCTTCGCAATCGGATAACCGGTCGCCTTCGAGGCGAGCGCCGAGCTACGTGAGACACGCGGGTTCACTTCAATCACGTAATAGGCGTCTTCCGTCGGATGAACGGCGAACTGGATGTTACACCCGCCGACGACACCAAGTGCCGAGACGATTCGGAACGCGGCGCTCCGTAACGTCTGATGCATGACATCCGATAGTGTCTGGGCCGGGGCGAACACGACCGAATCGCCCGTATGGACGCCGACCGGGTCGATGTTTTCCATGTTGCAGACGATGATACACGTCCCGTTGGCGTCGCGCATGACCTCATATTCGAACTCTTTATACCCGGCGATACTCTGCTCGATTAAACACTGCGAGATGGGACTCGCCTCGAGACCACGTTGCGCAAGCGTATAGGCGGCATCAATCGTCTCCGCAATCCCGCCGCCGGTACCGCCGAGCGTGAACGCCGGACGGACGATGAGCGGGACGCCCGTCTCGGCGATAAAGCCGTCAAGGGCTTCGATCGATTCGATGGTCGTGCTGACGGGGAGCGGTTCCCCAAGTTCGTTCATCTTCTGTTTGAACCGTTCGCGGTCCTCCCCGTCGCGAATCGTCTCGAGCGACGTCCCAAGGAGGGCGATCCCGTATCGTTCGAGCACACCGGCCTCGTCCAAGGCGAGCGCCAAATTGAGGGCGGTCTGCCCGCCGACCGTGGCAAGCAAGTGGGTCGGACGTTCTGTCTCGATAATCAACTCGGCCTTCTCTAACGTCATCGCCTCGATGTATGTGTGATCGGCCAAACCGGGATCAGTCATGATCGTGGCCGGGTTCGAGTTGAAGAGCACGACCTCACAGCCTGCTTCTCGAAGCGCTTGGCACGCCTGTGTGCCCGAATAGTCAAACTCGGCCGCCTGTCCGATGATAATCGGACCTGAACCGATGACGAGTACTTTCTTATGCATAGACGTTCACCCCTTGCTGAATCATTTCGTCGAAGCGGTCAAAGATGGCTTGTGCTTCCTTTGGTCCCGGACTGGCCTCCGGATGAAACTGGGCCGAGAGAATCGGGGCCGTCCGGTGCAATGTCCCTTCGACCGACAAATCGTTCACGTTCTCAAATAGTAGCTCGAGCGGCGTCGCTTCCAAACTGTCCCGTTTGACGACGTACCCGTGATTTTGCGACGTCATCCACACTTCACCCGTCTGGACGTTCCGGACCGGATGATTGGATCCGCGGTGTCCGTAAGCCTGTTTTTCAATCTCACACCCGAAGGCGAGCGCGAGCAGTTGATGGCCCATACAAATGCCGAGCGTCGGATACGCCAGTGACACTTCACGCACATCCTCGAGGTAGTCGATTAAATCACGTGGGTCTCCCGGACCGTTCGACACGAGAATCCCGGTCGGCGCGAGCGCGTGGACTTGGGCGGCCGTCGTATCGAACGGAACGACTGTCACCGCGTACCCTCGCTCCACCATCGCTTGAACCATCGACGCCTTCACGCCGAAATCAAGACAGACGATATGTCCGCTCGCCCCGTCGCCGTGACGCACATGACTTGGCGTCGAAACGGTCTCCGTAATCTGATGTAGGTCCCCATCGAACGACACATCCGATTCCGACGTCATCACACCCCACTGATCCCCGTGTTCACGGAGGGCATGGACGAGCGAGCGCGTGTCGACGTCAGACAGTACCGGCACACCGGACTGCTCCAACCAATCCTTCAAGTCGGTCGCCGCCCCGTTGCCAGCTAACGTCTGGACGAGCACGCCCGCCACTTGAATGTCCGCACTTTCAGATGCTGCGTCGGTCAACCCATATTGTCCGATGAGCGGATATGTGAACGCGACGATTTGACCGGCGTACGAAGGATCGGTCAACACTTCTTGATAACCGGTCATCCCTGTGAAGAAGACGACCTCCCCTTTCGCCGAGCGCGCACTCGTCTCCCACGTCCCGTTGAACTGTTGACCGCTTTGTAACGTCACTGTCCCCGTCATGACACCATCTCCTTTGTAATCACATGTCCAATGATTGCGAGCGCCTCATCCACTTCGGCTTCTGTAAGCAACAAAGACGGCAAGAAGCGAATCACGTCAGGACCTGCCGCAACGACCAAGAGGCCAGCGTCTCGCAACTGTTCGATCCATGCCGCGACCGATTGCGTCGCGACGAGCCCGAGCATCAAACCGAGTCCACGTACCTCGGTGAATGTCTCTCCGTCGACAAATTGTTCCAAGCCCGCTCGTAATCGCGCGCCCATCGCATTGACGTGGGCAAGTGCGTCCGCCTCGAACAAAATGTCGAGCGTCGCTTCCGCCGCGGCCATCGCGAGCGGATTGCCGCCGAACGTCGAACCGTGACTGCCAGCCGTGAAGACGTGTTCCGCACCTGCTGCTGTCAAAATCGCTCCGACGGGAAAACCACTACCGAGCCCTTTCGCGAGCGTGACGACGTCCGGTTTAAGCGGTGTCTGTTCGAACGCGAAACGGGTACCTGTGCGGGCAATCCCGGTCTGCACCTCATCGACGACGATTTTGACACCATGCTCAGTCGCTTTCGCTTGAAGCGCTTCGAGCCATGCCGCGTCAGCGACGACGACCCCACCCTCGCCTTGGACGATTTCGAGCCAGACCGCAGCCGTCTCGTCGTCAATCATGTTGAGCGCGTCCATGTCGTTGAACGGTGCATGCACAAAATCGGCCACCATCGGCCCGAACCCGGCTTTGACCTTGTCTTGTCCGGTCGCCCCGAGCATGGCGAACGAGCGACCGTGGAACGATTTCGTGAACGTCACGATTTTTGTCTTGTTCGTCCATTTCCGAATCAATTTGAATGCCCCTTCGTTCGCCTCGGTCCCGCTGTTACAGAAGAACGCATGCGTCAAATGCGTCCCTGACATGAGCGTCTCGGCGACGCGCGCTTGCCCGCTGATGTTGTAAAGGTTCGAGGTGTGCCACACTTTTTGAAGCTGCGCCTCTAGCGTTTGGCTCACGTGCGGATGACGATGACCCGTCCCGCAGACGGCGATGCCCATGACGAAATCGAGATACCGCTTCCCCGCCGTATCGGTCACGTAGGACCCGCTCGCCTGCTCAATCTCAATATGTCGTTGTCCGTATGTCGGTAGTAGTGAATGCATGGTGCACCTCCTGTAGTGTTGTCCCGGGATGAACCGGGTCCTTGCCGTCACGGATGACGGCGACTTCAATCCCTCCTGCTAGAGCTGCTAAGAGCGCCTCGGTTTTCGGGATCATCCCCCCATAGATATCCCCTGTGGCGATGGCCGTTTGGATGTCTTCACGTGTCAGCGTTTGACGGAACGTCCCATCAATCCGGATACCTGGGACGTCAGTGATCATTTCAAAACGGTCGGCCTGCAACGCGATCGCGACTGCGATCGCACAATCGTCTCCGTTACAGTTCAACGTGCCGTCCGGTCCTTGTAACAGTGATGTCACGACAGGCACGTACCGACTCGCGAGCAACAGCTCGAACAAGTCTGTCTCGACATGGTCAACTTCGCCGACCGCCCCGAGCTCCACCAACTGCTTTCCTGTCAGCGTCTGTCCGTCCACACCCGAGAGACCGACCGCTTGAATCTGATGACGTCCGAGGGCAGCGACGATTTCGGTCTGCATCTCCCCCGCGAGCACACGCTCGGCTCCCGTTAACACGTCTGCGGTCGTGACACGACGTCCGTCTTGAAACACCGGTTCGATTTGTTGGTGCTCGCAATAAGCGGACAACGCAGGTCCACCCCCATGGATGAGTACGAGTTCATGCCCTGCGTCGAGCCATGCCTGCCATTCTTTGAAATAGTCCGGATGGAGCGTGTCCCAAACGCTCCCGCCGAGTTTGACGATTTTCCGTTGTTTCATGTCCGGTAACTCGCGTTGATTTTGACGTAATCGTAAGTCAAATCGCAGCCGTACGCCTGACCTTGTCCGGTGCCGTCCTGCAATCGGATTTGGATCGAGACGACGTCTTGTCCCATCTCTTCTGTCGCGAGCGCCTCATCGAACCAGACCGGCGCACTTTCCATCAGCACATGCTGTGACCCGATGCGGATGTCGACGTGGTTCACGTCAATCGGTTGCTCCGATGCACCGATGGCGGCGATGATGCGTCCCCAGTTCGCATCTTGTCCATAGACGGCCGTCTTCACGAGCGACGAGCCGACGACTTGTTTCGCAATCATCCGAGCCGCCTCATCCGTCTTCGCCCCGACGACCTCGACCTCAATCAATTTCGTCGCCCCTTCCCCGTCACGAGCAATCGCCTTGGCGAGATCTGTGCACACGTCCGTCAACGCTTGGCAGAAGCGGTCATAGGCTGGTGTCCCTTCGATGATTTCATCCATCTCGGTCAGTCCGCTCGCCAAAGCGAGCACCATATCGTTCGTCGAACTGTCCCCGTCGACGGTGATGCTGTTAAACGAGGCGTCCACGCTCTGTTTCAGCGCCCGTTGTAACACGTTGGGCGCGATGACGGCATCGGTCGTGATGAAGCCGAGCATCGTCGCCATGTTCGGATGAATCATTCCCGAGCCTTTGGCCACACCTGCGATTGTCACGGTCGCGCCTCCTTCGGTGTACTCGACGCCCGTACATTTTGTTCCCGTATCGGTCGTCAAAATCGCTTCCGCGAACGACTCCGCCCCCATCTCCTCATGGATCGGTTCAAGCAAATCGATTCCGTTCAAGAGCGCCTCCATCGGCAACAGTTGACCGATGACACCGGTCGAGGCAATCGCCACTTCTTCCGGTTTGACCCCGATATGTTCGGCCGCCTTATCGCGCATCGTATACGCGTCCTCGAGCCCTTGCGGACCGGTGCAGGCGTTGGCATTTCCACTGTTAATCAAGACGGCACGAATCTTCCCGCTCGACGCGTGTAGCGTTTCTTTCGTCACTTGAATCGGAGCCGCTTGAAATTGGTTCGTCGTATACACCGCGGCGGCACTAGCCAACTGTTCGCAGACGAGCAGGGCTAAATCCTTACGCTTTCGTTTCAGTCCGGCGTGAACCCCGCACGCTTGAAACCCTTTCGGCGTGACGACGTGGACGACAGGGCTGATCGTTGTTTCAATCATTCGTTCTACCTCCTTATATGTACTGGGGTTGTTCATTCAACCCGGCTGTTTCGTTTAATCCAAAGCGGACATTGGCGTTTTGAATCGCTTGTCCGGCCGCACCTTTTTGCATATTGTCGATGACCGAGATGATGGTCATTCGATTCGTTCGTTGGTCGAGATACACCCACAAGTCGCAATAGTTCGACCCGACGGCAGTTCGAATCTCCGGTTCGCCTTGTTGCACCCGGATAAATGGTTCATCCGCGTAAGCCTGTCGCAATGCGTCCACCCAATTCGCTTCGCTCTGCTCAAGCGTCGGGACGACGCTCATCGTCGCCATGATGCCTCGATTGATGGGCAACAGGTGTGTCGAGAGTGACACGGTCGCTTGCGTCCCGCTCACTGCATAAAGCGTCTGTTCAATCTCCGGGATGTGTTGATGCGTATGGATTTTATACAGTTGCACGTTTTCGTTGGAGCGGGCGTGGTGCGTCTTGGCGCTGAGTCCCTTCCCGGCTCCCGTAATTCCGGAGCAGGCCGAGACGATGATTTCGTTCGGGTCGATCCAGCCTCCGTTCACGAACGGCAATAAGCCGAGCGCGACCGCCGTGGCGTAACACCCGGGATTGGCAATCCAATCGGCCGACCTTACAGCGTCTCGATTCCATTCCGTCAATCCATATACCGCCTGTGCTTGAAGCGATGCCGGTACGGCCGGTTTGCCATACCACGTCTCGTAGCTCGATGCCGGCAGACGTAAGTCTCCACTCAAATCGATGACGACCCCTTCATATTCCGTCAACTGCGTCACGTATTGCGCCGACACTCCGCTTGGCGTCGCGAAAAAGATGACGTCGATGTCGTCCAATGCGTCCACATGGAACGGTTCGAGTGTCAAATCCTCAATCTCTAACCATGGGTACAGTTGCGCGAGTGTCGACCCGGCGCTCGAATCGCTCATCGCCCGGACGAGCGTGAACTCGGGATGTTTCCCGATCAGCTTTAACAGCTCCATCCCGGCGTACCCCGTGACGCCGACGATTCCACAAGTGATCATCTGCCGAACCTCCTTAAAAGAATAAATCGATTAAAACATACGCATATTTATACTGTTAATTGTATTTTTATACAAAATAGACAGAGAGGTTCCTGCCAGAACACGAAAAAACGGCCCGGTGCAACAGCACCGGACCGTGGATATGAATTAGATTTGATTTTTATGACGAGCGTCTTGAAGCGCGTCGACCAAGTCTTTCACGTCTTCGACGAGATTTTGAATCGTATCTTGGTTCTCTTCATAGAGTGCCTTCAAATCCATGACACGATCTTTCAAACTCGCTTTCGAAGAGGCTTGAAGGCCGACCGAATGAGCTTGTGTAGACGTATCGTGTGACTTGAGTCGTGATTTCATATGCTTGAGCTGGCTGACTTGTTGCTCGCGCGTCTCTCTGTGGAGAAGCGATGCCCCGGCTCCGATGACGGCACCTGCGGCCATACCTAACCAGAAGTAGTTCTTGTTCATAAAAAATCCTCCCCTAACGTGACGTTATGTTTATTATAGGTCATCTGTTGCATCGACGACATAGTGTTTTATGATCGGACCGGCTCCTTTTTGTTCGACGGCTTCTTTCAGCCATTCTTGGAACAAGATGTAGTCGGTCGAATCACGAAAACGATTCCCGCCTTCGGTGAATTGGATGAAAACAACCCCGTGGTTGTCTTCAGGGTCGACACCGAGCCGATAGGCGGCAAAACCGCTATGGCCAGACCCAAGACGTGATTTGTCTTTCAACAAACGATGGAACAAGAGCGACCGGGCGTTCGAATCGACCGGAATGTTCGCATAGACAATATTCCCTTTCGGGGCGAATTGTCCTTCTGCTTCTTCGATTTGAAACGTCTTTCCGCTCTGGAACGGAGACTTGTCCCCTTCGGCGAGTAAAATCGTTTCCGTCCCGTTTGCGACGAGCACACCCGGTTGTTGACGCAATCGTTCAGCGACCGTACCTGAGGCGAATGTCATGAATAGCTTAGACAAGCTCCTCACAACCTTTCGCGAGCATGATATCTTTCTCCGTGATTCCACCTTCGTCATGCGTCGACACGGTCAACGTGACGTTCCGATACTCGATTAAGATGTTCGGATGGTGATCGAGCGACTCCGCCAAATCGGCGACGAGATGGACGAATTGAATCGCCTCTGGAAACGTCTCGAGACGATACGTCTTTTGTAATTCCCCTTCGACAACGTCCCAGCCGTTTAAGCGGGACAGTTGCTCTGACAGTTCGGTTGATGACAGCAGCATGTGCTGATTCCCCTTTCGCAAACAGTTCTTCTTACACCTAGTACCCGACCGCGATCAAAAATAATCTTTTTCGCTTCATGCAAAATGATTTAGAATAAGAAAGATAGCCAACTATTCTTTACATGAGAGAGGAGATCTCGCCATGCGTGGATTGATTGTGATCGACTACACGTTTGATTTTATCGCAGACACGGGTCGTTTGACTTGTGGAAAACCAGGGCAAGACATAGAAGAACGAATCGTCCAGTTGATTGAGGAGTTCGCGGACGAGGATTATGTCGTCGTCGCGAACGATGTCCACGACGCTGGTGACACGTATCACCCTGAGACGACGCTCTTTCCGCCTCATAACATTCGTGGGACTGAAGGCCGCGAACTTTACGGCGCCGTTAAAACCGCGGCGAGCCGGGCCGATCATTGGATCGATAAGACACGCTATAGCGCCTTCGCCGGTACCGACCTTGATTTGCGTTTGCGCGAACGGGCCATCACGGAGATTCATCTCGTCGGTGTGTGCACGGACATCTGTGTGCTCCATACGGCAGTCGACGCGTACAACCTCGGCTATACAATCGTCGTTCACGCCGATGCCGTCCAAAGCTTCAACCCAGTCGGTCACGATTGGGCGCTCGAACATTTTGTCACGACACTCGGGGCCACTGTGACCGGGAAGTGACATAAAACAGAAAGGAACGATTATGTTACATCGCAACCTAGCGCTTCATACCGACCTATACCTCCCACGTTGGATGTATATTTATTGGAAACAAGGCCGTCACAACGAACAAGTCGTGTTCGACCTGTATTACCGCTCGAATCCATTTAGCGGAGGCTACGTCGTCTTCGCCGGCCTACAAAACATCGTCCACTACTTGGAGAACGTCTCGTTCACGGAAGAGGACATCCGTTACTTGAAGCAACAACTCGACTTCGAGGACGAGTTCGCGGACGTGCTCCGCAACTTCAAGTTCACCGGTTCGCTTTATAGCGTCCGCGAAGGAGAAGTCATCTTCCCGAACGAACAAGTCGTCCGAATTGAATCGACAATCTTTGAGGCGAAACTGTTCCAGACGGCGCTCTTGAACATCGCCAACCATGAGTCACTCATCGCGACGAAATACGCGCGCATCCGTCAAGCCGCACCGAATGAGACGTTGCTCGAAGGTGGGGCCCGCCGCGCCCAAGGCGTCGATGCCGCCTATTACGGCACACGAGCCGCGTATATCGCTGGCTTCGACGTCACGAGTTTGGTTTCGGCCGGACGTGATTTCGATGTCCCGACCGGCGGAACGATGGAGCACGCCGACATCCAGTTCCATGATGAAGAGCTCGAGGCGTTCCGCTCGTTCGCGGAGATGTATCCGGACAACACGAGCCTGTTGATCGACACGTACGACACGCTCAAGTCGGGTCTTCCGAACGCGATCACGGTCGCCAAGGAACTCGAGGAAAAAGGCTATCGTTTGAAGTCGGTCCGACTCGACTCGGGCGATTTGGCTTACTTGTCGAAACGGGCTCGCAAAGCACTCGACGCGGCCGGGCTCGACTACGTCAAAATCGTCGTCTCAGGCGACCTCGATGAGTACGTCATTCAAGACTTGCGGATGCAGGGCGCTGAAGCCGACACGTTCCTCGTCGGGACGCGCGGCATCACGGCGTATGAACAGCCTGCACTCGGCATGGTGTACAAACTCGTCGCCCGCGAAGGCGCCGACGGGAAGTTGAAGCCGGTCATCAAAGTTTCGTCTTCGAAAGTGAAGACGACGACGCCGCACAAGAAAGAATTGTATCGCATCATCGATAACGAGACCGGGAAATTCAAAGGGGACTATATCGCCCTGGCTGATGAGCCGGTCGAAACGTATAACGAGATCGACTTGATTGACGTCCGCGACCCGGCGTTCCGGATCAAGACACGCAACTTTAGCGTCAAACGTTTGCTCGTCCCGATTTTCCAAGACGGCGAACGCGTCTATGACTTACCGAACGCGAAAGCGATTCGCGCGTATCATCATGAGCAGATGAACGGTCTATGGGAAGAGTACAAACGCCTCCGTTTGCCGGAAGTGTACTCGGTCACGTTCAGTAAACCGCTCTGGGACTTGAAACTCGAAATGATTCGTCAAACACGGATCCCGAAATAAAACGAAAGGCTACGGATTTGTTCCGTAGCCTCTTTTGATGATGGTTTTATGCCGTCGTCATCTCGTTCGCATGGATTTTATCTTCTTTTCTCCGAAAGTAAAGAGCGATTGAAAGAGAGATCAAAATCAATATGAAGTAAACGGTCCGTTGCCAAAACGTCGCTTCCGTATCCCCTTGGAACAACGCGATGATATAATCACTCCCGCTCACGAAGAACAATCCCGCGAGCAAGAGAAAGATTCGATATCCGGCCCGACTCCGCTCTTGCTTTACTTTGAAGAAAAGGACACCATAATAACCGATTGCTAGAATCGTGATATACCCGATTATGCCAACAACCCAACTCATCTTGACGCCTCCTTATCCTCTATTTTTTTACGTCGCTTCCCCGCTATCGTAACACAATCTTCGAACCAGACTATGTTAAGATAAACTAAAGAAAATGTGGAAGGGACCGATACGATGAAAACGTTCCGCCTAGTCCAAGTTCACCTTGTCCAAGACGAGTATGGCAACGAGTTGAACCTCCCCGTCGAACTGCTCGATGGGTTGATTATCTCGAAAGAGCATGACAACGAATGGCTCCTCGAGATGCTCGTTCCAACCGAATTTGCCGTCACGCTTCATCACTATTTGAACAAGCGAATCCTGCTCCTTGCCGAAGCCGTCATCACGTCACCGGCGAACCGTCCGGCCGCCCTCGCGTTGACGTTCACAAGCGAACGATCGCTCAGCGACCATCACACGTTCGTCGCCGAAGGGCTCATGCTGATGCCGAAACAAGATCCGACCAAGCAAGTGCTCGATTCGTTGATTTCCGAAGGCGTGGCGAACGCCGAACTCAAACCTTCCTTCTTCGAAAAACAAGTCGAACAGCAGCAATCGTTCAGTCGTTCCGCCTTCACACAGCTCGTCAAGACAGGATCGTTCGAATAAATCGAACGGTCTTGTTTTTCTTTCCCCGTTTTTATAAAATTCTCAACCCAAAAAGGCGAAGAAATTTCTTCGCCTCAAACGTAGATGAAAAACAAGA
Organism: Exiguobacterium sp. s157; assembly: GCF_018618205.1. Classification (NCBI taxonomy): domain Bacteria; kingdom Bacillati; phylum Bacillota; class Bacilli; order Caryophanales; genus Exiguobacterium; species Exiguobacterium sp. s157. The sequence continues at coordinate 21,753 of NZ_JACSLQ010000003.1, forward strand.
TGACCATCATCGTCATCCCGACGACTTTGAGCATCGTGCTACCGAGGAAAGCGAGCACGGTCCCGACACCGATACTCCACGCCTCACGCGTCGATTTCCCGAGCGTGAGTTCGGCGAGAAACGCGAAGATGAACGGGAAGATGAGCACCCCAACGAGTGGGAAGATGAACGGTCCTGCAATCAAACCGATGGTCGCTCCCCATTTCGCCCGTTCCGAACCGCCCCGTTTATCGACTGTAGCCCGGGTGACGATATAGTCGACCACGAACAAGAAGATTAAAAATACGGTCTGCCAGAGCCAAAACGTCCACGTGAGCGGCTCGAATGAGAAGCCGAAGCCGTAAATGGCATAACCGATGAATAAGAACAAGACGCTCGGGATGACCGGATAAATCAATCCTGCGAACGCGACAACAAATGAAGCGATGATGAATATCCAGAGCAATGTCGTCATGAGTTTCTCCTCACTTCGCGACAATCACATTCGTAATATGGTCGGCGACATTGACCGCCTTGACCACGAACTGACCATCTTGATGTTCGATATAGTTCGAGCAGGCGTTGCGCATGGCATGACGGAACGTATACGTGTCGTCAATCGCCGATAGCGCAGCTTTAATCGCATGTGAATGACAGACGACAATGACACGTTTTCCGGCATGCGTCTCGACGAGATCATGCATACCGCTCAAGACACGGGCTCGCATCTCGTCTTCTGACTCGAGACCAGGTACGCGGTCTTGGTCATCGGCTTGGACGGCTTCATAGATGCCCGGCACCGGTTTTCCCGACGCGGCCCCGAATTCACGCTCGATGAAACGTTCGTCCCGGATGATATGTGATTCGTCGATGCCGCACGCCTCCGCGATGTAACGCGCCGTGTCGACGGCCCGTGACAACGGGCTCGCCACGATGACGTCCCATGATTCTTGACTTAAAAAGGCCGCACTCTCTTCGGCCTGCCGATGTCCGAGTGCGTTGAGCGGGATGTCTTCCCGTCCTTGAATGATTTCTTGAAAGTTCCAATCGGTCTGACCATGTCGGACCAAGCAAAGTTCTGTCACGCGAGTCACTCCTTTATGATTCCTAAATCCTACCCCATCGTACCATCTTTGCGAAAAAGCGCAACGTCACATCATCGCGTCATCGATGAAACGATCGATGCGGGCCATGAGTTGCGTTTCTTTGATCGGGTTGTCGGATTGGAGAAAGCTCGCTAACGAATGCGTACCGTTCGGGAAGGAAATCAGTTGCACGTTCGCACCGACCTCACTCGCATGTTCCACGAAATGGAGCGCCTGTCCGAACGGGACGATCGGATCTTTCTTTCCGTGCAAGAGGAGTATCGGCGGCGCATCATCGTAAAGATGTGTGACCGGGGAACACTTCACCATCAGCTCGCGCCACGCCTCCCGGCTCCCCTCATAAAATTTCAAATGCGCGAGCCACGTCTGGATGAACTTGAACAATAAGAAATTCGTCGGCGGATAGAGGGCGATGACCCCTTTAATCGGCGGGACGTCATCACCTAGTTCACCGGTGAACTGTTTGCTTCGATCGAGCGCCGTCGCTAAGACGAGGGCCGCACCTGCCGAGTCACCCCAGACGATCAGTCGGTTAATATCCAAGTTGAGCAGACCATCGTGCTGTTTCAAGTAGCAAAGCGCATCGGAGACGTCGATAATGTTATCCGGGAAATAGACACCGTCCTCGAACAGACGATAGTCGATGCTGATGACCGCGAACCCTTTGGCGAGAAAATGGTCGAGCAACGGATGGAACAATGTCACCATACCTCGATTCCCTCGTACGAACGCCCCCCCATGGGCATAGACCGCGACCGGGAACGGTCCATCCCCTGGCGGATAATACACGTCAAACTGGAGCGGACGGTCATTGACAATCTTGTACGTGTGAGTCCGGCGTTTGCGGGTCGAGGGGCGCACCGGCAACTCGGGCTCTTGCCAACGCACGAGCGATCCATACTGGTTCCACACGCTGGCCCCGGCTGCCGTGGCGGCCGCGAGCGCCGCGCCACCGACGAACCAGGCGGTCTCCTTTCTCATATACATCCACTCCTCGTTCTTTTTTTAATCATATTCCCTTTTTCTCGAAAAACCATCCATCTGAAGTCGGACTTGACGTGCACGGATTCGCCACCTATAATATAACTCGCAGTCACAGAACGTAACGGTTACGATTTAAAGGTTCGCATAGAGAGGACAGGTGGAAGAGTTCATGAATAAAAAGTTATTAAGTGTCGCCGCTGCCGGCACACTTCTATTAGGTGGATGTGCAAGTAATGAAGAGAGCGGTGCGACGGAGGAGACGAGCGACCAGTTGACCGTCTACGCGTCAACGTTCGCCTTGAAATCATTCGCCGAGGAAATCGGGGGCGATCGTGTCCGTGTCGAGATGGTCATCCCGCCTGGCGCTGATCCCCATACGTACGAGCCGACCTCAAAGCAGATGACCGACATCGCCGAGGCGGACTTGTTCTTGACGGTCGGCCATGACCTCGAACCATACGTCGAGTCGATGGAAAAAAGCTTGGCCAATGAGAACGTCACGTTCGTGAAGACGGCCGAGGACGTCACACTCCTCTCGGCAGAAGACACGGTCCACGTCCATAGTGAGGACGAGCACGGACACGAGGAAGATGACCATGCCGAGGAAGAGGCCGGTCATAGCGAAGATGATGGCCATAACCACGGCCAGTACGACCCACACGTCTGGCTCGATCCAATGAATGCCATCTCGATGGCTGAAGCGGTCGAAGCGGCATTCAGCGAACAGGCCCCTGACTATAAAGATGAGTTCGCGGATCGTTTGAGCGCCTTCAAAGAAGAGGCCGACACGCTCGACGCCGAGCTCAAAGCAGCAGTCGACGGCGGCTCGAAGTCTGAGCTCCTCGTGACGCATGCAGCCTACGGTTACTTAGCGGAACGGTACGGCTTTGACCAACTTCCAATCACGGGTCTCACACCTTCTGAAGAACCGTCGCAACAAGCGTTGAAGCGCGTCATCGAAGAGGCACAACTTCACGACTTGACGCACATCGCTTTCGAAGACACGGTGACACCAAAAGTCGCTAAGGTCGTTCAAAACGAAATCGGTGCGGAGACGGTGACGATTTACAACTTGGAATCGGTCACGAAAGAGCAAATGGATAAGACTTACTTCGACCTCATGCGCGAGAACGTCAAAGCGCTTGAGACAGCATTGAAGTAAGAGTCTCAAAAAAACAGCTCGGCGCGTTGGCGCCGAGCTGTTTATGTGTGTTCTGGTTCCCGGTCGATTTGTCGAAACCTCACCCAAATGACGCCGCATACGAAAATCGGAACCGTCAGCATCACTGTTTGGAGAAGCGTATCGATCAGCACGTTCGTCGGGTACATCAGTTCAATGAACACGAAACAGAGCACCGCCAAACAGAGAACCGTCGCGAGCAGCTTCTTCAAACTCAGCAATGGATTGCGTTCGCGTAGGAAGAGCACACTATTCCCTATGGCGAAGCCACAGTTCACTACAATCAAAGCGTAGAAGAGCATCGAAATCGGATGATTATAGGCTGGACCCGTCGAGATGACGTAAAACCATATAATCAAAAATGCAAACACGGTGACGAGATTGATTCGACCTACATTTTTCTGATCTGCCCGATACGCGAAGATTGGGCTTAAGATACCGATGACAAACGTCATTTGGGCAAAGAAATCAAGCATACGTCCACTCCTTGATAATCCATTTGTAATAGTTTACCAATTTTCAAGATGTTTTCATAGCCTGTTCATTCATAGTAAATCAACACGAGCTCATCCCGCTCACTCGCCTCTTCACAGAATCGTTTCAACAGCGTCCATTTGAGCCAAACGTCATCGAACCCGTCATGGTCGATGAACGCCATATCGGCCACATCCTCTTTCGTGAACGCGTTCATCGCATCTTTGACGATATGGAGGAGCTGCGGCGTCAAAATCCCGACAACGACCGCCTGCTTCTCATTGACGATCAACTCTTCCCCGATGACGGCCATCTCTAAGTTATACGTGTCATCCCCATCGATATAAATCTCGATTTGTCCGAGAATCTTTTGGAAGCGTTCGATCCTAGGGAGCGTCAACGTCTCATACGTGTCACGTTGTTGACTGTGCACGTGCAGCAGCCAATCTAAAATCATTTCCGGGTCTTGGCCGAACGAGACCCATACTTCCGGGGAAATGCGTATATAGTGTGTCGTCTCCATCATTGAACGCCCCCCTTTTCTTCAGTTTACCCATCTTTCGGGCGCAAAAAAACCGTCTACGCGCTTTCGTAGACGGTTTGTCGTTTATGAACGGATCGTGCCTGCTTTGACTTCTTCTTCTGATTCCCAAGCTTCGATGTACTCGCGACCTGGCAGATCTTCAATCGAATCGGCGTAGAAGACCGGATCTTCACCTTGACGGCGTTGCTCCAAGTAATCGTCGAGGACGAGACGGGCAACTTTTGCGAGACGGAAAATCGCATACAAGTTGACGAGTGCCATGAGACCCATGAACACGTCCGCGATTGACCAGACGAGACCGGCCGAACGGACGGCTCCAAAGAGGACCATGCCGACGACACCGATGCGGTAGAGTGTGACGTAAATCTTTTTATCCGAGATGAACTGGATGTTCGTCTCACCATAGTAGTAGTTTCCAAGAATCGAGCTGAACGCGAATAAGAAAATCGCGATCGTGAGGAACGATGTCGCCATCGGACCAATCTCTGCTGTGAGCGCTGCTTGTGTCAATTCGACACCTGCGAACGACTCTGAACCGGCGACACCTGACAACAGGATAATCATCGCTGTCGACGTACAGACGAGAAGCGTGTCGACGAAGACGCTGAACGATTGAATCAATCCTTGTTTGACCGGATGCGATACTTCAGCAGTCGCCGCTGCGTTCGGGGCTGAACCCATCCCCGCTTCGTTCGAGAAGAGACCGCGTCGGATTCCTTGGAGCACCATCGCTCCGATGGCACCACCGAACAATTGTTGAAGTCCAAAGATTCCTTCTGAGAAAATCAAGCCGAAGACTTCCGGCAACAATGAGGCGTTCGAAATCATGACCCACCCGGCGAGCAAGATGTAACCGCCAGCCATAATCGGCACGATGATACTCGAGAGCACGGCGATTGATTGAATCCCGCCGAAGATGACGATGGCTGTCACGACAGCCAAGACGAGACCGACTGTCGTCGTGCTAATCCCGAACTGGTTGCTGACTGACAACGAAATCGTGTTCGATTGAACCGAGTTGAAGGCGAAGCCGAACGAGAACGTGATCAAGATGGCGAATAAAATCCCGAGCCAGCGCTGACCGAGCGCACGTTCCATATAGTAAGCCGGACCACCGCGCCATGTGCGACCGTCGCGAATTTTATATACTTGCGCGAGCGTACTTTCGACGAATGCCGAAGCCGATCCGATGAGCGCGATCAGCCACATCCAAAAGACGGCTCCCGGGCCTCCGAGCGCGATGGCAGTCGCGACACCGGCAATGTTCCCGGTCCCGACGCGTGCAGCCGTCCCGATGGCGAACGCTTGGAATGACGAGACTTGGCCTTTTTCACGCTTCATGCCGTCTTTGAACAAGAGGCGGAACATTTCAGGCAACATCCGGAACTGGACGAACCCCATGCGAACGGTGAAATACAAACCTAAGGCGACAAGGACAACGATTAGCACTGACGACCAGAGCAGGTCGTTGGCGTTTGTAACGAGATCTTCTACGAATTTCTCCATCTTTAAATCCTCCGTGTATGTGTAAGTTATAAGAAAAAGTTATGTCAACTTTCTTTACATGAGTAGAATTATAGGAAAAACGTTAAAAAAATGCAATCTTTTTCGACAATTTTCATTTTCGGTGTCGAACAACAAAAAAGCGACCGGTCACGCGACCGGTCGACTAGATTATCTCATTTGATTAGATAAAGAGGTTCAAGTTACCACCTTCGGCTGCCCCGAGGTATGCTGCCACACCACCGAGATCGATGCCGTCGATTAACTCTTCTTCTTTAATTCCCATGACGTCCATCGACATCGTACAAGCGACCATTTTGACGCCTGCCTCTTGAGCCGATTTAATCATTTGATCGAGTGACGGGACATTTTTGTCGCTCATCACTTTCTTCATCATCTTCTGACCAACGCCACCGAAGTTCATGTTCGAGAGCGGAAGCTCACCTGCATGAGATGGCATCATCATGCCGAACATCTTCTCGAGGCCTTGCTTTTTCACTTCTGGTGCATCTGGTTTACGGATGACGTTGAGTCCCCAGAACGTGAAGAACATCGTGACGTCTTTACCCATTGCCGCTGCACCTTGCGCGATGATGAACGATGCGAGTGCACGGTCGAGGTCTCCACTGAACACGACCATCGATGCGCCGTCGCCTGCCGGTGCGCCCGCTTGGACGGCTGCAGGGCCTTGGCCTTTTTGAAGGACGGCTTCGACGCGACCGTTCACAAATTGTTTCGAGACGAGCTTGTTGCCCGTTTTCTTCGCCCATGCTTCGATGTCCGCAAAGAAGCCAGGATCACTTGCGAGGACGCGGAGCGTCTCGCCTTCGCCGAGTTCGGCTACTTTTTTATTGACTTCTAAGATTGGTCCCGGGCATTGCAGACCGCACGTATCTAGGAAAATCGGTTCCCCGATTGGTTCATTCATCATTACTGGTGGTGCCTCCTCCGTTGCTGTTGCGGCAGTCTCATTTGCTGCCGATGCGTCTGCCTCGATGGCATCGAAATCGCGTTTTACTTGTGACCACGTCTTGTAGCCACCGCTCAAGTTTTTAACCTTGAATCCGTTTTGACGCAAGATGCGGGATGCGAGATATCCGCGAAGTCCGACTTGGCATGTCACATAAATCGTTTCGTCTTTGCTGTAGTTGTCCAAGTGATCGCGTAGCGAGTTGAGCGGAACGTTGATTGAACCAGGAATTTTGCCAAGTTCATGTTCTGACTCGTCACGGACGTCGAGCAATGTCGCGCCGTTTTGGACCAACTCGTCAATCTCATTCCAGTGCACGACTTCGTTATCGCCGAGGACGACGTTCGACGCGACGTAACCGATCATGTTGACCGGATCTTTCGCTGAGCTGAACGGTGGTGCGTAGCTGAGTTCAAGGTCTGGAAGGTCAAGGACCGTCAAGCCACCTTTCATCGCTGTCGCAATCACATCGATCCGTTTATCGACGCCGTTCATCCCCACGCCTTGCGCGCCGTAGATTTCACCTGTCGTCGGATGGAACAAGAGTTTGAGTGATACGGGTGTCGATCCTGGGTAATAACCCGCATGTGAACCCGGGTGCACGTGGACGGCTTCGAACTCTTTACCGGCCGCTGTCAAACGCTTCTCGTTCCAACCTGTCGAGGCGACGGTCATATCAAAGACTTTGGCAATCCCAGTCCCCATCGTTCCGTTGTATTTAACGTCACGACCGTTGATGATATCGGCGACAAGACGACCTTGGCGGTTGGCCGGCCATGCAAGTGGAACAACCGTCGGCTCTTTAAAGATATAATCGAGCACTTCGACGGCGTCACCAATCGCGTAGATGTTCGGGTCTGACGTGAGCATCTTCTCGTTGACGCGGATGGCGCCACGAATACCTGTCTCAAGACCTGCTTCCGTTGCAATCGACGATTCGGGCACGACACCGATTGATAAGACGACCATATCGGTCTCGATGACGCGACCGCTCTTCAAGTGGACACGTTTCCCTTTCTCAGAGAACGAGTCGACACCGTCAGAAAGCTGAAGATCGACGCCGTGAAGGCGCATGTGCTCGTGAACCGGTGAGACCATCTCGCGGTCGAGCGGTGTCATGACTTGATCGGCCATCTCGACGAGCGTGACGTCGACGCCACGCTCCCGTAAGTTTTCAGCCATTTCGATTCCAATGAAGCCGCCACCGATGACCGTCGCGTGTTTTGGCGCTTTATCATCGACGTAGCTACGGATTTTATCCGTATCTGGGATGTTACGGAGCGTGAAGATGTCTTCTGCTTCTTCAATCCCAGGGATGTTCGGACGAATCGGTTTCGCCCCTGGTGACAAGACGAGCACATCATATGACTCATCGTACGTCTCACCTGTCTTGACGTTTTTCACCGACACCGTCTTCTCGGCACGGTTGATTTTCGTCACTTCCGTCAAGTTACGGATGTCGAGTTGGAAACGCTTGTTCATCCCTTCGACGGTTTGAACGAGCAATTTTTGACGGTCTTGAATCACGTCACCGATGTAATAGGGAAGACCACAGTTCGCGAACGAGATATACTCGCCCCGATCGAACATGACGATATGATTCTCTTCATTTAAGCGACGAAGGCGGGCGGCTGCCGAAGCACCACCGGCGACCCCACCGACGATTACGATTTTTTTACTCATTGCGCATTTCCTCCTTTGACGACTTCACCTGGCCAGCTCATCAAGCCATCTTCTATATTGACCACTTTATAACCTTTCGCTTCCATTTGCCAAGTCGCCTGCGTGCTGCGAGCACCTGAGCGACAAAGGACGATGTACTCTTCTTCAGGATTGAGCGTCTCAATCCATTCCGACATTTCGGAGAGCGGATAATTTGTCGCGCCAGCAATGTGCGCTTCTTGGAACTCGTCACGTTCACGAACGTCGACGATGTTGACTGGTACTTCAAAATCCATTTGACGTTTCAAGGCAGATGCTTTCATGTTTGTTTACCCATCCTTTTGATCTATAATATTTCACTTATTTATTCGTCAGCTTGGTAGCGGGCGTTCGACGAAAGTTTGTGATTCGTTGAACATATCGCTTCCACGTCATTAATATACCCCCTGTGGTATTTGATTGCAAGGGATTTGTTTGTCGAATCGGTAAACGTTTGAAAAAATTTCACATCAAACGTTGTTGCTCGACACATACTCCCCCACGTATTAAGATGAGACTACACAATAAATAGTTGGGTTACTGAACGATTTGAATATAGAGGTGAATCTAATGGAACAGTATCAATACGATGCAAAAGTGTTGAACCGGATGAAACGGGTCGAAGGACAAATCCGGGCCATCATCCGCATGATGGAAGAAGGGAAAGAGTGCCGTGACGTCGTGACACAGTTGAGTGCTGCTCGATCAGCGCTTGACCGCGCCTCGACCATCATCGTCGCGAAGAACTTGGAGCAGTGCATCATCACCGCCCAACAAGATGGCGAAGATACGTCAGAAACCGTCGAAGAAGCCATCAAAATGTTGATGAAACGCTAGTTCCCCTTGCTTTCCCTCCGCAAATGGGCGAAAGTTAGAGTAACGACTTTTAAGGGGGACTTGTTTGTGAACTTCGAAGAAAAAGTAGAATCATTTAAAGCGCTCGTCGCTGAACGCAATATGACGTTCAAAGAGAGCGAGACTGAAACGCATGTCACATTTTTGACGCGTGAAACGACTAAATCCGGGGCTCAGCCCGTTATGATTATCGCCTTCAATAAAAAGACGACAGATGCGGAACTGTATGCCGCGACGGTCACACACGTGCCGGATTACGTCGAAGACCTACCGATTCTGAACGCCTTGAACGAGTTCAACCAAGAGTTCAAATACTTCCGCTGCGTGCTCGACAGCGACCGTGATGTCACGCTCGCCTCGACGCTCGACCTCGACCTCGGCTTCTCGCCAGAGATCATCTTGCAACATTCATTCATGATGTTCCAAGCGGCCGATGAAGTGAACGAGTATATGCAGAAGTTGTATACGCAAGTCCAATAACAAGCAGCCGCCCCGGACGAATCCAGGGCGGCTTTTTTTGAATCATTCTTTCGATCGGGCTCGTATAAGGAGGAAAAGGAGGAATTGCTGATGATGACACGCTATACGCATTACCTCGAAGCGCTCGAGGCAATCAGAGGAGCGACAAAGTGGTTCACCGATGATTTCCGACGCTTGATGGCCATCAATTATGCCATACACGACACCCCGTTCGATGAAACTCGGTTCGAGCAGGCTCAAGCGGCCGTCAAACGGAAAACGAAAGCCTTCTCCAAGTTTCGCGGCAGCAATAATTTCGTCTGGCTGTCGTTTCTCGATGCCAAGTATGAAGACATCGAACCGGCCATCGACGAGGCACTCCGGCTCGATACGTTGCTCGACCGGAAACACTTCCGCTTCAGTATGTTGCGTCCCTTCATCGCGAGCCAACTGATTAACGTCGATGAGCCCGAGCGCCGGCTTGACGAGGCGAGCGCACTCTATCAAACGTTCAAACGAAACCATCCTTGGCTGACGAGCGAAGAAGACCTTCTGTCTGCCCTCGTCCTCGTTCAAGCGTTCGATGACCACGATACGTTGAGTCAACGGATTGAGACGTATTACGAAGCGTTGAAAGCCGAGTTGCCCCGCTCAAACGAGCTCCAACTCGTCTCCCATCTGCTTGCTTTTAGCGACTTGCCTTCAGACGAGGTCATCAACCGCCTGCTCGAGTGGCGCGCGCGGCTCCAAGGACAAGCAATCGCCGTCAAAAATGAGCATCTGCCAGCGCTCGCCCTCTTGGCCATCGTCGCGGCTCCGAACGACAACGACGAGCGCGACCTGATCGACATTACGAACGCTGAGAAGGAAAAGCATCGCTGGTTCCACACCCACGCGTTGACGGTCGCCCTGCAACTCGTCGCGGCAAACAACATCAAGGAAGATGCGAGCGATTTACTGTTGCACGGGACGTTCGCCCATCTGCTCGCCATGCAACAGGCGGCCACGGCAGCGGCGACCGTGGCTATCATTTCGAGCACATCTTCGAGCGACTAAAAAAGAAGGGTTTCCCCTTCTCAACTAAATAAATACCAACTGAGACAACCGAGCACGAACACCGAGTTGGCGATTTCGACGATCCCAATCTTCATGATGGGGATCTTTTTGCCGTAGAATGCGACCGCCCGGACGAGACTCGGCACGTAAGCGAGTGCCAAGACCGGATAGCCAAACGCGATGAAGATGGCGACGAGCAAAAAGTGATATCCCCATGATACGTTCCGATAAAACAAGCTCTTCTTCTCCCGAATCATCGTTTTGACGAAAAAGATACTTCCGAGGAAATATAAGTACGGCAAAGCGAACATCCACACTATCGTCCCGTCCAAAGCATGTGACCCGAGATAATAGCTCGCCATCCCGCCGATGCAAAATGAGGTGACGGCGCTGACGTCGTTCCAGACGTTGCGCTCATCCTTAATTTTGGCGAAGTAGGCGTTGGTGAGACCGAATGGAATCATAGCAAGGACAAACCAGACAAGACGCCACTCGGACAAAAACACCGGGATGGCGGCTACAATCGCAATCGTCAAATACGTCACGACCGTGCGCAACAGCTCTTGTGACTTTTTTCGTTGCTTAATGTATTGGAACAAGAAAAATGTACCCATATAAACGAACAACCAGGCGATAGCGAACGGGATGTGCGCGAGCGTCCACCCTCCGACGATGCCGCCGAGTAAGAACGGTAAGATTAGCATCGACCAAGCGCCGTGCTGTTTTGGAATCATCCATTTCATGTGACTCCCTCCTTCTATGTGTAGTGTAGAAGAAAGATGACTGTAAAACTGTGATAAATTTTACAAAACAAAAAACGATCTCACGCGAGATCGTTTTTTGTTTTTAGTTTGGTCACACTTGGCACGGTGATTTCGACCACATCGTCCGTCAACATCTTCGTGACGACACGACCTGCAATCGAGACCGCGAGAAGCGTATAAAGCGCATTCGACAATGGCAAATAGATGAGCGAGATCGCCAAAACGATGACATCAAATATGATGAGAATCGTCCCGACCGATACGCCGGTCCATTTTGATAGGCCGAGTGCGAATAAATCGTCGCCCCCGGTCGCCCCGCCCGATTTCAAGACGAGACCGAGACCGTAACCAGTCACAATCCCGCTCGCGATGGCGGCGAACAACGTCGCCGGCCACACTTGGATATCGAACGTGAGTAAATCCAACCGATCCCACATGGCGTAGCTGAGCGACAGTGACGCCGCGGCAAGCACGGCTTGCCCGACGAAGCGCCAGCCTTTCCACCAAAGGGCGATTAAAAAGAAGGGGATATCGAGTACGATCATCGAGATCGCCGGATCGATATCAAATAAATAGCGGCCGAGCAATGCTAGCCCGACAAAGCCCCCTTCTGCCAAACCAAACTGTTCATTCAAATAATAATAACCGAACGCCATGATCAGCGTTCCGAGCACTATGGTAGCAACTCGTTTCATTCCGATTGTCCTCCCCGTTTTCAACGGAGAGGAGGATCCTCAGTCGTAGCCGCGGTTCCATCTGTTCCATCTCCGATCTTCCGTTTGTTGATTTTTACATTGATGTCGCTTGTAAAAACTCAACGCTAGAAGTCCGGTAATTGAAACAGAGGCCATGTCCTCTCGGTATCCATAAAGACCTTCCTTTCCCAAATTGCGCGTAATCATGAGACTATTTTAACATACTCTCGCGATTGTTTCATTAAATGTATATTTAGTGTAGATTACGTTTCGGTAAATCTTTCTTACCGAACCACCACCAGTTCCAGTCCCCGAGCAGTTTCATCAAAGATGGGACAAGTAAAATCCGGATGATTGTCGCATCGATAAAGATCGCGAGCGCGATGCCGACACCGAGCTGTTTGATCGGACTGACACCGGTAAAAGCGAACGCCCCCGTGACGACAATCATGATGACTGCGGCCGACGTGATGATTTTACTCGTCTTGGCGAGTCCCATCTCCGTCGCGTAATCGTTATCCCCGGTCTCCCGATAATATTCCTCAATCCGCGAGACGAGAAACACCTCGTAGTCCATCGATAGGCCGAACACGAGCGAGAAGATGAACACCGGGGTCAAGATACTGATCGTCTCGGCATCGTACACATAGCCTGATTCGAAGATGATGACGAGCAGACCGAACGTCGCCCCGAGACCGAGCACGTTCATGATGATCGCCTTAATTGGAATCAAGACCGAGCGGAACGCCCACATGAGAATGACCATTGTCGCCAAGATGACAGTCACGACCGCATACGGGATGCTGTCATAAATCTCTTCATAAATTTCTTCGTTGAACGCGGCTGGTCCCCCGACGTCAAAACCGCTCTCGCGCCAATCTCGGACGAACGCCTGCGCGTCTTTATCACTCGGCGGGACGTTGAAACTAACGTTGACGAGGGCAAGGTCTGTATTCCCTTCGAGCGTGACGAGACGTTCGAACGCCTCGAGCTGCTCTGGTGCCGCTTCAGCGAGTTGTTGGAATTCGGCTGGTTCGAGACCGGATGCCGTCAAGAACGTCGTGACGTTGTCGACAATCGGATCCTCGGATAGCTCATCGGTGAGTGCAGTCAATTCATCGAGAATCATCGAATCGGTCAAGTCATTCGTCTCAAACAAGAGCACCGCATCGGTCGACGTCTCCCCGAACACGTCGTCCCACCGCTCAAGGGCGGCCCGTGACTCGTACGAGGTCGGGAGTGCATCGGCGTCCGGGATGTTCAGTTCGAGGTCACGAACGAACCAGAGGCTTGGCAGTAGCAGCAAGAGCGCGACGAGTGTCATCGTGACGGGACGTCTCATGACGAAACGGGCCAACTTCTGCCACCGTACTTCAGAACGCGTCTCATTCGTTTTGATAAGACGCCCTTTATTGATCGCATCTCCGACGATATATAAGGCGGACGGCAACAGCGTGAGCGCCGATAAGACCGCACCGGCCACCGCAATCAGCGCACCGAGCGCGATGGCTTGGAACACGTCGACTTGGATGAACAACAACCCGGCCAGTCCGACGAACACACAAAGCCCTGAGAACAGAATCGAACGTCCGGCCGTCGCGACCGTTCGGACGATGGCTGCCTCTCGCGACTTCCCATGTGCGAGCTCTTCCCGGTAACGGTTGACGAGCAATAGGGAAAAATCGATGCCGAGCGCGATGGCGATCATCGCGACCGCATTCAAGACGAAAATAGACAGTTCCATCGTTTGGGCAAAGAAGAACAACGAGCCGGCAGCCACGATGAACGTAATCAATCCAACGAATAACGGCATGACCGCGGCGAGCGGCGTCCCGAAGACGAGCAAGAGGACGAGCAACGCGACCGGGATTCCAATCAACTCGGCCCGAATCAAGTCATTCTTTGACGCTTCATTCAAGTCATCCGCGAAGACCGGCTCTCCGGTCAATCGCAAGTCTGTATCCGTATCTCGAATCAAGGCGTTGCGAACGTCATCGATTGACGCCTCGGCCGTATCGTAATCCTCGAACTCGAGCAATAAGTAAGCTGCGTCCCCTGAGCGGGCATCGGGATTCTCGGCTGGCGTGATCACGCCGTCGACCCCATCGACGTCAATCAGTCGATCCCGTTGCTGCTCGATGACCGTATCAAGGTCGCCACCTTCCAACAAGACGATCATCGAGGCCCCGGCCCGGTCGAACCGGTCGTTCAACGTATCTTCCACTTGGGCGAAGCGCCCGTCTTGAATCGCAAATCCATTGCCGCGCAGTTCACTTGGCAACTGTAATCCGAAATATACCGATACCGCGAGCAATACCGTCCAAATCAACACGACAGCGTAGCGCCATCGGACTAACGCTTGTCCTAATCGTTCCATCCCTGTCCACTCCTCTCCATCTAAGAAGACTGTTCCCGTTTTTAGACGAGATTCTGTAAGCCTTCGTAAAAAAATCCTGAACCATGCCCTGGTCCAGGATTGTCAACGCTCGAACACTTGCAGCCAACTATGGCAGAAGCGACGCGGCGTCGATAGGACGACAAGTCTGTCGCCCGGCTCGTCCAATAAGACGACTTTCAACAATTCGGTCTCGGCACATACTTCTGATGAGAACACTTCACAATCGCGCTCAAACAGTTGGAACGATGTCATCGAGGTGATGGCGGTCGTCACACCCATTTGATCGACGATGACCAAGTCACGGTCACCCCCGTATGGAATCTTCCAACGCGCGCCCGCTTCGACGTCCTCGACCATGAACTGTTGATTCCGTTCATCGTACAAGGTCACGAGGCCAGGTGCCGTGAATCGTTCGAAATCATAGGTCGATTGATATGCGAGTTCGATGATGTTCCCGAACTCCGGGATCTCCTCGTAACGGCTATACCGAAACGTGTGATCGTTCAAGTTCAAGGCGACGATATCTGATTCGGCCGAGTACAAATACAAATCGTCCCCTGACCAGTAGTGCAGGTTACTGAACCAATCGTCATGGAACGTCCGTGGAATTGGGTGACGTTCCATCGTCCCGTTCGTCAAATCCATGACTCCGTATGTCTGCAAATCTCGAAATAGCGCGACGGCTCTTCTACCATGTGGTTCAATATATAGTGCGCAAGGTGCCCATTTCCACTCGAGTTCCCATCGGATTTGGAACGTCTCGTCAAAAAACAGAAACCCGGTTTGCGCCAAATACAACATCCATCCTCCACCAACGCGCTCTAACCATTCAACCGTTTGATGAAATTGATAGTCTGCTACTTGTTTGTACATTTGATCACTTCCTAGTTTCAGCTTAGCAACGCACGACGCATTTTTCGATTTTGAATGTGTTCACAGAACACATTCTCCATCTGTCCGCTTTTCCTGTATACTGGCAGTAGCATACCCGTAATTGGAAAGGAGGAACCCTCATGCGCCCACTTCAACTCTCTCCCGAGACGGCGGTTGAGCTTGCCAAAAAGCTAAACGTCCCACTCGAGGAACTCATGCATATGCCAAAACACATCATCGTCAAAAAGATGATGGAGCTCGAGGCAGCCAAAACTGAAACGAACGAGGAAAAGGAGACGGAATGACGTCTCCTTTTTTCGCGCTTACTGTTGTTTCGGTTTCCGTTTTTTCGCAACATACCAGAGACCGAGGATAGCCAAGGCAGCTCCACCGGCGACCGCATATTTGCTGTAATCCGGACGGCGTTCCGTCACGACGAGTGTCGATAACGGCGCGACCGTGACATGCCGCTCCTCGAGGAGACGTGGTGCCGTCAAATTGACGGTGTGATCTTCGACATGGACCTCGAACTTGCCGGACGGGAGTTTCACCTCGACCGCTTCTTCGAGTCCGTTATGGTATACGAGATGGCGTTCGACGTAACCTTCGACGTGGCGACTCAGTTCAAAGGCGATGACGCCCTCTTCTTCATCGAAGAAACGTAAATGTTTACGAATCTGTTCCGCGTTCTCAAGACGAAACAACGGATATTGTTTGCGCAGGCTGATCAAGCCCTTCACATATTCGACGCTCGGCGTCTCTTGCTCGGCCCGCGTCCAATCCAAACGGTTGACGACCTCCCCCGAATTGAAGCTGTTCTCGTCCCCGTCTTTTGTGCGGAAGAACTCTTGACCGCTATGCAGGAACGGGATGCCTTGACTGAGCAACACAATCGATGTCGCGAGACGATGCCGGCGGCGGCGTGTCGTCTCATCGTCGTCCGGATTCGTAACGGCCAGTTTGTCCCAAAGCGTCAAGTTGTCATGGCACTCGACATAGTTCACGACTTGGTTCGGTTCGTCAGCAAAGCTTTGGCTCGTGACTGCACCGGCAATCCCACGTTTGACGTCCGCCGTCATATCCGCGTTGCCGCTGATCCAACCTGGCAAGTCTTCGATGAACACATCCCCACGGACACCGTCGCGAATCGCGTCGTTGAACTGGGCGATGCGCGGCATCTTATGGGCGTTATGTTGGTTCGCTTTTTTACGGACCGGAAGCGGTGTGTCGAGATCCCAGCCTTCTCCGGTCACGAGAATCGATGGGTCGACGCGATCGAGCGCCTTGCGGACCTGGTTCATCGTCTTGACGTCATGGAGTCCCATCAAATCGAAGCGGAAGCCATCAATCATGAACTCTTTCGCCCAATACGACACACATTCGACGATCAATTTGCGCATCATCGCCCGTTCGGACGCCGTATCGTTCCCGCACGCCGAACCGTCGGCGAGCGTACCGTCCTCGTTCAAGCGGTAATAGTAGTCCGGTACGAACTGTCCGAGCGGCGTCGTCAATGTATCATACGTATGGTTGAACACGACGTCCATGATGACACGGATGCCACGATCGTGAAGTGCTTGAATCATCGCTTTCAACTCGATGATGCGAGCGGCCGGATCATCCGCTGAGGAAGCGTATGAGCCTTCGACGGCAAAATAGTGGACCGGGTCATAGCCCCAATTATAATTCGCCTCACTCTCGCGTGACTCATTCACTGAACCGTAATCGAAGAACGGCATGAGTTGGAGATGCGTGACGCCGAGCCCTGTAATATAGTCGAGACCCGTCGGATAACCCGTCGGTGTCTTCGTTCCGACTTCGGTCATCCCGAGGAATTTCCCGCGATGCATGACACCACTGTCCGGATGACTCGTCAAATCACGGACGTGCGCTTCATAGATGACCGCTTCTTGTGACGAGTGGAAGAGCGGACGTTCTTTGACCCAATGGTCTGGGTTGAGCGTAGATGGGTCGAGCAGACACCCGCGCTTCCCATTGACCCCGACGACTTTTGCATACGGGTCGAGCGATTCGATACGCTTCCCAGCTACGACCGCCTCGAACACATAAAACTGACCTTCGAACAAAGCACGATCGAGTTCGATGACCCACGTCCCTTTCTCGGCCCGTTCTAACGACAACCGTTCGAACTTCCGCGCTCGCGGTGTCCGGTAAAGTTTTACCGTCATCTCTTCGGCAACCGGTGACCAGACCCGCAACCGGATGAGGTCACTTTTAAACGTCACCCCGAGGTCTTTGCCGTGATATGCCATATGGTCTAAATCTACATTTGTCTGTTGATCGATAGTATGTTCCATCTCTTTCACTCCTTCACTACTTCAAATCTGCTATCATTATAACAAAACCCTTGTAAAGGATGGATGAAACATGGCAAAAGACAATTCTTTTGATATTGTGTCAGAAATGAACCTCGAAGAAGTGAAGAACGCGATTCAAATCGCCGAGAAAGAAATTTTGAACCGTTACGACTTTAAAGGTTCGAAAAGTGAGATGTCACTTGATAACGGCGACCTCGTCCTCGTCTCAGATGACGACTATAAGCTCGAGCAATTGAAAGACGTCATGATCACGAAATTGATTAAACGTGGCGTACCGACGAAAAACCTTGATTATCAAAAAGTGGAACGTGCGCTCGGCGGCACAGTGCGTCAACGCGTCAAATTGAAGAGCGGCATCGATAAAGACGATGCGAAAAAAATTAACAACGCCATCAAAGAATCAAAACTGAAAGTGAAGTCACAAATTCAAGACGATCAAATCCGTGTGACAGCCAAGTCGCGCGATGACCTTCAAGCCGTTATGCAGCTCGTCCGTGAGCTCGAATTGTCCGTCGATGCCCAATTCACAAACTACCGATGAAACTCGCCATCATCAGTGACCCACATGGTTCGTTTGATGATTTGAAAGCCGTGCTCGAGTCGGTCCGCCGCGAGACGGAGCACCTCCTTTGCCTCGGCGATCTGTACGAGTGTCATATCGGTAAGAAACGGCGCAATGAGCGCTTCCATGAAGTGTCCGATGTGGTGACGTACGACCCCCTGACTACGAGGCGCTCCTCACCTTCCCTAGCCTGCGCGGCAATCAAGAAGAGCGGATTGACGAAGTGCTCGTCGTGTCGCATCCGGTCAAGACACGAATCGCCTTATTACCGGAGCAGACGACGCTCGATGAGGCGCTATTCTTGCATGGACACCAAGTAAAATGGAGTCCGGACTGGGAACCGCTTGTCGAGAAAGGGAAGTATCCGCTCGTCTTTATCGGACACAGCCATATTCCGGGGATTTACCGGAAAGGTCGCTCGATTCCCTGGGAAATCGGGAAGCCGTTCACCTTGAAGAAAAAACGGTACGTCATCAATGTCGGCGCCGTCATCTTCGACCGGGAATGGTGTCTGTATGATACAAAAGCCCGGACGGTCACACGCATGAAGGCATAGGAAAAGGGACCCCCTCAAAAGGGTCCCTTATTTGTCCTTACATTTCTTCTGGAGCTTGAACACCGATCAAACGGAGTCCTTCCGTCAATACGATCGTCACCGCTTTGACGAGGGCGAGACGTGATTGTTTGCCTGCATCTTCTTCAAGGACACGGACATGACCGTAATACTTGTTGAACGCTTGCGCCAAATCGAGCACGTAACGGCTAATGATCGATGGTTCGCGGCGTTCGTGGGCACGTGTGATGACGTGCGGGAACGCGTTGAGCATCGTCACGACGCCCCACGTGTGGTCGTCGTTTGCGCCAGTGAACGTCGAGCCGTCATAGTTGCCTTTACGAAGGAGCGAGTTCGCACGCGCGTTCGTGTACTGCACGTACGGGCCCGTCTCACCTTCGAATTTGAGCATGCTATCGAGGTCGAACTCGATGTTGTTGATGCGTTCATTCTTCAAATCGTGGAAGATGACCGCGCCGACACCGACCATGCGTGCCACGTCGTCCGCGTTCGCAAGTTCCGGGTTCTTCTGAGCGATGTTCGCTTGTGCTTTCTCGATTGCTTCTTTGAGCACTTCCTCGAGCAAGACGATGCGACCTTTACGTGTCGACATCTTCTTCCCTTCTTGCAAAATCAAGCCGAACGGCACGTGATGCATGCCATCGACGAAGTCATAGCCGAGCTTGCGCAAGACTGAGAACAGTTGTTTGAAGTGAAGCGCCTGCTCACCGCCGACGACGTAGTTCGCCTGGACGAAGTTGTACGTCTCATGACGATAGACGGCAGCTGCCAAGTCGCGTGTCGCATAAAGCGTCGCGCCGTCTTTCTTTTTGATCAAGCATGGTGGCAAGTTCTCGTCCTCGAGTGAGACGACCATCGCCCCTTCACTTTCGACGAGAAGGTTTTTCTCTTCGAGCATGGCGACGACACGATCCATCTTGTCGTTATAGAACGCTTCCCCGTTAAAGCTGTCGAATTCGACACCGAGGAGGTCATATACTTTTTGGAACTCTTTGAGTGATTCTTCGCGGAACCACGTCCAAAGCTCAGTCGCTTCCTCGTTACCGTCTTCGAGTTTCTTGAACCACGCACGGCCTTCATCCTCAAGTTCCGGTTGTGTCTTCGCTTCTTCGTGGAAATGGACGTAAAGCTTCAAGAGCTCAGCAATCGGATGTGCCCGGACCGCTTCCTCGTCGCCCCATTTTTTATAGGCGACCATCAGTTTACCGAACTGTGTGCCCCAATCCCCGAGGTGGTTGATGCCGACGACGTCATAGCCGTTTTTACGGGCGATTTGGTTGATGGCATTCCCGATCACCGTTGAACGAAGGTGTCCCATCGAGAACGGTTTGGCGATGTTCGGTGACGAGAAATCGGTGACGATTGTCTCGTTACGTGTCGCATGCGTCGCATAGTCCGCTTGTTCATCGAGCACCGTGTTGATGATTTCTTGTGAGACGACGTCACGGCTCAAGAAGACGTTCACATACGGGCCGGCCGCCTCGACTTTCGTGAACAACTCGTCGTTCAAGTCGTTCGCGATATCCGTCGCGATCATGACCGGTGCTTTACGATAGGCTTTCGCAAGTTGGAAACACGGGAAAGCAAGGTCCCCGTGTGCCTCATGTTTCGGTTTTTCAATCAATGCTTCAATCTGGTCGAGCGTCAACTCGTCCCCGATGACACGGGACAAGGCTTCCGCATATTTGCGTTCATAACTCATTCTAATTCCTCCTTATCATTTGTTCATAAAAAAAACGCCCTTTGCACAGATGCAAAGAGACGGGATGGCCCGCGGTACCACTCTTCTTGCCTGCTTGACGCAGACCGCTTTATCGGTGATAACGGGGGTCCCCCGGCTACGCCTACTCAAGTTCGGATAGCATCTCAAAAGTGCGTTTCGCGATGTTTGTCAGCCTAGGCTCTCACCAATCCCTAGGTCGCTTTGTTGACGGAACGATCGTTACTCTCTTTTTCATCGACTTTCGTCTATGTGGTTGAAAAGCAATTTCATTATAGAGGATATTTCATATAGACTCAATGCTAGAATTCCGCCATTATGATGGATAGGCAGGACTCAGGCGTGATTGTGCCGAATCTCCTACCATACATAATTGAATTTTTCCCACATAGGAGGGAACCATGAACCATTTCCGCAAGATGTCCGTCCTTGGTTGGAGTATTTGGAGTATGCTATTCGGTTTGACGCTCATCTTGTTCGCTACAGGCGTATTGAACATGCCGGCCATCGAGCCGTTACCGTTCATCTTGATCGCGTTGCTCGTCATTATTTTTCAAATGGACTCCATTGAACGGAAAGGCGTCTACTTTACCTTTTCAGAAAGTATCGTCTTAATTATTTTTCTATTCTTTGATTTTGAGACAGCGCTGTTCGTCAATCAGATTGGACTACTCGTCTTCCAGTTCGTCAACTTGAAACCGCGCGTCGCGCTTCGACGGTTCCGTTTTACGTATCCGTGGAATGCCATCACGTCATTTTTGGAAATCGCCATCCCGGCCAGCGTCTACTTGGCACTTGGTGGTGTGACCGGTCTCGGATTCTATTCCCAAGAATCGTTCCTCCCGCTTGCCGGTTTGATTATTGCCATCATTTTGAACACGGTCGTCCAAAAGTATCAAGTCGGCTGGTGGTTCCGCGTCGACATCCCGGTCCGCGACTTTTTAAGCATCGCGTTTTACACGTATATCGTCAGTCTCGTCTTCATTTTGGCGGCCTCGCTCTTCCGGGAGACAAACTTGCTCGTCGTCAGCAGTATCGCCGCCGCACTCACGTTCTTTATTAAGCGACTCATCATTCAAAAAGGTCGACAAGACGCCTTCAAATCGTTGATTGAACAATATGATGAAGCAAAAGAAGCCGTATCGCTATCGCAAAGCGAGGCACAAGCCATCGAAGTGTTCCTCAGTCAATGTGAGCGACTCAACGAGTACGATGAAGGGTACGTCGAGTTCAAACTGTTTGATCGCACACTTTACTTTGATTTGAAGACGCGCCAGCCGATCGATCGCCATGTCGTCTTTGAATTACTCGATGCAACCTATCCGAACGAAGCCTCGGTCGAGTACGAGATGCGCTTCGAATGGGACGCCCCGCTGTCGAACGAATTTAATGAAGACTATCATAGCTTCATCTCGGTCCGTTCCGAGGAAATCGAAGGAATCCGCACGTGGATTGTGATGACGGGCGAGCACGTCTATGGCTATCCGCCCATCATTCAACGCGAGATTGTCAAACTGCTCAAGTCGTTCAATCGGACGATCAGTCGTTGTCATGAACGCGACCGCCTCTATACTGAGAGCCGGACGGACAGCTTGACGCTGCTTGCCAATGCGCGGGCTTTTTATGAATACGGGATTCAACAGATCTCGGACGGCTCGATGTATCCGATTTCCGTCGCGATGCTCGATATCGACTTCTTCAAAAAAATCAATGACACGCACGGTCACCAAGTCGGAGACAGTGTGCTCCAAGAATTCGGTCGCCGCATTCGTCAAGTGCTCCGCACCGAAGACTTTGCCGCCCGTTACGGCGGTGAAGAGTTCATCTTGCTCTTAAACCGTTGTGATGTTGAGGCCGCCGTCGAGATCGCCGAGCGCATCCGCCAACAAATCGAGAACAAACCGTTCCACGTCGACGGAATCGATATACCCGTCACCGCTTCAATCGGTGTCGATACGATTCAGTCGTTCGGCGACAAACGTCTTGACGATACGATTCGTAACGCCGACCGCGCGCTCTACGTCGGCGGGAAATACGCCGGTCGCAACCGCGTCGCCCATTATAATTTCTTAACGACCTGACTCGCCCCCACGTTCATCGCGTGGGGGTTTGCTATTGACAAGCAGATTTGAAACAGGTACGTTAGGGAACGTGTCTTATAACTAAATATCACAACTTTTTTATCAAGAGAGACTGAGGGACTGGCCCGATGACGTCTCGGCAGCGGGTAACCTGTGCCAAATCCAGCGAGCGGTCTGCTCGAAAGATGAAAAAAGTGTTTCTTGTCGAGAGAGCCTTTTTTCAGAAGGCTCTCTTTTTATTTTTATGAATGAGGTGAATCGATTGGAACAACCAACAGCTAACAAATGGGCGCTCTTGCCCTTACTCGTCTTCCTCGTCTTCTTTATCGGGGCAGGCATCTATTATGACGACTTTTATAAATTCCCCGTCTTGATCGCGGCCTTGATTGCCGTGATCGTCGCGGCGATGATGACGAAAGGGAGCGTCACCCAGACGGTCGAACGCGTCGCCCAAGGTGCCGGGAACCCGAGCATCCTCATCATGGTGTTCATCTTCTTGCTCGCCGGTGCGTTTTCAAGCGTCGCCGAAGCAATCGGTGCGATTGACGCGACCGTCAATGCGGCATTGACGTTACTACCGCCCTCGCTCCTATTGAGCGGCCTATTCGTCATCGCAGCCTTCATCTCGATGGCGATGGGTACGTCGACCGGGACGATCGCCGCACTGGCGCCGATCGCTCTCGGCATCCATGAGGAGAGCGGCGTCAATATCGCTATCGCGGCGGCCGCCGTCGTCGGGGGTGCCATGTTCGGGGATAACTTGTCGTTCATTTCGGACACGACGATTGCAGCCGTCCGCACCCAGCGGACGAACATGCGCGACAAGTTCCGGACCAACTTTTGGATCGTCTTGCCGGCAGCCGTCATCACAACGATTTTACTCGCTGCCCTATCGAGCGGAGAATCGACCATCGAGCCGGCGGCGTTTGAATGGTATAAGTTGATTCCGTATCTAGCGGTTATCGTGCTCGCTTTGACGGGAATGAACGTCATCCTTGTCTTGCTCGGCGGCATCGCCCTAACCGGCATCATCGGTCTATTGGATGGCAGTCTAGCCGTCACCACGTACGTCACCGCCATGGCGGACGGCATGATGGGCATGGCCGAGATTTCACTCCTGACATTGCTCATGGGTGGGCTCGTCGGACTCATCTCGCACAACGGCGGACTCACGTACTTGCGTGACGCGCTCACGTCCCGAATTAAAAGACGGGCCGGCGCGGAGTGGAGCATCGCCGGGCTCGTCAGTGCGACAAACGTCGCGACGGCGAACAACACGATTTCGATTCTCGTGGCTGGTCCGCTCGCCGCGAACATCGCCGACGATTATGACATCGAACGTAAAAAGTCTGCGAGTGTACTCGATATCTTCTCGTGCGGGGTCCAAGGTCTGCTGCCTTACGGGGCACAGCTTCTCATTGCGGCCGAACTGACGAACACGGCATCACCGGCGCTCGTGCCGTATATGTTCTATCCGTTCTTGTTGTTCATTTGCGGAGGATTGGCCATCGCCTTTAACTTCCCGCGTTTCAAAAAACGCGCTTAACGAAAACGACCTTGTGAAGCTGTCGCTTCACAAGGTCGTTTGTCGTTTCGCTTCAAGTTCACGTTTCAGCTGCTCGTTACGTTTTCTGAAGGCACGCCGTTTGAGCAGTTCTTCGAGTCCGCGGCTGATTACCCACAGAACGAACAGCAACAGGACGAGCATCGATAATCGGAACGGGCTTTGGATAAACTCTTCCCACTGGTCACCGATGACAGAGAAAATCAAGACGACGAGCAACTTCCCAAACCCGGCCGCCATAATGAACGTCCGGAGCGGCATTTGGATGAGGGCGAGTAAATACGTAATCAAACTGACCGGAATGAACGGGAGCGAGTAGAGAAATCCGAGCGAGACCGGACTCATATGATTGATGCGTTCGAGCCAATAGACGCCTTGTTTATGCCTCTCGAGCCATCGCGTCATCGGCTTTCGAAAGACGTAGCGAACAGCTGCAAACACAAGAATCGTCCCGAGCAAGCTTCCGACCCACGACAATAACGTCCCGAGCCAAAAACCGTACGTTGCTGCGTTCGCCGAGATGATGAGGACGAGCGGGAGAAATGGAAAGATGGCTTCCAGGAAAGGTGCCCCGAGTCCTGCCCAAGGTCCGCCCGGAAGTCCTTGTAGCCATTCAATCAAGTTTAAAATATATTGTTGGAGTGATGTCAGCATGTCAGTTTCCACCTTCAACTTTCGTTATTCCCTTTTTACCCGATTTCGCTCAGGAAGACGCATCCCCCTGCCCACCGCCGTAAAAAAATAAAAAGTATTTGCGAAATTCCGCTGTGATATCTATCATATAATATGGACTTGTGGTTGCAGGCAAGTCCGTTCGTCGAACGACACAACCCAACGTTCGTTTTCCTGCAAAAAACTGAACACAGGGGAGTAACACACATGGAAACAAAACCAATGCGGGTCTTACTGTACTATAAGTACGTCAATATCGAAGACCCAGAAACGCTCACACAAGAGCACCTCAAGTATTGCAAGGACCTCGGTATCAAAGGACGCATCTTGATTTCTTCCGAAGGAATCAACGGGACGTGCTCTGGAACTTGGGAACAGACCGAGCAGTACATGAACGACTTGAAAGCGAACCCGCTATTCAGCGACATCGAGTTCAAAATCGATGAGGTCGAAGAGCATGCGTTCTCGAAAATTTTTGTCCGTCATAAGAAAGAGCTTGTGACGTGGCGCTTTGATGGTGAGTTCGACGTGCCTAAACAGCACGGTGCATACCTCGAACCGGCAGAATGGAAAGAGATGATGAATCGCGACGATGTCGTCATCCTCGACGTTCGTAACAACTACGAGTACGATCTTGGTCACTTTAAAAACGCGATCAAAATCGATGTAGAGGCTTCTCGTTACATGCCAGATTGGCTCGAAGAGAACAAGGACCTCTACGAAGGGAAAACGTTACTCACGTACTGTACCGGAGGCGTCCGTTGCGAGAAATTTACCGCATATATGCGTGACCAAGGTCACGACAACATTTTCCACCTTAAAGGCGGCGTCGCCATGTACGGCAAAGACGAAGCCACGAAAGGCGAAGACTGGGAAGGTGAGCTTTACGTCTTTGACGAGCGCATCAACGTCCCGGTCAACACGGTCAACCCGTCCGTGGTTTCG
Organism: Exiguobacterium sp. s157; assembly: GCF_018618205.1. Lineage (NCBI taxonomy): Bacteria > Bacillati > Bacillota > Bacilli > Caryophanales > Exiguobacterium > Exiguobacterium sp. s157. The sequence continues at coordinate 47,751 of NZ_JACSLQ010000003.1, forward strand.
GAGTGCATGCACTGCGGAACGAAGACGGTCCGCTACGTTAATTGTGCCAACCCGGTGTGTAATGCCCAACACTTCTGTTGTGAAGAGTGTGAACCGAAACAAATGCGTTCATGCTCGAAAGAGTGCCAGGAGCATCCACGTAACCGCTATATCATCGAGAATATCGCGGACAAACTTCAGGAGACTGAAGGCGTCGTCGGGTAACAAAAATCGACCAGAAAGCACTTCGAGCCTACGCTCGAGGTGCTTTTTTGACAGAAACTTTACGTCTAGCCGATGACAGAATCGGGTATAGTGTAGATACCATTGTCAGACAGGAAGTGAATCGATTGCTCTTTAACGAACCTTTACTCGCCGCCTTGCTCGCTTGGTTCATCGCACAAGCAGCCAAGCTCGTAACCGAACTCATTAAAACACGAGATTTTGAATTAGAAATCATGTTTGCCTCGGGTGGGATGCCAAGTTCCCACTCTTCGACCGTCGTCGCCTTAGCGACCGTCATCGGTCGAGTCGAAGGAATCGATTCCAGTATGTTCGCACTCGCCTTGATTTTCGCGACGATCGTCATGTACGATGCGACCGGCGTTCGTCAGGCGGTCGGATTCCAGGCCCGCTTGTTGAACGACTACTTCAAAGGAATCAAGCACGAGACGCCCATCTTAAATGAGCTGGTCGGTCATACCCCGTTCCAAGTCATCGTCGGGGCTTTACTCGGTCTCGTGGTCGGACTGTTTTTCCCAATTTAATGTGAATGATGCAGGCATGTCGTTCCCCCCTTCTAAAAACTCACCATCTTTTTGTGAACTTTCACAACAGAGACGGTATAGTGAAAGAGAGGAGGAATCGACATGCCTTTTTTGCAGAAATCTTATGAGTCGCTCGATACGCTCGCCGAAGCAATCGGGCAAGCGATTCGGGCCCCCATCACGATTGAGAATCGACACCATCAGTTACTGGCCTATAGCACCCACCCCGACTCGACGGACCCGGCACGAATCGCGACGATTATCGGCCGCCGTGTCCCGGAAGCAGTCATCGAAGACTTATGGGAAAGTGGCATCCTTCAAGAAGTGATCGACCGCGACGAACCGGTCGTTATCCCGGCCCGAATGGCCGTTGGTCTCAGTGAGCGGGCGGCCGTCGTCATCAAGCAACAAGGTGACGTGCTCGGTTACATTTGGAGCCTGGCCCGAACGACGCCGTTCTCAGAACAAGAACTCACCGTCCTACAAGAAGGGGCGAACATCGCCAAAAAATTGCTGATGACCATCGCGATGCACGAACGGCGCATCGACGCCGAATTGGAACGTTTCTTTTTAGAAGTGCTGGCCACTCCCGTCTTATCGCCATCCCACCGCGATCGCTTGAATGAGCTCGCACCGATTGCCGTCGCCAGCCGCCTCACCGTGATTGAATGTGCCCAGCCGGTCACCCCGCAACTGGCGGAACGACTGTTTTATGTATTGGCGACCCAGCAAGCGATTGAAGTCGTCCTGCACGCGATCGATGGCCAGCAGTTACTCGTCTGGCATTATATGAAATCGGACTTGGCCGAGGAAGAAACGGCGCTCTTGCAGTGGGCCGACCGCTTTGAAACGCAGCTCCGAGACAAGTTCATTGAAGCGGAGCCGCGCCTTGGCATCAGTCGACGTTTTTTTGAGAGCGACATGCTCTATGCGGCGATGGAAGAAGCACGACGCGTCACGTCGCTTCGCCGAAAATTCCCGTATGAGCTTGCGACATCGCGCACGTTCGAACAGATCGGAATTTATCAGCTCGTTCCCGATTTGGCCCGACGCATCGGGCTTCGTCTCGAGACGCATCCGACCATCGAGCGCCTACAGGCGTATGACGTCACGCATCATACTGAACTCGTCACGACGCTCGAATGGTATTTCTATTTTGATGGGAACGTCAAGCGTGTCGCCGCTCATCTTCACATCCATCCGAATACCGTGCTCTACCGGATTCGGCGGATTGAAGAACTGACGAACATCACCCAAGTCTCGCTCCCTGAACGGGCCGCCGTTTATCTTGCCATTAAGGCCGGTCAATACCGCCAAGACGATTAACGCCTACTTTGTGTTTTTTCACAAAGTGGGCGTTATCACTTTTAGAATCCATGCTAAAGACAGCGTTTTCGGATGGGTCTATACTAGAGGTGTGAACAAATTGTGTCAGTAGAGAAAGGGGAACTTTACATGAAAATCGGGGTATTGAAAGAGATTAAAAACAACGAAAACCGCGTCGCCTTGACGCCGATGGGTGCAGCCGTATTAACTGAACTTGGACACGAGGTCCTCATCGAGACAGAAGCGGGCGTCGGTAGCGGCTTCACAAATATGGAGTATGTCGATGCGGGGGCAACCATCGTCGACACCGCTGCGGACGTTTGGGAAAACGTGGAATTGGCGTTGAAAGTAAAGGAACCGCAACCATCGGAATATCGTTATTTCCGTCCTGACTTGACCCTCTTCACTTATTTGCATTTGGCGGCCGAACCAGAACTCACGAAAGCACTTGTCGATTCTGGTGTGACGGCCATCGCCTATGAGACGGTCGAGATCGACCGCACATTGCCGCTCCTCACACCGATGAGCGAAGTGGCCGGACGGATGGCTGCTCAAATCGGCGCCCAAATCCTTGAAAAACCGCACGGTGGAAAAGGGATTCTCTTGTCTGGCCTGCCAGGCGTACCACGTGCGAACGTCACCGTCATCGGGGGCGGTGTCGTCGGGATGAATGCCGCCCGCATCGCGATTGGTCTTGGTGCCAACGTCACGATTATGGACATCAGCCCGGCTCGTCTGCGCCAAATCGATGATCAGTTCGGCAACACAATCAACACACTCATCTCAAACAGCTACAACATCGCCAAACAAGTCGCTGAAAGTGACCTTGTCATCGGTGCCGTCCTCATTCCAGGCGCGAAAGCACCGAAGCTCGTCACGAAAGAAATGGTCCAACAGATGTCACCAGGTTCGGTCATCGTCGATGTCGCCATCGACCAAGGCGGAATCTGCGAAACCATCGACCATATCACGACGCATGACGCGCCGACGTACGAGCGTTACGGGGTTCAACACTATGCCGTCGCCAACATGCCAGGTGCCGTCCCACGCACGTCGACACTCGGTTTGACGAACGCAACGATGCCGTATATCGTCGAGTGCGCACAAAAAGGGATTTTCCCGGCACTCCGCGAGAACGCAGCCTTGCTAAAAGGATTGAACGTCATCGACGGGACGGTCACGTATGAAGCCGTCGCCCGCGACCTCGGCTACACGTTCGTCGCTCCAGCCGAAGCCATCACGAAGCAACTACAAGCGTAAACGTAAATCCGCCAGCAACGATGCTGGCGGATTTTTTGATGTCGGCACTCTATAAAAAAACGCTCGAACCGATCGGTTCGAGCGTTTGCGTGCTTATGCGTTCTCGACGGCGATGTCCTCACCGATGATTTTCACTTCTGGTTCAAGCTCAATCTCGAACTTCTCCTTCACCGTCGCCTGGACGTGACGGATGAGCGAGATGTACTCAGTCGCTGTCGCTTCATCGATATTGACGATGAATCCGGCATGTTTGAGTGAGACTTCCGCTCCACCGATCCGCTTCCCTTGCAGGCCACAGTCTTGAATCAATTTGCCGGCGAAGTAGCCCGGTGGTCGTTTGAAGACGCTACCGCATGATGGATACTCGAGCGGTTGCTTCGACTCGCGCTTGTACGTCAAGTCGTCCATGACGTCTTTGATCGCTTCATAGCCGAGCGGTTCGAGTTCAAACGTCGCTTCGAGCACAATCAACCCGTCTTTCGAAATCCGGCTCGTCCGGTAGTCGAGATCGAGTTCGTCTTTCGTAAGTGTCATGAGCTGCCCTTCAGGCGACAATACGACCGCACTCGTGATAACGTCTTTCGTTTCTCCACCGTAGGCGCCTGCGTTCATATACACCGCGCCACCGACCGTTCCCGGGATGCCACAGGCAAATTCTAAGCCAGATAACTCTTCGGTCAACGCTTGACGTGAGACGTCGATGATGGCCGCACCGGCTTGGGCGATCAGTTGATTCCCGTCTCGACGAATCGTTTTCAGTTCGTTCAAGTTTAAGACGATGCCACGAAGGCCTCCGTCACGGACAATCAAGTTCGACCCGAACCCGAGAATCATGAATGGGACGCTCTCGCGATGGGCGAGCTCAAGCACGGCTTGAACTTCTTCATACGTGTGCGGGGCCACGAAATAATCGGCCTGCCCACCTAATTTTGTATACGTGTGTGCCGACAGCGGCTCATCTTGCTTCACGCGATCGGCCGGAATGATAGTGAGTAGTTGATTTAAAAAGCTCATGCGTTGCCTCAATCCTTTACGTTCAATTTTAAAGCATGCCTCGGTTCGTCAAGAGAGAGGCAGGCACGTCACTGAATGATTTCAGTACGAAACACAGTATACAAATCTTTGACAGGGGTGACAAGCAACGTTTTCTTTACAATGAAGGAATTGGTTTATAACAATAATGATGTAGCAACGGCAACGACGATAGGAATTGTAAAGTTATCCCAATCTCGATATGAAATTGCTTCTGTGAGTGTGGCAATGATTGAAATAATGAATCCATATGTTACCACTTGCCAAAGTGGAATATCATCCCACAAAAATAATAAGAAGAGGACGGCATACGAGCTGAGGAACATGGCCATGCTACCTTGGAACGAGCGCTTCTGTCCGTATAAATCATAGGTCACTGTCCCGTACTTCCGACCGATGAGCGCGGCCAGGCCATCGCCCCACGCCAAGACGAGCGATCCTGCCAAAAAGGCGAGCGGCTCTGATTCAAAGAAGAAGAACAGGATGACGAGCAAGGCGATCGGATAATAGACGGTGCCGAGCGATTTACGTTCCGTCTGATGAACCGGTGACGGACTCTTATAAAGAAGGAACGCGTTCGCGAACGTGAAAAAGACGAGCGGCACGGCGGCGACGTACCAAGTTTCCATTAACCAAACTGCAAGCAGCGACCAATGGCCGACCGCGATATGTACACTTTTACGAATTGTCTCATCCGTCCAGCCGAGGCGTTTGCCAATCTGTTCAAGACCGACGAGAAACACCAGGACAATGACGATGGACAGGATGGAACTGACCCATTCATTCATCTTTGAACCACCTTTATCTACATTTTTTGTACGTTTTCATTATACCTTAATCAAGCGATAGCCTAGCTTCCTTTTCAAACATTTGGTAGAATGAGGTCAAATGACTGTATAGCCAACGAACGAAGGCGGCTATAGAAAGGATGCCTGTATGCGCGACGCAATTTCGATTCAAACTTTGGCTGATTGCCTTCACTATATGCGGGTTGGCGACGTTGACCGGGCCATCTCACTCTTCCCTGAGGACGTACGCGAGCATTTCCCGAAAGAACTTCGCAAAATCCACTTGTTTCATATTGAAAAGAACGGGCTGTCAATCAATCAAATCGTCGCTTTGGCGAACACGTTGACCGGAGAGCATTTGTCCGCTACCACGATTCAAAACTGGACGAAGCGAGAAGTCCGTAAAATCATCGGGGTTCCCCGGGTCGGAAAGAAATACTCGCTCCAACAAGCGGCCATCATTTATTTGCTGGATGATTTGAAGCACTTGTTCTCACTTGAAGAGACGAGTTCTCTCCTCGCACTCATCTTCAACAATCCTGACCGCGACGAGGACGACCTCATCTCGCCCATCGATTTTTATCGCCTCTACGCCGAGTACGCCAAGTCGACGAGCCCGATCGAGCTCCTCGACACGCGTGCGAAGCGATCGATTGAAAAGATGGGGGTCACCCACCCGAACATCTTGCACGTCCTCAAACTCTGTCTATACGCCCATCGCGTGACGACACTCGAGATCGAGGCGAAACATTATTTGAACCGCTTCATTTGACCTTCGTCGAATGAGGCTTTTTTTTTCAGAAAAAAACACCAGTCGCAGTGACTGGTGTTCGTCATATTGGTTACACCGATACCGCGATTGGCATCCGTGATTTGACTGTCAACGTTTTAAGGACAGACAACAACTCGAACATCGAGAGTTGGTCGGCCTCTTTCGTCAGGCAGAAGCAATCATCGTCTTGTTTGCGGAGTTCCGCCACAAGCTTACCTGCTTTGTCTCGAACGCTGAACTTGTAACGCTCGACATCGTATTGAATCGTATAGAGACCGCGTTCGTAGACGTTGTACTCACACTTTTTCCCGAATAACGAGAATTTGTCCTTCAACTGACCAATCGCTTGTCCATCGTGGTTCATGACGACCCACTTCTGACAGTTCGGGATATACTTCCCGTGAGCGATTTGACGGCCTGACAAGTTGTGCACTTGAACACTGCCCTCCGCGTCGCGGTGAACAGATCCGATCGCATCATTTGTCTCGTCATAAATGGTCGCTTCGCCTTGCGTAAAGACGCAACCTTTTACATAAATTAATTTGCGCACCGCTTTTCCTCCTAATACGTTCCAACCGTTGATTTGTGTGTGTTTGGTTGGTATTTCTATGAAACCCCCAAATTGGTACTGCGCGTCGCTTTTTCTCGTTTCAGCGACTACATATTTCATATGACGAAGATGATTATTGCACCTATTCGTGAAAAAGACAACCCCTTTTTCTTCGACACAATCCGCTATTCTGTCAAAATTGTGAACACGCCTGATATTATCGCTTGAAACCGGCCTGTTTCAACATCTCTTCGAGCTCCGTTCTTGCAATCAGACGAACTTGATTTGGCTCCGCCAATTCGTATGCACTATCGGTATAAGAGGAGTTCGTCACGACCCAACCTTCGTTCACCCCATAGTATGGAACGGAGGCTGCGACTTGTTGGACTGCCTCAAGCCCGACCGCTTTTTCATAGCGCTTCGCTTGGACCGCGATTGACCATCCGTCCTCCGCTTCAAGGAGCAGGTCCGCCCCGAAGTCACGCGACGCCGGCGTCACCGTCACCGTGTAACCGAGTGCGGTGAACACTTCTTCTAAAAACAATTCAAATTCACGACCGTCCATCCGATCGATGCGGTGAATCGTCGACAGACGCATGCGCCAGATGAGCCAGAGCAGGCCGATTCCTAAACACGCGACGATACTCCATATCGGCGCATCTCCCCACCATAATCCGATGGCGATCAACAAGCTGAGCCCCATTCCCTTCACATCTATCGTCCTCTCTATCTGTTCTTGTCTTCACTTTACCGTTTGGAGGCAGGAAAACAAAGGGGGAGCTGTCGAATGTATTGAAGATGTACCCGTGTGACATACAGAAGGAGGGATCATCGTTAATGGAGAACCGAGGACATCTCCAAAACGAATTGCTGCACGCCTTGCCTTATGGTGTAGCGTTAATCATGACGGACGGGACAATCGTCCAAGCGAACCGGCCGTTTTTAGAGCAATTCCCTGAAGACTTACAAACGAGAACAAACATCTTTCATATGGTCAACCAATCACCGATTACGATGGAGCTATCGAGACGAATGGAGCAAGGCTTGCCTTGGACGTACGAGATGCCGACAATCCGCATCCACGCCATCCCGAACGGTGACGTCTATATCTTATCGATTGAACCTCTCCCGCTCGATACGCGGGTGACCGTCCAACATAACGCGTTCGAAGCGATGATGCACACCGAACTCGACATGGCGATGGTTATGACCGATGCCAATCTGTTAATCAATCGCTTCAATAAAGGAGCGACCGAGCTGTTCGGTTACGAGCCGCATGAAGTACTCTACGAAATGACCCCGTTCGGTCTATTCGAGTCGCGCGAGCTGAGCGAGAAACGGACCCATTATCAAGACGAGACAGAGCGGTTGTTGTCATTCGAACAGATGCTGCGTGTGGCACTAGACCGTGGCGACCGTGAATGGAAGTTTCAACGAAAAGACCGGACTCATTTCGTTGGAAAACTGTTCATGCATCCGGTCTACGAACAAGCTCGCGTCATCGGCTTTTTCTTTTTCGTCTTCGATGTCAGTCCTGAAATCGCCTTGAAAGGCGAGTTGCTGCATAAAGAACAACGGTATCGCATGTTCGCCGAATCGGTCATCGAAGCCGTCCTGTTTCACGAGGGCGGGACCATCTTAGATGCGAACAAGGCGGCCGAATCGATTTTCCGAATCCCGGCCGAACAGATGGTCGGTCGCCAAACGATTGAATTTATCGCTGAAGGCTATCGGGCCGACGTGTTGCGCCGGATCCGGAACCACATCCAGACACCTTACGAGGTCATCGGCCGTCGTGAGGACGGGACGTTCCTCGAGATGGAAGTGTATCCGAAAGAAGTGACGTTCCAAGGCCAGACGCTCCGGGTCGCCGTCATGCGCGACATTAGCGATCGGAAGAAAGTCGAGCGGATGCTCGAGCGGGAGAAGAATGCCATCGCCCGGCAACGAGATATCATCCAATCGATTTTACAGGCCTCCAATGAAGCGTTCGTCTTGACCGAATCGAACGGCAGCGTCCTGTTCATGAACGTGCACGCCCGTCGCCTACTCGATTTGCCAGGAATCGCCCCGAACAAGATGCAAGAGCGGATCCCGCTCCTGTCGACGTTCCGCACGCGCGACCGCACCGAGATGTTGAAAAAAATCGACTTATTACTCGACGGCTCTGCCCGCGAAGTGTCGATGCGTTTCTCCATCCCGCAGCCGAACGACCGGGATGAACAGTATTACGAGATGTACGGGACCGGTATGGATACAAAACGCCAAATCGGAATGGACAGCGGCTTCTTATTCGTGTTCCGCAACCGAACCGAGGAAGAGCGGATGGACCAAATCAAAAACGAACTGGTCAGCACCGTCTCACACGAACTTCGCACCCCGCTCTCGTCACTGTCGGGATATATCGAGCTGATGCTTACCCGCGACTTGAATCCCGAGAAGCGCGAGCGTTACTTAAAGACGATGGCGAAAGAAGCGAAGCGTTTGACCGACCTGTTGAACGATTTTCTCGACATTCAACGCATGGAAGACGGCAATCAAGAGTATAAGAAAGACCATTTCGTCTTGAACGAACTCGTCCGTGACGTCGTCGAACGCTTCCGCGAGACGAGCAACCACTCCATCCATTTCGATGATGCCGATGAAGTGCTCCACCTCATCGCCGATCAGGACCGCATCGAGCAGGTCATCATCAACTTGTTATCGAACGCCATCAAGTATTCGCCGAACCATCACGAAATCGAGGTACGGGTGCGCAAAGAACGAAATCAAGCCCACGTCTCGATTCAAGACTTTGGTATCGGGATTCCGGAGCATGCGTTCGAAGAACTGTTCAAGAAGTTTTATCGAGTCGACAACTCGGATACACGCCAAATCGGCGGGACGGGTCTCGGGCTATCTATCTGTAAGGAAATCATCGAATCGCACGGCGGAAGTATCGAAGTCGAATCGAGCGTTGGCGTTGGCTCGACATTCACGTTCACGTTGGACTTAGCGGAGGAGACACTATGAACCATTACGCTTTCACCGGTTTCCCCGGGTTTTTAGCCGGAAAGATGATCACGCACCTCGCGTCATTGCCGAATCAGGTTGGGACGATTTACGCACTCCACCTCCCGACCGAACGTTCCGGCGCACATGCTTTAAAACAGGAGCTGTTGGAAGCGACGTCGTTACGAGATGATCAGCTCGTGCTCGTCGAGGCCGATATCACGCTACCTGAAGTCGTGCTTGATCCAATCATGCGCTCCGTCATCGAGCGTGAAGTGAATTACGTGTTCCATTTGGCAGCCGCTTACGATTTGAACATCCCTTATGATGTCGGATATCGCATCAACTTGCTCGGGACGAAACACATCACCTCATTGGCGAAACGGGCACCCTATTTAAAGCGGTACGTCTACTTCAGCACCGCCTATGTGTCTGGACGCCGTCAAGGGACCGTTTATGAGAACGAGTTATGGCACCGCGTTCGTTTTAAAAACCATTACGAGGCGACGAAGTATGAGGCCGAGGCCATCGTCTCGCGCGAGCTCGGCTCGATGCCGGTGACCATCATCCGTCCGGGCATCGTCATTGGCCATAGCGAGACCGGCGAGACGAAGAAGTTTGACGGGGTCTATTTCGTCTTAAAGTTAATGGACCAACTTCGTCAAGCTGCCCCGCTGCCTTACATTGGACGACAGAATATCGAAGTAAACCTCGTTCCTTATGATTACGTCGTCGAGGCAACCGCTTATCTCGCTCACGCTCCGGTCGGTTTGAAGCGGACGTTTCATTTGACCGACCCGTTTCCACACGGGGCCCGCGAAGTGTACCGTATGATTCACGAAGAGATGTTCGGTCGCCCTCCACGCGGGACCATCCCGCATGCGGTCGCGGAGACCGGATTCTCGGCGCTACATCTGTCGGAACGTTACGGCGTTCCGCGTGAGCTACTCGCCTACTTTAAGCATCAAGTCCATTTCGATTCGACACAGACGCTCCGCGCACTCAGCGGCACTGATATCGTCTGTCCGGATTTAAAGGACTATCTGCCAAAAGTCGTTGCCTATTACGAGACACACAAAAAGCCCTAATTAGGGCTTTTTGTGTGTCATCCGATTAGCAACTTCTCTTTTGGATAGCGAATCTTCCGGTCCATCTGGCGTGCGACCGTGAAGAGGATCGTCAACGAACCGACACGACCGAGTAACATCATGAACATGATAAAACTCTTACCTGCATCGTTCAGTTCCGCCGTGATCCCGAGTGATAACCCGACCGTCCCGAAGGCCGAGACTGTCTCGAACAAGAGTGCTGTCGCCGGAATATGACCGTTCGTCAAGATAGTCAGTGCGGTAATCAATAAGATGAAGAAGAAACTCGTAATAGCCACGATGTACGCTTTTTTAATTTGGAACGCGTCAATCGTCCGCTCGAGGATGACCGTCTCTTTTTTCCCGACGATGAACGCCCACATATCGGCCAAGATGACGGCTACGGTCGTCACTTTAATCCCAGACCCAGTGGAAGCGGCTCCAGCACCGATATACATGAGAATCAAGACGACCCCGATTGAGATCGGCGCCATCGTCGTGAGGTCGATTGTATTGAAGCCTGCGGTCCGTGTCGTCACAGCCTGGAAGAAGGTGACGTGCATCGCTTCTCCGAACGGACGGCCATACAGTCCGCCCTCATTCGATACCCACTCAAACAACATGAGCGAGAACCAGGCAATCCCGTTGACGATGGCAAGCGAGGCAATCATGATTTTCGAATGGAGGGCGAGGCGCTTCCAACGTTTCACCTCGGTCGCATCCGCGATGGTCGTGAAGCCGAGACCCCCAATCATGAGCAGCACAGCAATCGTGATCACAATGGCCGTATTCTGCTCGAACTGCATCAAATTGTCCGGCCATAGGGCGAACCCGGCGTTGTTAAACGCTGAGACCGCGTGGAAAAAGCCATAATACAGCGCCTCACCAAAGCGATACTCACCGGTGCTGTACAGTTCGACCGTCAAAAACAACATGCCGAGAAACTGGACGATGAGCGTCGTGAAGACGATGTTGCGGACGAGACGGACCGTGCCGCCGGGTCCCGACAAGTTGAGTGATTCTTGGAGCAAGATGCGCTGCTTTAAACCGATTTTCTTTCCGAGCACACTAAGCAGCATGAGCGCGACCGTCATAAAACCTAAACCGCCGATTTGAATCAAGGCGACGATGACGAGCTCACCGAACGTATTAAAGGAAGTCCCAATATCAATTGTCGATAATCCGGTCACCGTTCCGGCCGACGTCGCGATAAACAGACAATCAATCCAGGACACGGGCTGTGTCTGTGCGAACGGCATATAGAGTAACGTCGCCCCTAAAAAAATGGCGAGCAAAAAGCCTGTCGCGATAAAACGGGCCGGCTTTTCAAACACGAGCCGGTAAAGCGCCTCAATTCGTTTTATGCGCAATTCCCGTACGGTCAATCGATGTCGCATCTCGCTATCTCCTTCAAATCAAGTTTTCTAAGGCTCATATTACTCCTCACTTATAAAATTGCCAACTAGAAAAATGTATCGCTAACTGTTTGCCAGATTTTTTGGTAATATGAGAGATAGACTTTATGAATGTTGAGGAGGTTGAATGAAACCGTGGACCCTAGTACGGTAGATCATTCGCTAACGGATGTCTCGCGAAGGTTGGAGCGTCAGTCACAATGCATGCCCGCCCATCTTTATTTCCAGCTCGAAGAACTGCTACATTGGTCACTTGATCAAGAAGTTGTGAATCAATTGTACGCATTATTAAAAAAATACGACGTGTTAACCGATATAGAGCGTGAAGAACGAAATATCAGCATCCAAATGCTGATTGACGAAAACGGCGCTTAACCATCGGGAACGCATTTGCGGGAGACGAGTTAAGTCTCTCGCTTTTTTTGTCTCCTGATTTTTTTTAGAAAGGTGGAAAACATAGACATGGATGTCGTCACGTTAGTAGGACTCATACTTGGGTTCCTCACCCTCGTCGGAGGGATGGTATTGAAAGGAGCCGGGATTGCCCCGCTCATCAACCCGGCAGCACTCGTCATTATTTTTGTCGGGACAGCGGCCGCGGTCAGTATCGCCGTTTCCAAAGAACAGCTGCAAAACGTACCGAAGTTGTTCGGAATTCTCTTCAAAAAGCAGGAGTTACCAAGTAAATCCGGGCTGTTGACACAGTTCGTCGACTTGTCGACGCAAGCGCGTAAAGAAGGACTCCTGTCGCTTGAGACAGCGCTCGAACAAGTTGAAGAGCCGTTCTTGAAACAAGGGATGATGATGGTCATCGACGGCCAACCATCCGAATATATCGCCGAGGTCATGTCGCGCGATATCGAGAACATGGAGCAACGCCATAAAGCGAACTCGGACATCTTTACACAAGCCGGCACGTACGCGCCGACACTCGGCGTTCTTGGAGCCGTTATCGGTTTGATTGCGGCCCTAAAAGATTTGTCTGATATCGAAAAGCTCGGTCACGCGATTTCAGCCGCGTTCGTCGCGACGTTGTTCGGGATTTTCACAGGATACGTCCTCTGGTTCCCGTTCGCCAATAAATTAAAGCAGTATTCGAAGAGCGAGGTCATCATCAAAGAGATGATGATTGAAGGGATTCTCTCGATTCAAAGTGGGGAGTCTCCGAAGACGTTAGAAGATAAATTGTCTGTGTATTTGTCTCCAAAGGAGCGAGCCGACTATGAAGCGCAAAAAGAAGCATGATCATGAGGAACATATCCCGGAAGGTTGGTTAATCCCGTACGCCGATTTATTGACGCTCTTACTCGCCCTCTTCATCGTCTTGTTCGCCTCGAGTAACATCGACCAGACGAAGCTCGAGAAAATGTCTCAATCCTTTAACCAAGTGTTCTCTGGCGGGACGAGCGTGTTCCAAGCTTCGACCGCCTCGAACAGTGACATCAGCCGTACGAACAAGACAGATACGACGGCGAATCCTCGGACATATGAGCTCGCCAAACTGGATGAGTTAAAAGAAGAGGTCAATCAATACATCAAAAAGAACGGGCTCGAACAAGAGATTGAAGCGACCATCAACTCGAGCGGTCTCGTTTTGACGATTCAAGACCGAGCCTTGTTCAGTATGGGGGAAGCGACGCTTGACGCCGAGGCTAGAACGGTGGCCGGCTCGATTAGCGGTATCCTGGAAAAAGCCGGTAACCGTGAGATTGTCGTATCGGGTCACACCGATAACATCCCGATCAACACGGCCCGGTTCCCGTCGAACTGGGAACTCAGTTCAGCCCGGGCCACGGCTTTCATGCGCGGCCTGTTGACGAACGATGCTTTGAATCCCGGACAATTCACGCTTGCCAGTTACGGAGAATACAAACCGATTGCGACGAACGACACCGAAGCAGGGCGCTCGAAAAACCGCCGCGTCGAAGTGTTGATTAAACCACTCGTCGATTTATCAGAAGGCTCACCGAAGATGCTCGAAACAATCGTCTTGCCATAAAAAATCCCACTCTGTTGAGAGTGGGATTTTTCGTTATCGGGTCCATTCGAAGTACTTGCGTGACAAATCCGTGAGCGGGCTGTTGAACAAGCGTTTCCGCCAGTAAAGGTCGGCCACTTTTTTCACGGCCTCGCTTCGCGACGGGTACGGATAAATCATGCGGGACAGCTTGCCGATTTTATCGCCTCGTTGCATCGCATAGACGACGATTTGCATCCAATCCCCGGCCGTCATACCGATGGCGTGACCGCCGATGATTTTGCCGTTCTTGCGCGTGATAATTTTGACGAAACCTGTCTCTTGTCGGTCGGCGACGAAGCGGTCGACCTCGGACAGTTTCGCTTCAAACACCTCGACATCGTCACCATGACGCTCCCGTGCCTCAGCTTCGGTCATGCCGACGTGGAACACTTCCGGTTCCGTGAACGTGATCCACGGCATCTTCGTGTAGTCGACCTTGTTCCAAAGTCCGAACAAGGCGTTGGCCACGACCGCTTTTCCTTCCTCGCCAGCTGCGTGCGTGAACGGTAACGTCTTAATCGTATCGCCAATCGCAAAGATATGAGGTTGTGACGTGCGGTACGTCGACGTGACGTCGACGAATCCGTCTTTGACGTGGACGTGAGCCCGGTCGAGTCGAAGCTCATCGATTCTCGGTTTCCGTCCTGTCGCCACGAGCAGCTTGTCCGCCTCGTACGTGACCGTTTCGCCATCGATTTCGCCGGTGACGTGAACGCGTCCCTCGACTTCCGAGACTTGATTGATGTTGATGCCGATTTTAAGGCGCATCGCCATCTCGAGCTGCGAACGGAGCAACTTACTGACCGATTCGTCCTCTCGCGGTAAGAACGTGTCCTGAGCCTCGAGCACGGTCACTTGACTACCAAGACGAGCGAACGACTGGGCGAGTTCGAGACCGATCGTCCCGGCCCCGATGACGATGATGCTCTCCGGCAACGTCTCTTCTTCAAACACTTGCTCATTCGTTAAGTATGGCACGTCGTCCAAGCCGTCAATCGGCGGTATCGTCGGTTGCGAGCCGGTCGCGATGACGAATTTCTTCCCAATCAGTAAATCGTCACCGACTTTGAGTTCGTATGGGCTTTGGAACGAGGCCTCGCCGATATACACGTCGACCCCAAGTTTTTCGAAACGTTCCGTCCCGTCATGGTCTTGAATGATGGCACGGGCACGGTCGACGCGTGCTTTCGTCGTCTGGTAATGGTCGCGGCCGTCAAACTCGGCTCCGAGTACTCGGGCAGCTTGCATCATGCTGCTCGCTTCTTTCGAGGCGGCGATCAGCGCTTTCGACGGGACACACCCAACGTGAAGACAGTCTCCACCCAGGTGTTTTTTCTTCTCGACCAAAGCGACTTTCGCCCCTAAATTTGCGGCACCGGCCGCGACCGTCATCCCGGCCGCACCCCCACCAATCACAATCAATTGATAATCCTTCATCTCATCAACCTCCGATAGCGTTCACTCACGTCTTGCATCCGTTTCCGGTTCACTCCAAAGTCAGAGTGACCGAGTCGTGATGCCGAGCGGAATTCAATTTGTCTTGTCTCATCGTCGAATCGAAATTCGACGTCATCTTTAAAGCGCATCAGTTTCGTCGTGACGACATAATGGAGCGTGTCCTCCGTCTCCTTGACGAGCTCGGTCCGAGGCAGTTGCCCCATCACCATCTTGATTGTCTCGATGCTCTCGGCGCGGTCTCGCCCGTACGGGAGCGGCTCCATGCGTAGCGCTTCGATTGTCGTTTCGGTCGAGACGGCGTTCGGACTACCTGACAATGGCTTCAATGATTTCGTTGCCATGAAAAAAACCTCCCTCATTCTACATACAATTACATGTATCCTGAATTCGGAAGGTTTAACCCTTTTAATGCAGTTCGCTCGGGTCGAGCGGCAAGAGAACGGTCACCGTCGTCCCATGACCGATCTCACTTTCGATGACGAGCTTTCCTTCGTGGGCCTCGATTAACTCCTTAGCAATCGCCAGGCCGAGCCCGCTGCTCCCTTTCGTCACTTGCGCCTGATAGAACATTTCAGTGATGCGCTGCAAGTGTTCCCGTGAAATACCAGGTCCCTCGTCAATAATTGAGATGAACGCGACTCGCTCCGATTGCACGAACCTTACCGTCAACGTCCCACCTTCTGGCGAGAAGCGGATGGCGTTCTCGAGCAAGTTTAAAAATACTTGCTTCAGCCGGTTCTCATCGAACAGTCCGATCGACTTTTGCGGATATCGCTCAATGAGCGTAATCTGTTTGTCTTCGAGTGACTGTTTCAATTGAATCGTCACTTTCCGTAACAACGACACGAGATCAAGTTCTTGCCGATACAAGACGAGCCGGCTCTCTTCAATCTTCGTGTAATCGAGCAGCTGCTCGACGAGCCCGATCATCCGCTCCGTCTCCGAATGGATGATGCTCAAACCGAGCTCGGTCTCGTCCGACACTTTCTCGTCCCCGCCTCGAATCGTCTCCGTCCACCCTTTAATCGAAGTGAGCGGCGTCCGCAACTCGTGCGACACGTTGGATAGAAATTCATTTCGCGTCGATTGGTGCTGCTGGACTTTCGCACCTAAATATGTGAGCGTCCGGGCCAGTGCCCCGAGCTCATGTTTTTCATTGGAATAGACTTCAACATCGAAATCACCTTGCGCCATTTCATCGGCCGTCTCAATGATGTCTCGAATCGGTCGCACGAATCGGTCTGCAATCCGAATGACAGCATAGAGCGCGACCAACCAAATCAAGACGCCAATCATGACGACAGCCATCCAAATCTCGCGAATCAACGTGTCAAGGTCGGCGAGCGGCCGCGTGAAGCTGATGGCGAATTCACTCGTCTCTTCCGTGATGATTGGACTCGTCACCGACAAATAGTGATTCCCATCGGCATCGTAGTCTTGGACGACGGACTCGCCTCGAGCGAGATCTTGCAACTGTTCGGTCGAAAAGGCCGCCTGTTGCGCCCGCTGTCCCGTCGTTTTGATGATTTGACCGGTCCGGTCGACAATCGTCAAATCGGTACCGGGATAGCCGAACGTCCGAACGAGCACCGAGAACGCGCTCGGTGTCTCGAATCCGACTTGCGCCTGTGGATACAGATAGGCGCTCTTCGTCGCATGGCTGAGTAGTGTCTCTGATTCATATTCATAGTAATAGCGGTACGTTCCGTACGACAGGACGCTCACGAGCAAGACGAGCACGAGCGTCATGACGAGCATAATCCGAATGACGAGCTGTTGCTTCATCCGTCATGTCTCCGCCACTTGTACCCATGCCCCCATAGCGTCTCGATATAAGCCGGGTGACTCGGGTCGTCTTCAATCTTTTGACGTAGACGACGGATGTTGACGTCGACCGTCTTTCTGTCCCCGAAGTAATTGATGCCCCAGACGGCATCTAACAGCGCGTCACGCGATAAGACGACTTCCTCGTTTTGGACGAGGTGACAAATCAAATCGTATTCGGTCGGGGTCAAATCAATCGCCTGCCCATACTTCGTCACTTGCTTCGCCGCCAAATCGATGGCGAACGGTCCGGACTTCAACCGTTTCTTTTCTTTACGCTTCACTTTCTCGACACGGCGCAGGAGTGCTTGAATCCGTGCCACAAGCTCACCTGGGCTAAACGGCTTGGCGATATAATCGTCCGCCCCTCTGCCGAGCCCTTCAATCTTATCTTCTTCAAGCGTGCGTGCCGTCAGCATGATGATGCCGACGTTCTCATCTAAGTCGCGGATGGCGGCGCATGCCTCGAATCCATCCATCTCAGGCATCATCACGTCGAGCAAGACGACATCGAACGGCTCACGGTCGAACGCTGTGACCGCCTCGCGTCCGTTCGTCGCCTCAAAGACGTCAAATCCGGCTCGTTTTAAATTAACGATGATAAAGCTGCGAATCGCATGCTCATCTTCGGCTACTAATATTCGATTCATATATCCACCTCTTCTGAAGTTCACTACTCTACATTATAGTTACGTTTTTGCGACAAGGTTGTCAATTGACCTCAAATCGTATTAGGATGGAGTCATTAGATTCTGAAGGAGGACTCCTTACCATTATGAGTTACAAGATGATTGTTTTAGATATGGACGATACGCTCCTCACGAGCGACCATACAATTTCCGCCAAGACGAAAGCAGCCTTGCTAGATGTACAAGAACGCGGACATAAAGTCGTGCTCGCGAGCGGTCGCCCGACATACGCGATGTGGGATGCCGCCCGTGAACTCGAACTTGCCAAATATGGTAGCTATATTCTCTCATTCAACGGTGCCTCAATCATCAATTGTGAGACGAATGAAGAAATCTTCTCGAGTACGTTGCTTCCGGAGACGGTCGCCCATCTCCATGATATCAGTGTCCGGGAAGAAATCGCGATTCATACGTACATCGGTAACGAAATCGTAACCGATCAACCGAACCCGTATACTGATATCGAAGGTGAATTGACGGGGATGCCGGTCATCCATGTCGCCGACTTCAAAGAAGCGGTCACGACGCCTGTCGTCAAATGTCTCATGCTCGGTGACGGCGACACGCTCGCTCCAATCGAAACGAAACTGCAAGTCGAACTTGAAGGAAAACTTGCTGTCGCGCGTTCAAAACCGTTTTTCCTTGAGTTCACAGAAGCGGGTGTGACGAAAGGGACGAGCCTTGCTTTCCTCGCCGAACACGTCGGAATTGAGCAAGCCCACGTCATCGCTTGTGGCGACGGGAACAATGACCTCACGATGATTGAATGGGCCGGCCTCGGAGTCGCCATGGGCAACGCCAACACGACGGTCAAAGGCAAAGCCGACTTCATCACGAAATCAAACAACGAAGACGGGATTGCCCACGTCATTGAGACGTTCATGGGAACGGTCCTCGTCGATCGGTAAGTGAACAAACTGGATTGAACCAAGGAGGAATTACGATGAATAAAGGATTGAAACGAGCAGGACTTGGACTGGTCGGTACGGCTGTCGCCGGTGCCGCCTACGTATTTTTGTCCCCGAAACCGACCTCACGTCTCGTTAAGACCTCATTTGCCGGCGGGAACGAAGTGGCCATCAAAGGGTTTGATGAAGTCGTTCAAAAAACATCGGTCCGGAAAGATATCGACTATCATTCAGCCTATGAGAACGGGACGTTCGACTTGATTCGCTATGAAGGCGAGAAACAAATTGTTCCGACCATCTTTTGGGTGCACGGCGGTTCGTTCGTCGGTGGCGACAAGGCCGACGTCTTCAAATATGCGACGTCAATCGCGAGCAACGGCTATAACGTCGTTAGCGTCAACTACGCCCTTGCCCCTGACGTCACGTATCCCGTCCCGCTCCAGCAGCTTGAAGAAGCATACACGTATATCGCGGAAAACAATGACCGCTTCCGTCTCGACCTCGACCGCGTCTTTTTTGCGGGCGATTCGAACGGGGCCCAACTCGTCGCTCAGTTCGTCGGTATTCAATTGAACGACGACTACGCACCATCGGCCGAAGTGAATCAAGTCGTTCCGAAAACGTCGATCCTCGGCACGATTCTCATGTCAGGTCCTTATGACTTGAAACGAAGCATCATCGAGTCATCGAAGGCGGTCAACCGCTTCTTGTTCAAACGGATCGGTTGGGCTTACTTCGGAACGTACAATTGGGAAGACTTGCCGGTCGTCGCGGAAGCGTCGCCGCTCGTGAATATCCCGGCCACGTTCGTTCCGACGTTTATCACCGATGGCAACACCGGTTCGTTCGAAACGCAAGCGAAAGAATTTGCGACGATCCTCTCAGGTCGTGCGGACGTCACGAGCGTCTTTTATGACCGAAACGAGCACACACTCGGCCACGACTACCATTTTGAGATGGATAAGCCGGCAGCCAGTGCAACGTATCGCCGTTTAATCACGTTCTTGCGTGAAACGACGCGTTAACAAATAATCCCCGCCCATCATTGGGCGGGGATTATTTTTGTCAGTTGAGCAATGCGAGCGCGCGGCCAATCAACTCATGCCGCGACGGTGACGTCTCACGTAACGCGTGCAACCGTTCCGTCAACGCCTGTCGAAGCGCATCAGACTCGACGAGCTCCAAACATTCGATGTGGAGCAACCAAGCATCGGGATGATCGGTAAGAATCGTCGGCACGAGCTCATCAATCGACTCGCCTTGCTCCCGCATATTGCGGACCTGATTGAACATCGGGTCATCGTTCGTCCATACTCGGGCGTCACGTTCAATCTGGACCGGCTTCTCCAAGATGACGAGTTCTTCAATCTCGGTACCCGGGAAAATCGACGGCAGCGTATCTTGTCTCACTTCGAGTGTCTCCAGTTTAATCTGTCGTCCTTCGATGGTGACGACGACGTCTTCGAGATGCAACGCCTCTGTCGTCTCGCTGACGACTTGACCGTCTAACCGAATGTCCGCTGTCGCCAACACGTCTTGAAGCGGTCCATCGAGCACGAGCAGGCCATGATTATGCAAGTTCGTCAATTGACCGTGATTGACGTTCACACAGTCGTCCCATTGGATGAGGGCACGTGCCCCAGAGCGTGTCACGTGACGAATCACACCGACGCGATCCGTCCCGTCTTCTAGTCGGATGGTCGATTGACTGCCCGACGCGAGCGCCTTCTCGAGCGAAGCGATCCCACCTTGGTTGACCGCCATCCGTGACTCGAGTTCGTCTAGCGCGTCCTTCAACGCTTCAAAGTCTGGAATGACGAATAACTCGCGTTGCATATTCGTCACGTCTTGTTTCGTCTCAAGGGCGTGCTCCAAATTGAATGGATGCTTCGTGACGGCGTCTGTCAAACAGTGACGGCTCTCTCCGACCGAAGATAACAGGCCTGCCCCGTAGATGAGCGGATTGTCTACATCACCGATGAGGCCAAACTCGACCGTCCACCAAAAGATGCGGGCGACTTGTTGTGCTTCAGAGAAGCCGGTCACTTGGGCTTTGGCCGCATGAACTGCCGCTTCCGCGGCTGCAATCTCCTCGTCCGTCGAGTTCGCATTCTCCTTCACGACGGTCAATCGTTTAAGTGCTGCGAACGAGGCATGTTCTTCTCGATTCATGAATGCCCTCGCCCCGAGCTGACCGAACCGCTTCACAATCTGTGAAAATTCAGGATCCATCAACATTGGTGCATGGCCGGCCGCCTCGTGGATGATATCCGGTGCCGGACTGTACAAAATATTCTCGACTTTTCGGATATCGGTCGCGACCGGCAACATCCCGTTGCCTTGGAAATCAAAGAAAGCGACGCCTGGAATGAGACCATCGACTGCGACCGTCGACCAACCGGCCGACCGCATCTCTTCGGTCATCTGTTCGACGTTCGGGAGACGCTCCGGTCCCATCCCCGTCTTTTTCAACCCTTCGATGTAGAACGGGTGGGCCTTCCCTTCAAGCGTGTGCAAGTTCAGTCGTAAGACGAAGCGCCAGACAGCATGATCGGTCGGCGTGTACTCGTCGTAGAACTGTGGCGAAATATGAGGGGCCAAATGGCGTGGAATGATTTGTGTGAGCATGATGTTTCCTCCTTTAGTTGACTGAACGTAAAAAAATCCCTATCGATTCACTCGATAGGGACGACGATGCCGCGGTACCACCCTGATTACTAGACGGACGTCTAGTCACTCTACTCCGATAACGGGGGACCGCTCAACACGTGAGAGCTCGCGAACTGTAATTCGATTCATCCTATGGGCGTGTTCACAGCACCACACGCTCTCTGGGCCAGGGAAGATGTCTCTACTTCGGTTCGATCATCGCTTTTATACTGTTATACAGTTATGCTTCTATGCACATACGCTTTTAAGTGGTAAAGCATCTTGTTGCTAGTAATAATAACAGACCGTTTTTGCGACGTCAACAAAAAACAGTCCGCATATGCGAACTGTCATAAACACCAATCAATTTCAGGTTGGCCCCACGCCTTCAGCTTGACGTTCACTTGTGAGAACGGCTTCGACCCGAAGAAACCGCGATGGGACGAGAGTGGGCTCGGGTGGACCGACGTCAAGACGACGTGTTGCGGACCGATCCATTTCTGTTTCTTCTTCGCATCGTTGCCCCATAGGATGAAGACGATCGGCTCTTCCCGCTCTCCGAGTCTTTCGATGATAGAGTCGGTGAACTGCTCCCATCCCTGTCCCCGATGTGAACCGGCTTTGCCTGCTTCGACCGTGAGCGCGGTGTTGAGCAGCAACACGCCTTGCCGTGCCCACTTCTCTAAATTCCCGCTGGTCGGTACCGGACAGCCGATATCGTCATGCAGTTCTTGAAAGATATTCCGCAATGACGGCGGGAAGCGGACACCGTCTTGGACCGAGAAGCTGAGTCCATGCGCTTGGTTTGGTCCATGGTAGGGATCTTGTCCGAGAATGACGCATTTGACGTCCTTAAACTTCGTGTAGACGAACGCATTCCAAATGTCGTCTCGGGCCGGATATACGGTCGATGTCGCATACGCCTCATCGACGAACGCTTTCAAGTCAGTAAAATAAGGCTCGGTCATCTCGGATGCAATGATGTCGCTCCAATCCCCGAGCAGGCGATCTGATAACTGTTCTCCCATGTCACTCTCCCCTTTCCGTCTTATCATACCCGAATCAATGGCACACAAAAAGGCGAGCCCGCTTGGACTCGCCCTTGAAGATTATACAGTGACTGCGCCTGCGACTTCTTTCGCAAGTGTTTCAGCTTTCGCTTTCGCGTCAGCAACGATTTCTTCGATTTTGTCTGGGTATTGGTTCATGCCTTCAACCGGAAGTGTCGTCACTTCTGTCACGCCTACGAATGCGAGTGCTTGACGAAGGTATGCGTCTGCGAAGTTGAGGTCTGTACCTGTGTAGATTCCACCCGTACCTTGGATGTGAATCGCTTGTTTGTTCTCGAGGAGGCCAACTGGACCTTGTTCTGTGTAACGGAACGTCTTACCAGCAGTCAATACGCTGTCGAGGAACATTTTCATGCGAGCTGGGAAGAAGAAGTTCCACATTGGTGTCGCGAACACGTAAATGTCAGCTTCCATGAACTTCTCGAGCATGCCGCTCATCGTCGCTACTTTAGCCGCTTCGACATCAGTGAGTGCTTCGCCTGAAGCGAATTTGCCCCATGCGCTGAGGACGTCGCCGTCGATTTCTTGAACATCGACATCGTAAAGTTCGATCGCTTCGACTTCAAGTGCCGGGTTCTCGTTCGTGAGTGTCGTCATGAACGTTTCTGCGACTTGTTTGCTGTATGACAATTCAGTTGGTTTCGGGTTAGCCGATACGTATAATACCTTTTTCATAAATGGTTTCCTCCATAAGCGTAATCTCTATTTTTGTAACAACAGTTAGAACTATATCATCTGTATATCTCACAGTCAATTAGTTTAACTTCAAGATAAATGATAAAAAAACAGGCAGGCGTCATTTGCCTGCCGCGTTATAACCGACTCGTTTCAATAAATCGATTAACTGTTCCGTCTCTTGGTCGCTAAGTGGACCGTAGATGTCTTTAAAAATCTCGATATGCTCTGGATAGACGACATCCATCAAGTGCTTGCCTTCCTCTGTCAACGAGGCGTATGTGACGCGCCGGTCAGACGGGCAAGCCACACGCTCAATCAAGCCACGTTTTTCAAGTTTATCGATCACGTATGTGACACTGCCGCTCGTAATCAAAATTTGGTCCCCGATTTGCTGGAGCGGGGTATCCCCTCGTTTATACAAGACCGATAAAACACCGAACTCTGTTGAATTCAATTGGTGGCGTCGTAAATCGTCCTTCACACGGTCACTGATCGCGTCCATCGCTCGTGCCAAGACGATCCATGCCTTCAATTCGAGTGATTCAATCATGTCGGTTTCACCTCAATTCGTTCATCATTTACCTTTAGTATAGCAGGACATGAGCAGTATACGGTGGGAAAAACGCTTCGTCAAGAAACTTCTTCGTTGTCGCCCCTGTCTGAAACGTATAGAATGGAATTATTGCGATTTTTAGAAAGGGTGGACGGTATGCGTGAGTATTACGAGATATCATTGACGATTAAACAAGCCTATTTGAGTACGGTCATCGAGTTGTTGAACCGGGAAGGGATCGCCCCAGACTATGCGCTCGAAAAAGAAGGCGCGGTCTTTTTACTATTCAACCACTTGCCATGGCCGAACGTCACGCGCGAACCCCATGCGGTCGAACGCTTTTTATTGACGTTGTCGCGTGAGGACTATTTGTTCGTCAAAACGAAACGTAAGTCCCCCGTCCCGGACCATGAGCCGGTCGCCTGCATGGGTGCATTCGACTCGCCGTTCCATGAACATTTGAAGATTGAACTCGCCGTCGACGAATCAGATGCAAGCCACCTCGATATGTCGGCATTCCGCCATTATTAAACAACACGTCTGTGTTGTTTTTTTTATGACTAGTCTCGCCACAGGACGGGAATAGATGACAATATCTGAATGTGAAAAGGGGAATGTGCTTTGATGGATACAGTCATGTTAATCGTCAACCCGTCGTCCGGGAAAGAGTTAGGGAAAGAACACGCCGCGGCCGCGGAGGAAGTCTTGCGAGAGCGTTACGGCAACGTCGATGTCCGGTTCACGGAGAAAGCAGACGATGCCACACATTTTGCGAAAGAAGCGGCATCGAAACAATATAAAGCTGTCATCGCGATGGGTGGCGACGGGACGCTGAACGAGGCCGTAACGGGGCTCGCCGAAGCGGATCATCGTCCTGATTTCGGCATCATCCCGCTCGGTACCGTCAACGATCTCGCACGCGCGCTCGGCGTCCCGAGCGACCCCGCAAATGCCATCGAGGCACTCAAGACGGCGCAACCGACACCGATGGATATCGGCAAATACGAGAATGGCTACTTCATGAACGTCATCGCGATCGGCCTCATCGCCGAGGCTGTCGACGAGGTCAGTGTCGAGGAGAAAACAAAATGGGGCCCGTTCGCCTACTTGATTGAAGGAATCAAAGCGTTCCGTGAGCATAGTCCATACGCCTTGTCGGTCCAAGCCGAAGAGCACACGTTCGATGGAGACGCCTATTTGGTCGTCATCGCCCTCACGAACTCGGTCGGCGGGTTTGAAAACTTTGAACCGGACGCCGAACTGAACGACGGGTTACTTCACGTCTATCTGTTTGAGAACCTCGGCTTTAAAGACGCCATCCAACTCGCACCGGCCCTCTTCACCGGCAAGTTGAAAGAGACGGACAGCGTCACGTCGTTCACGACGAAACGGGTCCATGTCGACTCGCCAGAATCACTTCCGATCAATGCCGACGGAGATACGGGCGGTAAACTCCCGCTCACGTTCGAAGTGCTTCCGAGCCACCTCAACGTCTTGAAGCCGATTCAGTAAAAAGGGGACTTTTCAGTTCGAGGGCAAAGAAGAATGCCTGAAAGGAGGGGAACTCGATGCCCATCTCGCTCGTCCCATTGCGAGAAGCGTCCGACGCCATCGTCGCGACGTTCAATCGTTGGAATAACGATCCCGCCATCGTCCATTTGATTCGTCCGGCCCGATCCGAAGCCGAACTCGTCGCGGAACACCAAATGACGGTCGCAGACTTGACGGAACGTCTGGACACGCACGATATTTTCTTGATTTACGACGATGATCGGCTCATCGGCGAGGTGAACTTCATCTATGACGCCCCGCACTTGTATGACAAAGAACGCGGCAGCGCTTGGCTTGGTCTGGTCATCGGTGAACAGACAGGTCGCGGGAAAGGCGTCGGCACCGCAGCCCTCACGTTACTGGCAGATCGACTTCGTGCCCAAGGTGTGCCACGCATCGAGCTCGGTGTGTTCGGATTCAATGAAGCGGCGCATCGCCTCTATCAAAAGCTCGGTTATCACGAAATTGCCCGTATCGAAGCGTTCACGTACTGGGACGGTCAATTTTGGCCGGATATCCGGATGGAAAAACGATTGGATTGAATAAGGCCTTCCTCGCATCGAGGAAGGCCTTTCGTCAGTTATTTAAATTCTCGACTTCGACGACGCGGAACCCTTTTTGTTCGAGTTTGGCGACAATCTTGTCTTTTGTCTTCTCGTCACAGTCCGGCGGCAACGTGATTAACACGCGACGCAACACCTTGCTCTTGGCGTCAAGCGTCATGAGGCTGGCGATTGATGAATATTTGCTGATGACTTTCGTGATTTTCTCGAGCGCCCCTGCCTGCTCACTGAGTGCAATCGTGACGACATAGCTCCCCGTGTCACGGCTCCATGCCTCTTCGAGCATGCCGAGCATCTTCCCGTGTGGCAAAATCCCGTAAAATTCGTTGCTCTCGTCTTTCAAGACCGCGATATACGGAAGTTCTTTGATTGAGAAGAAGACTTTGAAAAAGCCGTCTGACTCGTGAACGTACTTTTGCGTGTTCTTGATGAGTTCCATAACGTTATCGTCTAGGCTCGCCCCACTCATCCCGTGGCGATAAATATGCATTTTATAAATATTACCGCGGAAAAACGTTCCCGTCTCATCGAGCACAGGGACACAACGGTAGCCTGTCTTTTCGAGCGTGTCGAGCGCTTCGCGCAATGTCGCCTTTTCACTGATTGTGACGACATCTTTCTTCGGAATGCATAAGCTATGCACTAACATGCGGTTTTCCTCCTAGCCAAATTGAAAGTGGTCTACACCCTATTCATTACTATTCCCCAAATACGATTGAAATCCTGCCATCAATTTTCAAAACTTATTCCGGTCTGGATGCGACCTCGGGATTTGTCGTAACGCCAAAAAGTCGTTATAGTGAAACTATCCAAACAGACAAAGGGGATTGAACGACTATGACGATGAAAAAAGCTTTAACAATCGCTGGCTCGGACACGAGTGGCGGTGCAGGCATCCAAGCTGACTTGAAAACGATGGAAGAGCTAGGTGTTTACGGCATGACCGCCCTCACGGTCATCGTGGCTCAAGATCCGCATAATGCGTGGCATCACGAAGTGTTCCCAATCGACACGACGTTGATTGAGAAACAGATTGATACGGTCCTCGCTGGGATTGGTGTCGATGCTGTCAAGACAGGTATGCTCCCGACTCCAGAGATTATCGAACTCGCTGCCCGTAAAATTAAAGAGTACGGCATCCAAAACGCGGTCGTCGACCCAGTCATGGCATGTAAAGGTGCCGACGAGATTCTCAACCCGGACGTCGCGGTCGCGATGCGCAAGCACCTCGTGCCGGTCGCTAAAATCATCACACCAAACTTGTTCGAGGCGCGTATGCTCGCTGGCCTCGATAAGACACCTTCAACGATGGAAGAAATCAAAGAGGCTGCTCGCTTGATCCATGAACTCGGCGCTGAAATCGTCATCGTCAAAGTCGGTGGCAAGCTCGGCTTCGACACAGCATTCGACGTGCTTTACGACGGCAACGAGTATCGCCTCCTCGAGAGCGAAAAAATCGACCCTGCCTTCACACACGGCGGCGGCTGCACGTTCTCGTCAGCTATCGCGGCGTCACTCGCGAACGGTCACTCGGTCGATGAAGCCATCGAAATCGGAAAAGAGTTCATCACGGAAGCGGTCCGTCATTCGTTCCGCCTCAACCAATACGTTGGGCCAACGAACCATACCGGTTACCGCAAAAAACTAGCAACACAATCATAACGGGTGGCCCGGGACGCATGTCTCGGGTCATCGTTTCCATTGGAGGGAACCGCGTGAAATCAATTCAACCTACAACCATCCAGACTTATTTGGACGCGCATGTATCCATGCCGCTCTATGTCCATGTCGAGACGACGAACGGGGCGTATGCGACGCATAACGACCCTGATTTCCATAACGCCGGTATGTTCATTCGCAACGTCGTCATCGAATATAGCATCGGCCAAATCAAGGGCGATGGACCATACCGGGTCGGCTTGAAACTCGATCACGGTTGGCTTTACGTCGAAGGTTTGACCGACTACGAACAGCACGGAGACCAGCTCCTGCTCGCCGGCCATGACCGTCTCGGACGTCTCGCCTGCGCCTTACACTTAGACATCAAACCGCTCCCGCAAGGAGCCTCGGAGGTGGAAAGCCAATGAATGGACCATTACTCGTTATTTTTCCGCATCCCGATGATGAAGCGTTCAGCTCGGCCGGGACGATTATCCAACACCATAAACACGGATTCCCGGTCACGTACGTCTGCCTGACGCTCGGTGAGATGGGCCGCAATATGGGTTCGCCGATTTTCACGACGCGTGAAGAGTTGCCGAAAATTCGTAAACATGAGCTCGAGGAAGCGTGTGCCGTCATGGGCATCGATGACCTCCGCATGTGGGGACTTCGCGACAAAACCGTCGAATTCGAAGACGAAGCGGAACTGGCGGCACGTTTCAGCGCCTTAATCGAGGAAGTACAGCCGGCACGCGTCATCTCCTTCTATCCGGGTTACGCCGTCCACCCTGATCACGAGGCGACGGCACGTGCGGTCGTCCGAGCGTTGCAAGACATCGATGCCTCGAAGCGTCCTGAATTTTTAGGAGTCGCGTTCGACCATCGCACCGACGCCGAACTCGGAAAACCGCACGTCGTCATCGAAGTCGGTCAAGAGAGCACGGCGAAGCGTGAGGCGCTGCTCGCCCACCGTTCACAGACGGAAGGCCTGTTACGCGCCATCGACAACGCAGAAAACGCCCACGTCATGGAGTTACTCCAGCGTGAGCGCTTCTATCACTATCCGTTCTCATGATTCATAGGCAAGGCGTGTCACGTACAATAATGTACCGACAGCTCCTAAGCCGATTAACGTTCCCAATACGACAACGATATGTTCCATGTTCTCACCTCTACTTGGTTATACGAACTTGATGGATCATTGGTTTCAAAGCGCATGTGCTGACATGCGCTTTTTTTCTTAGAAGTACAAGAAGTAAATCACAGCCGCCAACACGATGCGATAAATCGCGAACGGCGTCAACTTCACTTTGTTGATCAACTTCAAGAAGAACTTAATCGACAAGAGCGCGAACAAGAACGCGCTAATGAATCCGACAACGAAGACCGGTAGGGTCGCCATCGTAAAGTACTCCCATTTGCTGTAGAGCGACAGCGCACTAGCACCGAACATGATCGGTACGGCCATGATGAATGTAAAATCTGCCGCGGCCCGGTGACTCATCCCTAAGAGGACACCGCCCGAGATGGTCGACCCTGAGCGTGAAAAACCTGGCCAGAGCGAGAAACATTGAATCAAGCCGACACCGAGCGCTTGTTTATACGAAATCTCATCGAGCGTTGCTGTCGTTTGACGCTTCACGCCTGAAAAATCCGCGGCAATCATGAAGAATGCTCCGATGACGAGTCCGATTAAAACGGTCTTGATGGAGAACAAGTTCTCGTCGATATAGTCTTCAAACAATAGCCCGAGCACGCCTGCCGGGAGCAGACCGATGAAGATATGCAGCAAGTTCAGTTTCTTTGTCGGCCCGCTGCTGCGAATCGCGAGCAACTCCTTCGGATTCAACAACTCTTTGAACCGATTTCGAAATACGACGATGACCGCTAAAATCGAACCGAGCTGAATTACGATCTTAAATGTGTTCGCCACCTCTTGACCGAGGAAGCTGCTCGAGTTGAGCCACAGGTCATCCACGAGAATCATATGTCCCGTTGACGATACCGGAGCAAACTCTGTCAGTCCTTCGACGACGCCTAACAAAAAGCCAATAAATAATTCATACCATTCCATTGTTTATCTCCTACTCCAGTATTGTTTCTTATCATACACAAATTTATTCTCAACCGCCCTAGGTCTTGAGACGTAAAAAAAGAGGACGCTTCAGGAAGCATCCTCTTTCCACGCTCTGACCGTGACAATCGCTTGATGCACACAAACGGTAATCCCGATGAACAAAAAGGCGACGAACAGCGTCACCCCTGCCCCGACGGCAAACACGAGCCCGAACAGGATGATGCCGCCATGCAGCAACATCGAGACGGACGATTCCGTCGTCGCCCGAATCGTGGACGGGACACGGTGGTGCAACGCCCCGAGATAGAGCGGTTCAACGATCCCGATGAGACAGGCCATTCCGACCATCATCACGAGACCGGTCGGCCCTGGATACAGACCGAGGATGACAAAGCCAATGCCGATGCCCCAGCCAATCCAGCGCAACCAACGCTCGGCCGTGGCGAAACGTAACAGCACCGGCGCGACCAACTGTCCAGGTATTTGGATGAGCAGTAGAATCGTTGATAGCATCCCGAACCAATAAAGCGGAAGCGCGACGTCGCGCGCATACAACTGCCAGAACTCATCGATAAAATTGAACGCACTAATGGTCACAACAAACAACGACGTTACGATAAACACGCGACGATGTTGCCGAATAAAGCGGAAGCCGGCCGCGATGTCCGCCCACATCAACCGTTCGTCCGATACGACTCGCTTTGTTTCAATCAGACCGAGGCTGCATGTCGTCGCGATGAACAAACTGACAATCGACAGCACGTAATTCAGCTCAAACGGGAAGCGTGTCGCCAACAGACTGCCACTGAGGGCCGCGAGCACGGCTGCGACGATTCCGATGACGTTCAATCGACCGACTGTACGTTCAAACGTTCCCGCCTTTCCGTCCTGTTCGAGCGTCTCATACAGCAACGCATTCTCGGCCCCGCTCCGAAACGCCGCTCCAATGCCTGACAAGCCGATGGCGACAGCAAACCCGACAAACGAGAACGACAACAGTAGAACGATAAACGATAGACATTCCAACCCGACCCCGATTTGCATCAGCCGCCGCCGCTCAAATCGGTCGGCGAGGACACCCGTCGGCACTTCAAGCATCACGACGAGGACGGCGTAAATCATTTCGAGATAGACAACCTCTTGAATCGTGATCGTCCGCGACTCCCAAAACAGACGTTCAATCGTGTAGGCCGGGATGAGCGCATCGAACCAACGCATCCAACCAAGTAACACAACGTTTCGACCGACTTAACTAGGTGAACGTGCTCTTTTCATCATACATCTCCTCCTTGTTTGTCTATTCCCGCTGACACAAAAAAAAGCCACGGAAACATTCCGTGGCCTGCACATTATTTAAGCAGATTGAGCATCTCGCGATTGAACGCCGGGATGTCGTCCGGTTGACGGCTCGTCACGAGCTGTTCTTGGCAGACGACGACTTCTTTGTCCGCATACTTCGCTCCAGCGTATTCCATGTCGACTTTAATCGACTTGTAGCCCGTCGCATCGCGGCCTTCGAGCGTCTTCGCCGTAATCAACAGCTGTGGTCCGTGACAAATGGCGAACACCGGCTTTTTCGCGTCCATGAACGCTTTCGCGAACTGGACGAAACGGTCATCTTCGCGCAACAAATCAGGTGAGAATCCGCCCGGTAAGAGCAGTGCGTCAAAGTCTTCTGGTGAAACGTCGTCGATGGCTTTGTCGATTGTGACCTTCGACTCCCCTTGTTTGCCTTCGACTGTATTCCCAGCTTTCTTTTCAATCGTGACAACTTCGTGCCCCGCTTCCACCAATGCGTCGCGTGGACCCGTGAACTCTACGTCTTCAAACATGTCTGTGATTAGCGTTGCTACTTTTGCCATATTGAAACACTCCCTCATTATTTTTATGCACATAGGGAGTGTTCCACACCTAACCGGAGCATAAACATTCAGCGAAACTTGGAGACGTACGGATTCGAGCGTTCAAAGAAACGATACGGATAGTCACGCGCTTCACCCGTGTTAGGAATGCCGATGCGCGGACCGGCCTCGATGTCTGGAATGACGTCCCCTTCGACGATATAGAGCGGTTCATGTTGGAGCGAATGCCCATACAGGTCCATCGTGATCCCGAGCGCTTTCGTCAGCTTGCCGGGACCGTTCGTCTGATCGAACCGTTTGATGCCAGGACGATTCATGTCGATGATGGCCTGTCCTTCAATCGGCTCGATGGCTCGGATGAGGACGGCTTCCGGCGTGCCGACCGGACCGCTCACGACGTTCAAGAGCGTATGCGTGTGCATCTGATACGTATAGACGTGTCCCGGCAATCCGAACATGACCTCGGTCCGATTCGTCCGTCTGCCCCCGAAGCTATGGGCCGCCCGGTCGACGGCACCAAGATACGCTTCGGTCTCGACAATCTTTCCGACGATTTGTCCGTCTAGATGATCGTGGACGAGATAGTGACCGAGCAATGAGCGTGCCAATTCAATCGTCGGTTGCTCGTAAAATGATGGATCGAGTCGTTTCATCGTCATCCCTCCTTCGGTTTATTTTCTCAAATGAAGACGGGGTGACACAAAGAAGATGCCTTTTCTGATCAAAGGGATTTCATGATGAGAGCCGAACTATATGACATACGAGAAAGTGAGGCGAAACAAGGTGGGGTATCTATTAGAGTTAAGACAGACAGTCGGGAGCAGGCCGCTCATCAGTGTCGGGGCGACCATCCTCGTGTTGAATGAATACGGGGAGCTGTTGTTCCAACACCGGTCCGATACGAATGATTGGGGATTGCCCGGGGGATCGATGGAGTTGAATGAGACGTTAGAAGAAGTGGCCGCTCGTGAATTGAATGAAGAGACTGGTCTTGAAACCAATCAATTTGAACTCGTCGGTGTTTGTTCGGGACCGAAGTTTTACTTCAAGTATCCGAACGGGGACGAGACGCATAGTGTCATCAATCTTTTCCATGCAAAGCGCGTGCAAGGGACGTTAGCCATGAACGACGGAGAAAGTCTGGACTTGCAGTATTTCTCAAGAGCTGACTTGCCATCGGACATCGAATCGAGGGCTCAGGCGCTCATCGACCAGTTCGGGGATGCGTTATGGCAACTCGAGAACTCTTTTATCTGAGACACTCAAAAACCATCCAGGACAGCTAATTGTCCTGGATGGTTTTTTGTAAGTGATTCGATTAAGATGCGATTCGCATCGCCTCACGCTGCTTTCCCAACTTCACATATCCGAGAATAATCGAGAAGATTGGGCTGAGCCAGAGGAAGAAGGCGAACGGTGCATACTCAAGCACCGGCACGCCGAGCGTGGCGGCAAAAAACGCACCTGACACGCCCCATGGGATGAGCGGGTTGATGACCGTGCCGCCGTCTTCGAGGGCACGTGACAAGTAGCGCGGATCGATGCCACGGTCAATGAACCCTTGTTTGAACGCTTGCCCTGGGAGCAAGATTGACAAGTACTGTTCGCCAGCGAGCAAGTTGACCCCAATCGAGCTGAGGACAACCGAGAGCACGGAGCTGCCCGGAGACTTCAACCGTTCGAGCAAGGCGTCGACGATCGCTTGGAATACGCCGAGTTCACGGAGCAAGCCACCGAACGCGAGCGCAATCAAGACGAGACTGACCGACCAGAGCATCGACTCGAGTCCGCCACGATCGAGCACAGCTGCAATCGTCTCGTTCTCGACGCCCGACTTGAACCCGGCCTGCATGACACCGAACCAGTTTGTGACGTTCCAGTTGCCTTGAACGAAACCAGCTGTCAACACTCCGGCGAACATCCCGACGAGCATCGTCGGCAAGACCGGCATGCGACGGAACGCAAGCACCGCGACGAGAACCGGCGCGAGCAGCGTCAACCATGACAAGTTGAATCGTCCAGCGAGTGCTGCCTGCGCTTCAGCGATTTGCGTCGTATCCGCCGCTTGACCGCTCCGACCGAGAAGCGTGAACAAGACAAGGGTGATGAGGATGGCCGGTACGGTCGTCCCCATCATAAAGCGGATATGGTCGAACAGTTTGACACCAGCCACGGCCGGTGCGAAGTTCGTCGTATCCGATAGCGGACTCATCTTGTCACCGAAGAGTGCACCCGAAACGATGGCCCCGGCCGCGAGCGCCGGAGAGATCCCGAGCGCCATCCCGATTCCGAACAAGGCGACCCCGACCGTACCGACTGTCGTGAAGGCACTACCCGTGAACGACGAGACGATCATCGTGATGAGCAGGACGCTCGGCAAGAACCATTGTGCTGAAATTGTATCTAAACCGATGGAGAGGATTGTCGCCACCGTGCCAGACATTTGCCATACGCCAATCAACATCCCGATCAACAGTAAAATCAAGACCGGCATGATGGCTTCACGAATCCCGCTAATCATCGCCGCTTCAATTCGTTTGAAATCACGCGTCCGATAATACGCGTAACCCCCTATTAATACCATTGTGCCAAAGATCGCCATATGTGGCGTCGCTTTGGCCAAAAACATCAGTGCGAGCAGGGAAATACCGCTCATCAGCACGACGAATACAGCCTCTTTTCCTTTCATCTGCATCGACGTCCCCTCCTTTCAGTTCCATTATTTTCTACCTAACCGCTTAAACGCTTTTATGCGCGAAAGTGTTTCAGTGATGTCCTTTACTATACCTGCTTCTCTTTTCCCTGTCAAACGTCTTTTTATGGTAAAGTAAACGCTCGAGGGTGACCTCCGGAGTTCGTAACCTCCTCCGACATCAAAACTAGCGAAAAAGGAAGTGTGCACGTTGCAACACGAAAAAGCATTGGTCGTCTTTAGCGGCGGTCAAGATTCAACCACCTGTCTATTTTGGGCAAAACAACAATTCTCTCATGTGGAAGCGGTGACGTTCGCCTACGGGCAACGCCACGACGCGGAAATCGAGGTCGCAAAAGAAATTGCGGCCGAACTCGATGTCCCGCACCACATCCTCGATTTGTCCTTACTCGGACAACTCACCTCTAACGCGTTGACGAGACATGATCTCGACATCGACAATGCGGACGTCCCAAACACGTTCGTCGATGGACGCAATCACTTATTCTTATCCTTTGCGGCCGTCATGGCCAAACAGCTCGGTATGCATCACATCGTCACCGGCGTGTGTGAGACCGACTTCTCAGGTTATCCGGATTGCCGGGACCAGTTCGTCAAATCCTTGAACGTGACGCTCAACTTAGCGATGGACTATCCGTTCGTCATCGATACACCGCTCATGTGGCTCGACAAAAAGCAGACGTGGGAACTCGCGGATCAGCTCGGTGCGTTCGATTACGTCAAAGAGCGGACACTCACGTGCTATAACGGCATCCTCGGATCAGGTTGCGGCGAATGTCCGGCTTGCGTGCTCCGTCAAAACGGCCTTGCCGCTTATGAGGAGGTACGCGTATGAAACACGCTCCATTCCTCGCCCCGACGAGTGTCGAAGCCAAACAGGACGGCTCGCTCATCTATTGTCCGCATCGCGTCCAAATCGTCAAAGAAGTGACGTTCGACGCCGCCCATCACTTGTTCGATTATGACGGCAAATGCCGCGCGCTACACGGACATACGTATAAATTGCAAATGGGCATCAGCGGATTTCTAGACAACCGTGGCATGACGCTCGACTTTGGCGACCTGAAAGTCATCTTTAAAGAAGAACTCGAACCCTACCTCGACCATCGCTATTTGAATGAGTCGTTACCTTATATGAACACGACTGCCGAAAACATGTGCTACTGGATTTTCGAGCAGCTCGCCAAGCACTTGCCTGACGAGCGCGACGTCCGCGTCGAATTCGTCAAACTGTACGAGACACCGACGTCATACGCCGAGTTCCGCCGCGAATGGTTGGTGGACTGATGAAAATCCCTGTCCTCGAAGTGTTCGGCCCGACGTTCCAAGGCGAAGGCCGCGCCATCGGCCAGAAAACGATGTTCGTCCGGACCGCCGGTTGCGATTATCGCTGTTCGTGGTGCGACTCTGCCTTCACATGGGACGGCTCGGAGAAACCCGATATGCTCACAGCCGACGAAATCATCGAACGGCTCGACGCGCTCGGTGTATATGACTACGTCACGATCTCGGGCGGGAATCCGCTCCTCATCGCCGCGATGAAAGAGCTCGTAGCGAAATTGAAGGCGCGTGACGTCAAGCTTGCCGTCGAGACGCAAGGCAGTCGCTATCAGGACTGGCTGTCTGATATCGACGACGTGACGCTCAGCCCGAAACCACCTTCTTCCGGCATGACGACCGACTGGGAGAAACTCGACGCCATCGTCGAACGACTGCGCCCCGAACAGATGACGTTCAAAGTCGCCGTCTTCGATGAGCTCGACCTCGCCTATGCGAAATCGGTCCAGACGCGCTATACGCCGGACGTCATGTACTTATCGGCCGGCAATCCTGAGCCTGGTGCGGACGGTGACATCACCGACGCCCAGCTCCGTCGCTTGAAAGAACTATGGGAGGACGTAGCCCGTGACCCGTCATGGCAAAGCGTCCGTGTCCTGCCACAACTGCACACATTACTGTACGCCAACGAACGTGGCGTCTAAGGAGAATACTCATGAGACCAGAAGACTTACAAGACTTGTCGCTACTCGGACAGAAGAGCGTCCCATACATTTTTGAATACGCACCGGACGTCCTCGAGGCGTTCCCGAACCGTCACCCGGAGAACGACTACTTCGTGAAGTTCAACGCACCGGAATTCACGTCGCTCTGCCCGATCACGAACCAACCGGACTTCGCGACAATTTACATCTCATACATCCCGGACGAGAAGCTGGTCGAATCGAAATCGCTCAAGCTGTACTTGTTCAGTTTCCGCAACCACGGTGATTTCCATGAGAACTGCATCAACGTCATCGGGAAAGACCTCGTCAAGTTGATGGAGCCGCGCTATCTCGAAGTGTGGGGCAAATTCACGCCACGCGGCGGCATTTCAATCGATCCGTACTACAACTACGGCAAGCCGGGCACGAAATACGAGAAGATGGCCGAGCATCGCCTCTTCAACCACGACCTCTATCCAGAGACGGTCGACAACCGCTAATCGAAAAAGAAGTAGGTGCTCATCGGCGCCTACTTCTTTTTATAACGATTGAGTTGTCGTTTAATCGGTTCACGGAACACGGTCGCGACGAGCGTCAACACGATTAAAACTGCGAGGGCGAGCAAGACCATCTTCACATCCCCGCTCGCGAGACTGCTGCCGAGAAAGTTGTTGGCGAACGCCCCCGGAATCATGCCGACCGTCGTCGCGAGCACGTATGCCGGGAGTCGCACTTTCGCCAGCCCGGAGGCATAACTGACCAAGTCAAAGTTGACGAGCGGAATCAGGCGTAAAATCAAAACGTAAAAGAACCCGTCCTCTTCGATTTTATGTTGGAGCTTCTCATAGCTGCTCGCTTCGAAATGATGCAAAAAGCGGTCGCCAAAGCGAATCGCCACGTAATACGCGACGAGCGCGCTGAGTGTGGCCCCGATGACCGTATAGACAACGCCGGCGAACGTCCCGAACGCCAAGCCGCCGGCGACAGATAGGACGGACGTCGGAAACAGGATAAGCGGACGAAACGTGAACAGGATGATATAGACGAGCGGGGCGAGCCAACCGAATTGAACGATATAATCCTGAATCTCCGCTGGTCGCAAATCGATCCATTGATAGAGGAACATCGCCGTCCCGAACACGACCAAGACGATGGCAATCATCCATTGCGTTTTCCACTTGTTCATCGGTCGCCCTCCTCTCTTTCTTTCATCATATCGCCTCGTCTCGAAAAAGTAACGCCTTCCTTTTTTTAGGAGTCACATTATGGTACGGTTAGAAAAAGCAGAAGGAGGAATCCCTATGTACTTGGCAGATGCCATCAAACTGAAGAGCCTGCTCCATAAGCAGATTGATAAATTGTTAGAAGAAGTCGAGCGCGTCGCGTTCATCGAACTCGAGAAAGACGAGCCGCTCCCGACGATTCAATCGCGCTCACTCGAGGATATCGAAGTCGAACTCGAGTCGATTCGTCGAGATATGCGTTGTCTCGATCGTCTCGTTTATGAGGCGAACTTGAAGACGGTAATCGAGACGCACGACGGGCCACTCCCGCTCGTCGAGGCCATTGAGTTCGCGATTCAACTACGTGCTCAGGCCCGCATGTATCAAGAACTATCCGAGCGTCCGAAGCGCGAGTTTCAATACGGTTTTGGTGAAGGGACTGCCGTCATCAAGCATGCACTCTACGATCCGGAGCTATATCGCTTGAAAGCGATTGACGTCGAGAAGCGGGCGAACCGCATCTCAAACGCCATCAACGCGGCCAACTATCGAACGGAGATTGACTTTGACCCGAGTCGTTACATGTGACCTTGGCCCGGTGAGACTCCGGGTCAAGGATTGGCGCCACCACTTGTTCCTACGTCTAGGATGAGCATACGGCCATGGACCAACCAATTACCGATGACCGATGACACCTTTACTTGTCACTCGTTCCTAACCAGATACGATTCAAGTGCGCCGAAAACGCGCCGGGGAACATTCCCTGGCGCGTTTTTCACATGTGGTGATTATGATGGTCATGATGATTGTGATGATGCGAGCTTGAACGGCGGCGCGGTGCCGGCTCGTCGGCGAACTTCTCCCCGTCCAAAATGCCGAGCCGTTTATATTGGCGGTCAATCCGCTCTTTCGTCTCGTCGTGTACGTGCGGCGACTCCATGACCAACTGATAGCTCCCGAGCGCGACCCGAAACGGCTCCATCTGTGTGCGATGCACCGGGAACGAGGTCACGTCCCGCAAATAGTCAGCGAGCCGATTCGCCGATTCATCACTCGGATGGTCGGCTAAATCGGAGGCGAACCGTTGCATGTCTTTCAACAGACTGTTCGTCTTTACTTGATTACCAATCCCTCCGATGACAGCGAACACGATAATACCGATAATCAGGAAAAAGAAAATCGGAAAAATGATTGGCACTCCACTAAAGAACGAATCTTCCATCCCCGTCGACTCGATATAGACTTCTTCTCCAAACGCAAACGCTGTGAACATATCGCTTCCCCCTTTCTTATCCATACGTCCGTTTTTCGTTTTAGTTTCATGTCCGCAAAAAAAAAACCGTGGCATGCGCCACGGCTTCAACGGTCAGTTCAATTGTTTCTCCATCATGATGCGAGGCTCGTTGTCCTCTGTATAGGCCCCCATGATGTCGTAGCCACACAACAGGTTCAAGATGATGACCCCTTTGTTCGTGTTACGCGCTTTCGTTCGAATCGAATGGAACCCTTGCGCCTTCACCCATTCGAGTTGCGTGTCCATCAGCTTGCGGCCGATGCCATGCTTTTGAAACTCAGGGTGAACGCCGCCGGCCCAGCTATAGAAGCGATACGGCTCGGCCTCATAACCGATTTTGAAGCCGACGAGACGCTCGTCTGAAAAAGCGAGCAACACGAGCGGATTCGCATGGCGATATAGCCGTTCTTTAAAACGCAGTTGATCGATGTCCCCGTATAACGTCCGATACAGGTTAAAGAATTCCTCTTCATAGTCTTTGAAATTCGTCGTCACATCTTTCACGATAAATGAACTGGTCGTACTCATCTTTCCATCCCCTTTCGAAATATGGACAAGTTGTTCGTACGCCTGTACCTTTCGCCGTTTACTCCGTTTTTCCTGTCTCGCGCGCAAAAGCGGTCAAACCTTTTTGCTTATACACGCCGAGCGACCGCTTCGGAAGGCTCTTCACCATCCAATTTTTTAAGATGCGTTGCTTGTCTTTCGCCTTCAGTCCATATCCGTCCGTCACGACGTGGCGCGCCCGCGTCGTCACATCGTACAACGAGATGGCGGCAGCGACCGAGATGTTCAAACTTTGGACGTATCCTTGCATCGGAATCAAGTAATTGCCGTCCGCTTTGGCGAGCGCCCGTTCCGATACGCCGTGATGTTCATTCCCGAACAAGAGCACGGTCGGTTTTGACA
Organism: Exiguobacterium sp. s157; assembly: GCF_018618205.1. NCBI lineage: Bacteria > Bacillati > Bacillota > Bacilli > Caryophanales > Exiguobacterium > Exiguobacterium sp. s157. The sequence continues at coordinate 87,404 of NZ_JACSLQ010000003.1, forward strand.
CGTCGATATCCTCGAGTGGGACCGCTTCTTCACTGAGTGCCGTCGCGAGCACTTGGTAACCGTCCGCCTTCAACCGATCAATCGCATCCTCGATCGAAGGATGTTCGACCACGTCGACCCACCGATCGGCGCTCTTGGCGATAATCGAGTTCGGTTTGAACTTGGCCCGCCCTTCGACAACGTGCAACGTCTGGACACCGAACGCGTCCGCCGAACGGAGCACGGCCGACTGATTGTGCGGATCATCGACCCCTTCTGTCAAAATCGTGATATGGTTCGTCCGTAACTCCAACACTTCTTGCATCCGTTTGACCCGGTCTGGCATCAACATGCTATATAGCAGTCGGTCTTCTTCTAATAACAGGCCCGATTGCAACAATTCCTCAAGCATGGCCGTCTGCTCTTCTTTTGATAATGCCGATGTCGTCTGTCTCCATCCCATCGTTCTCGCCCCTTTCAACCTCTAGTATTGTAGCGAGATTCGTTCCGACTGACAAGTTAGGTGAGAAACGAGCCAAATTGGTTTCAATTATGAAAATCTATGAAAATTAGGAAAACGGTTGCACAAAGTTATGCAATCGATTACAATCATCTATGCAAGCGATTGCATTGACAGTCGCCATAGACAGATAAAAAGTTCCGCATAGGAAGGAAGCGTATCACATGAAACAACTCATCTCGTTCGACTTTTGGCAGAAACTCGGCAAGGCCTTAATGGTCGTCATCGCCGTCATGCCGGCCGCAGGTCTCATGATCTCGATTGGTAAATTGATTGGCATGTCAGCCGGAGACGTCAGCATCTTGCTCACGACGGCTCGCATCATTGAAGATCTCGGTTGGGGAATCATCGTCAACTTACATATCTTGTTCGCAGTCGCCATCGGTGGCTCGTGGGCGAAAGATAAAGCCGGCGGTGCCTTCGCTGCACTGATCGCCTTCATTTTGATTAACCGCGTCACAGGCGCCATCTTTGCCGTCAATGGAACGATGCTCCAAGACCCGGAAGCGACAGTCCAGTCTCTCTTCGGAGCCGACCTTGTCGTCGCCGACTACTTCACATCTGTACTCGGTTCACCAGCTCTCAACATGGGCGTGTTCGTCGGGATTATCGCTGGTTTCCTCGGTGGAGCCCTTTATAACAAGTTCTATAACTTCAACAAATTGCCGAACGCCCTCTCGTTCTTCAACGGGAAGCGCTTCGTGCCATTCGTCGTCATCCTCGGTTCGGTCGTTGCCGCCATCGCGTTGTCAATCATTTGGCCGACGATTCAAGGCGCGCTCAACAGCTTCGGTGAATGGATTGCCACATCACGCAACACGGCACCAGTCCTCGCGCCGTTCATCTACGGTGCGCTCGAACGTCTCCTCTTGCCGTTCGGTCTTCACCACATGCTCACCGTGCCGATGAACTACACGGAGCTCGGTGGCACGTACACGATTTTGACAGGTGCGACAGCTGGTTCGGTCGTTGCGGGTCAAGATCCGCTCTGGTTGGCTTGGGTCACTGACCTCGTTAACCTTCGCGCCGCTGGTGATACAGCCGCTTACAACGCCTTGCTTGCTGACGTCGTACCGGCCCGCTTCAAAGTCGGTCAAGTCATCTTGTCATTCGCTGCCTTGATCGGTGCTGCTTACGCGATGTACCGCAACGTCGACGAAGACAAGAAAGCACAATACAAACCGATGTTCTTGTCGGCTGGTCTCGCCGTCTTCTTGACGGGTGTCACAGAACCAATCGAATTCATGTTCATGTTCGTCGCTCCAGTCCTTTACGTCGTCTACGCGCTCATGGCCGGTGCCGCCTTCGCTTTAGCAGATGTCATCGACCTTCGTGTCCACGCGTTCGGTGCGATTGAATTGCTCACACGCATCCCGATGATTGTCAAAGCGGGACTCTTGCAAGACTTGATTAACTTCTTCCTCGTCTCGGCTGCCTTCTTCTTCTTGAACTTCGGTGTGTTCAACTTCTTCATCAAGAAGATGAACCTTCCGACGCCAGGTCGTAACGGGAACTATATGGAAGAAGTGACAGAGAAATCGAACGTGACAGGCAACGAACAGGTCATGGGGATTATCGCTCTACTCGGTGGGGAAGAGAACATCGAGGACGTCGATGCCTGCATGACGCGTCTCCGTGTCACAGTCAAAGATATGTCGCTCGTCTCAGAAGAGAGCGAATGGAAAAAGAACGGCGCCATGGGTCTCATCTTGAAAGACCGCGGTGTCCAAGCAATCTACGGCCCAAAAGCCGACGTATTGAAGTCTGATATTCAAGACGTCATCGGTGCATAATCAACAGGCCAGCTCGTACGAGTTGGCCTGTTTTTTTCTAAAGGAGGACTATCGTGAATATATTAACGCTGAACTGTCACGCCTGGTTAGAGGACCGTCAACAAGAGAAAATCGACTCGATTGTCGAACGGATCGCGAGCGAGGAATATGACATCATCGCACTCCAAGAAGTGAATCAACATAAAGAAGCCCCGCTCATCGATGGCTTGATTCGAGAGAACAACTTCGCCTATGTGCTCGTCGAGCGTTTGAAAGAACAAGGCGTCGATTACTACATGACGTGGGACTTCGCCCATTACGGCTATGACGTCTACGAGGAAGGGGTCGCAATCTTGTCGCGCACTCCGTTCGTGTCGACCGAATCGTTCTTCGTCTCGCAGACGACCGATCCGAACGATTACAAATCTCGGAAAATCGTCAAGGCGGTCTTGGACGGCTTGGATGCGCCGACGGCAATTTACTCATGTCACCTCGGTTGGTGGCATGACGCCGATGAACCGGTGCGCCATCAGCTCGATGAACTGTTGCGTCGCGTCGAGGACGACGATCGTGCCTTGTTGCTCGGTGACTTCAATAACGACGCGTTCATCCGTGGCGAAGGGTACGACTACTTGATTGAGCACGGTCTCCAAGACCTGTTCCATTTGGCGACCGAGCGTGAAGGTGATGCGACCGTCCAAGGTAAGATTGCCGGCTGGGACGAGAACAAGCAGGCGCTTCGCATCGACTTGATGCTGACGAACGCCCCGATTCATGTCTCGCGTCACGCCGTCGTCTTTGACGGCGAGAACGGTCCTGTCGTTTCCGACCACGCCGGTGTCGAAGCGACCGCGTTCTGGCGCTAATCAGACCCTTTTCTTTTACAATGTGAGAGAAAAGGGTTTTGCTTTTGGCGAAAATTCGGTATGGTTGGAAACGACTGATGTCTAACAACAATCTTTTTGAAAGTAGTGATTCTTTTTGACGACTTCTTCAACGCTCAGTCGGACCGACTGGACGCTCATTTTATCGCTCGCCTTGCTCACGTTCGTGCTCGGGACGAGTGAATTTGTCATCGTCGGGATTTTGCCTGATATCGCCGACGGTCTGTCGATTTCGATTGCCACGGCCGGAACGCTCGTCTCGGCATTTGCCATCACGTTCGCCATCGGGACCCCGCTGACGATGTCATTGACGAGTCATTTGCCGAAACGAAAACTGATGCTCACGCTCACCGCGCTATTCATCGTCTTCAACTTGTTCAGCAGTCTCGCCCCGACGTATGGGACGTTACTCGCGCTCCGGATGATGACCGCCGTCGTGACGGGCGTGCTCATCTCGCTCGCCATGCTCGTCGCCAGTGAATCGGTGCCGACCGGGAAGCGTGGGATTGCCGTCTCGTTCATCTTCGGTGGCTTCACGATGGCAAACGTATTCGGTGTCCCGCTCGGTACGTTCATCGGGCAACGGGCCGGATGGGAAACGACGTTCTTGTTGACGACCGCTTTAGGCGTCGTCGCATTTCTCGCCGTCTACCGCGTCGTCCCGAGTCAGTTGACGAGCGTCAAGACGTCGATTGCCGATCAGTTGCGCCTACTGACGAACCCGCGGATTTTAATCGCGTTCTTCATCCCGGCGTTCGGCTTCGGCGCTACGTACGTCGTCTATACGTATCTCGTTCCGATTTTGAAAGGTGTACTCGGCGTCCCGGTCGCCTGGATTAGCCCAATCCTGTTTGCCTACGGGTTCATCTCCATCTTCAGCAATATGGCAGCCGGGAAAATCGCCAGCCATAATCCGATCGGACGGCTCCGGTTCGTCTTCCTCATCCAAGCGCTCGTCTTGGCGGCCTTGTATGTGACGACGTCGAGCGTGACGCTCGGTCTGATCAATATCGCGCTCATGTCATTCATGGCGATTCTACTGACGACATCGACGCAAATCTACTTGATCGACTTGGCCGAGAAGTTTAATCCGGACGCCAAAGGCCTGGCTTCATCGCTCATGCCGGTCGCAAGCAACGTCGGCATCGGGATGGGCTCGGCGCTCGGTGGTCTTGTCTACGCGAACACACCCGTCATGACGCTCGCCCTCGTCGCCGGCGCCGTCGCGCTCGTGACAGCCTTGCTGACCGCGGTCAGTCATCAGCTCGACCAACGTTAAAACAGCGTGCCCCATGATGTGGGCACGCTGTTTTCATAACCAATCCAAGATTTGATCAATCGTCTCGTCGAGTTGTTGTTTGGCGCTGAGCGGGCTATCGTTATCTCCGTCCTGCGGGCCGTACATCCCGAAGTTGGCGTGATTGCCGTCTTTGATTTGATGGAAGACGGCGTCATCCGGGACGTTGTCACGGCTCGCCTCGATATCAGCCGGTGTGGCCAGACCGTCAATCTCCCCGGAGACGGACAAGACACGTAAATCGCTGTCCGCCATCGAACTGATCGGATACGAGGCGAGGAAGATGACCCCCTCGACTTGCTCCTCGTGTTCGAGCGCATAGCCGGACGCCGCCGAGCCGCCGAGTGAATGCCCGCCGACGACCCAACGTTCGATATCCGGGTGGGCGGCGATAATCGTCTCCGCAGCATCGATATCTGCTATCCCGAGATTCAAGCGCAACGATGGGATGGCGACGAAGACACCTTCCTCTGCCAGTCTGGTGCCATAGTAAGCGTACGCCTCTTTCTCGACTTTCGCCCCAGGATACAGGATGAACCCAACCTCGCTGTCCGTCTGCCCGAACTCGAGTCGATTGTCCACTTTCGTCGCCTCAGCCGCGTAACCGCGCGCTTCTTCCGTCGGTCCGTACGTCAGTTGCGTCCACACGAGGAAGCCGATGATGGCGACCAAGATGACTCCTAATAGGCCGAGGCCAATCCACTTCAGTTTTTTCTTCATTATATACCTCCATTTGCATCCACTTCCCCGTCACGGTACACTAGTATTAAAAAAGGGAAATACCAGGGGGACACCATGACCAAAAGTTCTGTAACCACGACGATTCAGTGGTTTATTTTTATTTTAGCTACAAACATTGTACCACCGCTCTCGATCGCTGCCCTATTTGAACTGTCGCCAGGCGAGACGATGACGTTCATCTCACGTTCACTGTTCGTCTTCGCACTCTTCAGCATCATCCAGACGCTTCTCGGCCACCGCCTGCCAATCTTAGAAGGACCAGCCGGGATTTGGTGGGGCGTGTTCACACTCTATGCCTCCATCGGTCCAGCACTTTATGGGAGCGGACAAGAGACGCTCCAAGCGCTCGGTTTCATGTTGTTCTTAAGTGGTGTGCTCGGTGTCGTCATGACTGTCACCGGCCTGTTGCGACGGATGCTGTCGTTGTTTACCCCACAAGTGCTCGGGGTCTATATGATTCTGCTCGTCCTGCAACTGTCGGGTGCCGTCATCAAAGGCGGCTTTGGCGTGACTGAGGACGGCATTAACATCGTTCAAGCCGTTGCGACGGCCGGTCTCGTGTTGTTCGCGCTCACGCTCGAGCGTAGCCGGTTCAAACAGTATGGACTCGTCATGACGCTCATCGCCGGATTTTGGTTGTTCAACTTGCTCGGACTCGGCAACCCGATCGTCCGTTCCGAGTCATTTTTCCTCGTGCCTGAACTGTTCCCGTTCGGAACGTGGGTGTGGGATTGGAACTTACTTCCGACTGCATTCGTCATCACGCTCCTTCTCATGACGAACGTCCTTGCCAATATCAAATTGATTGAACGCATCGTCAGCTCACGTGAGAAGCGTCAAATCGAAGGCAACGTCCCGGCGTCTGGTGTCGTCAGTGGGATCAGTCAAATGGTGGCGGGCATGTTTGGGACACCCGGACCGGTCGCCATCTCTGGAACGGCTGGTTTCTTATCCTCGACGGAGAGCGTCCATCGCTCACCCCATCTCGTGGCCCATGCTGTGATGATGGTGCTCGCCCTCATCGGTCCGTTCGTCTCGCTGATCGCGAGCATCCCAGCCGCCGTCGGATACGCCATCGTCACCCCGCTCATCGCGACGATGATTATCATCGGGATTAACGAGGCGGCGTTCGAATTGAACCAAAAGACGGCGTCACTCACTGTCGGTCTTCCACTTGTGATTGGGGCCGGCGCGATGTTGCTCCCACCTGGGGCGATGAACGATTTGCCGCCGCTCTTGGCGACCGTGTTCTCGAACGGACTCGTCCTAGGAACAATCGTCGCCTTGACGACAGCCATCCTCAGCCGTATCAAAGACTAAAAAAACTGACCTCGCGTGAGGTCAGTTTTTTTCGGTTACGTGCATATGGAACGCAGCGTCGTGCGGCAAGACGGCACCGTCTTCGGCCTCGAAGTGTGCGCGGTCCTTGACGTAGGCGGCAATCGAGATCGTGTCGCGGTGAAGCGCCCGTTTGAACGCTTGCTCGGCCGTGACTGGTGTCCCATCGTCATTTTTCAACTCGAGACCCATCAGCTTATACCCGAGCGTCTGTCCGCCACGGCGCATCTGACATGCCTCGAGCGCGTAGGCGATGAGTGTCGGCGTGATGACGACGTGGACGAACTCGCTCTTCACTTTCTTGCGGACGAGCTGTTCGACACCAAAACTTAGCAATCCGGCAATGACACCGTCAATCAAGACGGCTTTGGTCCGTTTCTTCGTTAATGGGTTCATTGGCTCATCCTCTGCATCATGCCAGACGTCAATACTTCGATGCCTTGTCCTTCTTCCGCGGCCATAATCAAGGCGCGCGCCACATGGAGCGCTTGAATCGGTGCGGCATCTGGTAATTTATCGAGCAACAACGGTTGAAGCGGACGGCTGACGACCTCGGCTGCTTTCTCGCCGAGACGGAACTCCTCCCGATCCCCGAGCAAGAGCGACGGACGGGCGATAATCAAGTGCTCGAAACCGAACACTTTAAGCCCATTCTCGAGCTCCCCTTTCACGCGGTTGTAGAAGAAAGGTGACCGAAGTGACGCGCCTTGCGCCGAGACGACGGCGTAACGTGTCGCTCCGTGTCGTTTCGCGACACGTGCCACTTCAAGCGGCAAGTCGAGATCGACATGTTTGAACGCCTGACGTGAACCAGCGACGGCAATCGTCGTCCCAAGTGCGCAGTAGACGTCATCAATGTGCGGCAACGCCTCGTCCATCTCTTCGAACCCGACGACTTCATGCAGTTTCGGATGACTCCATCGTTTCGAGCGGCGGACGATTATCCAGACTTGATCATACCGTTCTTGTTCGAGCAACTGTTCGACGAGTTCGCGTCCAATCAATCCGGTGGCGCCAACGACAAGTGCAGTTTTCCCCATGCTTGTTCCCCCTAGTTACGTAGTTCCTTTCAGTCTAGCTGACTTGCCGGTTATCGGCAACGACCTCGGCCGGACGGAACCGGTCGACGAGTCGGAAGAACCCGTTCAATAACAAGGCAGTGAACGATCCGGCGACGATGGCACTGTCCGTGAACAACTGCACCGCTTCCGGCATATTTGCGACGATGGCCGGGTTGGCCGTGATGCCAAGTCCGACACCGATCGACAAGGCGATTGTAATCAAGTTCTCATTTTTCGCAAAATCTACTTGGCTCAAAATCCGAATCCCTGACGCGGCGACCGTGCCGAACATGACGAGCATCGCCCCGCCGAGAACCGGTTTCGGGATCAATGTCGTGAACGTCGCGACTTTCGGCAAGAAGCCCAGCAAAATCAACAGACCGCTCGTCCAGAAGATGACGCGACGTGATTTGACGCCTGACAATTGGACGAGACCGACGTTTTGACTGAACGTCGTGTACGGGAAGCTGTTGAAAATCCCTCCGAGAATCGTTGCCACACCCTCGGCCCGATACCCTTTCGTCAACTCGTTCGAGCCAATCGGTTTTTTCGTGATATCGCTCAATGCTAAGAAGACACCGGTCGATTCAATCATCGAGATGATGGCCACGAGCGTCATGACGAGGATGGCCGAGACGTCAAACGTCGGCATCCCGAAGTAGAACGGTTGTACCATTTGGAACCAACCGGCCTCACGGACCGGACTGAAATCGACGAGACCGAGGAACGCGGCGACCCCTGTACCGATCAAGACCGCAAACAAGACAGCGGCCGCGCGCGTGAACACGGTACCGATTCGGTTCAAGACGAGAATCAAACCGATGGTCAAGCCACCGAGCGCCAAGTTTTGCATCGAAGCGAAGCCAGGCTCACCTGGCATCCCACCGCCGATATCATTGACAGCGACTGGGATGAGCGAGAGACCGATAATCGTCACGACCGAGCCGAGCACGACCGGCGGGAAGAAGCGAGCCAGTTTCCCGACAAAGCCTGAAATTAAGATGACAATGATTCCGCTCGCGATGAGTGCCCCATAGATGGCGGTGATGCCGCTCGAACTACCGATGGCAATCATCGGACCGACCGCGGTGAACGTACAACCGAGTACGACTGGCAGACCGACACCGGTGAAACGAGTCGTCCAGACTTGCAACAGCGTCGCGACACCACACATGAACAAATCGATTGCGACGAGATACGCGAGTTCCGTCGGACCGAGTCCGATGGCACCACCGACGATGAGCGGGACGATGGCCGCGCCCGTGTACATGGCGAGTAAGTGTTGGAAACCAAGGCTGGCTGTCTTAAACGTATTCATCGGACCACCTCCACGAAGGAAATCTCACCCTCTTCAAGCTTCGCAATTCGGGCGAGTGACTCGACTTGATAGCCTCGCTCGAGCAACTTGTCCCGTCCCGGTTGGAACGACTTCTCGATGACGATGCCGACACCGGCGACGACCGCACCGGCGGATTCGACGAGTTGCGTCAAACCGAGTGCGGCTTCCCCGTTGGCGAGGAAGTCATCGATGACGAGCACGCGCTCCCCAGGTTGGACGAAGCGACGGCTCAAACTGATGCGATTCGTCTCTTGTTTCGTGAACGAGTAAACGTCCGCTTCGACGAGATCGTCTTGGAGCGTAAGTGATTTACGTTTACGGGCAAAGACGAACGGAATGTCCATCTCAAGCGCCGTCATCATGGCCGGAGCGATTCCACTCGATTCCAATGTGACGATGCGGTCAATTCCCGCGTCACGGAACCGGTCTGCGAACTCGCGTCCGATGGCTTGCATTAAGACAGGATCGACTTGATGGTTCAAGAAGGCATCGACTTTCAATACGTGTTCGGACAACGCTTGTCCTTCATCTCTGATTTTGTCTTCTAATTGCTTCATTGTTTTCCCTCCAATAAAAAAATGCGATTCGTCACCCCAACCCGGGGACGACGAACCGCATGGAAACAAAACGAATGCACACGACAAGCGTCACCCGTAGTCGAACCATTTACGGTGGTTCGGTAGAGACTTGTGAGCCATATTCTCACGGATATACGAGTGCGAATCTTTTATTTATATAAGATAGGACTTATTCTAGACGATATTTTATAAATTGCAACCCGTTTTGGAAAAGACGGCTAAAAGTTCGATTTTTCTGAAACTGCTGTATACTAAAGATACTGGAAAAACGAGAGGAGCCACATCCATTATGAAGCTATTCGTTTTAGGTGCCACCGGTCGGACCGGTCATCAGTTTGTCGATCAAGCCATCGAGCATGGTCATCATGTGACCGCTTTCGTACGGGAACAGAAAAAATTGATTCCGACCCCGCAACTTGAAATCATCGAAGGCGACGTCACAGACAGCGCCGTACTGACGAACACACTCGCTGGTCATGATGCTGTCATCAGCTGTCTCGGGACTGACTTGAGCGATCCCGACTTCTTGGCCCGCGTCACCGATGCGCTCGTCCCGGCACTGAAAGCAAACGCCATCAGTCGGGTCGTCTATCTCGCCTCGGCCGGAATCGACAAAGAGATTCCAGGTATCGCCGGCACGGTCGTCACGTTCATGCTTCGGAAACCGCTCCGTGATCACCGGGCCGCGGTCGATTTATGGCGCAACTCGTCGTTCGATTACACGATTGTGCGGCCGATGCAATTGACGGACGGTCCTCGGACGTCAGCGTATCGCACATCCGTCGACAGCATTCCAGACAACGGAAAACAGATTTCACGGGCCGATGTCGCCCAGTTCATGCTGAACGCCGTTGAAGACCAACTCTTCATCCGCCAATCAGTCGGACTGGCGTACTAATTTTTTTGAATCCATGCTACAATATCGGATAGTCAACTTTGAAGGGAACGAATAAGAAATATGAGTATATTAACAGTACAAAACTTGAGCCACGGTTTCGGTGACCGCGCCATTTTAAATGACGTGTCTTTCCGTCTATTGAAAGGCGAACACATCGGCCTCATCGGAGCGAACGGTGAAGGAAAATCTACGTTCATGAACATCATCACGCGTAAGCTCCAGCCGGACGAAGGCAAAATCGAATGGGCGAAAAACGTCCGTGTCGGTTACCTTGACCAGCACGCCGTCCTCGAGCGCGGCATGACGATTCGGGACGTGTTAAAGAGCGCATTCCAATACTTGATCGACACTGAAACACGAATCGGTGAGCTCTATATGGAAATGGGCGATGCGACACCTGAACAGATGGACGACATGCTCGCTGAAGTCGGCGAACTGCAGGAAATGCTCGATTCGAACGACTTCTATATCATCGACGCGAAAGTCGAAGAAGTCGCACGCGGTCTCGGTATTTTAGATGTCGGACTCGACCGTGACGTCACGGACCTCTCAGGTGGTCAGCGGACGAAAGTATTGCTCGCGAAATTGCTTCTCGAGAAGCCGGACATCCTTCTCCTCGATGAGCCGACCAACTATTTGGACGAGGCCCACATCGAGTGGTTGAAGCGTTATCTCCAGAACTACGACAACGCCTTCATCTTGATTTCGCACGATATCCCGTTCTTAAACAGCGTCATCAACTTGGTCTACCATATGGAGAACCAAGACTTGTCACGCTATGTCGGGGACTACGACAAGTTCATGGAAGTGTACGAGATGAAACGCTCGCAGCTTGAATCGGCTTATAAACGCCAGCAGGCTGAAATCGCCGACTTGAAAGACTTCGTCGCCCGCAACAAGGCACGCGTCTCGACACGGAACATGGCGATGTCGCGCCAGAAGAAGCTCGATAAGATGGATGTCATCGAACTGAGTGCGGAACGTCCGAAACCAGAGTTCCGGTTCTTGCAGGCACGCACGTCAGGTCGTCTCATCTTTGACGCCAAAAATCTCGTCATCGGTTATGACGAGCCGCTCTCACGCCCGCTCGACCTCCAGATGGAGCGCGGTCAGAAAATCGCCCTCGTCGGTGCGAACGGGATCGGGAAGACGACACTGTTGAAGAGCCTTCTTGGCATGATCAACCCGCTTGAAGGAACCGTCGAACGCGGTGAGTTCTTGGAGATCGGGTACTTCGAACAAGAAGCGGCCGTCAGCAACAACACATGTATCGAAGAGATTTGGAGCGAGTTTCCATCACTCAACCAGCAACAAGTCCGCGCCATGCTCGCGAAATGCGGTCTCATGACGAAGCATATCGAGAGTAAAATCGCGGTCCTCAGTGGTGGAGAGAAGGCGAAAGTCCGTCTCTGTAAGCTCCAAAACAACGAATCGAACTTGCTCCTCCTCGATGAGCCGACGAATCACTTGGACGTCGACGCGAAGGAAGAGTTGAAGCGCGCGTTGAAAGAATATAAAGGCAGTATCCTACTCATCAGTCACGAACCGGAGTTCTATCAAGACATCGTCACCGACGTCTGGAACTGTGAATCGTGGACGACAAAAGTATTCTAATCCGTGTAGAGGAAGTGGCGTATGGCTGGCCCGATTCAAGTAAACGAACGCATCGTTCTGTATGATATCATTCGAGGGTTTGCCCTATGCGGCATCTTCCTCGTCAACATCCCAAGCATGCTCGGGAGCGACTGGATTTTCGGTAATCCGATGTATGAGGGAAGCGACCTCTTCGTCCGGACGCTGTTCGATTTGTTCATCCAGACGAAGTTTTACACGATTTTCTCGCTCTTATTCGGAATCGGCTTCTCGATTTTCCTCGAGCGCTCGTATGCGCGCGGGGATTCGGTCGGCCGTTATATCCGCCGCATCGTCATCTTGTTTCTATTCGGACTCGCTCACCTGGCCATTTGGTCGGGTGACATCTTACATACGTATGCGATGTGGGGCTTGTTGCTCCCGTTGTTTTATGGATTAAGCAACCGGGCGATTTTGACATGGGCATGGAGTTTGTTGATTGGGAGCTTTTTACTCTTCTATGTCTCATCCATGTACTTAGAATTGTCGCTCGGATTTAGGTTTAGTGGTGATCCTTTCCCGGCAATCTTTAATTCTGGATTCGGCCCATGGTTCGACTATCGCTTAGACGAAGAGATTTTTGACATGTTCCAAAACTCATTTTTTGTTGGGGTTGAAATTCTAAGCCTGTTCTTGTTCGGCCTGTATATTGGACGCGAACGGAAACTCCTCACGTGGAGCATCCGAGGATTGACCCGGACGGCCATCATCTGCACGATAGCGGCCCTACCGTTCTTCGCAGTTATTATTTGGCATCACTACGGTAGCGGTGCCGAGTATTCGGCGACGAACTCTGCGGCTATCCTCGTCTCTGGGAAACTGCTCGCGACGACGTACGTCTGTCTCTTTACGATCGCCGTCCGTAACGGGCGCGCATTCCGTCCGCTGCAGGCGCTCGGCCGTATGGCGCTGACGAACTATTTGACGCACACGCTCGTCGTCGTCCTGCCCGTTATCGCCCTCGGCTACTACGGTCGCCTGTCGTTGACGGAAGGATTGTTCTTAAGTATCGCAATTTTGATTGCCCAAGCGTTCTTCTCGATGTGGTGGCTCAAATCACATCGATACGGTCCGTTCGAGAAATTATGGCGAATCGGAACGTATGGACGACAAAAACAATCATCTTAACCGCAAAAAAAGGCTCGGAGCAGATTGATCTGCTTCGAGCCTTTCTCGTTTCTTAGTTCGTCGCCGCTGCTGTGAGCACCGGTACGATTTGCTTTTTACGTGAGACAACACCAGGGAGTGTCGCAAGACCACCGACCAATTTGACGTTGAACGCCTGCTCGAATAGATCCGTCTTCTTACCGACAACGAGTGCCTCCGAATCGTTCGTCAAAATGTTCGTGATGGCGAAGACAAACAAATCGAGTTCTTTGTCTAACATCTTCACGGCCATTGCCGCTTCGACTTCAGCTTTACGGCTCAACACATCGTTCGCGTCAACCGTGTTCACTTGAGCAATCTCAATGCGGTAGTCACCCATCGCAAACTCTTTCGCGTCGAGCGAGATGAGTTCTGGGATCGTTTTTTGGCTAAGGTCAGCTCCAGCTTTCAACATCTCAAGACCGTATGTCTCGATGTCTGTACCTGAGATAGCTGCGAGTTCTTTTGCCGCTTTGATATCCTCGTCCGTGCATGTCGGTGACTTGAACAAGAGCGAGTCCGAGATGATCGCCGATAGCATCAATCCTGCCATGTCAGGCGCGATTTCGACACCGTGCTCTTTATAGAGTTTGAGCAAAATCGTCGCCGTGCATCCGACCGGCTCCGCCCGATAGTAGAGGGCATCTGCTGTTTGGAAGTTGGCGATACGGTGGTGATCGACGACTTCAAGGATGCGCACGTCTGCGATGTCTTCCGCACTTTGTTGGAACTCGTTATGGTCGACCAAGATGACCGAGTTCACTTCGTCTGAGACGCGTTCCACGAGGCGTGGTGCCTTGACGCGGAAGTGGTCGAGCGCATATTGCGTCTCCCCGTTCACTTCACCGAGGCGGATCGCCTCGGCGTCCATCCCTAACTTTTTCTTGAGCTCCGCGTAAGCGAGCGCCGAGCAAATCGTATCCGTATCTGGATTTTTATGTCCAAAGACTAGTACTGTACTCATCATACATTCTCCTCACTATGATAGTTTTCCCTTATCCATTATAACGTCTATACTCATTCTTTCAATTCCCAAACAAAAAGAGCCACTAGGGGCTCTTTACGCTTGTTCGTCTTCGTCCGTCTCTTCAAGGTCCGAATGATCCCCTTTTGAATCTTCTTCGTGCGAAATATCCGGTTGGTCTCGTTTCAACTTCTCTTGTTCTTCTTGTTCACGCTTTTTATCTTGTTCTGACATCTGTCTCATCCTTTCGGTTTTGTCATGTCGTAGACTGTTCCCCGAGCTGGATGGCTTCAAACGGATGTATTCTTTCTGTTAACAAACTGTGATGTCACGCTTGAACGAATACGACCTCGTCGCCACGAATCTCGACGTTGACGTCTTGTCCTTGGAACAACCATTCATCCTGTTCAGCCACGACGAAGCGAATCCCGTCCTCTTCCGTTTCGACTACAGCGTTGTCGATGTCTTCTGTGATGACGCCCACTGAGAAGCCGTGCGTCAAATCGGTCGAACCCCCATATTTGGCGAAGAGGCGCACCGTCTGGCCTGCCTCGACTTCCATTTCATCTTTAAAAAATTGGAGTGCTTCTTCTGTCACGTTAATCTTCATCTGTCATCCTCCTCTCGACTTCTGTCTCCATTCTAATCGTTTCAGAAAAGACGAGCGAGGAAGTTGCCTAGAGTGTCGTCCCCGGCAAATACGTGACCGTTAAACTGTTTGTGACCGAAGCTGCACCGTTCATTTCATTAAACGTCACGTCGAACAGCGTCCGGCCGATGTCTTCATTTGGCGAGTGCATCGTCGACAGACCGAATGCCTGACCGATCGGATGACCATCGAAGCCCAGGATGGCGACTTCATCGGGGATGCTGACACCGCGACGGCGTAATTCCCCTAAAAAACCGAGCGCCACATAATCCGACGAGAAAAAGAGCGCTCGAGGACGCTCTTGTTGACGCAGAAACGCATCGGCCAGTCCGATTCCGTCCTCGCTCGTCAAGTAACCGGTCCAGACCCACCGCTCACGCGCAAGTTCGACTTCATCGAAGTACGCTTGCTGACGCGCGATCGAGCTTGGACTGTCTTGTCTTGACAACACGATGCCGATTTCGGCATATCCCGCTTGCGCCAACACGCGCAAACCGGCGACGAACGCGGTGTAATGATCGACGTGGACCGAAGAAATCGTCTGCGGCGCTCCGACGGTCGCGACCGCAATCGGACCAAACTGTCTATACGTTTCCATCTCATCGAATGACATCGTATGGGATAACAGAATCGCCCCATCGACTTCACGGTGCTTCAATAAATCAAGCGCTTGCCGCTCTTGGTCGAGTTGATATTCTGTCTGCCACATGACGAGTCGATAATCTCTTTGGAGGGCAGCTTTCGCGAGCCCGTTGACGAACAGTCCATAATACGGATGATCCAAATACGGCAACACGACGACGAAACGCTGTGTGCGACCGGTCGATAACGTCAGCGCCTGCTGATTCCGTAAATAGCCAAGTTCGGCCATCGCCCGTCGCACCCGTTCCCGCTTCTCTTTCGACACATACGGATGCTCATTGAGCACGCGCGATACCGTCGTCACGGATACGTCCGCATATTTCGCGATATCTCGGATGTTCGCCATTCCGCTTCACCTCAATCTGTCAGTCTTTGCATATAGTGTACCCACTCTGACTCCTGACTGTCACCTTTCGCAATCACTTGTTTCCGGATGGCTTGGACGAGACGAAACCGTTCTTCGACGGGTAGATGAAGAAACTCGTCTTGGAAACGGGCACACAACATTCTTCCGAGCGGCGTATACAACTGATTGATGACGAGTTCGTAGACGATCCCACTACACCATGTCTTCCACGTTGTCGGATTCATGAGCTTTCCCTCCTTTGACTTAACCGTACAGTCTGAAACGCGTTTCAGAGCAAGTACTATTTTTATTTTGTCTATTTCCGAACATTCAGCGCTTACATGAGAATATTTTAGGTATTTTCACTCAAAATCATTGACGACAGCCAGCTCATTTTGTATAGTCATCAAGTTGATAACGTTAATTCGAAGATTGACGAACATTATTGTTCGGAAATTACTAATGATAGGGAGTTTTATTCATGAACTTTTTTCAATTGAAACAACATGGGACGAACGTTAAACAAGAAGTGATGGCCGGCATCACAACGTTCGTGACGATGGCATACATCTCCGTCGTCAACCCTGCGATTCTGTCAGATGCCGGCATCCCGTTCGCACAAGCGTTCACGGCGACCATCATCGCCATCTTGATTGGTACCGGACTCATGGCGTTCTACGCCAACCTCCCAATCGCCGTTGCACCAGGGATGGGACTGAACGCATTCTTCGCGTATACACTCGTCGCCCAGCAACAGATTGCTCCGTCAGCCGCGCTCGGCGTCGTGTTCGTCTCGTCGGTCTTCTTCTTGATTTTGTCGCTGTCACCGATTCGGACGAAACTGATTCAAGCGATTCCAGCGTCGCTCAAGCATGCCATCACGACCGGTATCGGTTTGTTCATTGCCTCGCTCGGATTGAAGTTGTCAGGTCTCATCGTTGCGGATGAGGCGAACCTTGTCCGGCTCGGGGACTTGTCATCGCCGAGTGTCTTGCTCGTCCTCGGTGGCTTGATTGTCTCGGCGCTCTTGTTCTCTCGGAACGTCCCAGGCTCGCTCCTCATCGGGATGGTACTTACCGGAATCGCCGCCTATTTCATGGGTCTGTTGAAGATTGAAGGCGTGACGGCGATGCCGACATTGCCGGAAGGACTGATGGTCAATCCGCTCACGGCGTTCTCAGACGTCATCCAATACGGCTTGTTCGGTGCCGTCTTGTCATTCTTCCTCGTCACGTTATTCGATACGACGGGAACACTCGTCGGTGTCGGAAAACAGGCCAACCTGTTGAAAGAGGATGGGACGATTGAGAACGGTCACCGCGCTTTGTTCGCCGACTCGCTCGCGACAATGGGTGGCTCGCTCGTCGGGACGAGCCCGTCGACGGCTTACATTGAATCAGCTGCCGGTGTCGCCCAAGGCGGACGGACCGGTCTCACGACAGCGGTCGTAGCCGGTTTGTTCGGACTCACCCTATTCTTCAGCCCGCTCATCGGTGCCATCTCTGGCGTTGCCGCCATCACGGCGCCGGCGCTCATCATCGTCGGTGCGCTCATGTTGACGAACGTCCGCTATATCGACTGGACCGATTTCAGCGAATACTTCCCGGCGTTCATGACGATTCTCATCATGCCGCTCTCGGGCAGTATCGAACGCGGGATCGCCTTCGGGTTCATCCTGTATCCAATCTTCAAAGCGATGAACAAAGAGACGGTCCACCCGCTCATCTACTTGTTCGGCGCACTGTTCATTTTGGAAATGTTCTTCTTATAAGTTAGATTCGTGCCCTCGTCGACCGACGAGGGTTTTTCTGTTATTCAGCACGGGAACACTGTCGTATATCAGTTCCATCCTGAATCTTGATTCATTATCATTTAGTTCTCAATTAGGTAGGATTTTACATTTATTTGAGAGATTCGTCCCATTTTTCTGTTTTGTGGCTGTTTGTTATGGAATAATAACTGTGAAACCGTTTACGAATAAAACTATGAACAGGAAAGAAGGAATGGACATGCCTAAAGTGGCACTGTTCGTCACTTGTCTCTCTGATACGTTGTTCCCATCGGTAGGACAAGCGACGGTCGAACTATTAGAACATCTAGGTTGTGACGTCAGTTTCCCGTTTGAGCAGACGTGTTGCGGTCAGCCCGCCTATAACAGCGGCTACCATGAAGAGACGAAGAAGATTGCGAAGCATATGATTGAGACGTTCGAGAAGGCCGATGCCGATTATATCGTCGGCCCGTCCGGTTCATGTGTCATGATGATGCGCGACTATCCGCACTTGTTCAAAGATGACCTGGCTTGGAAGATGCGGGCCGAGGCCCATGCGGCGAAGACGTTCGAATTGACGCAGTTCATCGTCGACGTGCTCGAAGTGACGGACGTCGGGGCCAAGTTCTCCGCCAAGGCGACGTACCACGCCTCATGCCACATGACGCGCCTGCTCGGCATCGAGGCGGCACCGGGGCAGTTGCTCAAAAATGTCGACGGCTTAACGATGCTCCCGCTCGACAATGTCCACAACTGTTGCGGCTTCGGGGGGACATTCTCCGTCAAGATGCCAGACGTCTCGGTGCAGATGGTCGATGAGAAAGTTGAATCGATCTTGAACTCGGGGGCCGAGGTGCTCATCGGGGCGGACGCCTCGTGTTTGATGAATATCGGGGGACGCCTGCATAAACAAGGTCATCCAATCAAAGTGATGCATATCGCGGAAGTGTTGAACGAAGGGGTGAAACAAGCATGAGCATGGGGATTCGGTTAGATGAGAAGTTTCAAGATCGACGCAAAGACGGGATTGATAATCCGTTCATGCGCCAAGCCGTCAGTTCGGCCCAGAACCGATTACGTGACGGAAGGCTGAACGCGGCAGGTGAGCTTGGGGATTGGGAAGCGTTTCGGGACCACTCGGAAGAGATTCGCCAACACGTGCTCGAGCATCTCGACTATTACTTATATCAATTGAGCGAGAATATCTCCAAACGGGGCGGCAACGTCTTTTTCGCCGAGACACCGGAAGAAGCGAACCGTTACATCCGGGAAGTCGTTCGCGCCAAGAATGCCAAGCACATCGTCAAATCGAAATCGATGGTGACAGAAGAAATCGGGTTGAATGAGGCGCTCCATGAGGAAGGATGCACGGTCGTCGAGTCCGATCTCGGGGAATGGATTCTGCAGCTCGACAACGATCCACCGTCGCACATCGTCGCCCCGGCCTTGCACAAAGACCGAAACGCCGTCCACGAGACGTTCACGGCCCACGGCTATGAAGGATCGAACGACCCGACCGAGCTCGGGCGTTATGCTCGCCGTGAGTTGCGGAAAGACTTTTTGAAAGCAGAAGTCGGCATCACGGGCTGTAACTTCGCCATCGCCGAGAGCGGTGCCGTCGGTCTCGTGACGAACGAAGGGAACGGTCGCATGGTGACGTCGCTTCCGGACACGGTCATCTCGGTCATGGGCATGGAACGGATCGTGCCATCGTATGAAGAGTTCGAGGTGCTCGTCAATATGCTATGTCGGAGCGCCGTCGGTCAACGACTCACCTCGTACATCACGACGTTCGCTGGCACGCGCGGTCACGGCGAAGTCGATGGACCAGAGGAGTTCCATCTCGTCATCGTCGACAACAAACGCTCTGGTATCCTCGGCACACAGTTCCAATCTGTGCTCCAATGCATCCGCTGTGCGGCCTGTATTAATGTCTGCCCAGTCTACCGCCATATCGGTGGTCACGCCTACGGCTCAATTTATCCGGGCCCGATCGGTGCCGTACTCGCCCCGCTCCTCGACGGATACGAGAATTATAAAGAATTGCCATACGCCTCGAGCCTATGCGGTGCCTGTACGGAAGCCTGTCCGGTCAAAATCCCGCTTCACGAGCTGTTGATTGAGCATCGTCGGGTCATCGTCGAGGAGAAGAGACAATCACCGTTCGTCGAGCGCATCGCCATGAAAGGCTTCGCCGTCACATCCTCGAGTCCGTTCTTATTTGAAGCGGCCGAACACATCGCGCCGTTCGCATCGTCCCCGTTCACGAAAGCGGGACAAATCGACAAAGGGTTACCGGCGTGGACGGATTCGAAAGACTTACCACAACCCGCCAAGCAGACGGTGCGGGATTGGTTCAAGAAACGGGGGAATGCAGAATGAATCCAGGCACAATCACCAATCGCGAGGATTTTCTAAAACGAATCGCAGGGCAACTCGGACGTGACGTCGATTTGACGCCGCCGAAACGAGTGTATAAGCACCGACCGCAAGACGAGGTGTTGAAAGATGCGTCCGACGAGGAACTGCTCGAAACGTTCCGGATGGTCGCGACACGCATCCACACCGACGTCGTCGAATGCGAGTCGGCCAACCTCGATGATACGCTCCGTCTGTTAATTGATCGGTATGAAGGGAAGGCCATCATCGCTGAACATGACGACCGGATTCAGGCGTGGGCCCCAAACACGAGCGAATCGTTTGACTGGTGGGATGTGGAGCGCCCGGAAGACAGCCGTGCCCTCGCCATAAAAGCCGATATCGGCATCACGATTGCCGACCAGGCCCTCGCCGAGAGTGCAACCATCGTTCAATACGCAGCACCCGGCAAGTCACGTACAATCAGCCTATTGCCGCGCGACCATATCGCCATCATCCCGAAATCGGTACTTGTCCCGCGGATGACGCAGGCGGCCAAACAATTGGCCGACCTCGACCGCTCCGGTGAGCTCAACTCGCCGAACGGAGTCAACTTCATCTCAGGTCCATCGAACTCGGCCGATATCGAGATGAATTTGATTGTCGGGGTGCACGGACCAGTCCGTGTCGCCTACTTGCTCGTCCACGATCTGTAAACAAAAAGACTCGCGCGTGAATAGCTCACGCGCGAGTCTTTTTCATGCTTATTCGACGGTGATGCTCCCGTTGGAGCTCGTCAGTTTGAGTTCGACCGTCCCGTCCCCGAACGTCCGCTCGTTCGCCCGATCCCCGAACAGTTCGACTTTGCCGTTTCTCGTCTTGGCCCGGATGACGGCGTCACGCGGATCTCGCTTCAAACGCACATCGATGCGTCCGTTGTTCGTTTTCAGACGGACCGGATGCTCGAGCACATTGATGACACAGTCGATGCGTCCGTTCGATGTCTTCGCCTCGACTGCCCCTGTCACGTCATGGATATCGAGACGGCCGTTCGACGACTGAACATCGAGACGATCCACAGTCGAGCCAAGCACTTCCACGCGTCCGTTCGACGATTGCGCGTCAAGGTCCTGCCCTGTCATCGACGTGAGACTGACTTTCCCGTTCGAAGAGCGGAACGAGCCTCGCTTGGCGCTAACAGTATGGCCCGTGATGCTCCCGTTCTCACTCTCAACTTCGACCGATGCGGCCTCGAGATTGCGCACGTCACAGGAGCCGAGACGATTTTTCAAGACGACTTGCTCATACGCATGGCGTGGTAGCTCGACGTGTAACACCGGTGCCTTTGTCACTGCCCAGGCGAACAAGTTCGACAGACCGAACCGGCGCTCTGATTCGATTCGAATCTCCAGGGTGTCCCCAACGATCTCCATCGTCACCCCGTGGTCTCGTTCCGTCTCGAGCGTGGCGTAGGCAAAGCCGTCATGAGACGGCACGACTTGGACGTGCGCTTGCAGGACGTTAATCGAGACGTTGCGAAACGCCACGTTCTGGCTTTTGACAACGGCCGGTTCTTTGCGCACCTCAGACGAGAGCTCGTTTGATTCGAGCAACTCGCTCGCGAGCGCGCTTGGCGCCCCGAGTTCTTCAATCATCGCCGCATCTGTCTTCCCGTCAACCCGTCCGCTCGCAAAGTATTCCGACACATCCCGTAAAATATCGACCCGCTCGATGACGCTCATGCCCATCAGTAACCGTTCGAGTTCCAATAAATACTGTTCTTCTGTCATTTGTCCGTTCCCCCTTCAATCAATTCGTTGACACCGGTCGTGAACGCTTCCCATTCCGCACGTAGTTCTGCCAAGTGAGCTTTCCCCTGCTCTGTGATCGTGTAGTACTTTCGCGGTGGTCCTTCTGCCGACTCCTTTAAGTACGTTGTGAAATACCCGTCCGAGGTGAGTCGCCGCAGGAGCGGATAGACGGCCCCTTCCGAGATGGCGACTTTTGCCGAGATGGCTTGCACGAGCTCGTATCCGTAGCGGTCATGCGTCTCGACGAGCGCGAGCACACACAAATTGAGTACGCCTTTCTTGAACTGAGGATTCATTTCCTCGCCTCCTCTACTATATATTAAACAATAGCTCATCATTCACTATTATTCAATAGATAATAGTTAAATTTCCGCTTATTTCTTGATTGGTGGAAACAACTGGTTTAAATCTGTACAATGAAGGAACGACACTCGTAGGATATTTGTCACAGCAGGAATGTACGCAGTTCCAGGAAGGAACGGTCTTTATGAAAGCATGGATTGACCAGCGGATCGGAAGACAGTTTTTATTCGTCTTCTATTTATTCATCGGACTGATCCTCCTGACCTCACTCGCCGTGTACATGTATACGGAAAACCGAATCGAACAGACGACGTCATCGCTCGAGAACATTAGTGAACGTCGCACGAACGCGACCGAACTATTCGAGACGTGGCAGTCGATGCAATATGAAATGCGTGGCTATGTCATCCTCGGCGACGAGGCGATGCTCGCCCGCGTGAAAGAAAAACAAGACTTAATTGAGATTCAGACCGCATGGTTCGAGACGAACGCGGTCACTGAAAAAGAGAAGACGTATGCCAGCGACGCACGGACGCTATTCTCGGCTTATCAACAACGCGTCATGCCGAGCCTAGAGCGATATGTCATCGCCAAACGCGAAGGGACGGTCACCGAACCGTTTTTGAAAATGCCGACGCTCGGTAAAGTGACACCGCAAGCGGAACCGCCTGCCGACCGCAAATTTAAAATCAACTCAAAAAGTGCAGCTGACATGAGTGCGAGCATCGTCGATATGGAGACGGTGTTCACCGAATACCGCAACTCGTTGAATGAAGAAGAGAATCAGTTGCGAGAACAACTCGCCACTCATACAAAGTGGGCGCAAGTGCTCTGGCTCCTCTCCCTCCTCGCCGTGTTGCTCGTCCTCTTTATCGCTGCTCGTCCTTACGTGAAACG
Organism: Exiguobacterium sp. s157; assembly: GCF_018618205.1. Lineage (NCBI taxonomy): Bacteria > Bacillati > Bacillota > Bacilli > Caryophanales > Exiguobacterium > Exiguobacterium sp. s157. The sequence goes on from NZ_JACSLQ010000003.1 coordinate 110,330, forward strand.
ATTAACCGGTCAACTTCAAGAGTTGATCGTCAACAGTGAACGATTGGCGGATGAACGCATCATTCCGATTCCAGCGGCCGTATCTTCACGAAACGAGGTCGGACAATTGACGAACTCATTCCGTCAAATGGCCTCTTCGCTCGCGACACAACGCAACCAAGTCGAGGAAGAACGCGAGAAAACGGCGCGCCTCCTGCACTCGATTCGTGATGCGGTCATTTATGTCGAGCATACGACACATGAGAAGTTCGCCAACCAGGCCCTCTTCATCATGTTCAATCAAGCCGCCACGAAACGGAACGAGATGGACTTGTATCGTTTGGATGCCGATTTAGAAGAACTTGGTTTCCAAGTCGATCAAAAAGACTCGTTCTTCTCATTCATGCGCCGCGCGTTTGATGGCGAGAGCATGGAAGAAAGTGTGACGTTCTCGATGAATCAAGAAGAACGCTTCATTCAGATGTATGCGGAGAAAATCCACTTGCGCGGCACCCGTCACGGCACGATGCTCGTCTTCCGGGACGTGACACAAGAGACCGAGGTCGACCGTTTGAAAACGGAGCTCGTGTCGACCGTGTCGCACGAACTGCGCACACCGCTCACGAGCATCATCGGTTTCACCGAGCTGCTTCGCTATCGGACGATGCCCGCGGAGCGCATCGATCAATATTTAGGGATGATTCACCAAGAGACGCTCCGTCTCGAAGACTTGATTTCCAACTTGCTCGATGTGCAACGGATGGAGTCCGGAAAACAGACGTACCATAGCCGACCCGAGAGCTTGCATACGATTTTAAAAGAAACGATCGCCATCCATCAAGGTGCGAGTGAACATCATCAGCTCGACCTCGAATGTGATACGAATCTATATGTATACGGTGATCGGGATCGCTTGAGTCAACTGTTCACGAACTTGCTCCACAACGCGATCAAATATTCACCAGAAGGCGGAAAAGTCGCCGTCTGTGTCACGAATGACAAGTCCGATGTCATCGAAATTTCGATTCAAGACACCGGCATCGGCATTCCGACGTCGGCGCTGCCGAAACTCTTCGACAAGTTTTATCGCGTCGACAACTCGGCCAGTCGTAAAATCGGTGGCACGGGCCTCGGCCTGGCCATCTGTAAAGAAATTGCCGAAGGACACGGCGGAACGATTCGCGTCGATTCGAGCGTCGGCCACGGCTCGACATTCACCATCATCTTGCCGAAATACGCGGCGGAAGATCAACTAAGCAGTTAATAGACAAAGGGAGACGCCGCTTGACGCGGAGCCTCCCTTTTATCATTGCACTTTATTTTCAGGACCGAATGATGGATAGAGCGACAAGCCTCCGTCCGCGAAAATCGTCGCGCCGGTGACGTATGATGACTCGTCTGAAGCAAGCCATGCCGCAACGGCCGCAATCTGTTCCGGACGACCAATCTCATGAGTCGGGATGAGCGCCTCGAGCCCTTTCTTCTCTTCAGGGTCTTGCATTGTCTCTTCATTGATTGGTGTGTCGATGGCGCCTGGTGCGATGCCATTGACACGAATTTTGTTCGGTGCGTACTCGAGGGCGACCGATTTCGTGAACATCTTCACGCCACCTTTACTCGCCGCATAATGCGTATAGCCTGGACGTGGAATCACTTCGTGCACCGATGACATGTTGATGATGTTCCCTTGAATCTCATGGTCGACAAAGTATTTGAGGGCGGCACGTACACCGAGGAACGTTCCCGTCAAATTCGTGTCGATGATTTTCTTCCAGTTATCGAGCTCCATCTCGTGCGTCTTCGCCTCGACCTGTACGCCGGCATTGTTGACGAAAATGTCCATCTTCCCGAACTCCGATACGGCCGTTTCAATCATCTTCTCGGCGAGACCCTCTTCGGCGACGTCCCCTTTGACCGCGACCGCTTTCCCGCCAGCAGCCTCGATGCCTTCAATGACTTTGTTCATCTCGTCCTCGCTGCTACGATAATTCAAGACGACATGAACCCCTTCCTTCGCATATCGTTCCGCGATGGCGCGCCCGAGTCCTTTCGAACTCCCGGTGATGACCGCGACTTTTCCTTTTAGTTCTGGATAGTTAGCCATATCAATTCCTCCTTCGTCTCTTCTCGATTTGTAGTTCCCTCATTCCCCTCTTGTCGAAACCTTTCCGCCTGTTTTTTGAATATTTTTGGTAAATCCACTATACTGAAACAAACTATTCGTTTTCAGGGATTCTCCTGAACGACATACGACTTAACGTTAATGGAGGTGACTCCCCGATTTTTGGGGGAATTTTTGGACAGTCCCATGTTACTCAGCTTATTGATCGTCGCCTTGCTCATTTTTATGACCGCCTTTTTCGTGGCAGCCGAATTCTCCATCGTCAAAGTGCGTGGGGCCCGACTCGACCAACTCGTGCTCGAGGGGAACCGACGGGCCGCTGTCGCCAAGAAAGTGATTGAGAATCTCGATGACTCGCTATCGGCCTCACAGTTCGGCATCACACTCGCTGCCCTCGGGCTAGGCTGGATTGGCGCGGACCAAATCGAAGGGATGATTCAACCGCTCGTCGACCGCTTGAACGTCTCATCGTCGCTCGCGACCATCCTATCTTTCTTGATTGCCTTCTTGCTGATTGCCTTCTTACACGTCGTCATCGGGGAACTCGTCCCGAAAACGCTTGCTGTGCATGAAGCCGAACGCTTGACGTTACTCGTCGCCCGACCGCTCTATTTCTTCACGAAATTACTGTATCCGTTTATCCATGTGTTGAACGGGACGGCCCGGTTGACGTTGCGCTTGTTCGGCGTGCAGACGACCGCGCAAGAAACGGCGCACTCGGAAGAAGAACTTAAGATCATCATGACCGAGAGCTTCCGCAGCGGAGAAATTAACGAGAATGAGCTCGCCTACGTTCAAAACATCTTCTCCTTCGACGAACGGATCGCCAAGGACGCGATGGTCCCACGAATGAACATGGTGACCATCGACGAAGAAGACTCGATTGAGACGATTATCGCTACCGTCCAAGAACATCAATACACCCGTTATCCGGTCACGCGTGATGGCGACCGCGATGACGTGCTTGGCTTCATCAATGCCAAACAATTATTCACCGCTCAACTCGTCAAAAGCGATGCCCCGTTCGAGACGTTCATTCATCAGCTGCCGCTCGTGACGGAATTCACACCGCTCCAAGAAGCGATGGTGAAAATGCAGAACGCGCGGACGATGATGTGTCTCGTCATCGATGAGTACGGCGGTACGGCCGGTCTTCTCACGATCGAGGACATCCTCGAGGAAATCGTCGGAGAGATTCGTGACGAGTTCGACCGTGACGAACAGGCTGAAATCACCGAGGTCACACCCGGTCATTACCGCTTGTCCGGTCTCGTCTTGACGCAAGAGATTGAAGAACGGTTCGGCATCGAAATCGAAGATGACGTCGATACAATCGGCGGCTTCGTCTTATCGCAAAAAGCGAATGCCCGCACCGGTGAACGGTTCGTCTTACCGGGCGAACATGAACTGATCGTCCGTGAAATCGACAATCACCGCGTCGTTTTCGTCGATTTGATTTTAGCCCATAAAGACGAGATTCAACCTGAACTCGACTGACTCAATGGACCGCCCTCCCCGATTTTTCGGGGAGGGCTTTTCGTGGAGCGGTCGAACTGTCGCTATATTTTCATGTCTTGTCGTGATATACTGCACATATGTTGCTAATTTGAGTGCGTGTCACTCATTGACACAACATCACCGAACAGTTCATCAATGTTCGGTCCAACAACTACAGAAAGAAGGTTACGCATGGAACGTAAACTATTTTTAATTGACGGAAACTCCATGCTGGCCAGTGCCTACTATGGTGCCGCCGCGAGCCGAACGAAAAAAGGACGCGAGGTATCTAAAAACGATCGGAGTGCCGTCATCGGTATGACCGGCCTCATCCGGACGATTCTACGCAGACATCGTCCGACTCATTTCGTCGTCGTGTGGGACGTCTCACGTGAAACATTATGGCGCCGCGAGCTCTATCCAGGCTATAAACGCCGTCGCCGCCAGACACCACCCGAGTTGAAAGCACAAATGGAACTCATGCGCCAATTGCTTGAAGAGAGCGGCATTCCGCAATATCAAGTCGAAGGCTATGAAGGTGAAGATTTGATTGCTCATATCGCTCGGAAGTTCAGCTGTAGCGCCCCTGTCGTCATTATGACGAAAGACAAGGACTTGCTTCAGCTCGTGAGCCCACGCATCACCGTCTGGCTTCAAACGCAAGAGCTGCAACAAATGCAGGCTCGTTGCGACATCAAAGACAATCGCCCACTCCCGCTCAAGCGACATCTCGAGATTCGCCCTGAGGAGATTGCGGCATTGTACGAGGGATTGAAGCCAAAACAGCTCTCAGCAGTCAAAGCATTGACAGGAGACCGTTCAGACGGGATTCCACCTGTGGCCGGATTAGACGAAAGTCAATCGGTCCAGTTAATCAAACGCTTCGGTTCGCTCGATAAGCTCTATACGGCGCTCAGCGTCAAAGGCGACAAACGACAATTGATCAATGAAACGATCGCGGCACTGACGTCAGAAGAAGTGCCCCGTAACTTGAGACGCACACGTAAAAAGGCCGAGCGCAACATGGAGCTCGTCCGTCTCGATGTCACGGTGCCAGAACTTGAACACTTGAAACTCGCTCATCTTGAGCTCAGTATCAATTCAAAACGTGTCGAACAAGCGTATCAAAAGCGCGGCATTCGCCTCTCGTTTGATTCAAGTCAAAAGAAAATTTCAGCACGCTAAAAAAGCGCGGACATTAGTCCACGCTTTTTATATTGACCGTGATGCCGTCGTCATCGGTAAGCGACCACTCCGATGTCGTCCCGCCGAGTTCGCGATTCGTGGCCGTATCGACCAAGAGCGTCCACGCCTCCAGACCGGCCTCTTGTCCCATCGGCTGGCTTGGTCGGGCCCAGACGTTCGCGCCGATGTGGTGATGATACCCGTCGGCCGCTAAAAATAAGGCGCCCGGATACGAATCGGTCGTCACCTTGAAACCGAGACGATTTTGATAGAATAATTTTGCCGCTTCTAGGGAACGTACTTTGAAGTGGACATGCCCCATCGTCGTCCCGTTCGGAAGACCCGTGAACGGACGGTCGGCCGCCGCCTCGAGCATCGATTCATATTCAACTGGGTCCGTCGACATCTTCACATGACCGTTCGCTTCATATTCCCACTGCTCGCGGGGACGATCGGCGTAGAGCTCGATGCCGTTACCTTCCGGGTCGCTCAAATAGAACGCCTCACTGACCAAATGATCGCCTTGTCCGACTTCAATCCGTTGTTCAATCAAATGACGAAGGATCCGTCCGAGTTCGACACGGTTTGGCAATAGAATCGCCATATGGAACAAGCCAGCTGTTCGTGGATTCGGACGCACGCCGCTCACTTCATGTAAGACGACGAGCGCCACCTCACTCGTTCCGAGCGTGACACGATTCTCGGTCGTCTCGAGTACATCCATTCCGATGACGCGCTCATAATATGTTTTCATCGTTTCTAAATCGTTGACGCGCAATGTGACGGCGCCGAGTTTAATGTTTGTTAAGTTCATCCTTGATCACCTCTTTCTCAGTATACCCGCTAAGTAGAATCGACAGAAGACGGCACAAAAAGGTGGTATAGTTACCTCAAGGATACTGTAGAGAGGAGTGAGACTGATGCCATTGATTTCAAGTTGCGAAGTCGATACCGCGCTCGAGCTGATCACGGGGAAATGGAAACCGTCGATTTTACTCGCGCTCATTAATGGGGACACGTTACGGTTCAGCGAATTGAAACGCTCGCTCCCAAATATCAGTCAAAAGATTTTGACGGCACAGCTTCGCGATTTAGAGGAGCACGACATCATCATCCGCACCGTCTATCCCGAAGTTCCGCCTCGTGTGGACTATCGCTTGAGCGAGTATGGGAAGACGTTGATTCCGGTGCTCGAGACGATGAACGCTTGGGGCATCCAACACGCAGAACGTATGCGTCAAAAATAATTGTCCACATGTGGATAACCCGTTCCCGCATTCCCATCTATCACTTATCCACAGGAGGCTCACATGATTCGTTATCCACAATTGACCGGACATCACTTCGGTGTGACGGCCCCTTCGTCTGGCGTTCCCGCTGAATTACATGGACTGCTCCATGAGGCCGAGGCGACATTCACCCGCCATGGGTTCACGCTCCAATTCGAGTCATCGGTCTGGACGCAAGACAAGGCGAAATCGGCACCGGCAAAAGTCCGGGCCGATGAATTGACGCGGTTGTTCCACGATGATGGGATCGATTTGATTATCCCGCCATGGGGCGGCGTCCTCTTGATTGAGTTGCTAGACGCTATCGACTGGGACGCGCTCCCACCGAAATGGATGCTCGGCTATTCTGACGTCAGCTTATTCCTATTCGTGTACACGCTCAAGACCGGTATCGCTTCGGCCCACGGGACGAACCTTGTCGACCTACGCGGCGAAGAATGGGACGCGACAAGCTCGCGTTGGCTCGACGTCGTATCAGCAAAAGAAGGCGAGACGGTCATCCAGCTCGCCTCGGAACAGTTCCAAAAAGAGTGGCAGCATGAGAACCCAAGCCCGCACGTCTATCATTTGACCGAACCGACGGAGTGGAAATCACTCGGCGGGACAGAGGCGACCGGACGATTGCTCGGCGGCTGTATCGACGTCTTGTTGCATACCATCGGCACACCGTATGGAGATGTCGCCACGTTCCACCAGACCCATTTGGACGGGGAGCCGATTCTTTGGTATTTCGAGAACGCCGAGCTCGATGTTACGGCACTCAAACGGACCCTGCTTCAAATGAAGTGGGCCGGTTGGTTTGATCATACGTCTGGCATTTTGTTCGGGCGCAGTGCGGCCCAACAGCCCGTCCAAGGCTACACGGCAGAAGACGTGTATACGGAACTGCAGGAATTGCTCGACGTACCTGTCATTTACGATATCGATTGCGGGCACGTCCCGCCGCAAATGACACTCATCAACGGTGCCCACGCCTCGATTCAAGTCGAGGACGGCAAAGGGACACTCATTCAAACGTTCAAGGGCTGACGCGTCAGCCCTTGATTTTTTGTAATAGTTCGGTCAAATGCGTCCGGTAGAATCCTTCTGGGAGCTTTTCGACGGCTTCACGTATAAACGGGATTAACTTCTCCCCACATCCGTTTAAGCGGATTCTTCATCATCCGCATCAATATCCCCATTCAGCTCTATTTACAGACGAACACGGAACCAGGTTATCTCGGTCGCGTGATCGGTGTTCTCGAATCCCTCGCCATGGGCATCACACCGTTCGGATTCATCGTGTTTGGCCTATTGAGCGAATGGATGCCGGTCGCTTCACTCTATACGATTTGTATGCTCTGCCTGCTCACCATCACGTTGTTCGCGATGTATCGGATCCGTCACGACATCTCTGCCGAAAAAGCAAATGTGTCAGCGAAAGCAGAAAGTGCGTGAACACAAAAAGACATCGAACGTTTTTCAGTTCGATGTCTTTTCTGTTGATGGAAGGACGCGTTTCTCTAACAAGAACGGTCCGAGTGGGATGACCGACGCCATGACGGCGAGGACCAACACTTTGAAGCCCCAGTTGAAACGCCATGCCATATAGACGGCTGCCGCCACGTAAGCGACGAACAGGAAACCATGGGCCGCGCCGACGATACTGACAGCGAGCGGCATGCCCGCCAAATACTTGAGCGGCATCGCGATGAGCAACAAGAGTAAGAAAGACACTCCTTCTGTGTATCCGAGCCATTTAAAATGTGTCGCGTTCATATTCGTTCTCCTTTTCAATCGATGCTACGTTCATCGTAGCCGAAAGTGGTGAGGTTTGTCACAGGAGAACGTCATAAAGTCGTTACGCTATTTGACGATTTGGTGAACGATGCATGACTTTTGTTTCCACGAACTTGCGAAGGAACAATCCATCGACGCCAAGTTTACCAGCATTGTAGCCTGCGACGAGAATGAGGACTGAGACGATTAACATCGTCGGGTTCGTGCTGACCGTACCTGAGAGCAAGAACGCCATGTTCATGACGAGACCGAAGAAGGCTGCGCTACGTGTGAGGGCACCCACTAAGAGTCCAAGACCGACTAGGAATTCACCGTATGGGATCAACACATCGAACAAGGCTGCGTTCGGGATGGCGAAGTTTTCAAGGAATGCTGCCCACCAACCGGCAACGGCTGGGTGATCACCCGTGGCGAGAGAAGCTGCGTTTTGAAGATATCCTTCTGAACCAAATCCGCCTGTGATTTTGCCCCAACCTGCTGTGAGCCAGTGATAGCCGAGCCAGACGCGAAGGACTGTCAAAATACCGGTGGCGACGTTGTGGTTCTGCCAAAATTTTGTGAACATGATAATTCCTCCTTAGAATGAGTGAATGATGACTTATATGTGATTACATTCACAATATACCATCCATGTTCATCTTTTCACATAGGTTAGGACAAAAGTTCACGTTTCGTTCATATGTGTGTCACAGGTCAGTCACTTTTTGGAAATTGGTCAATTACAAAAGACGCCCACTCGGGACGTCTTTGTTTGAATTACAGGTTCACTTCTTGAGGCGGCTGTCCTTTTTTATTCATCACGCGCATCGATTGCGGCGAGATTTTTAAGATGACGAGTTTTGGATCATCCGGACCGTCGAACCAACCTTCGAGTTTCTCGTTCCATACCTTTTCTTTCATCGATTCATCGTCAGATACACTCGTCTCGCCTAAAATCTCGAGGTACGTATCCCCGACGCCGTCCCCGTCATAGCCAATCAAAATATGCGTATACGGATTATTTTTCAGTTCATCCACTTTATCCGTTTCTTTCGAAGTTGCGGTGTAGAGCGTCAAGTCATCATGGAAAAATGTCATATAACGGCTGTGCGGCTTCCCTTTATAAACCGTTGCCATTGTCCCTACGTTACTATGATCTAAAATCTGTTTTGCCGTTTGCATTGCATCCATTCTGAAAAACCTCCTTGTGGTAGTCACTCGTATATTGATTCCCCCGGGGCAAGTGATTAAACACGCGGACAACAAAAAACCTGCTCGCCGAAGCGAGCAGGTTATAAAATTCCTTAGAAAGGAAGATTAGATTTTTTCAACGTTAGAAGCTTGTGGTCCACGAGCTCCGTCAGTGATTTCGAAAGTTACTGCTTGGCCTTCTTCAAGTGTCTTGAAGCCGTCGCCTTGGATTGCTGAGAAGTGTACGAATACGTCGTCTCCGCCTTCCATTTCGATGAAGCCGTAACCTTTTTCTGAGTTAAACCATTTTACTTTACCTGTGTTCATAATGAACCCTCCTGAAATAAACGCTGTGCGTTCTAGTAGTGCCTTACTAGAAAAAACTGACCAATAAAAAATCACAAACCTCTAGGATTATCTTAAACGAAAAATAATCCAAAGCGTTTTGTGAATTATGTTTCCAGCTATTCTTAATTAAGCACATATAGAATATATCATGGATAAATGCTTCTGTCTACTAAATACTTCGGTTTGCTAAAAATACTTCTAAAACGGGTACATCCAATTGTAGTGAACGCTAGGAGGATGAACCATATGACAGCATACATTGACCGTTCGAACATTGCCGCCACGATCGCCCAGCATTCGAATTGGGCACTTGATAAGTTACTGACGGAAACACTCGATTGGCATGAGGCGACTCGACGTACGGCCTATCCCGATCAAGCAAAAACTTATCTCTCCCATTTGCCAATGACGGAGCGTATCGTTCCAGTGACGAGTTCGTTGCCGCTTGAAATAGTAGAAGGAATCGTCCGCCCGGTGTGGATGCGCCGGCTCGACGCCGAGCACTTGAACTTGAGACAAATGACGCGTCAGCACGTCGACGTCACCGATTATGGCGCCATCGGGGATGGGCAGACGGATTGCACGCTCGCTTTTCGGCTCGCCCTCAGGTCGAGCCGCCACGTCCACGTGCCGGCCGGCGTATATATCGTCCGCGGCATCCGTATCCCGTCGAACTGCGTGCTCGAAGGGGCCGGCCAGCAGGAAACGATCATCAAGCTCTCAGACCGGGCACCGAAACATCGACGATTACTTCGAAATGCGACTCCCTTCGCCGGCAACCACCATATCGAAGTCGCACATTTGACGCTCGACTGGAACGTGGAGCGCCTCGGTGACGTCGACCGGACGTCGAGTGGCGATACCGCTTCGAGCGCGTTGACGTTCGCACACGTCAAATTCGGTTGGATCCATCACGTCACGGCGAAAAACGCGGGACTGCATGCCTTTGATATCACTGCACCCCACTATCATTACTTGGGAGACGGATTACGCGCCAAAAAAGGCAGCCGCTACGTGTGGCTCGATCATTGCGAGGCGACGAATTATGGCGACGATGGCATCACGACCCACCATAGTGACGCCATCTATATCACGAACTGCTATTGTCATCATCCACACGGACGCACCCATGCCCATGGATTCTCGAACTCGAACGGAATCGAGATTGATGACGGGTCACGCCATGTCACACTCGTCAACAATATGAGCGAGGGTTGCTTCGGGGGCGTCGAAGTGAAGGCGCACGGGACGTCTTCAGCCGCTCACGACGTCCACATATTCGGACACTTCTCATATCACGATAATCGCTCGTTCAACTTCCGGCACATCAGCCACCACTTGGCTGATGATCCGCAGTCGAAGACGGCACGCTTCCTTTCAGGGACGAACCTCGTCTCGATGGAGCCGGTCCGTTCGAGTCTTTATAAGAAGTCTTCTGCGCGTAGCCTCGTCATATCAGCGTATCAAGACGTGTTCATTCACGGGTTCACGGCGATTGGGAATCCTGAATATGACTATCGTGGAAATCCGGCGCTCGCCGTTCAATACAAGTCTCGGAACGTCCGCTTGAAACGGATTGCGGCGAGCGGGTTTACTTCGGGACGGGCCGACATCGAACTGTTCGGCGGCGATAACCGGACCGATCACGTCACGATCGAGGACGTCATTTGCCGTAACTCGGCCCCGGTCGCGTTGAAAGTCGGCGGGCAATTGACGAACGTCATGCTCCGTCGGATTGAAGGCGAACAAAAAAGTGGAGATGTACTCATCTCCACGAGTAGCCCGATCGAGGCCCATGATTTATTCGCTTATGGGTTTTCCGATCGCGTACGCAATGACGCTTGAGCCGACTCGACGAGTTCATCGAGCATCGCCTCATCTAAATTGAGTGAACTCACCGTCTGTTTCGCCATCATGCGGACGATGGCTTTGTCGAGAAAGCCCATTCGTTCGAAATCATAGCCGTTGCCGACGACTTCGACGAAATAAGCATGTGCCCGCAACACTTCTCGATAAGCATCCTCGAGTTCTCGTTGCCGTTCGGCCGCAGTCGGCGTACCGGCACATAAATAGAGGCCGAGCGGTCGTTTGAGCAGTTGGGTTTCGTTCCTGTGCAGCCAAGCCGTCATCTCGTCTTGAATTTTGCCCATCCGGATCGAGCTGCCGACAATCACATGATCGACCGTCTCCCACTCGACATCCGGCTGCTCGACTACATTTTGGATGTGAACGTCTCCTGGAAGCCGCTCCGCCAACAAATGAGCAACTTTCTCACTCGTCCCGTAGCGGGTCGAATAAGCAATTAACGTATTCATCGTGTTTCCCCCTTTCGGTCAGACTCTACTATCCCTATTCCCGAAACGGGTCATCTTTACTAACGACACAACAAAAACTCGCCAAGGAGGCGAGTTTTTTTCGTCACACTTTATACACTTGCGCTTCGTACGGACGAAGCGTGAACGGCTCGATTGGTTCCATGTTGCCGATGACGCGTTCTGTCACGTCATACGGCAGCTCCCGCGTCACCGTCTCAGCTGAGAAGTTGCAGAGCACGAGCCACGTCTCGCCTTCGAACGTACGTGTGAAGGCGTATACCGCTTCATCGTCCGGCAGCAACAACTCATACTTCCCGTAAACGACAATCGGATGTTGTTTCCGGAGCTGAATCAATTGGCGATAGTAATGGAAGAGCGAGTCCGGATCGCGTCGTGCCGCTTCCGCGTTCACGGTCACATAGTTCGGGTTGACCCCGATCCAAGGCGTGCCGGACGTGAATCCGCCTTGCGCCTCGGCCGACCACTGGACCGGCGTCCGTGAGTTGTCGCGCCCACGTGCGTGAATGCCGCGGAAAATCTCATCATGCGTCAACAGTCCGTTCGTCGTGTAATCCCGATACGCGTTGAGCGTCTCGATATCGCGGTACTCATCGATCGAGTCGAACGCCACGTTCGTCATCCCGAACTCTTCACCTTGATAGATGTAAGGCGTCCCTTTCAACATGTGCAGGAGCGTCGCCAGCATCTTACCGGAGACGACACGGTATTCGTCCGAGTCGTTCCCGAACCGTGAGATGGCTCGCGGTTGATCATGGTTGCTCCAATAGAGACTGTTCCAGCCATCTTCCTCAAGACCTTCCTGCCAACGCGAGAAGATTGTCTTCAAATCCGTCAACTTCCAGTCCGTCGGGTTCCATTTGCCGAAACTGCCGTTGCCGACGTCGACGTGTTCGAAATGGAACACCATGTTCAACTCATCACGGTCTGTTCCCGTATATAGCTTCGCCTCATCGACGCTGACGCCAGGCATCTCACCGACCGTGATCGTATCGTATTTCGACAAGACCTCACGATTCATCTCCTGCATGAACTCATGGATGCGCGGTCCGTTGAAGAAGAACGGTGTGCCGTCCCCATAACCTGTCCCACGCGTCTCCCCGTCTGGATAGCTCGGATCTTTCGAGATCATGTTGATGACGTCCATCCGGAAACCATCGACCCCTTTATCGAGCCAGTACGTCATCAAATCGTATACTTCACGGCGCAACGTCTCTGACTCCCAGTTCAAGTCTGGTTGCTTTTTGCTGAACAGGTGCAAGTAGTATTCGTCGCTTGCCTCATCGTATTGCCACGCACTCCCTCCGAAGAAAGCACCCCAGTTCGTCGGTGGCTGACCGTTCTCGCCTTTTTTCCAAATGTAGTAGTCTCGGTACGGGCTGTCTTTTGAGGATCGCGATTCCATGAACCATTGGTGTTCGTCCGACGAATGGTTGACGACGAGGTCCATCATGATTTTGATGCCGTGACGATGCGCTTCTTCGAGCATCGCATCGAAATCGTCCATCGTTCCGAACTCATCCATGATGGCCCGGTAATCGCGGATGTCGTATCCGTTGTCGTCGTTCGGTGAATCGTACACCGGCGATAGCCAGATGACATCGATGCCGAGTTCCGCCAAATACGACATCTTCTCAGTGATTCCAGGGATGTCCCCAATCCCGTCACCGTTCGAGTCATTAAAGCTACGCGGGTAAATTTGATAGACGACCGCTTCTTTCCACCATTGTTTCATGTTTCATCCTCCTCATACGTTCTGTCGATTTCATCGTACCCGCTCGTCGCCTTGATTTCTATCCATGATATGATGAAAATATGCACGATTTTGCTATTAAGAAAGGATGATTCGATGGAAATTGGCTTTTGTGGCTATTCGTATCATACAACGACCTATACTTTTCCTTTTCCCAATCGGTTGGAGACGTATTTGATTCGCTTGCAAACAGAAGGCACGGCGCGCATCGTCGTCAATGGGAAGACGTATACGGCACGGCCTGGCGACCTGTTGCTCGTTAAACCTGGTGACGCGTACGAACTGCATGTCGATACCCCGGCAAGCGGGGATTATCATCTTTTCTGTGACGGTCTGACCCTCGATGCATGGTGGGTGGCGGTCGATCGTTCCCGCATCACGTCCATCTCGATCGACCCTCGCTTGTTGTCACTCTGGCAGCATATCACCGAAGAGGCGCGACGCCCGACGACTGAACAAAGTCCGGACTTGATTGAAACACTGATTGAAGCCTTGCTCCTCATGCTCGACCGTTCAGTCCAAGAAGTGCAAGCAAACGTGCGACCACCTGTCGTGTCACGCATGATGCGTTATATAGAAGGAAACGTTACAAGCGACTTCAAAGTGGCGGACGTCGCCGACGCGGTCGGGCTCAGTGTATCGCGGACCGTCCACTTATTTAAAGAAGTGACCGGTATGACGATTGTCGCCTATGCTCAATCGATTCGACTCCAGCTCGCCGAAGAACAGATGCAGTATACCCAACACTCTCTCGAACGGATTGCCGAGCTGTCCGGATTCCGCTCCTATCCATATTTTCATCGTATCTTTAAACGAAAATATGGCGTCGCACCAGGGGTTTATCGCACACTTCAACAAAAAAACGAAAAAAAATAAAAAAAGAGTGATCCATTTTTTGAACCGCTCCGTTAGATGGGTGTAAACAACGACAACCACTCAAAAAAAGGAGCGATTACCCATGAAGAAGAAAACAATGAACAAGATTGTAGCACCGGCACTCGCACTCGGCTTACTCGTACCATTGAATGCACAGGCAGCGGATCACGCACCGACAGCAAGCACACCAGCAGGTGACTTACGAGCCACGCTCGACCAATTACTGTCTGAGCATTACGTCTTAGCCGTCACATCGATGATGAAAGCATATGATGGAGCACCAGACGCTGAAGTCGCGATGAAGGCACTCGATCAAAACGCACTCGACATGACACCGGCCATCGCTTCAATTTATGGAGATGAGGGCGCAGCCCAGTTCGAAGACATCTTCGCTGGTCACAACGACTACTCAGCTGACTTCGTTGAAGCGGCTAAATCAGAAGACAAAGAGCTTCGTGCTGACGCTGAAGCTGAGGTCGACGAATTCGTCGAAGAGTTCTCAACATTCCTTGATGCAGCAACAGAAGGTAACTTACCGAAAGACGCTGCTGCTGACGTACTTGAGCTTCACGAAGACCAAGTTCTCTCAGTATTCGACAACTATGTCGCAGGTGACTACGAGTCGGCATACATGACGTACCGTGAAGGGTACAAGCTCATGTTCGACATCAGTAAAGCCCTCTCAGGCGCAATCGTCACACAGATGCCTGACAAATTTGAAACTGCTGCTGACACACCAGCCGTCGAGCTTCGTTCAACATTGAACAGCCTTGCTGGTGAACACTTCGCACTCGCAGCAATCGGCATGCAAAAAGGCTACGATCAAGCAGAAGACTTCGACTACGTGAGCTGGGCTGAAGATCAGAACACACTCGATTTCAAAGCAGCCATCGGTTCAGTCTACGGTGATGAAGGTGCGGCCCAATTCGAAAAAGTATGGAACGGGAACCACATCACAGCCCAAGGTGACATCGTTGCCGCTACACTCGAAGGCGATGAAGCTAAAATTGAAGAAGCACGCATGAAGCTCGACCAGTTCGCTGTCGATTTCAGCACATTCCTCGATGCAGCGACAGAAGGTAACTTGCCACAAGAAGCTGGCCAAGAAGCCATCAAACAACATGAGGCCCTCGTGCTTCAAACGTTCGATCAGTATGTAGCTGGTGACGCGGATGCCGCTTGGATGTCATTCCGTGAAGGATACGCGTTCATGTTCGGTGTTGGTGAGACACTCGGTAACGCGATCGTGACACAAATGCCTGACAAGTTCGCTGAAACAACAATGCCTGAAGAGATGCCTGAAACAGGTCTCGGTGGTGCACAAGAACAATCAATGAACACGCTCTACGCTGGCCTTGCTGTACTTGGCGGAATCTTGCTCGCCTTTGTAACGCTTCGTAACCGTAAACAATCTGTTCAATAATCAATAAGGAGGGAGCCCCATGAACAAGCGCCATTTGTTTCTGGCGCTCTCTCTCTTTTGTTTTGGCTTCTGGACGTGGACGAGCGCCCAAGAATCGTCGTCACCACCTGTAGAAGAAAAACAAATAGAGGAGAGCCCAGATTTATCGGCTGAATTCTCACTTCTACAGGAAGAGGTGAAGAAGCTCCGATTAGCCGAGGAAGAGGAAAGTGCCAAGGCCGCGACACCCGTCCAACTTCAAATCCCAACCGTTGACGTCGACACCGCGATTGAACAAGTCGGTGTGCTCGACAATGGACAGATGGGCGTCCCAAAAGACGAGAACCAAGTCGGTTGGTTCGAACCGGGCGTCAAACCCGGCAGTAAAGGCAACGCCGTCATCGCCGGACACGTCGACAGCAAGACCGGCCCCGCCGTCTTCTATGAACTCGATCAGCTGAAGACAGGCGATGCCGTGACGATTATCGACGAGACCGGTAACACGTTGCGGTTTCGTGTCACAAAGACAGAGAGTTATGACACGAGCAACGCCCCGATCGAAGCAATTTTCGGTGCTACGTCGAGTCGGCATTTGAACTTGATCACGTGTTCCGGCACCTTCGGAGACGGCGGCTATGACCAACGTTTCGTCGTCTACACCGAACTCGTCGATAGCGAGATCAAGTCGACAGTCGAACTCGACGCACCGACGAGCGTCGAACTCCGCGGGAACTTATTGACGTGGCACGCCGTCCGTGACGACGCCGTCATCGGCTATCGCGTCTACGAAATGGTCGACGGTGAAGCGACACATATCGAAAGTATCCCGTCGCACGCCCGGAAGAGCATCGAAGTCACGAACGAGCAGGCAGCGTATTACGTGACAGCGATCGATCAACTCGGGAACGAGTCGAGTCCTTCCGCACAGACGAAGTGATGATCGAAGCACCCACAGACCGCCATCTGTGGGTGCTTTTTATCAACTTGCAACTTCAAGCAAAAAAGCATCCCTCGATGAGGAATGCTTTTTCGTTTAGACGAAACACGGAATCTGCGGGTTGAACGTCTTATTGTTCTCCGTCATGATCTGTTTTTTGATTTTGCCTTCGCCGAGATAGACGATACGGTCAGCGAGCGCCTCCGCGTCCTCTTCATCGTGGGTAACGAAGATCGTCGTCGTCCCCGTCTGTTTGAGGAGGCGGCGCAAATCGTCCCGAATGCGATGTTGGAGCGACGTGTCCAAGTTGCTGAACGGCTCATCTAAAATGAGGAGCGATGGTTTCGGTGCGAGCGCACGCGCGAGCGCGACACGCTGTTGCTGACCACCACTGAGCTCATACGGATAGCGGTGACGGAACTCGGACAGGTTTACGAGCGTCAGCATCTCTTCGACACGCTCGTTCCGCTCTTTCCGGCTCAATTTATGCAGACCGAAGCGGATGTTCTTCTCAACGGTCATATGCGGGAAGAGCGCATAGTCTTGGAACACCATCCCGACACCACGCTGTTCAGGCGGCATGAACTGGCAATCGTCGCAACAGACACAGTCGTTAACGACGACGACGCCTTGATTCGGCATCTCAAGCCCTGCGATGAGGCGTAAAATCGTACTCTTCCCAGAACCGCTGTCACCGAGAAGCGAGACGATTTCACCTTTCGTGATCGAGATTGAGAATCCTTTAATCGTCTCGGCTTGCGCACCTTTATAGCTGAAGTGTAAATCGTTGATTTGAACAAACATTAGTCGGCCTCCTTATCAAGCACCTTATGGAACACAAAGATCAACAGTCCGCTCATGAGCACGATGACGATTGAGGCGAGCGCTGCCTCATGTATCTTCTCGTCACTGACATATTTGAACGCCTGTGTGGCGAGCGTCGAAAAATTGAATGGCTGTAAAAACAGCGTCAGCGGCAATTCTTTCATAATATCGATAAAGACGAGGATGAACGCGCTCATGATCGCCCCTTTAATCATCGGGATATCGACCCGGAAGAACGTCTGTACCGTCCCCCACCCGAGCATGCGTGACGCTTCCGTGAACGACTTCCCGACTTTCTCAAATCCACTCTCGATCGAGTTATAGCCGATGGCGAGGAAGCGGATGACGTAGGCGAAGATGAGCATGATGAGTGTCGTTCTGAATACGAACGTCTGGCCTAAGTCCAAAGCGAGCGCCACGTTCAACACCCACTCATCAAGCAGCAAGAACAACGTGATGACGGCGATGGCGATGGCCGCTCCCGGGATCGAATAACCGAGCGTCGTCACTTTCGAGATGACGCGTGTCATATTCGACGGGAACAGGCGCGTGTAGTTCGCGATGATGAGCGCGAACACGAGAATGATCACGGTCGCAATGAACGCCACGCTCACCGTGTTCCAGACGAGGCGGAAAAACTCGGCCGTGAACACTTGCTCGAACGTCAATACCGTCCAAGCGACGAGTTGTACGAACGGGATGAGAAACGCGACGGCGAAGATGGTCGCCACATAGCCGAACACGGCGTAGCGGTGCCACCCGGTCAATTGTCTCGGTTTAAGCGGCTTCACTTTTGTCGTCGCATAGCTGAACTGCTTCCGCCCCCGGACGAGCCGTTCCATCGTCAAGATGGCGATAACAAGAATCATGAGCGTCCCGGCGAGTTTGAGCGCCGAGGACGTATCTTTCATCCCGAACCATGTACTGAAGATGGCCGTGCTGAACGTCTGAATCCCGAAGTATTTGACGACCCCATAGTCGTTCAATACTTCCATCAAGACGAGGCTGACCCCGCCGATGATGGCGACGCGCGAGATCGGGATGACGACAGTGAAGAAGATGTCCCATGAGCCGCGGCCGAGGATGCGGGCGTTCTCAATCATCGAGGACGATTGATTGTGCAGGAAGGCCCGCGTGATCGTATAAATGTATGGATACAAGAACAGCGTGAAGATGAACACCGTCCCTTGAATCGTCATGATGTTGAAGTACGTCTGGTCGACGGTGATACCGAACTCATTGCGCAGCGTCGTCTGGATGACGCCCGTATAGTTCAAGATTCCATGATACGTGTATCCACCGATATAAGGTGGGATGGCGAGCGGTAAGATGAGCGCCCATTTGAAGAACCGACGGAACGGAAAATCATAGACGGTGACGAACCAAGACAAGCTCGTCCCGATGATGGTCGTCAACAATCCGGTCGCGAGCATGATGAACAGCGTATTGCGCACATAAGTCGGTAACAAGTACTCGCGGATGTGTTGCCAGTTGTCGTTGACCGGTGCGAACAGTTCGACCAAGACGACGACGCCTGGCAGGACGATGAACACCAGCGCGATAAAGCTGAGGATGGCCCATCCATTCAGTTGTCGTTTCAGCGCGTACCAGTTCATGTCGTACAACTCCCGTTCTTTCGTTCAGTCACTTCCTGTCCCATCATATCAGGTTCAACGCTCTCGTTGTACCGCTAGCTTGTCGAGAAACGCAAAAATCTTCGGCCTGAACGTTTGTTCAAGCCGAAGTCTTCTTATTTCCAGCCCGCTTCGTTGAAGAGACGGATGGCTTCTTGTTGATGTTCTCCAAGTGCCGAGAGGTTGATGTCTTGCTCTTTGAACTCACCCCATGATTGGAGGAGTTCGTTCGGTTCAACCGATTCGTTGACCGGATACTCATAGTTCGCGCTAGCGAACTGTTCTTGTGCTGACGGATCAGACATGAATTCCATGAGTTTCTTCGCGTTATCTGAGTTCTTCGATGCTTTTGTCATCGCGATTCCTGAGATGTTCACGTGTGTCCCCGTCGTGTCTTGGTTCGGGAAGAAGACGCCGAGTTGCTCAGCCACTTTCTTCTCTTCCGCGTCTTCCGAGTTCAACATGAGACCCATATAGTATGTGTTCATGATGGCGACATCACCTTCACCGGCCACGACTGCTTTCGCTTGGTCACGGTCGTTTCCTTGTGGGTCGCGTGCAAAGTTATTGACCATACCTTTCGCCCACTCTTTTGCCTGGTCGACACCGTTCACTTCGATGAACGAGGCGAGGAGCGAGATGTTGTACATGTTCTCAGACGGACGGACGAGAACTTTGCCGTTCCACTGTTCTTCTGTGAGTGCTTCATACGTTGACAAGTCTTCTGGTTTCACGCGGTCTTTCGCATAGACGATGACACGGGCCCGCTTCGTGAGACCGAACCATTCTTTGTCTGTGTCACGGTATTTCTCAGGGACGTTTGACTCAAGCACGTCGCTATCGACCGCTTGCAGATGTCCTGCTTCTTTCGCTTGATACAAGTTCCCTGCATCCGCTGTGATGAAGAGATCGGCTTCCGTGTTGTCGCCTTCTGTGTTCAAACGCTCGAGCAACTCATCGCTTTTCCCTTCGACGACGTTGACTTTCACGCCTGTCTCTTCTTCGAACTGCTTGTAAAGCTCTTTATCTACATCATAGTGACGGCTCGAGTAAACATTGACGACTTTTGACTCTTCTGCTGTCTCGTTGTCGCTTGAAGTCGTCGTTTCTTCTGTGCTGGCGCAAGCCGCAAGAAGTGATGTCGTGAGCGCAGCCGAAAGGCCAAGTGCCATGTACTTTTTGTTCATTTCATAATCCCCCACTTATTCATCTCTAATATTGGTAATGATAATTACTCTCAGTTACTATCATCACTGATAATCATTCTCACGTCAACCTTTTTTTGAAATCGTTTACCATAGTTATAAACACATAACTTAACAGTTTTAACATCATCATGCCTTGACTTCAAAATGACTATCCCCCTATAGTAAAAGAGAACAAACCGTCTGGTCGGTACAGAAAGGAGGTATGACATGACAAACCGATCAATGATCACGAAACAGAAATTGTTGGATGCCGCGACGGATATCATCATGGAGCATGGTGTACATCATCTTACATTAGATGAAGTCGCCAAGACGGCTGGCGTCTCGAAAGGTGGTCTCCTATATCATTATCCATCCAAAGAAGCGCTGTTGACCGCAATCGTCGAACGGCTTCAAACCGAGCAAAACGAGTTGTACGAGTCGCTTCAAGCCGACGGCAACGGTCCTGTCGAAGCGTTCGTTCGCCTGTTTGACGAGACGAAACTCCATCCCGAGCGTTCACCGATTCACATCGACGCCGAGAAAATGATTGCCTTCTTGACGCTATTCGCTGTCGACCAGGAATACGCCGAACGGTGGAAGCACGACCTCGACACGTTCTTCTCAGCGTTTCAACAGACGAGCGACCCCGTCGAGACGATGATTATCCGTTATGCACTCGAAGGGATGATGATGTCCGAGCACTTTAACGTCGGCGTCGCCCCTCCCGCCCTAAAACAAGACATTATCGCTCGCTTGATCGAGCGAGCCCGGAACATCGATTCGGGTAAAACAGACTAACCCATCAGAGGAGAAATGAACCCCATGCAGAAAATCACGTCCTTCTCCGTCAACAACAAGTTCGCAGTCTGGTTGATGACGATCATCTTGACGGCCGCCGGAATTTTCGCCGGCTTGACGATGAAACTAGAAACGTTGCCTGACATCACGACACCGACCGTCTCGGTGACGACGATTTACCCAGGCGCTTCACCTGAACAAGTGCTCGACGAAGTCAGTACCGTGCTCGAAGAACGCTTGAAGAGCTTGAACGGCGTCGAACAAGTTCGATCGTCTTCGTTCCAGAACGCTTCAAACATTCAAATCGATTACGATTTCAGCACTGATATGGAAGAAGCTGAACAACTCGTCAAAGACGCGCTCAGCAACGTCGAGTTGCCGGAAGCCGTCCAAGACCCGCAAGTGTCGCGTCTCAGCTTTGACGCATTCCCGGTCATCGGGGCAGCCGTCTCAGATGAGAGTCTCGATTTGGCCGAATTGACGAAATTGGTCGAAGATGAGTTACAACCGGCCCTTGAAGGGGTCGAAGGCGCTCAGACCGTCCAAATCGCCGGACAAGAGATTCGTCGTGTCGAGCTTCAGTTCGATGAGGAGGCACTCGCCGAATACAACTTGACGGAAGACACGGTCAAACAGTTGATTCAAGCGAACGATGCCCGCATCGCGCTCGGCCTATATGAACTCGGTGATACGGAACAAGCCGTCGTCATCGACGGGAAGTCGGAGACGCTCGAAGCGTTCCGCGACCTCCAAATCCCGTACTCACCCGCACAAACGGAACAGCCGGTGCCAGGTGCGCCAACGGAACTTCCGACTGGCGAGACCCCACAAGTCCCGACTGAAGTGCCAGGTGCCGTCCCACCTGCCAACGTCCCGACAACCGTACCGACCGTCGCCTTGAGCGAACTCGCGACGATTGAAGACCGCGGCGTCGAGGAATCGATTTCACGGTCGAACGGGGAACGTTCCATCGGGATTCAAGTGACGAAAACGCAAGACGCGAACACCGTCGATGTCGTCAACGCCGTCAAAGATGTGCTCGCCGACTTCGAAGCCGACTATGACACGGCCAACGTCACAGTCACGCTCGACCAAGGCCAACCGATTGAAGAATCGGTCGAGACGATGGTCTCGAAAGCGTTACTCGGTGGTCTGTTCGCCATCTTGATTATTCTCGTGTTCCTTCGTAACTTCCGCTCGACGATTATTGCGGTCATCTCCATCCCGCTCTCGCTCTTGATGGCGTTGATCGTCTTGAAACAGCTCGACATCACGCTCAACATCATGACGCTCGGCGCGATGACCGTCGCCATCGGGCGGGTCGTCGATGACTCCATCGTCGTCATTGAGAACATTTACCGTCGCCTCACACGTTCGAACGAGACATTGCGCGGCAAAGAACTGATTATCGCTGCGACGAAAGAAGTGTTCGTCCCAATCGCGTCTTCGACGATTGTCACAATCGCCGTCTTCTTACCGCTAGGCTTCGTTACTGGATTCGTTGGTGAACTGTTCTTGCCGTTCGCATTGACCGTCGTCTTCGCCTTGCTCGCGTCACTTCTCGTCGCGATCACGGTCGTTCCGATGATGGCCGACTCGTTCTTCAAGAACCGCGACAAGTTGAAACCGGAAGAAGGTCCCGGAAAGCTTGCCGAATGGTATCGCGGCGTCCTCAACTGGTCGCTCAACCATAAACTCGTCGTCTTTGGTCTCGCGACAGCACTCCTAATTGGAAGTTTCGCCCTCGTCCCAGCCATCGGCGTCAACTTCTTGAACCAAGAGTCTGAGAAGACGCTTTTCGTCACGTTCGACCCAGAACCGGGTCAAACCCTTGACGATTCAATCGCGGCAGCTGAAGTTGCCGAGACGTACTTCATGGAAGAGCAAGCGAACGCGACCGACGTTCAATTCACGGTCGGTGGTGAGAACCCGCTCAACCCTGGCAATAATAAACAAGGAATCTTCATCGTCCAGTATGATCCGGACACGGAAGACTTTGCTGACGTCAAAATCGCCGATGTCGAACGCTTGAACGAACTCGCCACAGGCGGTGAGTGGAAAGAACAAGACTTCACTGGCGGTGCCGGGACGAGCGGTGTGACGTACAACGTCTATGCCAACTCGCTCGAAGACTTAGAAGCCATCGTCCCGACGTTCATCGAGACGATTGAAGAAGAAACGGACTATGTCCGTCAAGCAACGTCAGATTTGCGTGAATCGTACGTTCAGTACACGTTCAACGTCGACCAACAAGCTGCTGCTGAGGCAGGCGTCTCGGCCGCTCAGCTCGCACAGACGATTGGTCAGTTCCAAGCGCAAGAGAGCCCGCTCTCGACGGTGACGATTGATGACAAACAACTCGACGTCGTCATCCCGACCGAACAAGTCACGTACGACAGCATTGACGAGTTGCAAGAACAAGAAGTAACGACGCCGTTCGGACCGCGTCCAATCTCGGACTTCATCGAAGCTGAGGAAGGCACGACACCAGACACGCTCGTCCAGCGCGATGGAAAACTATTAGCTCGTGTCAACGTCGAACTCAGTACAGACAAAGCGACGGAAGCTTCGGCTGCCATCGAGGAACGTGTGGCTGACATCGAGCTTCCGGCTGGCGTCTCGTATGATGTCGGTGGTGTCACTGAACAGATTGAAGAATCGTTCACCCAGCTCGGTCTCGCGATGCTCGCGGCCGTCGCCATCGTTTACTTGGTGCTCGTCATCACGTTCGGTGGTGCCGTCACGCCGTTTGTCGTCCTGTTCTCGCTCCCTTACGCGATTATCGGGGGACTTGTCGCCCTCCTCATCACAGGTGAGACCATCTCGGTATCTGCCTTGATCGGTGCGCTCATGTTGATCGGGATTGTCGTCACGAACGCCATCGTCTTGATTGACCGCGTCATTCATAAAGAAGAAGCCGGTCTCTCGACGCGTGATGCATTGCTCGAGGCAGCCGGTACGCGTCTCCGTCCGATCCTCATGACGGCGCTCGCGACGATTGGTGCCCTTGCACCGCTCGCCCTCGGCCTCGAAGGCGGCGCCTTGATCTCGAAAGGTCTCGGTGTGACCGTCATCGGCGGATTGACAAGTTCGACGCTGTTGACGCTCCTCATCGTCCCAATCGTGTATGAGTTCTTCGCACGGTTCCGTAAGAAAAAACAAGCATAATTCAAAAAGAGAGTTGACCGTGGACATTGGCCAACTCTCTTTTTTGTGTTCAATGGCATTGCATGATGATTTCGGTCTCTTCAAACCGTTTGGCTCGGAGCGCATCGGTCGGGATCAAGAAATAGAGAATACCCGCGTCACCGAACATGACGTCGAGCTCTTCTGTCGAGTCCATTTGGAAAAGGAGGAACGGATCGCTGAAACGGTCACCGTACGTGTCTTCCACTTCTTCGAACACATCGTTTTGCACTTCGTCCGGATGTCCGCCGATCGCGTGCACCTCGCCTTCATCGAACAACTCTTCTAAGGCGATGTACTCGTCTTCAGTCATGAGATTGAATAACGTATCAACGTTCGGTGCGTAGGATTCCTCGAACGCGACGGCCCGTTCATTGAGCGCCTCGCCGATCCGGACCCGTTCAAGTGTCGTCGTTTCGGTGTAGAAAACTCGCCAAAGATGACGTTCATCCGCATCACCCCAAGGCTGTTCCTCCATATCATAAAAGAAAGAGAGCAATCCTTGTTTCGGAAGCGCCTCGACCGACTCGAAGCCTACGAAGTCGCTCAAGCGAAATTGCGCTAAAAACGTCAAGTTTTCTCCCGGATGGTCCGACACACTCGGTAAATCTGGGTAACCGCCAAATTTTGAATGTCCGATGGCCACTTCTTCTCGAGCAGTCCGTGGTACGAGCTTCAAGTTGATCCGTTTCGTGAATGCTGCCAAGACTTCGTTCCCGTCCTTAATCCCATGTGTTTGTATAAACTGCTTTACCGCTTGTAGTTCCATCTCCACACCTCGTTTATATAGGATGCTCATAGTGTATCACAGCGAACGTACGTACCCATTCTCTTTTTTGTCATCGCCTCTCTCTTGACCTAGATGATAAAGTTTGAGAGAATCCATACGTTTTGAACTTATTCGCGAAAGGGTGTCACATATGCAACGTCTTATCAAATGGGTAATCGGCCTTTCGCTCTTGTTTGGCTTGAGCGCACTCGGCAATTGGATCGTCGCGACGCTTGATTTAAAAGTTCCTGGGAGCGTCATCGGCATGGTTTTCTTACTGCTCTTATTGATGACCAAATTGATTCGTGTCGAGTGGATTGAAGACAGCGCTGGTTTTTTAACGAAGCATCTCGCCTTCTTCTTTATACCGATCGCGGTCGGACTCATGTCGTACAGTGATTTATTAAAGGTGGAAGGCGTGCCGCTCTTTGCCGCCATGATCATCAGTCTATTCGTCGGTCTCATCGTTACCGCCCTCATCTCCGGAAGACGAGGTGAAGCATCATGACGTTATTTTGGGTGCTCGTCACCATCGGAGTCTACATGTTCAGCCGCAAACTGTCCTTTAAATGGGCGTCCCCGTTTACGAACGTCGTCTTCTTGAGTACGGCGACATTGATTGTGGTGTTGCTCTTGTCCGGACAGACGTACGAGACATATGCCCCGGCCAGAGACGCCATCACGACGCTGCTCGGACCAGCTACGGTCGCACTCGGATTGCCGCTCTATCGCAACTTGCCCATCTTGCTCGCACGTGCGAAACGGGCGCTCGGGGCCATCATGTTCGGGACGCTGTCGACGATTTTCGTTGCTGTTGGCTTAGGGACCGCGCTCAAATTGACGGATCACGTCTTGCTCGCCTTGTCCGTCAAATCAGTAACGTCACCGATTGCCTTAGAATTGGCACGGCAATTACAAGGTGACGCTGCACTCGCCGCTTCGGTCGCCGTCGCTTGCGGGATTCTCGGGGCCATGCTCGGTCCGACGATTCTCACGCGCTTCAACGTGACCGACCCGTTCACGCGTGGACTTGCGCTCGGGACGCTCAGCCACGGCATCGGAACGGCCCAAGCCGCGACGGAACATCCACTGTCAGGGGCCACGGGCGGAGCGGCGATGGGTCTGTCTGCCATCTTCACATCATTCATGTTACCGTTTCTACTTCCTCTTCTGTTTTGATTTGGGAAGAACTCGGGCACGGAGAGGCCTTCGCGCCTCTCTTTTTATTTTCAAACAATTTCGATACTTTTCAAAACGGCTCTCATGCTACACTAATTGAGAACAGATTGATCAGAGGAGGTAGACCATGCAATCGAAATTGATTGAACGTTTAATCACGTATGCAAAAATTGATACACAGTCCGACTTCACGAGTGAGACGACACCGTCGACGGCGAAACAATGGGACTTGATTCGTCATCTTGAGGCCGAGTTGAAAGCGATTGGACTCGCAGACGTCGAGACGGATGAATACGGCTACTTGTTCGCGACACTTCCGAGTAACGTCGACCATGATGTACCGACGATCGGCTTACTTGCCCACGTCGATACGGCGACCGACTTCACCGGGACGAACGTCAACCCGCAACTCGTCGCACATTACGAGGGTGGCGATATTGTCTTGAACGAGGCGCTCCAAGTCATCTTGTCGCCGCGTGACTTCCCGGAGCTCGACGGCTATGTCGGACATACGCTCATCACGACAGACGGCACGACCTTGCTCGGTGCCGATGACAAAGCCGGTATGGCCGAAATCGTCACTGCGGTCGAATACTTATTGGCCCATCCGGAGATTCCGCACGGACCGGTCCGGATCGCCTTCACACCGGACGAAGAAATTGGACGCGGCCCGCACAAGTTCGACGTCGCTCGCTTCAACGCCGACTTCGCCTATACGATGGACGGCGGTCCCCTCGGCGAACTCCAATATGAGAGCTTCAACGCCGCTGGTGCCACGGTCACGTTCCATGGGACGAACGTCCACCCGGGCAGTGCCAAAAACAAGATGGTCAACTCGATGAAATTGGCGATGGCGTTCCACAACCGCCTTCCGGCTGATGAGGCCCCAGAGCATACGAGCGACTACGAAGGCTTCTTCCATCTGAACGGCTTCTCTGGCGACGTGGAGACGACGACGTTGCAATACATTATCCGTGACCACGACCGCACGAAGTTCGAGGCGCGCAAAGCGTTGCTTGAAAAGCTCGTCGTCGAATGGAAACAGAAGTACGGCGAAGCTCGCGTTGACTTAAAAATGGACGACCAATACTACAACATGGCCGAGAAAATCGAGCCAGTGAAATACATCGTCGATACGGTCGCCGACGTCATGCGCGAACTTGGAATCGAACCGAAAATCGAACCGATTCGCGGTGGTACGGACGGTTCGCAACTGTCGTATATGGGACTCCCGACCCCGAACATCTTCACGGGCGGTGAGAACTATCACGGCAAGTTCGAGTACGTCTCCGTCAACAACATGGAAAAAGCGACCCACGTCATCATCCAGACGCTCCGCACGTTCGCTGAACGCGCGCGAGCATAACACATGCGCCTCCAATCGTTCTCTTCTAGAATAGAGACATTGGAGGCGATTTTTTATGAAGCATACGTTTCAAATGAACCTCGATTGGACCGGCGGACGCAACGACGTCGGAACAATCGAGGCCGAACGGTTAAAGACACAGATATCGATTCCCCCGGAAATGGACGGGCCCGGCGTCGGCACGAACCCGGATGAGATGTTGCTCGGTGCTGCGGCGACGTGCTATATCATCACGCTCGCGGCCATGCTCGGTCGAAGCGAACTGCCACACCAAGGCATCACCATCGACGCCGAAGGCATCGTCGACGTGACGAACGGTGTCTTCACCTACGAGACGATTCGCTACGCGACAAACATCAACGTGCCACAGACGGCGACAGACCGTGACATCACGCTCGTCGAACGGATCGCCAAAAAAGCGAAGGACGGCTGTATGATTTCGCGCGCCTTGGCCGGCAACGTCACGTTCGAGCTCGACACGACGGTCACCCGCGTCGACTGACGATGATCCGTTTCGAACGACCGTTGATGGAAGGCACGATCGTCAAGCGGCGCAACCGCTTCATCATGGATGTCTTGCTCGACGATGAAATCGTCGCGTGTCACTGTCCGGTCACGGGGCGAATCGGCGACCTCGTCTTTGACGGTGTGCCATGTCTCGTCTCAGAGGCACCGATTTCCACACGCCGGACTCGGTTCACGGTCGAGGCGATCTCAGTGGACACGGACAATCAATGGATCGGGATTCATCAAGGACAAGTCAACGACCATGTCGCCCATCTATTGTCCTCGACACAACTCGACGTCTTCCCGTCTGCCCAACACGTGGAGCGTGAAGTCCTCATCGACTCGTCACGCCTCGACTTCAACGTCGATGGCGTGTACATGGAAGTGAAGACCCCGCTCGCCGAACTGTTCGTGACGCCGATGCCTCATGTTTCACGAGACGCGGTCAAGGCGCCCGTCGAGACGAAACGATTCCTCCGCCACTTGGAGGCGCTCATCTCGACCTTGCCGGAAACCGGTCGGGCCGTGCTGTTATACGTCTTCTTGTACGACGCGCCCGTCTTCACCGGTCATCCGAACCGAAGACACGACACCTTGATTCGCCAACGGCTTCGCGACGCGACCGTGGATGGACTGGAAGTGTGGCAATTGAACTGTCGTTTCACGGCAGAAGGCATCGTCCCGCTCCGTTGCGTTGAGACAACACCTCACTTCAATTGAAAAAGCCATCGTTGATGGCTTTTTCACTGTAATAACAATGGGGTCACGTACGCCTCGATGACAGCGGAGATCGCAAGGAGCGGAACCGCAATCAACACGAACGTCTTCACCCCAGCGAGAAACAGCGCCTTGAATGTGACGTCCGTCTCTTTCCCGCGCAGCTTCTTCCACACATGACGGTTAAGCGATAACCCCATCGCCGCTCCGAGTAAGATGGCCGAGATCTCGGTGATCCCGTGCGGCAAGATGCCGAGCACGATGACCCGAATCACAGATTCGCCAGCGAACCCGACGAGCATGGCGACCAGGCCGATGACCGCGGCGTTGATGACGACGAACACGTATGGAATGAAGAGTGGGATCAACCCGAATAGAAATGCAAACAGCGTGACACGGGTATTGTTCACGAACAAGGCGATCATCGTCTCGCGCGCGCTCGAATCGAACGTCAATCCCCTCGATTCAAACGTATCCCCGAGCTGGGCTAAAATCTCGTCTATTTGATTAGGTGCGATGACCGATCGAAACAAGAAGTACGATCCGATGCCCGTGATGATGAATAGCATCCACAGGCGCAGAAAGTCTTTCCGATAATAGTTCGACCATGCCTCGCGAATGGATAGCGATGTTTTCATTTGAATTCCCCCTTACCAAGCTATACGAATCTCGTCAACGTTTGTTTCATTTTCCCCACAACTGCGCGTTTTCAAAAAACGTGATACAATACACGTCGTAAACAAATCAGAAAAACGAGGGATCCTATACATGATTACAGTAAATAACGTAAGTCTCCAATTCGGTGGCCGCAAGTTGTTCGAAGACGTGAACATCAAGTTCACACCAGGCAACTGTTACGGCTTGATCGGCGCAAACGGCGCCGGGAAGTCAACATTCTTAAAAATTCTTGCCGGTGAGCAAGACACGACAACAGGTGACGTCAGCTTCTCGCCTGGCGAACGCCTCGCCGTCCTCAAACAGGACCATTACGCGTACGAAGACCAAGCGGTACTCGAGACGGTCATCATGGGCCACGAGCGTTTATATCAAGTCATGAAAGAGAAAGACGCCATCTATATGAAGGAAGATTTCTCTGACGAAGATGGTATGCGCGCGGCTGAACTCGAAGGCGAATTCGCCGAGATGAACGGTTGGGAAGCCGAATCAGAAGCAGCCATGGTCCTTCAAGGACTCGGCATCACGGACGCGTCACACCACAAGCTCATGAGCGAGCTCACAGGTGGCGAGAAAGTCAAAGTCCTCCTTGCTCAAGCATTGTTTGGCAAACCTGACATTCTTCTCCTCGATGAGCCGACGAACGGTCTTGACCTCAAGGCGATTCAATGGCTCGAAGAGTTCTTGATCAACTTTGAGAACACCGTCATCGTCGTATCCCATGACCGTCACTTCTTGAACAAAGTGTGTACGCACATGGCCGACCTCGACTTCGGGAAGATTCAATTGTACGTCGGTAACTACGACTTCTGGTACGAGTCGAGCCAACTCGCTTCACGTATGGCCAACGACCAGAACAAGAAAAAAGAAGAGAAAATCAAAGAACTTCAAAACTTCATCGCCCGCTTCAGCTCGAACGCCTCGAAGGCGCGTCAAGCGACGTCGCGTAAGAAGTTGCTCGATAAAATCACGCTCGACGATATCCGTCCATCATCACGTCGCTATCCGTTCGTCGGTTTCTCGATGGAACGTGAAATCGGGAACGACGTGCTCTACGTCGACAACGTCTCGAAGACGATTGATGGCGTCAAAGTACTCGACAACGTCACGTTCTCACTCAACAAGACGGACAAAGTCGCATTCGTCGGCCGTTCGGACGTTGCCATTACGACTCTCTTCAAAATCATCATGGGCGAGATGGAACCGGACACGGGTACGGTCAAATGGGGCGTGACGACGACACAGTCGTACTTCCCGAAAGACAACTCGGAATACTTCGAAGGCTCGGATAAGAGCATCTTGGATTGGTTACGCCAGTTCTCACCAGCCGACGAGTCGGATACGTTCCTTCGCGGTTTCCTCGGACGTATGCTCTTCTCAGGCGAAGAAGTCATGAAGAAAGCATCTGTCCTCTCAGGGGGAGAGAAAGTGCGTTGCATGCTCTCGAAAATGATGCTCTCGAACTCGAACGTCCTCGTCCTCGACGATCCGACGAACCACTTGGATCTCGAGTCGATCACAGCGCTCAACAACGGTCTCGAAACGTTCAAAGGCGTACTCCTCTTCAGCTCGCATGACCATCAGCTCATCTCGACGATTGCCACGCGCATCATCGAAGTGACGCCGAACGGGATTGTCGACAAAGAAGCGACGTACGACGAGTTCCTCGAGAACGAATCGCTTCAACAGCAAGTCGAGTCACTCTATCAGAACGCATAAGAAAAATCGATCGGCCGCGGCCGATCGATTTTTTTATTTGACCTCGACCGTCTCCATGATATGTTCATGGATGTCGTGTCCTTTCGTCACGTGGACTTGAACGTTGTATATGCCTGACTCTTTGAATGTATGCTCACCTTCATAGCTTCCGCCTTCCGTTTCATCAAGCTTCACCCAGTCGTGCTTGTCCGCTCCGTCTTTGAACACTTCGAGTTGGACGTCCGCACCCGTCAACGCCTCATGCTCAATTTCGACGTTGACTGTGAACGGTTGGACTTCATTGGCGACAGCTTGAGTCGGATCAAGGACAATGTCTGCTCCCGCGTGGTTGTGATGGTCTTGCTCAGCTTCAGACTCAGCCTCGGCCGCCGTCTCCGGATGGCCGACCGTAACGTTAGTCGTCGGCATCGTATGCATCGAACGGGCCGTCACATGGACTTGCACCGTGTAAACTGCTTCTTCGACAAACGTCGTCTCCGCCTCGTAGACTCCATCTTCTGTGAGCGACGCTTTCGTCATCTCACTCTCTTCCTTGGCACCATTTTTCCAGACCTCGAACTTAATCTCGTCGGCATCATCGACCGCTTCACCGTCTTGTGTGACGCGAACCGCCAACGTGACCGTCTCGTCTTTGTCCGCCGTGGCCGGAACGTTTAATTCTGCTTCTACCGGTTCCATCGACTGCACCGTCTCCGTACCACTGGCCGTTTCATCGGCTCCGCACGCCCCAAGGACGAATAGACCGACGAGACCAAATGCCACCCCGAACCGTTTCATTGATTTACTCATGTTGAATCCCCCTATTCAATCACTTACATTCCTCACACATTGTTCATGATAGCACCCTTTTTTAGGAAATGTGTGAGGATTGTGTGATATTTGACACGTTTGTCACTCATAAATCGAACACAAATATTGAGAGTCATTCTCCAAAAATTCCTTTCCCTATTTTTAGGGTTAGACGATGTTTACCACTAAAAGGGGGTATATAAAATATATACACAGCTCAATATATGGAAAGCCTTAACATCAAGATACATACACCCAAGAATGGAGGCGAAACCATAATGAAGAGCAAGTTTGTACGTGTGTTGATGGCCTTGTTGATCATGTTGGCACCTTTAGTCGCTTATCCAAAATCGGCTGACGCCGCCGCTTCGAAATTCATCACGAGCGTGAATACGACGAGTAAAGTTGTCGCGTTGACGTTCGATGACGGGGCGGATGGTGCGAATACGAATAAGATTTTGGACATACTTGCCAAGAACAACGTCAAAGCCACTTTCTTTTTGACTGGATCAGGCGCCAATAACCATCCTCAATACATTAAAAACATCGCAGCTAAAGGTCACCAACTCGGTAACCATTCGTATACCCATCCAGACTTCACAAAGTTGACCGCCACGCAAATGAAATCAGAACTTGATCGGACGGAAGCGCTCATTAAATCGCTTACTGGCAAAAAGACAAAACCAATCTTCCGGGCACCGTTCGGCGCCGTCAATAGCGCCGTGTTGAGCGGAGTCGGCGCTGCCGGCTACGGTTATACGATTCAATGGAACATCGATACCGTGGACTGGAAAGGAGTCACTGCTAGCCAAATCAATACGAAAGTACAGGCGAACATCAAACCAGGCTCAATCGTCTTGATGCACACCGGTGCCGGCGCTCCAGGTACACCACTCGCCTTGCCGACGATGATTGCCCAGTTGAAAGCGAAAGGCTACAAGTTCGTCACCGTCTCGCAATTGCTCGCTTACCAAAACACATCTACCAGCAAAACGTATACCGTCAAATCAGGCGATACCCTTTATAGCATCGCCCGAGCTTACAACGTCACAGTCGCTGCGCTCGCTGCGGCCAACAAAATTACAAACTACAGTCTCATCTATGTCGGACAAGTGCTCGTCATCCCGGGTACCACTGTAACTCCTCCACCTACGACGACCGTCAAGTATACGGTTAAATCGGGTGACACGCTCTATAAGATCGCCACTTTGTACAAAACGACCGTCGCTAAGATTGCAGCCGCCAACAATATTACGAACGTCAACTCCATCTATGTCGGACAAGTACTGATCATCCCAGGTACAACCGTCACACCACCGACGACTACGGTGAAATACACGGTAAAATCAGGGGATACGCTCTACAAGATTGCGACGATGTATAACACGACTGTCGCTAAGATTGCAGCCGCCAACAATATTACGAACGTCAGCTTGATTAGCGTCGGGCAAGTGCTTACAATCCCACGCTAACCAAAAAAGTGTCCTCCGCTTTTCGGGGGACACTTTTTTATGCGCCAAGACACTCATCGACCATCGCGATTGCGACGTTCGCGTCATCAATTCCATGGACGAGCACACGACCGTCTTTAAATAAAAGCATCCGATGATTCCGCCATCGCCATTCTAATGTGAACGGTGTCTGTTTTACAGCGATGTCCGCACGCTCGAGTTGATGGGCGATTGGTTCAAGCCCTTCGATGGACCGACGGACTTGGACGACGTCACGCCCACAGAGGAGTGCTGTCTGTTGCCGATTCGGGACGAGGCTCGGATAGTCGTGAATTTGACAAGAAGGACAAGACACATCGACGAGACGTGCGACATCTAGTCGCTGTGACTGGTTTTCCCACATATCTTCAATCAAGAGTCGACGTTCCATCTTTTCATGACGCCCCGTCAAATATTTCAATGCCTCAACGGCTTGACGACTTGCCACATGTTGAACGATTGGCGCTACCACCCCCGCTGTCGCGCACGTTTGCCCGGCTAGCGGCAAATGACGCATGAGACAACGAAGACACGGCGCGTCTCCCGGCATCACCGTATAATTCATGCCGTATGCCCCGACGCAAGAGGCAAACAAGAACGGAATGCCACGTTCGAGTGCGAAATCGTTCAATAGAAGACGCGTCTCGACGTTATCGGTTGCGTCCAAGATGAGATCAACGGACGGCAAAGGCCGAAGCCAATCCCACGAGACATCGGCGATTTGCGCGTCCAACTCAACGTCTGAGTTGATGGCCCGCAGGCGTTCGAGCGCTGCGACCGCTTTCGGCGTCTCGGAACGTGCGTCCTGTTCCGTATAGAGCGTCTGTCGTTGTAAGTTCGTCACCTCGACATAGTCGCGGTCGACGAGGATGAGCGAGACGCCGGCCCGAACAAGTTGATCGCTAACGGCCGCCCCGAGCGCGCCGAGACCGACGACGAGCACGCGTTTCTCCATCAGACGTTCTTGGCCCTCCACCCCGATGCCGTGGAACCGGGCCTGCCGCGCGTAACGTTCTGGGACAGGTGTCATCGGATGTAGTCCCCTGACTTCCCGCCTTGTTTCTCGAGCAAGTATGTCGGTCCGATGACGATGCCTTTATCGACTGCTTTCGTCATATCGTACACGGTCAAGGCGGCGACCATTGCTGCTGTCAACGCCTCCATTTCGACACCGGTATCGCCTTTCGTCTTCACAAACGACTCGATGATGAGCTGTGTCCCGTCCCATTCGAACGTCAAATCGACTTTTTTCAAGGCGAGTGTATGACACATCGGGATGATGCGACTCGTCTCTTTGGCGGCCATGATGCCAGCCACTTGAGCGACAGCGAGTACATCCCCTTTTGCAA
Organism: Exiguobacterium sp. s157; assembly: GCF_018618205.1. Taxonomy (NCBI): domain Bacteria; kingdom Bacillati; phylum Bacillota; class Bacilli; order Caryophanales; genus Exiguobacterium; species Exiguobacterium sp. s157. The sequence continues at coordinate 145,193 of NZ_JACSLQ010000003.1, forward strand.
GACCCCCATCCGTGATGAGTTGTTTGAGTTCACCGCTCAGTTCAACTGATGTACGGGCCCGAGCAGTACGTGTCGTTTCCGGTTTATCCGAGACATCGACCATCCTCGCCCGCCCTTGGTTGTTCATATGTGTCAATTCCATCGTTTACCCTCCGCTCACCATTGGAATGACGGCGACCGTGTCCCCGTCTGCAACCGTGTATTCGTCCGTCTCATAGCGCTCATTGACCGCGAACATGAGACGTTCCGCTCCTGACACGCCCCGCTCGGCCAAATCCGCTCGCAAGGCGGCGATTGTTTGTGGCGCTGAAACGGTATAGGACCGGACCGCCAACTCTTCTGCCACGTGGGCAAAACATAATACCTCAATCATGTGTACGTCACTCCTTCCGGGCGTCCTGGGTGTTGTTCTTTTTGATCACCCATCCATTTCGTGCCGTCGGTCCAATGCTCCCGTTTCCAAATCGGGACAATTTCTTTGATCCGTTCGATGGCGTAACGATTCGCCTCGTAGGCGTCGGCGCGATGGGAAGAACTCGTCGCGATGACGACCGCTTCTTCCATGATATCGAGTCGTCCAATCCGGTGATGGATCGCCGTCAACGCACCAGGCCAACGTTCCGCCACTTCTTTCGCGATTTGTTCGAGCATCTTCTCGGCCATCGGCACGTATGATTCATACTCCAAGAGTTCGGTCTGTTTGGAACCAGTCATTTCTCGCACCGTCCCGATAAACAGCACGACCGCCCCGACGTTTCGATGCCGGACCGTTTCGTAAAGTGCCATCGGTTCGAGCGGATGTTCATTCACTTGATACCATTTCATCCTCCATCCACCTTTCCACTGAACGCATCAACCGGTCCTTGTCTGCCATGGAGTCTCCGCGTGCAATCACGTTCGTCACATCGACCGGTTGTTCATGCCCGTCTCGCACGAGCACCACTTTCGGATAATCTTTCCGTTTGTATCCTTCGATGAGCACGATGTCGACGTGCGCCTCGTACCAGTTGAGGAGCAATTCAAACGTATCGACCGCTTGCCACTCGATCAACGTCCCGTCCTCACCAATCACACTCGATAGCACGGCACCGGCCAACGCGTGACGGTGCGAGTCAGTCATCGGCAAGTCGAACGATCCTCCGTGACCGTGGTGCTTGATGACGCCGACACGGAGCCCCGTCGCCGACAAGCGTGTTGTCAGCTCGGAGACGAACGATGTCTTGCCGCTATTTTGATAGCCGACCACTTGTAAAATCAAAGCCGATCGATGATTCGACATCGCACCGTGTCTCCTTTCTGAAACCCTCTCGTCCCGCCTGGCAGATGAATCAACGCGTTACACGTCGCGAGCGAGGAGACGATGCCCGACTTATCTTTACCGCTCGGATGAACGACCGTCTGCCCGGTCGCATCAATCGTCACATGTCCACGGACGAAGCGGTCGAACGGATTCGGTTTCGGGAAATCGACACCGAGTTCCGCCAAAATGACAGGACGTTCCGTTTGTCCGAACAACGTCTTCATGTACGTACCGACAAACAGTTCCGTGCCGACAAAACAGGCAGACGGATTGCCGGATAAACCGAACAACAGCCGACCTTCGACATGCGCGACCGTCGTGACGGATCCTGGCCGCATCCCGACTTTATTAAACAGTACTGTCGCTCCGAGCGCCTCATACACATCCGGTAAATAATCGAAATCGCCGACCGATACCCCGCCTGTCGTGACGATGGCATCACTCGTCTGAAGCGCTTCTTCGACCGCCCGCTTCGTCGAAGTGAACGTATCCGGCAAGATGCCGCCATACGTTGCCATGCCGCCAAGCTCCTCGATTTGGGCAAGAATCATATACGCATTCGAATTATAAATTTGCCCGTCGGCTTTCTTCCGCCCCGGTTCGACGAGCTCGTCTCCAGTCGCGAACACGGTGATGTGCGGTTTCACGTACACGTCGACTTGTTCATAGCCGAACGTTGCGAGCAAGGCGATGACGCCTGGATTGATGCGGGTGCCTCGTCCGACGATATGCGTTCCTGCCGCCACATCTTCCCCGCGATAGGAGATGTTGGCATCACGGGCCGGTCGTTTGAACGTCACGACTCGTTCATCCGCTTGTACGAGCTCGAGCATGACGACCGCATCGGCTCCGTCTGGAATTTTTGCCCCGGTCATGATGCGAATCGCCTCGCCGGCGCGGAGCGGTTCTCCGACGTGTCCAGCTCCCTGAACGTATTGAATGGGTAATGTCACCGGTTCATCGCGGTTCGCAGTCAACAAGTCCGCGGAGCGGACAGCAAAACCGTCATACGGCGACTTGTCAAACGCCGGAACGTCATGCGTCGCGACGAGATCCAGCGCTAAAATCCGTCCGTTCGTCCGATACAACGGTACCGTTTCCGTCCGACCTCTCCCCGTCGCTTCTTCGACGCGTGCGACCGCCTCGTCAACGGCGAGCGGCTTACGAAATAGCGTCGATCCCTTTTCCATTACTCCACTTCCTTTCCTAGCACTTCTTCATAATCTCTCGGTGTGTTCACATTTTTAAACCAGTCCCGTTCAGCAAACGAGACGATTGTCGCCTCTGTCAAGTGAGGCATGACCGCCCGTTCGCCTCGACGTAACGCGGCTTCGAACTGGGACAGTATCGAGCGGGGATACAAGGCGATGAGCGGATGGATTCGATTGTCGGCGTAGGCGACAACCGGCTGATTCCCTCGTTCTATCGCAAGCCGTTCATAAACGGTCGGCGGCAACAAAGGTGTATCACACGCACAGATGGCATACCATTCAGCCGGGACGTGCCGCATGACGGTGACGATGCCAGCGAGCGGCCCCATGCCGCACCATTCCCTGTCGTCTTCGAGTTGATAGGGTGTCATCGACTGTCCGGCCGGCACGACGCTCCATTGGGACGTCGTCGTGGTACTAAGCGTCTGTCGTGCCCGGTCTTCAAACGAGACGTCCTCATAACGGGCTTTCCATTTGGGAGACCCGAACCGACGTGACTTCCCGCCTGCCAAGACGATCCCAATCATCGTGTCGCTTCCCAGACGATATGGGAGAGCTCAGGGAGAATCAAGCGAGTCATCGCCAAGTCGACGGCGCCTCGCGACCCTGGCATCGAAAAGATGATCGTATCCCCGATGCGTCCTGCTAAAGCTCGCGACAACATCGCCGCCGGTCCGATATCTTCCGTGAAGCTGACATAACGGAACAACTCGCCGAAGCCGACCATTTCCCGGTCAAGCAGCGGTCGAATCGTCTCAATAGTGACGTCCCGTTTCGTGATGCCCGTTCCCCCGGTCGTCAAGATGACGTCCATTTTTTCGTCGACCATTCGTCTAACGGCCGCTTCGATTTCAAATGGGTCATCTTTCGTGATCTCGCGGTATGTGACCGTATGTGCTTCTTCTTTTAACAGCGTGCAAATATGTTCGCCTGACACGTCCGTATCGAGTGTTCGCGTATCCGAGATCGTTAAAATCGCTGCCCGGACACGCTGTGTGTTTTGATGTACATGGTTGTGTGCTTGCATCGTCTTCATCCTCCGATATAACTCATTTCAATCCGGTTACGTGTCCGACTCCCAGTTCGCGACCGTTCTTCCGAATAGCGGTCGTCCCGTATTTCCCATACCATTTTCAGTGTCATGGCAATCAATTCATCGCTCGCCCCACTGCGGAGCAATTCGCGGATATCGGTCCCGTCTTCTGCGAACAGGCACGTGTACCATTTGCCATCACTCGATAGGCGGCCTCGCGTGCACGTTCCGCAGAACGGTTGGCTGACCGAAGAGATGAAGCCGACTTGCGCCCCATCCGTGTAACGGTAACGTTGTGCGACTTCTCCTAGTGTTTCGGGTGCAAGCGGTTCAAGTAATCCATTTCGTTGTTTCAACACCTCAAGAATCGATTCAGACGACACGACATGTTCGACGTTCCATTCATTCGCCGTGCCGACATCCATGAACTCGATGTAACGGAGTGTGATGTTCCGTTCTTTGAAATACGCGGCCATAGGGGCGACTTCATGATCGTTCCAGCCTTTTCGGACGACCATGTTCACTTTCACTTCGAGCCCTTGCCGTTTCGCCTCATCGATTCCTCGTAATACCGTCTCGGGCGACGTGCCGCGTCCGTTCATCATCCCGAACGTCTCGGCCGATAGGGCGTCTAGACTGACGTTGACCCGGTCGAGCCCAGCTTGCTTCAAAACTTTCGCCATCCGTTCTAAATAGACGCCGTTCGTCGTCAACCCGATCGTCTCGATGGTCGTGACCGCGCGAAGGCGGCGAATCAGTTCATCGAGATTCGGCCTGAGTAGCGGTTCGCCCCCGGTCAGACGCACTTTTTTCACGCCGTGTGGGGCGATGATGCGAACGAAGCGCTCGATCTCGTCAAACGATAACAACTCATCTCGTTTTAAAAATTGGTGGTGGCGGAACGCCTCTTCCGGCATGCAGTATCGGCAACGAAAGTTGCATTTATCAATGACTGAGATGCGTAAGTCTTCCAACGGTCGTCTCCGTCGATCGGTCCATGGTGTCATCTTGGTTCATCCTTTCTATCCATCAACGACAGCAGGGACCCTCACAGTCCCTGCGTCGATTTGTCAGCGAATCGGCTTTTCAGCACCGCTGCGCAAGTAATAATAAATTGTGGTGGCAATCGAGATCGCATAGAGCCCTAGCATGACGAACAACGCACCGTTGAACGAACCGACGAGCTCGAGCGACCAACCGAACATCTTCGGAATGAAGAAGGCGCCGTAAGCAGCAAACGCTGCCGAGAATCCGACGACGGCCGGTGTCTTCGTCGCCACGAACACGTGGGGAATCATCGCGAACGTCGCTCCAGAGTTGAGTCCTGTTGCGATGAACAAGACGACGAAGGAGATGAAAAACATCGTCAAGTTGCTGTTCGTGATGGCCATGATGACACTGATCGTACCGAGCGCCATGATTCCGAACACGATTAATGTCACTTTGGCCGCTCCGATCTTATCACTGATCCAGCCCCCGAACGGACGCGAAGAGGCGCCAAGGAATGCACCAAGGAAGGCGAGCGCCATCAAGTCCGACTCAGGGAACTTTAACTTTAAAATCATCGGGAACGCTGCGGCATATCCAATGAAGGAACCGAACGCCGCCGTGTAGAGCAACGTTTGAATCCAAAAATGTTTGTCTTTAAACACGCTCGCCTGTTCACGAAGCGATTGACGCGCGGTCGGTAAGTTATCCATGAACAAGTATGCGCAGACCGTCAAAATGATGGTCGGCACGACCCAAAGGAGCGCGGCGTTTTGAAGCCAAATCTCTTCGCCGGTCTCGGTCACGAGGGCGTTCCCGCCGATGAACCCGAAAATACTTGTCGTGATGACGAGCGGTGTGATCAATTGGACGAGCGAGACGCCCAAGTTCCCGATGCCTCCGTTAATCCCTAGCGCCGTCCCTTTTTTCGCTTTCGGATAAAACGCGCCGATGTTGGCGTTTGATGACGAGAAGTTTCCGCCGCCTAGTCCGCAAAGTGCGGCCAAAATCATGAATACCCAATACGGCGTATTAACGTTTTGAACGGCATAGGCGATGCCTAGGAGCGGCAACAACAAAATCGATGTCGAGAAGATCGTCCAGTTCCGACCGCCGAATATACTGTTTGCGAACGTATAGAAAAAGCGCAACGTCGCCCCGACGAGTCCAGGTAGGGCGGCCAACGTGAACAACTGGCCTTGCGTAAAGCTAAACCCGATTGAATTCAATTGGACGGCCGCGACCGACCACATTTGCCAGACGATGAATGCAAGCGTCAGTGCCGGGACCGAGACGAGCAAGTTCCGATTGGCGACTTGTTTTCCCGTTCCTTCCCAAAATCCCACATCCTCTGGCTTCCACTCGGCGAGTGCGTGTGACCCTTTGTCTAATTGTTGCATGGTCTATTCCTCCTCTTAACGGTTCAATTCGTACCCTAATCCCATCCTATCGGCCGTCCCCTTAAAAAAGTGTGCCTTCTTTCACACTTATTTCGCATCTTGAGTTTTTTTCTCACCCTGTCATCAATCTGTGACAAAATCGCCTATCTTTTGTTTCTGTGACATTGAACACAGAAAAACCCTCCCCGATTCCTTACGATAAGGAATAGAGGAGGGATTAATTTGTCACATCTCATTCAAATCCACTGTGCGTCCGAAGTTCGCTTGGCGCTACAACCATATTTCTTCAGTCAAGACGGGGCCCACGTGTTCCGTGTCTTCGGCGTCGCGATCGCCGAGGCTGCGTTCACCGAGACGGGGCTCGATATCACATTCCCACTTGAAAGTCCGTTAGAAGAACTAGAAGCGCTGCACACCTTGCTCGTTCGGATCGACACTCACCATGACGTGACGATCGATGACGCCCAGGCAGTTATCGGTTACTTAGGGGACGGGACAACGGTCACCGTTTATCGCCATTTCAAACGATGGCTCGACTTTTTATCTGCAGCGCGTGTCCGCTCGATGGAAGGTGTCGTCGTCGAGGTCCGTGCCAACGGGATCAAGCTAGCCGAAGGCGTGCTCCGGTCTTATGAATTGATGGAAGATGGCGAGTTTTATGTATCGGCCTGTACAATCGAGGCCGATGGATTGGAGCATTTTGAAGGCGAGCTATCGCTTGCCGCCGTAATGTGATCAATCGATGACACAGACCGAGACCGGACAGTCCTCACAATGGTTGAGCAGTTTCAACCGGTCGAGATCATGGATAATGATTTGACGGGAAGGGAGTGAAATAATCCCTTCTTGGGCGAGCTCGTTCAACATGCGATTCACGCGTTCACGCGATGTCCCGCAATAGTTGGCGAGCTCTTGGTTTTTCAGTTTCAAGTCGATGAGAATGCCGTCTTCGACTTCCACCCCATAGCTGTTCGCCATACGAATGAGCGTCGAGTAGAGCGCTCCTTTTTTCCCGTTCAGCACCAAGTCTCTAAATTTCGTATGCTGTTTCCGCATATGTTCGTTGATCATGACCATGAACTCGCGGACGAATTCCGGGTTCGACGACAAAATCATCGTTTCAATACGCTCGATTTTGACCGCGTAAATTTCACTATCTTCTAACGCCTTGGCGTTAAATAAATATTTTGGTTCGATTGCGAATAACGTCAACTCTCCGCAACAAGCCTCAGCGCTTAAACAACGTAACGTCAATTCTTTTCCATTTTCCGTCAATTTCGAAATTTGGATCAGTCCACTCTTTACAATATAAAATTCAGCTGCGTCTTCTTGTTCTCGGAACAGAAAACCGCCTTTTGGGACATGAATGATTCGATGTGCCAATTTTTTTGTTTCCTCGAGCACCATCGCTTTACTTGAATGAGCCATTTCCACCGACCTTCCTTAAAACACGTTGCGCCATATTAAAGCTTGCCTTCATTCTAAACACAAACCCCCTCGAAACGCAATCAACATTTGGAAGCGTTTCAAGGGGAGGACTATTCTTTCGTACGATATTCAATTTTTTTCCAATATCGATATAATAAGCCGATCAATCCGACATTGATGACAGCGATGATCATATACAGTCGCATCGAGGCATGATCATACACCATGTAGCTCTCAATTGTATATTGCAAGAGTACCATGTTCGTCCCGAGCAATATGACCAATCCGATTAAACTCCAACCGTTACGCCCCATGATGAATCTCTCTTCCGACCGCAAAAATCTTCCCGTTCTCGATTTCAAGCAAGATTTTAGGGAGTTCCCGCTGCGGCGGACCGGCCTGTGGTTGGCCGTCGACACCGAAGTAACCACGGTGGCACGGACAGAGGAGTACGTCCTCCTCCTCTACGTAAAACACTGGGCACTGCAGATGGGTGCATTTGTTGTTATAGGCAACGAACTCACCATTCTTTAAATGAACGAGCAACGATGGTTCCGTACCCGGATATTCAAATTCGAGTGATTTCCCGCGCTCTAGCGCCTCGACCGTCGTGATGAATTGACGGTCGGTTCTCGGCTCGCTTCGAACGAAGGCCGCGATATTGAACGGGACGGTCGCGAGACCGAGTGCGATGCCTGCGCCGAACGTTGATTTGATGAACGCCCGTCGATTCAGTTTCACGTCATCGGCCCGACTCAAGTTATCGACGAGTGCGGATAAACGTTCCCGGTCTTTTGATTCATTTGACATAAGTCATCTTCCTTTCCATCTCAATCGGAATAGACGCCAAAGAATTCAGGGACGTAATTCCATTTATCGTCTTGCGAAGGCTTTTTCCCTTCGATCATGTTCATTTGGACGCGTTGACGACGGAGTTGCATCATCTCGTCATGGTCGATGAAGCGAATCGCATCCGACGGACAAACCGACGCACACATCGGCGCGATATCATGTTTGGAGCGGTCGTAACACATGTCGCACTTATACATCTTATTCTTCTCAAAGTCGAACTTCGGAATCCCGAACGGACAAGCGAACGTACAGTTTCGGCAGCCGATACATTTTTCTTCCGAAGCCGATAACACGACGCCCTCTGGCGTGATTTGAATCGCATTGGCCGGACACACTTGAGCACAAGCCGGATTTTTACACTGCATACAGATCATTGGGAACGTCTGACGGTTCTCCGAGAAATCGATATAATCCACATAGTTGCGCTCGAGCCCCTCGTGGTCCCCGCATTCGCGGCAAGCTGCCTGACAGGCCCGACAGCCGATACAACGTTCAAACTCTAAATACATGACCTTATTCATTTCGTATGAACCTCCTCATCCATGACGTGACAGCTCGTCGCAATCGCATGGTCCGCCATGAACGGCACGCTTGATCCGAGCGGGACCGTCAACGGATTAATGTGTAACGGGGTGTTGGCCGGTAACTTTTTCATTTGTACCGCACATACCTTGAACTCCGGCATGCGTGACATCGGATCGAGACACGGGTTCGTCAATTGATTGATGGCGAGCTCCTTGCCCCAATGATAAGGGACGAAGACCGTATCTTTTCGAATCGCCTTCGTCAAACGTGCTTCGACGACCATCGATCCGCGACGTGTGCGGAGTTCGACTTTGTCGCCCGTTTGAAGGCTATAACTTGATGCCAACTCCGGATGGATCTCCACGAACGGCAGTTTTGACATCGTGCTCAAGAAGTCGACACGGCGCGTCTGATTGCCCGACAAGTAATGGAAGACGACCCGACCTGTCGTGAGCGTGACCGGATATTCTTCATTCGCATATTCACCGGCCGGCCGATACGTGACGACAGGCAAATTCGCTTTTCCGTTCGCCGTTCCAAACCGTTCTTTGAACATCGTCGGTGTGCCGGGATGATCTTCGGACGGACATGGCCAAAAGACACCATACTCGTCGTCGATTCGTTCCCATGTGATCCCAGAGTAGTCAGCCGCTCCACCTTTCGTCGCGATGCGGAACTCCTCCCAAATGTCACGCGCCGTCTCGTACGGGAAGTACTGTCCGCGTCCCATCCGTTCAGCGATCCGCTTCATGATTTCCCAGTCTGGGAGCGAGTCTCCGAGCGGTTCGCGCACTTTCCGGATCCGAATGACACGTCCTTCTAGGTTCGTCGTCGTCCCTTCATCTTCGGCCCACGAACAAGCCGGCAAGACGACATCAGCGAACTCACAAGATTCCGACATGAAGAAGTCACTGACGACGAAGAAATCGAGTTTGTTGAAACTGTCCCATACGTACGGAAGGTTCGGTGCCGAAACGGCTGGGTTCGAACACATGAGGTGCATCGCCCGAATCGTTCCCGCTTGAATCTCATCGAACATTTCGAACGCGGACACACCTGGTTTTGGCATCTCGGAAGGATCGATGCCCCAAACCCCGCTCACATATTCGACGGCTTTCGGGTCAGTTAATTTCCGGTATCCTGGTAACAGGTCTGCTTTTTGTCCATGTTCTCGTCCACCCTGCCCGTTCCCTTGCCCCGTCATCGTGGCCACGCCCGAAGCAAACTTCCCAATCATGCCTCGTAAGAGCGCCATCGACGTATAGAGCGAGACATTGTCGACGCCTTTTGACTGTTGTTCGACGCCGCGGGCGAACAACATGACCGAACGTGGGCTCTTCCCGTAAATATGACCGGCCTTCTCGAGTTTTTCGATGGCGACACCGGTCACCTCACTCGTCCGTTCGAGCGTCCAGTCTCGGACCGACGCTTTCAACTCTTCATAGTTATCGCAACGCTCATCCACGTACGCTTGATCAACATAATCGTGTTCGACTAAAAAGTTGAGCAGTCCCATCGCAAGCGCCGCATCCGTCCCCGGTTTCAAATCGAGGTGGACATCCGCGACACGCGCCATCGGAATCTCACGCGGATCGGCGACGATGATTTTCGCGCCTTTGTCTTTCGCCTTCCAAATATGTTGCGTCGTCGTCGGATGACATTCGGCGATATTTGAACCGGCGACAAAGAACGTGTCGACATGCTCGAACTCCGTCCACGGGAGCGTCGCCCCGCGGTCAATCCCAAGTGTCTTTAAGAAACCGCCGGCAGCTGACGACATGCAGAAGCGACCGTTGTAATCGATGAACCGTGTGCCGAGTGCGACCCGGGCATACTTCCCGACGAGGTAACATTTTTCATTCGTCATCGAGACGCCGCCGAAGACGGACACCGCATCTTTCCCATGCTCTCGTTGAATGCGTTTAAAGTTCGCTTCGATCACGTCGAGCGCTTCTTCCCATGTCGCTTTTTCAAACTTGCCGTTCCGTTTGATGAGCGGAGTCATGATACGGTCCGGATGTTCGATCGTTTGATAGGCCGTGACGCCTTTCGGACAAAGTTTTCCTTTGTTGACCGGGAAATCGTAGCGTGGTTCAACGCCTTTGACGGCCCCGGTTTTCTCATCGACCCGGATATGCATGCCGCACTGCATGCCACAGTAACAACAGTGGGTCGTGATCAACTTTTCACCCGGTTTGATTAAATTCTGTACTTCTGGCGACGTTAAAAAGTCACTCATCGTCTTCCCCTCCATAGAACGTTTCCGCTCTTCGTTTTGAAAATCCACTGACGTGATAGCCGTTAATCGTTTGAAGCGGATAATGCATCCCGTCACTTCCGGGCCGTCCGAGCGCCGAATCGAGCCGGGCGCGACGACGACAGGCGTGACAGAGGTCTTGGACCGTGTGCGCCGCATCGACTTTCACGAGTTGGTCCGACCCCTCGAGCAATTGTTTCACTTGTTCAATCTCTTCAAGCGTGCCGGTCGGTTCGCCGCACTTAACGCACAGGTGTCTCATCTTTTGCCTCACCTTTCGTCTCCTTCGGTCGGCCGAATCCTGGCATCGACATGCCCGTGTTCGTATCGACCGGGTGTGTCGGTAACTGTCCGTTCATCAAGTTCAATTGCATCTTCACACGCATCGAACGTCGACACGGTTGGCAGTAATCGGAGAGCTGGGTCCCGTCACTGAGCCCGAGCTGGATCGTCTGTGCTTGCAAAATCGCTTGGACGTCCTCGACTTGATTGTCCGTCGCATAACGTGTCCCGCACCCGGCGCAGACACGGGTCTCATCCGCTTCGACTTCCCGGTAGTTCATCGGGACGCTGGCCGCCATCGGTCGGACCGGCAAGTGGAACAGTTTACCGAACGGGAAGTAACATAAAAAGATGATGACGGTCAATTGATGGAACAAGGCGAGCTCGTGATGGATGAAGCCTCCGAAGAATACATACGACACGGTCAACAACAACCCCGAGACAGTGACGATGAGCAACATGAGGAGCGGTAAAATATCAAATTCGAACCGCTGGGTCACTTTCACGTCCTGGTCGTTGATCCGGCGATAGAGTGCCATGAGCACGCCGACGAGCAACATGAGCGCGGTGATGTTCAACCCGTTATAGACGAGCTCCGCGAACAACCCGTGCGCAGCCATCTTGATGGTCGGGATGTTAAAGACGACAATCTGATACGTCTCGATATCAATCAAATCAAACCGCATCCATTGGAACGTCAGCCCGAATGTGATGGCGAACGACCCGAGACATCCCCAGGCAATCAACATATGTTGGGTCCAGCGGTACCAGCCACGTTCCCAGATGAACTTCTGTAAGACAATATTGTTGACGGTCGTGGCGGCGACGGCCTTGCTGGCCCGTTTCTTTTCTGCCTTCATTTGTTTGAGGCTCCGCTTCAATACTTGTGAGGTGGCCGGCCGTGCAAAAAATAACGTCAAGCGGACGACCATCCCAATCATGCAAATGACGGCGGCGATATAGTAGCCGAACAGCGCCATGTCCACGTGCTCAAATCCTGCCGAGGCGATCCATGTCGAGAGCACCAAGACGGTGAATCCTACGAACGACCACTTTGCGGCGGTCGAATAAAAATAACGATCGGACATATGTGTTCCCCCTTCTCTTTCCGAGCGACTTCATAGTTTCATCATAAAGATGACATCTCGACTTAACTGTTACTTTTTTCACAGATAAGCGATTCGAGACGTGACAGAATAATGAACGAAGGAGGCGTTCCCTTATGAAATCATCGCTTAAAATCATGTTATTCCTCACCATCGTGGCCATGCTCGTCGTCTTTTCCATCGGGTTTGTCTTCGCTAACCGGGCGACGACCGAGCCAGACGTCGAAGGATATGTGATTGAAATAAATGAGTCTGACCGCACCGCACTCGTCATCAGCGGCATCACTGCAGAAGAAGCCACGCTCTCTCCTGACACTCTTTTCGCGCAAAGTGAACCGGAAGACGTAAGTTGGTTCAAGTTTCAAGTAAAGGCGACGTTCGAACAAATCGCTGTCGGGGACCACGTCCACATTTGGAAAAAGACCGGCCCAAGTATCTTAAATACTCCGAACCGGTCTTATGTGAAAAAAGTCGCTGTGATCGACTAATATTGACGTTTGCCGTAACGTTCGCTCAGCCATAGGACTAAAAACGCCAAACCAACCAACCATCCACTCCAGACGAGTGCCTGGGTCATATCTCCGTTGATTGTCGCCATATAAATCGCTGTGGCGAGCGTCATCGTCTCGCCCGGGATATTTCCGGCAATCATCATCGTAATCCCAAACTCGCCGATTGATCGGGCGAAGCCGAGGACGAAGCCGCTCGTCAACGCGGGTAACAGCAGCGGAATCGTCACGTAGGTGAACAGTTGACGCTCTGACCCGCCGAGCACGCGTCCGGCCTCATACCATTCCGCATCGAGTTGTTTGAGCCCGAGACGAATCGTTTGGTAGATGAGCGGAAACGCGGCCAAGGCGGACGCGATGACGTTCGCCTGTTTGGTGAACAAGATGGTGACGGGCAAGAACCCACCGATCCCGTTGTTCCCGAGGACCATCAAGGCGTATAACCCGATGACTGTCGGTGGCAAGATGAGCGGCAGTAAAAACACTGTCTCCAGCAGCCGCTTTCCTTTAAATTGACGGTGATGCATGAAATAGGCCGCTCCGAAGGCGAGGACGAAGGCGCTCACCGTCGCCATCATCCCGACTTCGAATGTGAGTTGAAGTGGAGATTGCGTCATTTGGAAAATCCTTTCGCCAAAAAGTGAGCTTGGATCTCATTATCAAACAAACGCGCATAGATATCGCGGACGTATGGATCATGCGTTAAGCGAACTGCCGGATACGAAATCGCACCCGTCGCTTCAAATGGGACCGACTGAATCGACTCGATGTCCGTCGTGAGTTCCGTTTTATAAACGAATCCCGCATTGGCGTCACCTTGTTCGATGAGCGTCAGCACTTGTCTCACGTTTTGGGCGAACATGACTCGCGGCTCCACTTCCTCCCACACATCTTCCCCTTCGAGCGCCACTTTTGCGTAACGACCGGCCGGGACATTGATCGGATCACCGATGACGATGCGAGCACATGTATTTAAGTCGTGCCACGTCTCCGCGCACGGTTTCCCTTTCGGTGTTACGAGCCACAATTCGTTATGCAAGAACATATCCCGCTCTAGAATCGGGATTTGTAATCGGTCGACATCGTCAACGCTCGCGGCTAAAAAGATATCTGCCGGAGACCCGTGATTGATTTGTGCTCGCAAAGCGCCGCTCCCGTTCGTCACGACCCGAACATCAATCCCATCGAATTCCGCTTCAAGTTGTCGCTCGACCTCTTCCAAAGCCGGTCCTAAGCTTGCCGCTGCTAGGATGGTCACGGTGTCCTCCGAATCTGAACTCGACCAGACTTGACTTAGTAATAAGGCGACTGCCATCCCTATGATGACTCCACTCACCCGTTTCATGATTGATCACTCCTTTGCTTCTCTTTTATCGTAGCGATTGCTTCGCCTCCCATCTGTATCAAACGTCACAAAAATACACCCCTACGTCAGTAGAGGTGTGCCCTTATTAAGCGAACGTGCGCGCCCGCGGGAATAAAATGTTGTTCTCGAGATGAATATGTTCGAACGTATCCGATTCGAGCGCTTCTAACCGTTGATAGACAAGACGATACGTCCCACACGCACCTTCAGGCGGCGTATAGTCGTTCGTGATGTGCCGAAGCTCTTTCAAGATGTCACCCGCTGCTGCATGTTCTGACTCGAGCGAAGCCAAAATGTCATCAAGCTCCCGTCTCGTTTCAGCTGTCGGTGCCGTCTCATGACGAAGCAACGTCGGGAAGTCTTCCGTCTCTTCTTTGACGATATGTTGTTCAAGTTCCACTTTCAATTGATTGAACAGTTGATGAATGCGTCCGAGGTGCGGATGGTTTTGTCCGTGAACCCGGAACACTTTTGTCACATATGGTGTGAGCTGTGGCAATTCGTCCGTCAAAAACTGGTGATGCTTATAAATGATGTGCTCAATCAATTCCGATGAAGAAGCAGCATCCCAATCGATGCTCTTCTCGTTCATCTCTTGCTTGCGTTGATAGAGCGCATTGACTTCTTCTAAAATATCTTCTGTCGACCGTTTCGATTTGTCAGTCGCTTCAGCGAGTGGTCGGTTGCCACCACAACAAAAATCGATTCGGTTCCGTTTGAAGATGTCTGCTGCTTGCGGGCATTGTTTGACGATTTCAGATACGTGCGTATCGCCCGTGAATGTCTGTGTCATCTGTCATAACCTCCATATTCGTTTTGACATGTTTAGCGTAGCAAGAGTTTGACGACAAAAATGTGAAATACGTCACATTTAGGTGAACGGGATTGCCGCGTTCCAAATTTGGACACAAAACAGCCCCTCATTTTGTGAGGGGCGTCGATTAATGGGAAGGCGTTTCAAATTGCTCTGCCTCGGTCGATCCGGCCAATGCCGTCGTCGACGACTGGCCTCCAGAAATGACGAGTGACACTTCATCAAAGTACCCGGTCCCGACTTCGCGCTGGTGACGTGTCGCCGTATAGCCATGCTGCTCCGCCGAGAATTCAGCTTGCTGCAACTCGGAATAGGCAGCCATCCCGCGGGCTTTGTATCCGCGTGCGAGTTCGAACATTCCGAAGTTGAGCGAGTGGAAACCAGCGAGCGTGACGAATTGGAACTTGTACCCCATCGCACCAATTTCTTGTTGGAACGTTGCGATTTCCTCGTCTGACAGCTTCTTCTTCCAGTTGAACGAAGGTGAGCAGTTGTAAGCAAGCAGTTTGCCCGGATATTTCGCGTGAATCGCATTTGCGAATTGGCGTGCCTCATCCAAATCGGGCTCGGACGTCTCGCACCAGACGAGGTCGGCGTACGGTGCGTAGGCAAGACCACGCGCGATTGCCTGCTCGATGCCTGCCTCGGTGCGGTAAAACCCTTCCGGTGTCCGGTCACCGACGATGAACGGATGGTCGATTGGGTCGATGTCGCTCGTAATCAAGTTCGCGGCGTGGGCGTCGGTCCGGGCGACGATAATCGTCGACACCCCCATGACGTCTGCCGCGAGACGTGCGGCAATCAAGTTTTTCACGGCCGTCTGTGTCGGGAGCAACACTTTGCCGCCGAGGTGACCGCACTTCTTCTCTGAAGAGAGTTGATCCTCCAAGTGGACGCCGGCTGCACCCGCCTCAATCATCGCCTTCGTCAACTCGAACACGTTGAGCACACCGCCGAAACCGGCTTCCATGTCAGCGACGATCGGGGCGAACCAATGCGTATCGCCTTTCCCTTCCGCCGTTTGAATTTGATCGGCCCGTTGAAGCGCCTGGTTAATCCGTTTGACGACGCTCGGCACCGAGTTAGCCGGGTATAGGCTTTGGTCCGGGTACATGTGTCCCGACAAGTTCGCATCGGCGGCGACTTGCCATCCGCTCAAATAGATGGCTTCGAGACCCGCCTTCACTTGCTGGATGGCCTGGTTCCCCGTCAACGCGCCGAGCGCGTGGACGTAGTCTCGTTCGTGGAGTAACTCCCATAACCGTTCCGCTCCTTTTGTCGCGAGCGTATGCTCGATTAGGACAGACCCCCGAAGCCTCATCACGTCTTTGACCCCATATGGACGTTCGACCCCGTTAAACCGTTCCGACTGTAACATATCCTCTAGTTGCATTTGTTGTTCATTCATATCCATTCCTCCTGTATTATATTAATTTATATATTTATCGTTTGTTATATAACAGATAATGCAAGCTTAATCCAAGTATGCACAGCATTCGAGCGCCGCTTTGAATGACGAGTGCTCCATCCCGCAGCAACGACAGACGTTTTCTTCGTCACGATCTTCTGGTTTACGGAATATGACGACCTCTTCGACCGGCTCTCTCATGATTTGGAGCGACCCGTCGGCCCGGTCGAGCACGAGGCGCATCAAATCGTTCCCATAGACGAACGCCGTGTTAGCGAGCGCCGCTGTCGATTCCCCCGAGACGATCCGACGGACGACCCAACGTTCAATCAACTGTTCGCTTTCGATTTTTTTCGTTGTCATGATGATGCTCCTCCTTTTAAATTCGGTTCTAATGTCACTTGTTGTAAAAACTGTCGGCGGCGCCGGTGCAGGATCGGTTCCGTATATCCATTTGGTGATGCATCGCCTTCGAACACTAACTCTTTCGCCGCTTGATAGGCGATGGAGCAGTCTACATCTGGCGTCATCGGACGATAGTGCGGATCTTCCGCGTTTTGCGCGTCGACGACCTCGGCCATCCGGTAAAGCGTCACTTCGACTTGTTCACGGCTACAGATTCCATGGTATAGCCAGTTGGCGACATGTTGACTCGAAATACGAAGCGTTGCTCGGTCTTCCATCAACCCGACATGATGAATATCGGGCACTTTCGAGCAGCCGACACCTTGCTCGACCCAACGGACGACGTAACCGAGCAACCCTTGCAGGTTGTTCTCGAGTTCCTCGTTCACTTCCTCATCTGTATAGAGACGCGTGGCGAGTGGTACCTCGAGCAGACGCCCTCGCTCAGTTGCTGGATTAAACGAACGATTCGCCAACTCACGCTGAACGTCAAACGCATCGACTTGATGGTAATGCAGCGCATGAAGCGTGGCCGCCGTCGGGGACGGCACCCAAGCCGTCGTCGCCCCGGACCGGACATGATTGCTTTTTTCACGCATCATGTCGCGCATCCGATCGGGCATCGCCCACATCCCTTTCCCGATTTGCCCGCGTTGATGGAATCCTGCGTCAAGCCCGATCTGGACATTCAGACGTTCATAAGCATCGAGCCACTCCGATGTTTTCATCTCGCCTTTCTTGCGCATCGGTCCGAGCGTGAGCGAGGAGTGAATCTCATCGCCCGTCCGGTCGAGGAATCCGGTATTGATGAAGACGATGCGTTCCTTCACTTGCTCGATACAGTTCTTCAAATTAAGCGACGTGCGTCGCTCCTCGTCCATCACGCCGACTTTGAGCGTGTGACGCGGTAACTCGAGTACATCTTCAATCGCATCGAACAAGTCGTTCGTGAACGCGACTTCCTTAGATCCATGCATCTTCGGTTTGACGATATAGATGGAGCGTTCGCGGGAATTTCGTCTGGCATCAAGATGGCGGCTCGCGATGAGCGCAGTGAAAATCCCGTCCAAGATCCCTTCCGGTACTTCACGCCCTTCCGCGTCGAGCATCAAGTCTGTCGTCATCAAGTGCCCGACGTTTCGAATAAAGAGGAGCGATCGGCCCGGAAGCGTGACTTCACGCCCGTCTTTCCCGACATACTTCCGGTCAGGGTTCAACTTCCGAGTGAGCGGCCGACCTCCTTTCGTGAATGTTGCTTCGAGCGTCCCGTCCATCAGGCCTAGCCAGTTCGCGTAAAGGTGGACCTTGTCTTCCGCCCGAACAGCGGCAACCGAGTCTTCACAGTCGACGATGGCAGACAAGGCGGACTCGAGTTCGATGTCAATGAGCCCTGCTCGATCGACCCGTCCGATTGGGTGGTCCCGGTCAAACTGCAACTCGGCGTGAATCCCGTTATGGACGAGCAAGAGCTTATTCGGATCACTCGTTTCCCCGACATAGCCGACGAGACAATCGTCTTGAAACGCGATGCGGTTCCCTTCGATGATGGCGTATGGCCTGCCCTCTGACACGAGATAGCCGTTCGCTTCTTCGTGCGAGCCCTCCCGGAGCGGAAATGTATCGTCGAGAAACTGTTTGGCGTAGGCGATGACCGCTTCACCTCGGACTGGATTATAACCACTCGACTTCGTTTTCCCGTCCTCTTCGTCGATGACGTCCGTTCCGTACAAGGCGTCATACAGACTTCCCCAGCGGGCGTTCGCCGCGTTCAACGCATAGCGCGCGTTGTCGAGCGGAACGACGAGCTGTGGTCCGGCTTGCCTACTAACCTCTGAATCGACACCTGAAACGTCGATGCTGAAATCAGGGACGGTCGCTTCGATGTAATCGATGGACCGAAGGAAACGCTCATAGTCTTCCAGGTCGAAGGCTTGCTTGTGCTCGCTGTACCATTCCTGTAATAGTCGCTCATACGACTCACGTTCGTGAAGCAGTGACTCATTCCGAGGAATGAACTCATCGAGTAGGCGCCCGACCCCAGGCCAAAATTGTCGGTGCGCCTCTTCGTCAGGCAATATACGAGCCGAGATGAAGTCGAGCAACGTTTCATGTACGTGATAAGTACCTACTTGTTTGTAATGTTCCAAGCCGTCACATCCTTCCATTCAATTGTTATATATCAGTTGACTTTAATATAGACTATTATATAACAGTTTGACAACAGTTTTTTGAAACTTTTTATTTGCGATCTATTTCAAAACCGATTAGTATACATTGTGTGAGCTATCAATGATTGATTCATCAATTAGTTTTTTGAAGGAGGATACCCGATGCGCGACGCCTGTTCGCTCAGCGATGAGATTCTCTACCACGTCATCACCGTACAAAAAGAACTGGCCCAACTGTTCGATACGGAAATGGACGGGCTCAGCTCGACCCGCTTCGATATTTTGAGCAACTTGCATCACGTCGGCCCTTTGCGTCAGCGTGAACTGCAACAACGGGTCGGCGTCGATCATGCCGCCATCACGCGTCATTTGAAACAGCTCGAGACACAGGGCTTGATCACGCGCGAACGCTGCCTCCAAGACAATCGGGTCATCTTTGTCGATTTGACCGATGTCGGTCGGGAGCGGATTGCACATTGGACCGAGCAAAAGAAGTGCTTATCGGACCGTCTTTTTGTAAACATGAAGGTAGAGGAGCAACGACAGTTACTCGAACTTTTAAATACGTTACAAACCAACATTCAACATGAAAGGAAGACCCTTATATGAACACGACAACACAGAAAGACTTTATGGAAATCCTCAAAGGACGCCGCTCGATTCGCGTCTATGATGAGAATGTCAAAATCTCAAAAGAAGAGATGACACAAATCCTGGAGGAAGCGACGACGGCACCGTCATCACTCAACCTGCAACCGTGGCGCTTCGTCGTCATCGATAGCGCAGAAGGTAAAGACACACTCCTTCCGCTCGCAAGCTTCAACAAACGCCAAGTCGAGACGTCATCAGCCGTTATCGCCATCTTTGCCGACTACCAGATGGCCGATTACACACAAGAGATCTTTGATACGGCCGTCGAGCGTGGCCTCATGCCACCAGAAGTCCGCGACCGTCAAGTCGACATGATCAAAGGCATCTTCAAAGACGCACCGAAAGAGTCTGTCAAAGACAGCATCTTGCTCGACTCGGGTCTCGTCGCGATGCAACTCATGCTCGTCGCCCGTGCCCACGGCTACGACACAAACCCGATCGGTGGTTATGACAAAGCGAACATCGCGGAAGCGTTCGGCCTCGAGAAAGAGCGCTACCTTCCTGTCATGCTCCTCTCAATCGGAAAAGCCGCGGAAGACGGTTACCAATCGGTCCGCTTCCCAATCGACCGCATCACCGACTGGAAATAAGCAAAAGCTCAAGCGCCTCGGCGCTTGAGCTTTTTTTCATCCGATGTATTTGACGACCTCATTAAAGTCACGGCGTGTCTTCGGCGCGAAGTCACGGGCCCGATGTCCGAATGCGACCATGACCGAGAGCGACCAGGCACCTCGTTCCATGACCCCTTCCGAGATCAATAATTCGTCAATCTCCGCTTGATTGAACCCTTCGATCGGACATGAGTCGACGCCGATCTGTGCGGCGGCCGTCATCATGTTGCCGAGCGGGATATACGTCTGGCGTTTAATCCATTCTTGGAACACACGCTCGTCGTCCAACAGTCGATAATCTTGTTCTTGGAACTCACGGACCCGTTTCACCCGAAGGGCGTACTCGTCCTCGGTCCGTCCTTGGACGTCCGTGACGATATGACGGATGTAGTCCGAGTCGTAGCGCATCGCTTCAGGCGTCCGCGCCAAGATCAACACGAAATGGCTCGCCGTTAACGCCTGTCCTTGGGCACCCCACGCGTGGTCTTTGATCTTCCGGAGCAAGTCTTCGCGACGAATGACGACGAACTGCCAAGGCTCGAAGCCGAACGAACTCGGTGATAAGCGACCCGTCTCCAGAATGAATTCGAAATCTTCCTCATCGATTTTGCGGTCCGCGTCGAACTCTTTCGTCGCTTGACGCCAACGATACGCATCTAAAATATCTTCTTTCTTCACGATGATCCACTCCCCATTTACCAAGATGACTCCATCATATCAAAACGATAAATAAGAAAGCGCTCATGGAGATTCTTTAACGGCAAGCGAACGTCCTGTACGTAGCGGAAAGGCGTCTCGTCGTTCAGAAAATGTAAGTACTCATCGGCTGGATAATAGAGGATGAGATCGACCGGACGCGGCGTTCGCTCGACCGAGTCGATGATATTCGCGACGACCTGCCGGAACACGTTCACCGAGAACGGGTTGAAGAAGTAAAAGCGGTTCGCCTCAGCCGGCACCTCAAACTGTTCGGCGTAGCCGCGGACGAGCTGAACACTGCCACGCGTCCGGTGTTTCTTGGCGTAGTTCATCCAATTCTCAAGTGCCGCTTCGTGGAAGCCGCCATCCATCTCGATGCCAATGGCCCGAACTCGGAACGTATAGGCGAGATAAAACGGGAGGCGCCCTTTCCCCGAACCGAAATCGACGACCGTGTCCGTGGCCGCGAGCGGATAGGCGTCACGCAACAAGTCGAGCGCCTCATAAGGAGTCGGTTCATAGCGGTGGTATTCGGCCGAGGCCGGGAACCCTTGTTGCGGTTTCGCCGTCTCGATTTGAAGCAATCGTTCATAGTCTTGTTCAGTCATAAATCTGTCCTTTCTTGGATGGCGCGGAAAAATGGATGACGCTCCATCTCTTGTTTGAACGCCTGTCGTTCTTGCCACATCACATAGCCGACGTAGAGCGGGATGAGCAACTTGAACCAGCTCGGCACGAGGAGCATCCCTGTGACGGCAAGCGGGATGAGACGTAGCCATAAGTTCCGATGACGCGGCGTCCGTATATAGAGTAAGATGGCCGACGTACGCCGGGCGGTCCCAAACCGATTCGGTCTCGGTCGATAGAGCGGACGCTTGCGCCGGCTCGGCTTCTCGATGGCGCCCGACGTGGATAATAATGCCCG
Organism: Exiguobacterium sp. s157; assembly: GCF_018618205.1. NCBI lineage: Bacteria > Bacillati > Bacillota > Bacilli > Caryophanales > Exiguobacterium > Exiguobacterium sp. s157. The sequence goes on from NZ_JACSLQ010000003.1 coordinate 167,130, forward strand.
GTCAAAAGCGGTACGCAGCGCCTCACTACGTTCGAGTTCTTGGCTAAGAAATGGATGACGCGTCACCCACCCCTCTCCCACATATATCGCAACCGCCACGAGGCCGCTGCCGAGAACGACCGCCCCTAAAGGCGAATCGCTGAGGAGCGCATACATACAAACGAACGTCACACACGTGACCGTAACTCGTAACATCCAATGGCTGCGCCGGACCGTCAATTGATAACGGATCCACGTATGAAGCCCGGTCAAAAACAGGAGGCTGATCCCAAATGCGGATATGGAGACAACGGGCCAACCGTCAAGCCAAAGCACGGGGATGAACATCAATAGGACAAAGAGGAGCGTTGAACCTAGTTTGATGGCGTGATAAAGCAACGAATCGTGCTTCAACCTGCGAACCAAAGAACGTTTGGCCACCAGCGTCACGTCCGCCCGTTCGACCCAGACGAAAAACTGATTTCTAAGGAGTACGATTCCAATTCCAAGCGCCCAAACGAGCGTCGGCACCTGACTCACCCCCTCGATTTCGCCTTGCCAAAGCAATCGGTATTGATACCCGAGAAAGATGGCGAACGGAATGACGCCGTACAGAACGACTGTCCAATCCAAGATGAGCCGCCACGTCTTCCACTGCTTGGTCACATGGGTGCGGACACGTCTAGCAAACAGCTGATGTTCATTCATCGCATAACCACATCTTCCATCATATCGAACAGCGACTCGCCTTCGGTTTGCAGGCTGAGACGCAATTCATCTTTCGTCCCACTTGCGAGCATGCGTCCGTCATCGATCCAGACGAAGCGGTCGCATAACCGCTCTGCCGTATCGAGGACGTGGGTGACGAGAAGCACCCCGGTGCCTTGACGGCGTTCCGCTTCAAGTAAACGAAGCAACTGAATCGTCGTCGTCGCGTCGAGTCCGACGAACGGCTCATCGACAAGGAGAAACTTCGCCTCTTGGATGAGCGCCAACAGAATCATCGCTTTTTGCTTCATCCCTTTTGAGAACGAGGCGATATAGTCGTACCGGACCGTCTCGAGCCGAAACAGACGCAGCAATTCGTCTGTCCGCTCGCGAGTGTGAACACTCGTCAATTCCAATACGAGAGCGATATGTTCCTCGAGCGTCAAATAATCATAGTAAACCGGTTGCTCGGGGATATAGGCGTAGCGGTCGATTTTCACCGTTCCACGCATCCACGGGATTGTTCCGGTGAGACAGGCGAGCGTCGTGCTCTTCCCGGCCCCGTTCGACCCAATCATCCCGACGATTTCGCCCGGTCGGACCTCAAATTCGATGTCCTCAATGACCGACTCACCGCGTTCATACCCGGCTTGTTCAATGTGAACGTCCATTCGAACCTCCTTCGCAAAAAGTCGCCTTTTCAGGCGACGTCATCGAACGATATTGACCGAAGAGAAAACGAACCTGTCATAGCGGTGCCGGGCGAATGAATATTCGAACGGCTTCCCGTTACTCAAGTAAACGACTTGTTCGACTTCGATGATTGGGTCGGTAATGTCATTCTTCAAGTAGCGTTGGTCGTACTCGTCAGGCTTGTCGGCTCGAATCATCTTGTGTGAACTCGTGATCGTGTAACCGAGCTCCTGTTGGATGTAGCTATAGACCGACTTCTCTAAAATTTTACGCGACAGTCCTGTAATTAGATTGGCGACCATGTACGTCAATTCGATGACATACGGCTCTTCGTCCACATAGCGGACACGACGAATCTCATAGACTGGTTCCGTCAGCTCAATCATCAAATGGTCGGCGACTTCCTGGGTCGGGAACTTCACTTCGAAATCGAGCACTTCACTGCGCAAACTGCGGTCGCCGATGACTTGCGTCAATCCTCTCGTCTCTTTACTGATGATGTTGATGCGTTCTTTTTGGAAACTGGCCGGCAAGATGAACGTCCCTTTGCCACGCTTCCGATAAATCAAGCCTTCCATCACGAGAATTTCGAGAGCGCGCTTCATCGTCATACGGCTGACACCAAATTCTTCTGCCAATTGAATCTCATCTGGGAGCGGTGTTTCGAGTTCATAAGCCTGTTCATTGATCCGATGCCGAATCTCATCCGCAATCGATTCATATTTTGGTTTTTTCTTTGTAGACATATTCCACCTCATGTATAGACATATACAAATAATATATCAAAAAAAGCTGACAAAGAGTAGGTCCTTGTCAGCTTTTCCTATTATTCTGTAAATCCATGATTGGTAATCACTTGTTTGAACCAGTGACCAGACTTTTTAACGGTCCGCTCTTGGGTCGCCAAGTCGACACCGACGAACCCATAGCGGTTCTTATAGGCGTTGCTCCATGACCAGTTGTCCATGAACGTCCATAAATGGTACCCTTTCACGTTCGCACCTTCTTCGAGCGCCCGATGCGTCCATTTCAAATGCTCGCGAATGAAATCGATCCGGTAGTCGTCTTGGACGCTGCCGTCGGTGTCACGGTAACGTTCTTCTCCTTCGACGCCCATCCCGTTCTCAGAAATGAAACACGGGATGTTACCGTAGTTGTCTTTCAAGTTGATCAAGATGTCATAGACGCCCTGCTCATAAATTTCCCAACCACGATACGGGTTCATCTTGCGACCCGGCATCTCATAGAAGTCGAACAAATTCTCGGGTAGGAACGGCGCATCAGGATTCGGTAGCGACGCCTTTGCCTTGACCCGACGCGGTTGATAGTAGTTGATGCCAAGGAGGTCGATCGTATTCGCCCGAATGAGATCCAAGTCTCCAGGTTGCATCTCCGGCATCGCGCCTTGTTCCTGTAACACGTCGACGAGTTCTTCAGGGAACGTCCCGAGCACGGACGGGTCCAAGAACGAGCGGTTGAAGATCGCGTCGGCCAAGCGTGACGCCTTCAGATCGGCCGGATGTTGGCTGCGCGGATACGACGGCGTCAAATTCAGGATAATTCCGATTTGACCGGCCTGTTCCCGCTCCCGGTACGCCTGAATGGCGAGCGCGCTCGATATGATCGAATGGTAAGCGACTTGAACGGCACGCTTGAAATCGACGACGTTCGGATAGTGGAAATCGTACAAATAGCCGCCTTCGACCGGTACGATCGGTTCGTTATGGGTGAACCATGTCGTCACACGGTCTCCGAAAAGTTCGAAACACGTCTTCGCGAACTGTACGTAAGCGTCGACGACGTCACGTGACTCCCAGCCGCCTCGGTCTTGAAGCGCCATCGGCATGTCGAAGTGATACAAGTTGATGAACGGCTCGATGTCATGATCGATGAGGCAATTAATCACATTGTTATAGAACGTGATCGCCTCTTCATTCACCTCACCGACGCCTTCTGGGAATAGACGTGACCACGAGATTGAGAAACGGAACGTGTTATGTCCGAGCTCCTTCATGAGTGCGATGTCTTGCTCGTACAAATGATAGAAGTTAGACGCCTCCGTCGCGCTGACGCCATTGAAGAATCGGTTCGGCTGTTGCATATACCAATAATCCCAAATATTTAAGCCTTTGCCTCCCTCAAACGCCGCACCTTCCATTTGCGTCGCCGAAGAGGCCGTCCCCCACCAAAAATCGGTCGGGAATTGATACGTCACTGCTGCTGATGTTTTCGTTTCTGTCGGGTTCGTCATAAACTTTCTCTCCCTTATTCTCTATTTCTCATTCATACCGCTTCGTCTTTATGGTTAGCGGCTTCTTCCTGTTCTTTCTTCAAGTTCAAACGGTCAATAAATTTAAGGAATGGGAACCAGACCGCCAAGATGATCAAGAAGTTGACGAGTTGTAGCAAACCTCCGGCAAGTGAGTTCGTCGCCATCATCCCGCTGATGAACATCGGGACGGTCCAAGGTACCGCGACCCCTGTCGGCGGCGGGACGAGCCCTGTCGACATCGCAAAGTAAGTGACCGTGACCGTGATGAGTGGGGCGACAATCCACGGAATCATGATGAGCGGGTTCATGACGATCGGCAGACCGAAAATGACCGGTTCGTTGACGTTAAAAATCCCTGGTCCGAGTGACAGTTTCCCGATTTGTTTCAACTGCTTCGATTTCAAGAACAACAAAATCGCTACGATGACGGCAAGCGTCGAGCCGGAGCCACCAAGGCCGACCGTATAGATTTCGACGAACTGTTTACTGATGATGTTCGGCACATCTCCGGTCGCCGTGTACGCGTTCAAGTTTTCAAGCGACAACGTATTCCAAATCGGATCCATGACCGAGTTGACGATGACTTGTCCGTGCAACCCGAAGAACCAGAACAATTGGACGAAGAAGATGGCGATCAACGTTGGGACGAGACCGTTACCCAATTTAACGAGCGGCTGTTGCACGACGTTGAAGATGACGTCATGTAAGTTCGTATTGAACAAGCTCGTCACACCAATGTTGAGGAGCAAGAAGACTGTGAGCGTCAACAAGGCCGGAACGAGCGCCGAGAACGACTTCGCAACCGCCGGCGGTACGCCGTCCGGCATTTTGATCGTCCAGTTCTTTTGAACGACGAATCGATAAATCTCACCTGAGAGGAAACCTGTAATCATGGCGAGGAACATTCCTTTGGCGCCAAGACGATCAAGCGGGAGGACGTTACCGACCGCTTCTGTCATTCCTTCGACTTCAATGAGGAACGGTGTCAACAAGAGGAACGATACGAGCGAAATCGCCCCACCGAAGACGGCTTCGACGTTGTAACTTTTCGAAAGATAATAGCCAATACCGAAAACGACGAAGATTGACATGATTCCCATCGTGGCCGATGGGGCGTTACCGAGTGACGATTTGAACGCATTCAGCGTCCCTTCCGACATGAACTTGTCTAAGAACGGCAAGTTGGCAATAACGACGACGATTGAACCGAACATGGTAATCGGGAACGCGAGCATGAACGCATCCCGTAATACTTGCAAATACCGACTGTTGTTCAAGTAAGTCGCCATCGGCATGAGCAACTTGCTGATCAATAAGAACATTTTGTTGTCCTGTGACATAGGATTCACCCTTCTTGATTAGGATTTACAATCTTTTGCTCCATCATCTCGATCAGGCTTGCCGTCAAATCGAGCATCGTCTGAGTCGACATGAGATGGTCTTCGGCGTGAAGGAGCAACAGTGACATGTCCGTCTTCTCCCCGTTCGCCTCTTTTTGAATTTGACCGAAGTGCGTCTGATGCGCTTCTTTTAACTGTTCACGTGCTGTCGCTAGCTGCGCTTCAAACGCTTCGTAGGAACCGTTCTTATACGTTTGGATTGCTTCTTGAATCGTGCTCCGAGCGTTCCCGCTATGCAAAATCATCATGAACGCCATCTGTTCTAACGTTAACTCTTCCGTTCCTTCCATGACCTCACCCCATCAATTTGATTGCTTGCTCATACGCTGCTTTCCCATTCGCCGTTCCGTAGGCCATCATGTCGATGACTTCGACCGGCTTCGATGTTTGCGCTTTCAATTTATCGAGCAAAAAGCGCATTTGCGGTCCGATGAGGATGACGTCCGCTTCTTCCATCTCCTTACCAACCTGGTCTTGACCGACTGCCCAAATTTTCGCTTCGTCCCCGATTGACGCCGCGTGCTGTTGCATTTTCGTGACGAGCAGGCTCGTCGACATTCCTGAACTACAAGCAAGTAATACCTTCTTCATGTTCGACCACTCCTTTTTTGAAATCGTTTACAACTTTTATTATACACATGATTAATTTCATGTCTATACTTGATTTAAAGTTTGTTTAGTTTTTAAATTTAAAAGTGTATACGATAATAAATGAGAGTGAGGGAATTGACGATGAAAATCATCCCGTTACAGCCGCATTATCAATATCGTCTTTGGGGAGGCGACCGCTTAAAGCGTTTTGGTTTTTGTTTTGATGAAGTCTCGATCGGCGAAGCATGGACCGCCTCGGCGTTGCCGCAAGGCAGTTCCGTCGTGTCTGCCGGATCGCATATTGGGACAACGCTAGACGACCTTTATGCCACGCATCCAGAACTGTTCGGCATTAACTCACCTGTATTTCCGTTATTGATCAAGTGGATTGACCCGAACGATGATTTATCGATTCAAGTGCATCCTGATGACGAGCTCGCGCAGTCGCTCGAGGGTCAACCGTATGGAAAGAATGAATGCTGGTACATCCTCGACGCGCCAGAAGGGGGAGAAATCATCTACGGGCATACGTTCGAGTCGAAAGAGACGTTACAACAGGCGCTCGAAGCTGGTGATGTCATGTCCGGTTTAATTCGAAAACCTGTCAGCCGCGGCGATTTTTTATACGTGCCGGCCGGGACTGTCCACGCTTTGACGAAAGACGTATCTGTTCTCGAGATTCAACAAAGTTCGGATACGACGTACCGTCTCTATGATTACGGACGCACTGAACCGACGACGGGCCGCACACGTGATCTCCACGTCAATCAAGGTACCCTTGCCTCCTTCGCACCCCATCTCGACTATGTGGAACCTGCCCTGTCACTGGATCATTTCCGAACGCAGTTGACGCGCAATCCGTATTTCTTCGTCGAAAAATGGACGATCGAACGCGAAGAATCCGTCTCGACGGACACGTTCCGTTTGCTCTCGGTCGTCGAAGGGACACTTGAGATTGACGGTTCGGCCTTCGAGATCGGTGCGACGTTGCTTTTGCCAGCGGGTCAGTCATTTCAGTTAGACGGAACGGCCACGTGCCTCGTCACCGGTGTATCCTCTCCAACGAAACAAAAAGCCCGCATCGGCATCGATTTGGGCGGCACAAACACACGAATCGCCGTCGTGTCGACAGAAGGGCGTCTCGAGAAACAATATAAATTGAAGACACAGCCGCACCTTGCGCTCGACACCTTGTTGAACCAAATCAAGCTTGCCGTCGAACGATTCCAACTCGAATATGACATCACGCACGTCGGCATCGCGGCACCGGGTCCGCTCGACTTAAAACGAGGTGCGTTCTTGACCCCGCCGAACCTCCCGAACTGGCACCATCAGACAATCGTGGAGCCGCTATGCACTCTGCTCGGCCTACCTGTCACGTTAGAGAATGATGCCAATGCGGCAGCGCTCGCCGAAGCGAAATTTGGGGCTGGTCGTCATGTCGACTCCGTCTTTTACGTCACGGTCAGCACAGGTATTGGCGGCGGTTTCGTCTATAAGCAAAATTTGATTAGCGGGGCTCATGGTAGCGCCGGAGAAGTCGGCAATATGATCATTCGTACGGACGGACCAGCACATCCGACGCTGAACGTCGGAGCGCTTGAGACGCATGCGAGTGGAACGGCACTTCACGAACGTGCCCGCACTAAAGGAATGACTGATTCGATGACGCTTTTGACAGACGAAATCGAACGCAGCACGTTCGTCGAGGATTTAGCGACCGGTCTCGCCAATATCATCCACACGGTCGATCCTGACGTCATCATTCTTGGAGGAGGCGTGACGGCTTCGGCTCCGTTATACTGGAATCAGTTACAAGACGCGGTCGCGATGCGAGTATACCCTCATTTGAGAGGAGCGACCCCCCTCGTCCTGCAGCAACTGCATGGCGACGCTGGCGTCATCGGGGCCGCGTTCTTGCCATAAGGAGTGGAAACAAGACATGCAACATTATTTAGCCATCGATATCGGTGGTACCAGTATCAAATACGGAGTCGTCCAAGCCGACGGCAACCTCCTGTCGAACAAACACGTCCCAACCCCAGCGACGTGGGACGGCTTGCTTGATCAAGTCGATGTGATTTTTAACGAAGCGACCGTCGAGTCCCCGCTCGACGGAATCGCCTTCAGTGCGCCCGGCTCCGTCGACTCGACGACCGGTTTGATTCATGGCATCAGCGCATTGCCGTATATCCACAATCGTCCGTTTCTACAGGCGTTCGAAGACCGTTACGACTTACCGGTCACCGTCTTGAACGATGCCAATGCGGCAGCACTTGCAGAAGGATGGAACGGTGCGGCCGCATCCGTGAAACGTTATGCGACCGTGGTCATCGGTACAGGCATCGGTGGTGCTTTCGTCGACTCGGACGTCATCATGGTCGGGTCACACTTCCACGGCGGTGAGTACGGGTACTGGATTTTGGACCCGAACTTGCCGCATCCAGATGGAACATGGAGCGCCATCGGTTCGACGGCCGTCCTCGTCAAGCGTTGCAGCGAACAGCTCGGTCGTCCACTTACCGGAAAAGACGTGTTCGCGCTTCAAACCGATCCGGTCATCCAAACGGAATTAGAGCGCTTCTATCGCTGGAACGCAATCGGCATGTACAATCTTCAATTCGGACTCGACCCGGAGCGGATTTTAATCGGTGGTGGCATCAGTCGCCGTCCGGAAGTCCGAGACGGCATCAAACGACACTTGGATGCGCTCTGTGACGCGTTCGGGACGTTCCACATCGATCTCGAGACGTGTGCCCACTTCAACGAGGCCAACTTGATTGGGGCCGCACGGTTTCACATGTTAGCGCAGTGAAAAAAGGGTTTCCACCACGAGTCTGTGATGGAAACCCTTTTATTGTGCCAGGCGGTCTTCATGAATGTGATGGTACACCTCGTCTCGAATCGCTTCGAGCGTACGCTCATGAACGATCATGTGTGCCCGAATCGTTCGGTTGACGCGTTCATTAACCTTGCCGGCCTCCAAGTGTCGATCCAACACGGGAAGGCTGAAGTCGTCAATCGGCAAATAGGCGATAGGAATCACGGCGGACCCTGATTTAACCGAGACTTGCACGCCGTTCACTTCTGGAAAGAAATACGACTCATAATACGGTTCGACGACCAGCTCTTCTTTCATCGCATCCCGCACTTCGGGAATCGTTGTCGGCAAGGCGATGAAATACACCATTTGGTCGAACGAGAATGAGACGTCTTTCAGCGAGACGCCCAGTGCCTCCGCGTGTCGGTTGGCCACACTACCCGTCACAAACCGATAACTTGGACGGCTCGTAAACAAGATGGTCGCTATAAAGGCGACGGTCATGATCATGACACTGAATTCGGTCATAGCGGCACCCCTTCCCAGCGGCAGACTTGGTTTTTCCCTCGTGATTTGGCCGCGTACAACGCTTGATCGGCGCACTCAATCAACCGTTCGCGTGACTGTTCGTGAAGCGTGTGCTTCGAAGCGACACCGAAGCTCAGCGTTAACTGACCACCTGGTTGTCGCTCCCCGTACATGAAGTTGGTGCCGAGCACGGCCGCACGAATCGTCTCCGCGACGTGGGACGCCTCGACTTCGTCGAACTGCGGCAAGAGAACGACAAACTCTTCGCCACCGAACCGATACGCCATCTGTTCATCCGGCACGCTTCGTCGAATGACACTCGCGAGCCGCGTGAGTAACTCGTTTCCAGCCAAGTGACCGTTTGTGTCGTTGAAATGCTTGAAATGGTCAATATCCATCACAATCAGTGACAGCTCGTCCGTTTCGCACTCCCGGAACAAGACATCCAAATCTTGTTCGAACGAGCGATGGTTTTTAAGACGCGTCAACCCGTCACGAAGCGCCAACGTCTCGATGCGTTGGTACAGCATCGTCTGATGCAATGCGAGTGAAGCTTGCTCCGCGATTGGTCGAACACTGTCCATTTTTTGAGGGGTGATCGGTTTCTTATTGACGACGTTGTCGATGACGAGAAGTCCGTATGGGATTCCTTGGTGATGGAGCGGGAAAATCGTACACTCGTCCATCTGTAAATCGGTATGTAACATACGCAACACCGGATCGTCGGTGATGCTCGCGTAGACGTGGAGCGGCCGTCCCGAGTCGAGTGTCTGCTTGAACAGATGGTCTCCATGAAACGGGATCGTCATTTTCCGAATCCGTTCGTTCAACTGCTCATCGTGTGTCGAGTCCGTCTCTTTCTCGTCAATCAGTCCTTGGAGATCATAATGTTGCCGAGTGATTTCTTCCCAAATTTGAAAACCATCTTCCGGGTTCATTGGACCCGTTCCCATGACCCCGTAAATACTATCTTTTTCCACATCGGCGAAGAAAATGATCGATCGGTTAAAGCCGAGACCGTGCCCAGCCGTCACTGACGTTAAAATTGTTTGGAGCAACCGGTCCGGGTCGAGCGTGTCTTGCATGGTGAAACTGACCTCTCGGAACACGTTCAATTGTCGAGAACTCGCCGTCAACATGCGCAATCGTCCTGATCGTTCTCGTTTCAACTGGGTGACATAGCCGAAAAGAAGCGCTGCACCTAGGCCGAAGAAGATATAACTGAGCAAGAGTGGAAAGGATAACGTCCCGGATTGACTGTACACGAGGAGCCAGCTGACCATGATGGCAACAGTCATGCCTTTCCAATGAAAACAAATGAGTCCTGTCATAATCAATAACAGCACCGACCAATGTAAATCATAAAAATCGAACAATACTCCGTGCCAAATCACGACGAGGCTACTCGACCCAGCGAGCAACCAGCGATTCAGGACGGGGGTCGTCATCAACCGAAGGATGTTGAAGACGATGGTGATGAGGACGATGCCGCCAATCAACAAGCCATAAACCATGATTATCCCTCGTTTCATTAAATCGATTCACCTATACTTTTTATTATAAGTCGAATCACGGGTAACTTGCCGAAATTCATTGAATCACTTACCAAACTTTCAATTACTTTGAAATATTTACCACAAGAACTTGCGCATGATGATTGTACTTTTGATATGAGTGATTTCACATAATCCTTTCATTTACTTTAGCGAAGTAACGTGGAATGATGGAATTAACTAACCCATTTAAGCGAGGTGGAAGCGTGACCCGTACCGAACATCTTGAAGCAACACGGATTTTACAGCATTTGTTTAACGCATCTTCCTTCGTCGGAATCGACTTCGGTTCTGGCCCCAATCATCATCTACTCTACTTCAACCGAGACGGCAACGAGTCGTGGCTCTCGATTGAAGGACCTTGGTACGTCCATTCATCGGGACCGTTGTTCAACGAAGATGAACAACTCCATCACCTCGTCGGACTCCGACGTGAACGCGTCCGTTCCATCCTGTTATCTGAAGACAATCCCCATCTTGAACTGACATTTGAATCTGGAGCCGTCCTGTTCGTGAACGGCTATCACGAACAGTATGAAAGTTGGCAGGCCGGAGACGCCCGTCCGCTCGGAGGCGAACACTTCTTACTCGTCGCCATGCCTCAAGGGGACTTGGCTGTCTTCGCGGAGGAGGATGTCTGATGACAGCTTGGATGGAGATTCTCACGTATATGTTGATTGCCGGTGGCGTCAGTCTCGCCATCATCGTCTTGCGCAAAGTCACGAAGTCATAAGAAAAGAGCGGCCGCGGCCGCTCTTTTCTTATTTCACCGTCTAATCCTCGAACAGGATGCGTTGCATCCGTTCCGGAGCCGCTAGGAAGTCGCGCATGACACGAACGTGCTCGAGTTCATCGAACGTCGTCGGACGGAGTCCCGTCTCGACTTGGAGGATGTCGGCGTCAGGATACGACATGAGGATTGGTGAATGGGTCGCGATGATGAATTGACTGCCCGATTGGACGAGTTCATGCATCCGCGCGAGCATCGTCAACTGCCGCATGGGGGACAAGGCGGCCTCAGGCTCGTCCAATATATAGAGCCCGCCATCCCGGAAACGATGGAGCATGAGCGACAAGAACGCCTCCCCGTGCGATTGCTCATGGAGCGATCGACCGCCGTAAGACGCATAGAACCGTTCCGGGTCGGGCGACGTCCGGGCAATCTCATCCACATAACTCGACAATTGATATGCCGTCTCGGCCCGGAGGAAAAATCCGTCTTTCGGCCGGTACGCGCCCCGAATCGGACGGAGCGCCTCGAACAACGGGCTATGCGTTGCCTCGGTCTCAAAACGGAACGTCGTCGCCCCACCTTCCGGATTGAATCCGGCGGCGATGGCCATCCCTTCGACCAACGTCGATTTTCCACTCCCATTCTCACCAACCAAGAACGTGACTGGCTTCGTCAGCGTCAATTCATCAAATCCATCAAAAATCGGTAGCGAGAACGGGTACCCTGGCTTTTCAATCCGATCTCGCTCTAAGCGGACACCCCGCAAAAATAAATTTAGTCCCATTCGATCCAAAACAACGCCCCCTCTCCCTCTCTCGATTCGACTCCGTAAACGAGTCCTTGAGCCTCGAGCAACAGCTTGTTGATGGCCAGACCAAGTCCGTGACCGTTCGAACGGTCCCCTTTCACATACATATCCCAGATGTTGGCGCGCATCGTCTCGGCAATGCCCGGCCCTTCGTCTTCGATTTCAAGCCGTCGCTCGGAGAGCCTGATCGTGATCACACTTCCTAGTGGACTGGCGTGATACGCGTTCTGAAGAAAGTTCGACAGCACACGCTCCATCGCCAATCGGTCCGCCTGGACGACCGCGTCCTCGACGAGTTCAAGTGTGACCGTCACTTCCTTATGACGGAACCATTCATCCATCCGCGAGACAGTCTCTTTGATCAATGCATCCAAACGAACGGACTCGACCGAAAGTGTCACGTTGCCCGCGGATAGTTTGGAGTATTCGAGCATCTGACTCACGAGCCGATCGATCCGATCGACTTCCTCGGTTAAACTGCGACCCGTCGCCGCCACGTCTTCTTGTTTGACGACACCGAGTTCAAGCATTTCGGCCTCGTTCCGGACAATGGCAAGCGGGGTCCGGACATCGTGCGTAACCCCTGAGATGAATGTATTTTGCATCCGTTCTTTCTCTTCGAGTGATGTGTTCATCTGACGGACCGCTTCCGTCAAATCGCCAATCTCGTCGTCGGTGACAGGCGGCAGTGTGATGTCATGCCGGCCCAACATGATGGCTGCGGTCGCCTGCTTCAACTCGACGAGCGGGGACGTCAAACGCCGCCCCATCCAATACGTCACACCGACGGCGACGATGAGCGCGAGCAAGAACCCGCTCCCGAGAATGACGTAGATTTGACGAAACTGCGGATTCGACAGCGGGACGGGTGCGTACGTCACGATTTGCACATCCCCTTCTTCCCGAAGGAACGTCAATAACCGCGCCCCGTTCACACTGACCTCATCTCGTTCAGAAAGTGAGTCTGGATCGAGGGCTGGCGACATATGTCGACGCATCCTGCCCCCACGATCAAGATTGACCGCTTCCCCGTCTTGAAACACGAGAACATCGAGTTGACCCGGTATGCCGCGTCCATCCACAAGCGCCTCATACACGATGTCCGCTTCACGCTCGAGTTGGTCATAGCTCTCCGTCTCCGCGAAACGCCCAATCAAGAGTGATGTCAGACCAAATGTGAGCACCGCCATGACGACGAGAGGGAGGATCGCGGTCCAAAGCAACTTCTTCATCAACCGGCTCATCGGACTTCCTCCAATCGATAACCGACGCGATGCACCGTCTTCAAGTACCGCTTCATCGTCGGCAATTTGTCACGCAACTGTTTGACGTGCGTGTCGACCGTGCGCGTGTCCCCGGCGAACGTATAATCCCACACCTCGTCAAGTAGGCGGTTGCGATCGAGCGCTTCTCCACTATGTTTCAAGAAGAAGAGGAGCAACTCGTATTCTTTATTGGTCATCCGAATCGCTTGGCCGTGATCGGTCACCGTACGGGATCGTGCGTCCACCATCATGTCGCCGAACGAGATCTCGTCCGTCTGTTTGACGAGACGTTTCAGGCGAATTTCGAGTTCTTTTAACACGATCGGTTTGACCAAATAATCGTCGGCCCCGAGCTCGAGGCCGAACACACGGTCATCCGCCTCTCCTCGTGCCGTCGCCAAGATGATGGCCGGTCGCGGCTTGAGCGTCTTCAATTTCGGGATGAGCGTCCAACCTTCCCCGTCCGGCAGACGAACATCGAGCAGGACCGCATCGAACGGTTGCTCGAGCTGCCGCTTCGCTTCGGCGAGTGTGCCGACCACACTGACGTGAAACCCCGCGTACGTTAAAAAGCGGGCGAGCCCGTCCGCTAATTTCGGTTCATCTTCGACTACGAGTACGTTCATCTTTATCGCCTCCAACCCCATTATATCGCATCGCGAAACGAACCCATCATTTCCCAAAGACAATTTGCAGAAACCTTGCAATTCCCTCACAACTTTTGATCACCCACGTCCTACACTTGAGGTAGTAAAGGAGGAGATTGACATGAAGACATCTAAATTAGCCATCACCCTGGCCGGCCTACTTGCCGTCTCAGGAACCGGCGTCTATGCCGCCACGAACGACACGACAACGACCGACGGAACGGAAACGACGACCCAATGCGAACGCGGGGAACGAGGCGAGCGGGGTATGTTCGGTAATCGGGCAGCCGGTCAGGCCGCTTTGCTCGAGGCGCTCGGGTTGACCGAAGCCGACGTGGAAGCAGCGCGCGAAGAAGGACAATCGCTTCCTGAACTCGCGGAAGAAACAGGGATCACCATTGAACAGTTCATCGAGGCGATGATCACTTCTCATGAAGCGAAACTTGAGGCAGCCGTTGAATCAGGTGACTTGACGCAAGATGAGGCCGACGCGATTCTCGCCGACCACGAAGAACGTTTTGCTGACATCACGAGTTACGACGACTTAGGCGACATGCGCGGCTTTGGCGGTGGACGTCACGGAGGCGGGCATGGCCCTCATCACGGTGGTCAATTCGGTGGCCCGAACCAAGATGAGGACACACCTGCGGCCGATGATAACGTAGACAATCAGAGCACCAATTCACTGTAAGCAAAAAGGCAACCGCGAAGGTTGCCTTTTCATATGGCTAATAACAGTAAAGCGTATCCGATGAGCCCGACAGCAAACGCACGAAAGCTGCTGTCTCGTTCTTCTGGCAGCTCTTCTTTCATGACGTTCAAAATAATCCCCCCGGCCAAGAACGCGACAATCATCGACAGCGTCACTTCATGGAGCGCTGAAAATGCGCCGACGCTCCACCCGGCAAGCACGGCCAACGACAACCACAATCGGCCTCGCCTGTCGTACGACTCCTGATGGTGATGCCTCAGACCCTGGTCGACCGTGATGAAATGAATCCCTAATGCGACAAAGTAGAGTGTCATTGCCCATGCCGTATCGAACTCGCTCTCCGCGAGCACGTAGCCGATGCTGAAGTTGTAGACGATGAACAACGCCATGTGAATCCAAAAAACGCTGCCGTTGCCACGCCGTTTCATTTGCGTGGCCAACCGTTCCAAGCCATAAAACACTGCCAGACCGAGCATGCTGACGACGAGGATATGATTCTCGATTGAAGCGAACAGTCCGCTCTCGAGATGTCCTTCGAGTTCTTGTTGATATTCGTTCAGTTCAGGCAAGAGATGAAGAAACACATACGCGACGGCGACTCCGCCGGCGAGTGACAGAAACCGGCTCCGCGGCGTCTCGCGCACGTGAATCAACTGTCCTGAAAAGTAGTGAATCAAGGCAAATCCGATGGCGAACAACAAGCTTAACCAAAACATCCAGTCACCTCCGACACGTTACCCGAAAGCCGAACTGTACGTGATGACTCCCGGTCCTTGTTCCTTACCCGAGTGTCTTCCCGGATACACTCATTCGCCTCGTTCGGCACGTTGTCGCGCCCGAATCTCTTTCTCGACGCGACGGAGCGCCTTCTTCGAACCGCGAGCAAAGTCATGGGCTTCTTTCCGGTCCCGGTAATCGATGAATAACGTTTCCAGGTTATAACCAGCTGGATACAAGTCGAGCGCTTTCGCCTCGCGTCGAACTCGGCGGAGCGGTTGCTCACTGAAGACACCGTCGACATACACGGTGACTTGGCGCAACGATTCGTCCATCGCATAGACAAGACCGACTTGATCCGTCTCGAGCAGGCGGACCCGGTCCCCTTTTGACAGAACTTGATCTGGTTCGATGACGGATGAGACGACTGCTTGCGTCAGACGTGCCGGATCGACGAGCGACTGGTCGTACGTCTTGTCGTGCATATAGCGGGCCGCCTGCTTCAAAATCGATTCGGGCAATTTCATTTTCCGGGCAATGAACAAGGCGTTGCTGTCGCCGGACTGCCCGATCAACAACCGATATTTTGGTTCGAGCGTGTCTGGGTCGAACTGCATGGCCGCGTTCATGAAGTCCGGATGCGTCTCGGAGTACGCCTTGATTTCGCCGTAATGGGTCGAGGCGACGACGAGACAGCCTCGTTTATATGCCTCTTCCAAAATCGCGATGGCGAGGGCCGCTCCCTCGTTCGGCTCGGTCCCACTTCCAATCTCATCGAATAATAGTAACGACCGTTTCCCGGCCTTCTGCATGATGTTCGCCACGTTATGCATATGGGCCGAGAACGTGCTGAGCGCCGACCCCATATCCTGGTTGTCCCCGATATCGACGAATACGTCGTCAAACGTCGAGATGTCCGTGTCCGGATGGGCCGGGATATGAAGCCCGCTCATCGTCATCAAACTGAGCAGACCAATCGTCTTCAAGACGACCGTCTTCCCGCCGGCGTTCGGTCCGGTGATGATCAGACCGCGGTACGTGTCCCCGAGCGAGAAGTCGAGAGGGACCGCCCGTTCGAGGAGTGGATGGCGGACTTGTTTCAAACGGATTTTCCCGACCGCGTTCACGCGAGGGGCGATGCCATCGATGGCTTGGCTATACTTCCCTTTCGCGAACACCATATCGTATTGGGCGATGACATCAAGCGTCGCCTCGATGGTCGGCAACGCTTCCGCCACCATGCCGGTGAGCGTGGCGAGAACTTGATAGATTTCGACCGCTTCCTCCGTTCGTTTGACGACGAGTTCCGCGTTCAACTTCGCCACCGCCTCTGGTTCGATGAAGACCGTCGTCCCTCGGCTCGACGTGTCGATGATTGTCCCAGCGACTTTATGTTTATATGACGCTTTGATTGGAATCGTGAATCGATCTTGTTTCTTCGTCACAAAGCCGTCTTGAATCGCTTCCCGGTTCGCAGCGCTCTTCAAGAACTTGCTCAACCGCTCCTCGATCCGTCCTTCGAGAATGTCGATTTGTTTGCGGACGCGTTTCAATTCTTTGGACGCCTCGTCGACGACCCGTCCCCCACGAATCGATTGGACGATGTCTTCCTCGATGCTGCGCCACTCGCTCATCTCTCCCGCGTAAAGGGACAAGAGCGGGGCAAAGAACGCCTGCTCGGCCATGAACCGCTTCAGTTTACGGGCCCCGCGGAAAAATTCGGCGACGGCTTCGAGTTCGCTTGCCTCGAGCTGGATGCCACGGCTGATTTTACCGATGAGCGGTTCCATAGCAGACACCCCGATAAAGGGGACGTGTGACGTCGCGTCGAGAATCGCGCGTGCTTCCGATGTCTCTTGAAGCCGTTTTTTCACCGTTTGCAGATGGCTCGTCGGACGCTGGTTTCGTAACAAGTTGCGTCCGAATCCGCTGATGCAGTATCGTTCGACGTGATGAATCAAGTCGTTGTATTGTAGTTTGTCTAATGTTTGTTCATTCATGATGGAGTCTCCTTATTTTGTGATGGAGATACCGCGCAAACAAAAAGCGTCGGCCGATGACGACCAACGCAAAAAGACAGACCGGTGTCTGGCAGTTTATGAATGGCGGTATCTGTAACAGAACATGAAGGCATGACAAAAAGACGCGTCATCCAACATTTTTCAGTTCGTTAGGCAGATACAACCTCACTCATTAACATGCAACACCTTTCTCATTCAGTTTCGCCCTAACTATACAACAGATTTTCGAAGAAGTAAAATTTCTAGAGAACGCTTTCAAATTAGGTCTTGATATCTATACATCGGCGTGCTATCTTGAGGGTGACGAAACGAATAATGATCACATGTGACTGATTCGATCAGGCATGGGGTAAGACGAAAGGCTCACGCCACCCGTCTATACTCCATGCCTGTTTTGTTTTTTCACAATCATTTTTCAAGCGAAAGGATGAATCGAACATGTTATTGAATAAGTGGATGAAGAGACATACACTGACACTTTACGCACCCGTGGAAGGAGACATCATTCCACTTGAGGAAGTGACCGACCCCGTCTTCAGCGAGAAGATGATGGGCGACGGGATTGCCATCATGCCGACGGACGGAACGGTCGTCGCACCGGTAGATGGAACCATCATCCAAGTCGCACCGACGAAGCACGCGATCGGTATCCGTTCGGGAGACGGAGCTGAAATTTTGATTCATGTCGGACTCGATACGGTCGAACTCGCGGGTAGCCCATTCAACGTCCACGTCAAAGTCGGTGACACGGTCACGACCGGACAGCCACTGTTGACGGCCGACTTGGAACAAATCCAGCGAGCCGGTAAAGACACGGTCACTCCGATGGTCATCACAAACGGGAGCACGTTAGAGCACCCGTATTCGTTCCATGCAGGAGGCCCATCGCTTCCCGGGAAAACCGTCGTCGCTCAAGCGGAACAATGACTCCTCGTTAGGAGGACACATGTTAAAAATTAAAAAGATTTTAAACAACAACGCGGTCATCGTCTCGGACGAGGGCGAAGAGAAGATCGCCATCGGACCAGGCGTCGCGTTCAAGAAGGCTCGCAACGATATCGTCAATCCGCATAAGGTGGAAAAGCTGTTCGTCATGTCGGAGAATGATAAGTTTCAACAACTGCTGACACGGATTCCAATTGAGCACTTCACGATTTCAGAAGAAATCATTTCGCATGCGGAAAAACGGCTCGAGACGACGTTCAACGAACACATCCATATCGTGCTCACCGATCATATCTCGTTTGCCATCGAGCGCGAGCAAGAAGGCATCTCGCTCCGCAACAAGCTGTTGAACGAGATTAAGATTTTATATCGCAACGAATACGAGATCGGGTTATGGGCGCTTCACCTCATCGAGGACAAACTCGGCGTGAAGATGCCGAAAGATGAGGCGGCCTTCATCGCGCTGCACATCCATACATTAAAAGTGAAGGGAGGTGATTTACGCAAGACGGTCAAACAGACGACAATCGTACGTGACATGATTCAATCGATTTCGAGACGGCTCGATCTATCTATAGAAGAAGATGACTTATCCTATCAACGCTTATTAACTCATTTACGATTCGTCATGGATCGAGTCAACCATTACGATCACCATACGATCGACGAAGATATGCTTCAGATGATTCAAACGAAGTTCTCGTCTGCCTATGCATGTGCGTCTGACGTCGCAAACGAAATGGAAGACTTATACGGCATCGTCTTGCCCGAATCAGAGCTTGGTTACATCACGCTCCACATTCAACGCTTGCAAGATCAACACCATCAAAAAGGAGGATATTCACAATGATGAACTTTTTACAACGTCTCGGACGTTCCCTCATGTTGCCGGTTGCCGTACTTCCTGCAGCGGCCATTCTCATGGGGATCGGTTACTGGATCGACCCGGTCGGCTGGGGTTCTGAAAACATCGCCGCCGCATTCTTGATCAAAGCCGGTTCAGCGATCATCGATAACATTCCAATTCTCTTCGCAGTCGGGGTCGCCCTCGGGATGGCGAAAAACCGTGACGGCTCAGCCGCTCTAAGCGGACTTGTCGCCTTCCTCACGGTCACGACACTCTTGTCTTCGGCAACGGTCGCCTTGTTCCAAGGTGTCGACGTCGAAGCCGTCAACCCAGCGTTCGGTAAGATTGCCAACGCGTTCGTCGGTATCTTGTCAGGTATCGTCGCCGCTCAAATGTACAACCGCTTCAGTCATGTGAAGCTACCAGATGCACTCGCCTTCTTTAGTGGGAAGCGTCTCGTGCCAATCATGACGGCATTCTCGATGATCCTCGTCTCGGTCGCCCTTTACTTCGTCTGGCCGGTCGTGTACACAGGACTCGTCGGATTTGGGGAAACGATCTCTAAAATGGGTGCAATCGGGGCAGGCCTTTACGGCTTCTTCAACCGTCTGTTAATCCCAACTGGTCTTCACCACGCCTTGAACTCGGTATTCTGGTTCGATGTGGCCGGCATTAACGATATCGGTAACTTCTGGTCAGGTGAAGGTGTGAAAGGGATTACTGGACGCTATCAAGCCGGGTTCTTCCCGATTATGATGTTCGGTCTTCCGGCAGCAGCCCTCGCCATGTACCATACAGCGAAAACAAAACGTAAAAAACAAGCGGCCTCGCTCCTTCTCGCCGCAGCGTTCGCATCGTTCTTCACAGGTGTCACGGAACCGCTCGAATTCTCGTTCATGTTCCTCGCACCAGTTCTCTACCTCGTCCACGCGGTCTTGACAGGGGTTTCCCTCTTCATCGCGGCGACGTTCCAATGGACGGCCGGATTCGGCTTCAGCGCCGGTCTTGTCGACTTTGTCCTCAGCTCACGGTTACCGCTCGCGAACCAGCCGTACATGTTGCTCGTTCAAGGTCTCGTCTTCGGTGCCATCTACTACGTCATCTTCCGCTTCATGATCGTCAAGCTCAACTTGGCAACGCCAGGCCGTGAGTCAGACGAAGCGGTTGACGCAGTCGCAACGGAAACGACTCCTGAAGGCGAAACGAAGACGGCTCCAGTCGCTGCCGGCGGTCAATATTCAGCGATGGCAGTGATGATTTACGATGGTCTCGGTGGCGATCAAAACGTCACAG
The DNA here is from genome assembly GCF_018618205.1 of Exiguobacterium sp. s157. NCBI lineage: Bacteria > Bacillati > Bacillota > Bacilli > Caryophanales > Exiguobacterium > Exiguobacterium sp. s157. The sequence continues at coordinate 187,663 of NZ_JACSLQ010000003.1, forward strand.
GCATCGAGTCATGCGTCACACGTCTCCGCGTCGATGTGAAAGACATGGATACGGTCGACCAAGCCCAAATCAAGAAAGCGGGCATCCCTGGTATCAAGGTTGTCAGCCCGAACCACATTCAAGTCATCGTCGGAACGAACGTCCAATTCGTCCTCGAAGAGATTGAAAAACTCCGGAGCCATCGCGCCGGGTAACTGACGAAAGCCACCTCGCGCACGAGGTGGCTTTTTGCTGTCTTGGCTCATATGTTAATAAAATTGTCGTTCACTCAGCTCTTCTTGGCTGACATCAACATGAGCGAAACCGTGATGGAATAAATCAATAAAAATAGGACAATGCCTAACTCGAGTGCCGACTCAAACATGGAATCTCCTCCATTTCATCCTCTTTTTACTATCATTCCCATTTAATATTGATACAAACTGAATTTGCGAATTAAGTTGATCCTATTCACGTACAAAAAAGCCCTCTTCTAAAAAGAGGACCTTCGTTATAGGCTACATGCTGCGAAGTCTGGCAATCCGTTCAGCCGGGTTCGGGTGCGTCGAGAACAGACCGCTCAGCTTTTTCTTAAGCGGGTCTGAAAAGTAGAGCGACGCCGAGGCGCGAGAGGCTTCCTTCACCGGTGTTTGGATATTCGCGATTTTCTCTAGCGCCGACGCGAGCGCATCCGGATTACGCGTCAACTCGGCCCCGCTCGCATCCGCCAAAAACTCGCGATTTCGCGAGATGGCCAAGTTGACGAGTGTGGCAATGAGCGGCGCAAGAATCAATAACACCAGCCCGACGATCATAAAAATCGGGTTTTGGTTGTTGTCGCGGCGGCCACCGACACTTCGGAAGAAGAGCATCCGTGAGCCGATATCGCTCATGATGGCGATGACCGAGACGAGGGCGAGCGTCACCGTCGCCAATCGCACATCGTAATTTTTAATATGGGCGACTTCATGGGCGATGACGCCTTCGACTTCTTCTCGCGTCAACTGATCGAGCAGTCCGGTCGTCACGGCGACGGCCGCTTTCTCTGGTTTCAGGCCGGTCGCGAACGCATTCGGTGACGCATCGTTGATGATAAAGATGCGCGGCATCGGGACACGCGCGACCATGGCCATGTTCTCAACCGTATGCCACAGAAATCGGTGCTGGTCGACCGAGGTGATTTCTTGGGCATGGTTCATCTTCATGACGATGTTCGTGCTCGACATGATGACAATCCCGATATAAAACAACGAGAACACCGGAGTGAAGATGAGGCCTGGGAGCGGATCACCATAGTTCAAATATGAGATGACCACTCCAACGGCCAAGACGAGAAGGACGAATCCGGCCACGATGAACACGGTCTTGATTTTATTTTTACGAATTTGTTCATACAGGATCATCGTCGCCACCCCAATCCATTAGAATGAGACACGCACGTTTTCGCGTTCTTCCTCACGTGCTTCGAGCATGTCGCGTTTTTCGAAATTATGGACGGAGGCGATGATGTTCGTCGGGACCGATTCGACTTTCGTGTTATATTTCATGACCGTATTGTTATATAACTGCCGTGAATAGGCGACTTTATTCTCCGTCTGCGTCAATTCTTCTTGGAGCATCTTAAAATTCTCGTTCGCTTTCAAATCTGGGTATGCCTCCCGGAGTGCGAACAAATTCTTCAATGCGCCGCTCAATTGATCGTTCACTTCCATCTGTTCTTGACGGCTCGTCTTCGAACCGAGTTGATTCCGTAACTCAACAACTTTTGCGAGCGTCTCTTGCTCATGCTTGGCATAGCCCTTCACCGTTTCGACCAAGTTCGGAATCAAATCGTAACGCCGTTTCAGCTGCACATCAATCTGTGCCCATGCCTCGTCGACCCAGTTCCGATATTTGACGAGTCCGTTGTACATCGAAAAATAGATGAACGCCAAGACAACGATGATACCGATTGCGATAATCCAACCCATTTCGACACCTCATTTCATGATTTTCTCCTGTATTAATTCCCTTTTGTCGTATACCATAAGCATAACTTAGGGAATATGTAGAAAATGATTCATATATGCTGTGGGTTCTCTCACGAATTCATACAAAGGAGTGTCATCATGTCCGTTCCTACCATCGTTGTTGCCGTGAAAGCGGTGATTGTGCAAGACGACCACATTCTCATCATCAAACGAGCTGATGATGACGAGGTCAATCCCGGCACGTGGGAACTCGTCGGAGGTAAACTCGACTTTGGCGAGTCGCTCAAACGCGCTCTTGAACGGGAAGTGTTCGAAGAGGCCGGTTTGCATGTGGCGGTCCAGCAATTGTTGTACGCCACGACGTTTTTGACCGCCCCGGATCGTCAAGTCGTCATCATGACGTATTTAGCTCACCCGGTCGCGACGACCGTCACCCTCTCCGAGGAGCACAGTGATGCCAGATGGGTGACGGCTGACGAAGCGCAAACCTTATTACATCGTCCGATTCTCGACGATTTGAATTCACACGACGTATGGACCTTGCTTCAACCAAAAATGATCAACGGACAGGAGTGTAAATCATGCTTGTGACTGACCTCGATTCACGCTTGACGGAGCTATACGACGAGATGGTGACGCTCCGCCGCCACTTCCATCAACATCCCGAACTTTCATTCGAAGAACGAGAGACACCTCGGACGATTGCAGCTTATTTGCGCGACCTCGGCCTCGATGTGCGCGAACATGTCGGTGGCAACGGTGTTGTCGCACGCATTCATGGCGGCGAAGGCCCGACCATCGCGTTTCGGGCAGACTTTGACGCCTTGCCGATTCAAGATTTAAAGGACGTCCCGTACCGCTCGAAAGTGAATGGCTCGATGCACGCTTGCGGTCATGATGCGCATACGGCGACGTTGCTCGTCCTTGCGAAAGCACTCACGGAAATCGACCTTCCGGGAGATGTCGTCCTCATTCACCAGTTCGCGGAAGAACTCGCGCCAGGTGGGGCCAAACCGATGATCGAAGATGGATGTCTTGACGGTGTCGATTATATTTACGGCTCTCATATTTGGACCCCGCTTCCATACGGGACGATTGGTGTGAAGACGGGACCGATCATGGCCGCGGCTGATCGCTTCGAACTGACCGTCAAAGGCAAAGGTGGTCACGGGGCCATCCCGCAACACACGGTCGATGCCGTCATGGTCGGAACCAATATCGTCAGCCAGTTGCAACAAGTAATCAGTCGTCGCATCGACCCGCTCGAACCGGCCGTCTTAACTGTCGGCACGTTCGTTGCCGGTCAGGCATTCAACGTCATCGCCGATGAAGCGAAGCTGTCTGGCACGGTACGGACGTTCACACCAGAGACGCAAACACGCATCATCGCCGAGATGGAGCGGACTATCACCCATATCTGTTCGGCGAGCGAAGCGCACTACGAGCTCGACTATATCCGGGGCTACCCCGCCGTGATCAACCATCCTATCGAGACCGATCACGTCCGTCGCAGCGCCGCTCGCGTCGTTGGCACCGATGGCGTCATCGAAATGTCCCCGCTCATGGTCGGAGAAGATTTTGCCTATTATATGCAACACGTACCGGGCAGCTTCTTCTTCACCGGAGCCGGTAACCCGGAAGTCGGTGCCGTCTTCCCTCATCATCATCCCCGCTTCGATGTGGACGAACGGGCGATGCTTCATACCGCCCGCGTCCTCATGCAGGCGGCATTCGAGACATGGAACGCGCCTAAAAAAGAAGACTGACGCCGCGGCGTCAGTCTTCTTTTGTTTGTTCAGGCAACATCGATACGAGCACTTGGTCAACACGTTTGCCGTCCATATCGACGACCTCGAATCGAAGACCATATGCTTCGACAACGTCTCCCCGTTTTGGGAAATCGCCGAGCGCATAAATAACAAGTCCGGCAAGAGTATGATACGAGTTACGCCCTTCATCAAAACGATTGTCTCGAATTCCGAACGTCCGCTTCAAATCCTCAACCCCGAGCAAACCATCGGCCAAGTACGAACCGTCTTCACGGCGCACGACTTCCGGTGTTTCTTCTTCAATCATCACTTCGCCGACGATTTCTTCTAGAATATCGAACAATGTGACCATCCCGAGGAATCCGCCGTACTCATCGAGCACGAAGGCGATTTCGACGCCATTCTTTTGCATCATCTGCAACACTTGGCTCGCTTCTCGCTGTTTTGGGACGATGAGTGGTTGTTTGATTCGCTTCAAAATTTGTGAGGGCTCCCGAAGCGTCGATAATGTCAAAATGTCACGGACATCGATATAACCGACGAACTCGTCGAGCGTATCGCGCCCGACCGGGAGTTTATTGTGTTTACTCTCATAAATCGATTTCTTGATATCGTCCATATCGTCTTCAAGGTCGACCCATTCCAGCGTCGTCCGCGGTTGCATCAATTCATAAATCAGCTGGTCATGGAACGCAAACACACGCTCGACCTGTTGCACTTCCTCGTGTGCGAATGCCCCTTGCTGGGCTCCTTCGAACAAGAGTTGCTTGATTTCGAGCTCGGTCTCACCACTCGATTGCTCCGCTTTCAAGCCAAGCAATTTGAAAAGGAAAAGTGTCGACTTCGACAAAATCCAAATAAACGGTCGCATCACTTTACTAAATAAGTCGAGTGCCGGAATGATCGCCATCGTGACTTTTTCCGGAGCCACGAGCGCAATCCGTTTCGGCACGAGCTCACCGATGATGAGCGACAAATACGTAATAATCGTGACGACGACGACGTAACCGACGGTCGGTGCGTACTGGGGACTCATGCCAAGATTGGCGAACACATCGGCGAGCGGCGCCGAGAAACGCGCACCCCCGTAAGCCCCGTTGATGATACCGATCAATGTGATTCCGACTTGGACAGTCGATAACAGGTCGGTCGGATCTTTTGAATACTTGAGTGCGATTTCGGCACTGCGTTTACCACGGCTCGCCTCGACTTCAAGTTTGGCCGGTTTGGACGAGATCAGTGCGATTTCCGTCATCGCGAAAATCCCGTTCAACACAATCAAGAATAAAACGATCAGTAAATCGATCACTATGGAAGAATCCACTGTTTTCATCACCTCTGCGTATATTTCGTACTACAATCTCATCATATCAGAGATTTGTTATTCACCTGTACCCGTTTCACTCGAGAAAAAGCCCCTTCAACGTGAAGTGGCTTCGGGTGCGGCTTCCTGATGCAGGGCCGCCGCTTGAGATTGTTTGAAGACGATGACGCCTAAGAGCAACACCATCAACCCGATGACCTGCCCTGGGGACAGTGACAACTGTTGCATCCCGAACGCTCCCGTTAGGTCGACGGCGAGCGCCCATATCAACTGAGATACGAGAATGATGGACACCGATAGCGTCGGTCCGAGCAATTGAATGCTTCGCATCACACAGAAGACGACACCGACCCCGAGCAACCCGCCGAGCGCGTATATCGGCGAGATTTCGAATACGCCGTGAACATTACCACCGAACAAAGCGAGTGGGACAAGCGATCCAAGCAAGCCGACAATGAAGACGAGCACCGTTGTCGCCCATGCCCCCAGATGGGCGTTCATTTTGGCATTGACTGCAGCTTGTACACTAATAAATGCGCCGGCTACCGCCGAACAGATGATTCCTACTATCATGAGTTGCCTCCTTATTCGTACAACATGCCATTGGCACGTTCTTTTAATCGAGTCGCATCTAAAATCGTTACTTTTGTCCGCGTCTTTTCGACGAGTCCTTCATCCGCGAACGATTGTAACGTCCGATTCAAATGACGATAACTCGTCCCGAGCCATTCCGCCACTTCTTTTCGTTTCAACTGACTCATCTCGTCTTGGAACAAGTCGTTCCCTGATTCGCTGAGCGAGACGAGATATCCCGCTAATCGTTCTTCGAGTGTCGACATGAGATGGTTCGACGAGGCATTCGCCTCGATGAACAGTTTCTCAGATACGCCGCGCAGAAGATGCTCCGTGAACTCGATCGTTCGGTTATGCGTGCGGAGAACATCAAACGGCACGCGCAGACAGGTTACTGCCCCGACGGCCTCGACCGTGTGGAGTACGTTGCGTCCGCTGGCGTATTCGATATCCCCAATCAATGTCGGGGCCATCTTTAAACGGAGCAAGCGCAACTTGCCTTCCTCGCTCAACGTATAGATTTTGACACGCCCTTCTAACACGACGAAGAGAGACTCGATCGGGTTATCGTTCGTGCAGAGCATCGCTCCGGACGGATACGTCACAATCGTCGATGCCTCTAATGTTTGTTCCGAGAACAGGTGGACCCACCCGAGTCGTTCTAGTGCTGCCTCTACTTTCATCCGTCTCCCCCTTACGTGAACGTGTAAATGCCAATCCCGGCGACCATCAAGGCAAGTCCTGTGAGCTGACCTTGGTTGAGCGGTTTCCGTTTCACACCAAACCATCCGTTCACATCAATCAAAAACGCCCCGATCAATTGGGCGACGAGCAAGACGCAGATCGCCCAAGTCACACCGAGCTGTTGAATAGCAGTCAGTTCTCCGAAAACGACAAACACCCCAAACAGACCGCCCAAGCTATAGTACCAAGGTACGCGCCGAAACGCCGTCATGTCTGCATCCCGCTTGAACGCATAAATGAGAAGAGCAAGTACAAGGCCAACGAGGTGAACGACCGTGACCGACACCCAAGCACCGACCGCGTAGCCGAGCTTGGCATTAAAAATCCCTTGCAATGCGATGAACGTGCCTGAAAGCACGGCAAATAACAGACCCATCCGATTTCCTCCTATCTCCTCGTCTGACTTTACGTGAGATGAGAAGGCTTGAAAAGGACATATGTCCGAAAAAAAGACAACTTAGGAGTAACCTAAGCTGTCTGTGGGACTATCCGAGCAATTTGACGATTTCTGCCCCGACTTGTTCTGAAGATTGCGGATTTTGTCCGGTAACGAGACGTTCATCGACCGTTACGTTGACAGCCCAGTTGTCTGCGCCATCAAATTTTCCACCGCGCTCGCGCATCGCCGATTCAAGGAGGAAAGGTACCGCTGAGTCAAGCTGCATCTCGCGTTCCTCGGCATCCGTGAATCCTGTAACGCGCTTGTCTTTGACGAGCGGATCTCCGTTGCTCAAATTAACGTTGACGAGTCCAATCGGTCCATGACAGACGGCCGCGACGACGTTTCCGCCTTCATACGTATCACGGATGACACGCTGTAACGTTTCACTGTTCGGGAAATCAACGACCGTACCGTGTCCTCCCGGAAGGAAGACTGCGTCATACGTGTCATTGGCCACTTGATCGAGTCGCGCCGTATCTTTCAACAGGTGTTTCGTATCCAACACCTCTTGCGGCAAATCGCCTTCTAGGCTGTTCGCATCGATTGGCACGTCTCCACCTTCGATGCTCGCTACTGTGACTTTATAACCTTGTTTCTCGAATTGAAGATACGGTGCAGCAAACTCCTCGAGCCAAAGCCCTGTCGCGTGACCGTTCTCCAGTTGATTCGCAGACGTCGTGACAATCAGTACATGTTTAGACATTGCAAATTCCTCCTTCTAAATTAAGCATACGAAAGAGTTGTTCCCGCTGTGAGTTCATTCAAACCTTGTAACCCTTAACGCTACTCTTTTTTTGACCAGGTCCTATTTTTAGAACGGCAGAAATCAATCCACCGTCTATACTGGTCTCATCAGCTGGCAGGAGGGAATGACCGTGATGAAGCATGTACTCGACTGGGGATTTCTTGCCGTCGTCGCTTTGATAGTGTTACTCGTGATTATTGGCGGGTTGTGAAGAAAGCCCAAAGCAGTTTCACCGAGATGTCACATGTAGGACTGTTTGAAGGAGGGGCTGTATCGGGAACAAACCTACTGTTGTCCTGTCGTCACTGTTACTTTAGAAAGGATGTTGAATATGTCAGAACGCGTATTTATCAGTCCGGCCAAGTACGTGCAAGGAAAAAATACAATCGATCGCATCGGGGAGCACGTTAGCCATTTTGGATCACAGGCTCTCTTGATTGCCGATGACATCGTCTGGCGCTTGATTGGGGAACGGGTGACCGATTCACTCAAGTCGAGCGGCGTGAACGCAGAAAAGGCCGATTTTGTCGGGGAAGCGTCCCGTCACGAGATTGAACGGATCGCCAAAACGGCAGCAGAGAGCCATACTGCTTTCGTCATCGGAATGGGCGGCGGAAAAACGCTCGACACGGCGAAAGCTGTCGCCGACGAACTCGATGCCCGCATCGTCATCGTCCCGACCATCGCCTCAACGGATGCCCCGACGAGCGCCTTGTCCGTCATCTATACGGATGAAGGAAACTTTGAAAGCTATCGCTTCTATAAAAAGAACCCGGATTTGGTCCTCGTCGATACGAAATTGATCGCCGAGGCCCCGGCCCGATTCCTCGCCTCGGGGATTGCCGATGCGCTCGCGACATGGGTCGAAGTCCGGAGCGTCCTCGCCTTCGGTGGCAAAACGATGGCGGGTGGTGTCCCGACGATTGCCGCGGAAGCCATCGCCAAACGCTGCGAAGAGGTGCTATTCGATTACGGAATCCCTGCTTATGAATCGGTGAAGGCCAAAGTCGTCACTCCGGCACTCGAGTCCGTCGTCGAGGCGAACACACTTCTAAGTGGTCTCGGTTTTGAAAGCGGCGGGCTCGCAGCGGCCCACGCCATTCATAACGGCTTCACCGCCCTCCACGGAGACATCCACCATTTGACGCACGGGGAAAAAGTCGCGTTCGGCACACTCGTCCAACTTGCGCTCGAAGGCCGAACGCAGGAAGAGTTCGACCGCTACGTCGCCTTGTATATGGCGCTCGAGTTGCCGGTCACACTCGAAGACGTGAAGTTGAAAGACGCTTCCCGTGAAGACATCCTAAAAGTCGGTCAAGCGGCAACGGCGGAAGGTGAGACGATTCATAGTGGGTTCGATGTGACCGCTGAACAAGTGGCCGATGCCATCATCGCGGCCGACCGGTACGCTCGTCTCTATCAAAACAAATTGCAGTGAACAAGAACGAGGAACGGCTAGTTGAGCCGTTCCTCGTTCGTTTGTTTTCGCGTGACGAAGGAAAACGCTACCCCGATTGCCATGCAACTGACCGTCAAGACGAAAAACGTCAATTGGTTCGCATAAATGATGTTCGTGAACTGGTTCCATCCTGAGGCGTACGCCGCATTCTCAGAAGCACGGATTCCAGCCCGGAGCGAAGCCGCTTGACCGGCGTTGATATATAGACCGATTCCCGCCATCACGAGGCTCCCGGCTAAAAGACCGACTCGTCCCAGGCGATGAACCGATTCGACCGCACGCCGAGCAAGCCGAATCGTAATCCAGATGAACAACAGGACGAACGGCCAACCGATGAGCAAGACGAGCACGTAGGGATTCCCTTCACCCGCCGTTTCTGTATAGGCGGCAGTCATCGTCTCGCCGAGTTTGAATAATACAAACGTTATGAGCGTGATGATGAACCACGCCTTGATCAATTTCTCCATGACAACACCTCACCCCCAGTATAACAAAAAAACACCATGCGCTTTCGCACACGGTGTCAGGTCAGGCTTTCGGACGGACTGCATAGTAGATCAAGATGACGAGCCACGTCCAAACGCCGGTGAAGATTCCGATAATCCCGACGATAAAGAACCCGAGCGGCATCATCGATTTCGTCCGATCATAGTCTTTCCACATGTTCGATAACCCTTTGATGTTGAAATACAAAAAGGCGAAGAACAAGACGAGCAACAATAACGGTAAACCAAAAATGAGTTCCATACGTTCACTCCTTTCTAGTCTCAACCATCCTCTTACATTCAGTGTACTACTTCCCGCTCTCCATCACATCCGGCTCGCGCAGTACAGGAAGCAGGTCAAGAGGCGGAGACAGTCCTGTTCACTATTCCCCAATTTCTCTTCTTTTCATCTCCTTAAAAACCGGGAAAAGAAGACTATCCAGCAAAAAGGAGGTCATCCTTATGAAACTCATCCATGTACTCCTCGTCTTGATGCTCATCTTTCCCGTCATATCGACTTCCGCCGCAACCCCGTCACCCCAGCCAGGCTACACGATTAAAACGACGAAACTGTACTGGCGGGCCATGCAAACGTCCCCGGTCGCCAAGACGCTGTCCACGAACACACCTGTCCGTTACACGATGTATAATCGCAGTTGGTCAAACGTTTATATCGATGGTACACGCTACTATACCCCGTCGAGCAACTTAAAAGCTGGCATCCCGAAACTTGCGCCTGCGGAACGGATTCGACTCGTCAATAAACAACACGGCCTCTCGAGCACGTATCGTTCGCGGCAACTCGTCACGTTGACCATCCCGACCGTCTACACGAAAGGAAGCGAGCGAACCCTCATGGCCGCTGAAGCCGCTCACGCGCTAGCCCGCCTCTATTACGCCGGGCGAAAAGAAGGCCACACGTTGTATGCCCTCAGCGCCTATCGCTCCTACGCCAGCCAGAAATCACTCTACATATATTGGGTCAACACGCGAGGCACAGCGTACGCCTCAAAATATGTCGCCCGTCCTGGATATAGTGAGCATCAGACCGGTCTCGCCGTCGATATGACGAGTGCACGCATGCAGATGGGACTCTATGCCTCGTTCGACCAGACCCCAGAAGGCAAATGGATGCTCCAACAGGCACACCGTTACGGATTTATCGTCCGCTATCCGAAAGGAAAAGAGAAAATCACCGGCTACAACTACGAGCCATGGCATCTCCGGTACGTCGGTGTGAAAGAAGCGACGACGATGAAACAACAAAATTGGACGTTCGAGGAGTGGTGGGCCACACGTTGATGCGAGCATCTCGAGCGAGGCATCGATCGTGTTCCATGTATAATGAACGCGTACGATATCGCAGAGGAGGACATGTGCATGTGGATTGTCATGAACAAACTAGACGTTGAAAAAGGGAAAGTTGAGGCGGTCACCGCTCGTTTCCAAACGACGAAAGGCATCGAGTCGATGGATGGATTCGTCCGGATGCAAGTGTTGACGGATACATCGGATGAGACGAAGGATCAGGTCGTCATCATGACGACGTGGCGCGACGCGGCGAGCTTTGAGAATTGGCGCGATAGCGGTGCGTATAAACATGCCCACAAAAAACGGGACGATGGCACTTCTGAAGTGAAGCCCATCGTCCTCGGAAACACGGTCACCCAATATGAGGTCGCCATCGAGCACGGCGCCTCAACCGATGACGTATAAAATATCTTGTGGTCTGATAATCCCGAGTAACGGCTCATTTTCTTGTCCCGTCTCGGTAATGAGCAAGGCATCGAGACGGACGCCGTCCTTCATACTGATAAAATGATGGTGCGCCTCGATGACCGACGTCTCTTGCGCGATAAACCGGTACCGTCGCAGGTGCGGGTCGTGATGGAGTACGTCCTTGACTTGAACGCCTTCGAGTGACACATGTGGCCCGTCGACCGTTTCGGCGAGCCAACTGGTCACTCCTTTTTTCGTCAACAACCCTCGCCACGACCCGTCTTGGTTATAGACGGGGAACTGCGAATAATTCTTGTCTCGAATCTCACCGAGCACGGCGACCAGCGAGCCATCGGCGTTGAACGTCGTCACGATTTTACGGAACAGCGGGATGACTTGACGCGGATGGAGGAGTTCTTTCTCCACTTCGAGAATCAAATTGACGATGGAGTCATGTGGTTCCGCGATGATGAAATCTGGCTCGCGCCGCTCGTGGACGATGGCGTTTCGCAATTGGCTCATTTGATGTAAATCTTCTTTGTAACGTTCAATGATTGGGTTATGTTTGGCAAGACGATTGACCATGTTGCTGAAACTGAAATGCTGGCCGTCCCCCATCTCGCGACTCAAATGATCCTCGATCCGGTGATACGATGCGATAAATTCTTCTGCACGACTCATATATTCACACTCCTTATCGCCTATATATACCCTATTTTTTTCGAGTTCGAGCAGGAAAGCGTGACCCAATCTCGAATCCACAACTAATCATCTCTGAAATGGAGGGGGTCTCATGGCAACTCCGGTCTCACAAATGACACCGATCCCGAATAAGGACGCCTTCCGTTCCGGCATGCGGGCCGGTATACCGGTCGCTGTCGGCTATATCCCGATTGCCATCGCTTTCGGGCTGCTTGCGAAATCATTCGATATGCCAAACGTCATCACGCTCGCCATGTCATTATTCATTTTTGCCGGCGCCAGTCAATTTATTGGCGTCCAACTGATCATGGCCGGTTCGATGTATTGGGAGATTATCTTGACGACGTTCATCCTGAACTTACGGCACTTCCTCATGTCGGCGTCGTTGTCCCAACGTCTCGAGACGACCTCGAATCGATTTCTGGCCGCCATCGCGTTCGGCGTGACCGATGAGACGTTCAGTGTCGCCTCGACGCGTGACGAGTCGACGCGCGGTCACTTTGTGCTCGGGCTAAACCTAATCGCCTTCTTAGCTTGGAACGTCGGAACATGGATTGGCGTCTTTCTCGCCTTCGGCTTGCCCGCCTCGGTCCAAGCGAGTATGGGCATCGCCTTGTACGCCATGTTCATCGGCCTACTCGTCCCATCCCTTACCCGCAAACCGGTCATCGTCGTGGCTGCAATCGCCGTCTTGACTCAAGCCATTCTCTACTTCGGCGTCTCTCCATTCATCCCGCTGTCGTCCGGTTTGAGCATCATCTTGGCCACGATGGTCGCAGCCGGCATCGGCGCTTTGGTATACAAGGAGGATGAGGCATGATCAGTCTGTTTTTGCTCGTCCTGGCCATGGCGTTCGTCACATACATCCCGCGGCTCGTTCCGCTGCTTTGGCTCCGGGACATCAAGTTGCCGCCGTTCTTGAAGCGATTTTTACTGTTCACGCCTTATGCGGTGCTCGCCAGTCTCATTTTCCCGGGCATCCTGCAGGCAACGACCAGTCTTACGTCCGCTTTAGCGGGTGGGGTGGTCGCCGCAACGCTCGCATTCCTTCGGGTCAACTTGATGCTCGTCGTCATCGGCGGCATCGTCGGGGTGTATCTCATTGAAACGTTCCTTTAACAAACAGGTCCGCCCAATTGTGGGGCGGACCTGTTTGTTTAAGCAGAGATGGCCTGACGTCGTAACCTAATGAATACATCGACGAACGCCGGATCCCACTGTGTACCGCGACCACTCTCTAAAATCGATAGAGCCTTCTCGACTGGCATCCCGTCCCGATATGGACGGTCAGAGGTCATAGCGTCATATGCGTCGGCGATTGCCATGATACGACCGAAGAGCGGAATCTCCTCTCCGACCAACCGATCCGGATATCCGCGCCCATCAATCCGTTCATGATGGGACCGGACACCTGCCAATATCGGTTGTAACGCAGCCGGTAGGGAAATTTGATTCAAAATATGAATTCCGATGGTCGGGTGTTCTTGAATTTGCGCGAACTCATGATCCGTCAGCTTCCCTTCCTTCAACAACACATCGTCACGGATACCAATCTTCCCGATATCATGGAGTAGCGCCGATTTGCGGAGCAGCTCGATTTGTCCGGCCGGCAACTGGAGCGCCTGTGCCAACTCGACAGAATAGGCGGCGACTCGCTCGGAATGCCCGGCCGTATACGAATCCCGGGCATCGAGTGTTGCAGCGAACAAGACGAACAGACTGTTCAACAGTTGCTCGTTTTCCGCATCTCGATACGTGACGTTCGTGACCATCTGATTAAAGCCCGTGACGAGTTGGGCGAACTCATCCGAGTAAGGGTTATCAATCTGATTCAATCGTCCGGCATCTAACGCGGCGACCCCTTCGGTTAATGCACTGATTGGACGTTTGATGTTGTCATACAGCAAAAAGCTGCTAAACGTCGCGACCCCGATGATAACGACTAAAATCACAGCCGCCCACTGCCAGTATGCATCGACCTGATTGACAGTCGACAGTTGCACCCCGGACGCGAGGATGAACAATGCGACCGGGAACACACCGATGACGAGCATGCTGATCAATAGTTTCGTCCGGACGCTAATGGAGCGATACGTCGCTTGGAGCGGCCGCCCGTACAAGTTTCCGCTCATCTCCTGCAACTGAAGCAACAACGGTTCAACCGAGCGATAGGTCAAAAAGAATTCAATCAACGCATGCAAGATGGCGATTAAAATAGCACCGAACGCCGCCAAGCCAATCAACCGATACGGCAAGTCAATCCACCCTTGTTCGATGGCGAGTGCCGTCATACTCATCGCCGGCACGGACAAACCGAACAAATGCGGACCGAGAATCCGTTTCACCGTCAACGTAGGAAAGTGACTCGTTTGATCGAACGCCTGTTGAAGCTCCTCATACGTTGGTGTCTCTGTTTGAAACACACGACGGATCGGTCGGATGTGACGTCGATAAAGAAGCAGTTCAAGCCCAATCATCATCATCCCGGACAGCCCCATGATAGCCAAGAGGATGAGCATCTCCGTCTTGGATAAATCGAGCGTCTGAAAAATGAACAGCCCCCCGACACCGAACACGGCGATGCCTGAACCCCATATGTAATTCATGATTAATGTGTGTTGAAATCGTTGGTACATCTTCCCCTCACTCCTGCCTTTTCGTCGACCTCTTTCTTATTATATCGACAAAAGTGACACTTTTTTACAGAAATACAAAAACGGGCCCCTTTTTAGGGACCCGTCCTTCACCGTTACGGACGACGTGGACCTTCGTTGTCATCAAGTGAACGATTGTCTTGATCTGGCGTGACGTTTTCATGGAACGGGTTCGGTTCTGGACCGTCCACGTTCGTCACGTCAGATTGTGAGGCTTGCGGACGATTCGTTTCACGTTTCAACTCTTGTTTCGTTTGATCCGCTTCACGCTTCGACTGCTCCATACCTTGTTTCGCCTGTCGCTTCGCAGCCTCGGCTTCTTGGTTCATTTGGGCTTTCTCTTGCTCGAGACCTTCTTTTGACACTTCTGTCTCATCGATTCGCTTCTCAGCTTTCTTCAAGTAGCGAGCTGCTGTCTCACGTCCGCCGAGACCGAAGGCAAGGCCGAAGGCGAGCGCAACTGCACCGAGGATGAGCAAGAATGCCGTATTGACGATCAATGGCGCAATGCCAAGTTGGCTGATGGCCATGAAGAAGGCGATTCCAAGAATCGCGTACTTCGCGACGTGGCGCAGGACGCTCGGTTGGCCAGCTCCATCTACGAGCACACTGCCGACGAGACGCTCTGCCATGTTCGCGAGCCAGAAACCGACCGCCAAGATGACGATGGCTGCGATGACCATTGGCAAGTATGCGAAGATGGCTGTCGCGAGCGAAGCCATAAAGTCGAGGTTTGCGACTTGAAGGGCTTCCGATACGAACAACAAGATGATGATGATTTGAACGATTGTTCCGATCACTTGTGCGATCGATGTCGATGACGACGAGCGACCACCGAGACCCATCTTACTAGCGAGTGAGTTGACGCCTAAGTTCTCAAGGAGAGACACGACGACGCCTTTCAACCATTTAGCAAGGAAGACACCTGCGAGAATCAAGACGATGGCCACGATGATATTTGGAATCATTGCCAAGACGTCGTTGAGCATCGAGATGGCTGGATCCGAGATTCCGCGAATATCGAGCGCTTCAAGCGCTGAAATCGTGACCGGGATCATAATCAAGATGAAGACGATCGTACCGACCACTTTCGCGAGACTTGACCCTTTTACGTAGTCTGACAAGTGCAGTTTTTCAGCGAAGCGGTTAAGACCTGCTGCTTCCAAGAACTTCGTCAAGATGTCACGGACGATTTTCGCAACGATATAACCAATCGCGAAGATGAGTGCAGCCGCGACAAGTTTCGGAATGAAGGCGAGGAAACTGTTCAACAAGTCTTCAAACGGTCCGCTGATGCCTCGCAACCCAAGCGCATCAAGCACCGCCGGAAGAGCTAACAATAAGACGAGGTAGAAGACGATATTGGCGACCGTGTCGACCCATTTCGTCTGATTGACGCTCGTCGACTCTTGGCCCGTCTTCTCCATCAACTTGTTCAAGTTGAGGCGATGACCCGCCATTTGAATACCTTTTTTCAAGAGCGTCGCGATAATCCATGCGACGAGCAAGATGAGACCCGCTTTGATGACCCCTGTGATCAACCCAGAGAAGCCAGCATAGATTTGACTGAACGGTTGTGTGATAGCCGGTACGTTCATGAATTCGAAGATGATTAAAAATGCGAGAAGCAATACGCCGAAGAAGACGACTTTTCCGATGATCCGCTCAGGCGTCCATCGTTTCTCCTCTTTACCCGGTTTTCCAGGTTCCCCTTCTTGTTTGACACCGACACGATCGTCAAGGCGTGCTTTGCGAAGCGCTTTGCGCGTCACGTTTTCTAGAACTTTCGCCAAAATGAATCCGACGACAAGAATAAGCAATGCGAGCAAAAGCTCAGGCAGCCATGACATGAACGTGTTGAAATTATAAGTAGTATCGTTCATCTAACATCTTCCTCCCATCTCTTTTTAAAAATGATTTCATTTATTTGACTCTTTGTATAAATACCAACATTTTCATCTCTTTAAACCTTGCCATTTCCTATTTCCCGATAAAGACTTGATGGGAAAACAGCTTTTTCAGAAAGCATTCTTAAAGAAAGAAGGCGTGTCTTTCTAGGTCAAATGTGATACGAATTAAAAGAAGAAGTCTTTTGGAGGAGGAAGTAAGATGAACATCGCCCTAATTGCCCATGACAAGAAGAAAGATGATTTAATCGTACTTGTGAAAGCCTACGCTCATGTCTTGGAAAAACATCATCTGTTCGCCACTGGCACGACCGGTAAGCGCATTGCCGAGGCGACAGGATTGCCCGTCCATTGCTTTCAGTCGGGCCCGCTCGGCGGAGACCAAGAAATCGGTGCCGCCGTCGCCCGGGGTGAGATGGACATGATTATTTTCTTCCGTGACCCATTGACGGCTCAACCGCACGAACCTGATGTGAGTGCCTTGATGCGTCTCTGTGATGTCTATTCCATCCCTTTGGCCACTAACATGGGCGGAAGTGAGATTCTCATCCGCAGTATCGAGCAAGGCGATTTTGAATCGCTGACCTTGACCCATAATGACAAACCACCAGTATGAACAACTTATCAAGAAGAGAGGAATTTTTCTGAAACCACACGTATCGAACGACCCGGTCGTTCAACAGTTTTACGATCAAGTCCGTACGCATTTAAACGACTTATTAGATGACAAGCAGCAAGCCGATCGCTTGCTTGACAGTTTAGCCGGCTATATTCAACAGGCGGAAAAGAACGGGCAGCCTCTCGAAGGACTCACGAAACAAAACCCGCACGACTATGCTCGATTTTTAATTGAACAACCGGCGACAAACGAAGAATACCAACGTCGCTACCATATGATGATTGAGACGACGGATGAATTGAAACCTCATGAGAAAGCGCAGGCGAATCGGGAATTCGATTGGGCGATTGAGCGGCTCAACGAAGTTCAAGTCAAGCTCCAGGATGTCGAGATGCGTGATGTCTCCTTTTTAGCCTATACGAAAATTGAGGCAATCAAGTCATCTCGTCGCGTCTGGAATCAATTCGGTTGGCTACTCGGTATGATTTTGGCATTCGCCTACGCCAACTTATTGCTTGTAATGGATGATGTGTTCAGTCTGCGCTTGTTCACGGCACCCGCTACGCCTTACCCGCTCGATTATTTCGGCTTCGTCCTCCCTGTTCTATTGACCGGTGCCATCTTTGGCCTATTGACCCGTTTCCGTCACCACTTCCAAACGCTAGGACGACGGATTGTCTTCGCATTGCTCATCATAGCCCTGTACGTCGGTTTCGTGTTATTGACCCAACCTATCCTGTTCTCGCTCGGATGGTCGTTCTTGATTCAATTGACGCCTGTGTATGCACTCATTCTGCTCGCGATCAGTGGATTCATGGCCATGTGGACACTCGTCGAGTTCGTTTGGAAGAACACGCGGTGCCACCTCGGCAATGAGACGTTAATGATTTATTATTGATCACGCCATTCTCTCTAGGAGATGGCGTTTTTTGTTTGAACCTTTGCTAGAACGGAAATTACTAATAGCGTGACGTCAATTAAAAATGAAACGAAATCGAAGGAGGCACAACATGTCGGATCGTAAAATTATTGGGTTGTTCCATAACGAGCAAGAAGTCATGGATAAGGTGAATGAACTCAAACAAGCTGGGGAAGCAGAGAAAAACATGCATGTCGTGGCCAAGCGGGACGGGGAAATTTCCGCCTTGCGCTACCATACCGATGTGAACGCCGAATCGGGGATTCGTGATGTCAACTGGCTGGACCGTGTGAAAGCGTTCCTTCACGGCAGTGACCGCATTCGTGATGAATTGCGGAACATGGGACTCAGTGATGCGGAGGCTGAAGAGTATTATACGTCGATCGATGCCGGCAAATTATTGCTTTACATCGATAAACACTCATACGAACGCTATCCGAATATGTATAAGAAAGATAGTGAACTCGACCATGATAAAGGGGAAGAAGCGGATGGCATCGCCTTCGACGCGAAGCCATTCAATGATCACGACGAAGAACCTCGCGGTACGAAAGAGGACCCGATCGTCCGCGGACATTCCGGTCTAGAAGACCACCGGCGATTATAAGGAGGAAACGAAGATGAGTGAGAAACGGTTTATCAGCATGTATGACACACAGGACGCGGCACTCGGAAAAGTCGAGGAGTTGCGTGCGAAGGGCTATAAAGACTCAGACATCTATGTCGTCGCCAAACATGAAGATAACGTCTCGATTTTGCGTCGTCAAACGGACGTCCATACCGAAGCAGCACACCACGCCGGCTGGTTTGATAAGGTACGGGCTTTCTTGAGCGGACATGAGGACGTCCATGCCGGACTTCGCAATATGGGCTTGAGCGAAGACGAGGTGAAGCGCCACTACAGCGATGTCGAGGCTGGAAAGATTTTAATCTATGTGGATGAAGATTTCGAGCGTCGT
Organism: Exiguobacterium sp. s157; assembly: GCF_018618205.1. Classification (NCBI taxonomy): domain Bacteria; kingdom Bacillati; phylum Bacillota; class Bacilli; order Caryophanales; genus Exiguobacterium; species Exiguobacterium sp. s157. Next base: position 206,632 of record NZ_JACSLQ010000003.1, read on the forward strand.
CATAATGAAGGGCTGACGATCGATTCGTCACCTTATACCGACTCGAGACACGATACGAGTCACCAAGGCCACCATACGGCCGATGGGCTTGAAATCGATTCGACGCCGTATAATGATCCGAAATCTGACACGACCCGTTCGACCCGCTCAGATCATCACACGTCCGATGGTGTGGAGATTGATTCGGAGCCATATAATGACCCGAAACATCGTGACGCGAACCGGGACGATCGCCATACGTCTGATGGTGTAGAAATCGATTCGAAACCGTTCAACGAATCGACGACCGACAATCCAAACCGGGCCGTCGACCCCGAGCAGGACATATTGGATAAAAAATCCGAGTTGACTGACCGTGAGAACAAGTTGCGTGGACTCGATGATCGGGCCCTCCGAAACGATTACGAAGATCCAGACAATATCCGCCGTTTCTAACCAAGATGCAACAAGGACCTGACCACAACCCGGTCAGGTCCTTGTTTTACGTTAATCGGTTTTTCGGCTCTTCTCCTTCGAGCACGTTCACGATGGCTTCCCGATTGAGCGCCATCATGGCAAGCCTTGTCTTGATGGAGGCGCTGCCGATATGCGGCAACGTCGTCACGTTCGGGAGCGTCAAGAGTGGATGGTCCATCGCCACCGGTTCTTTAGCGAACACATCAAGTCCCGCCGCCCAAATCCGCCGTTCCTTCAGTGCTTCATAGAGCGCCGTCTCATCGATAATCTCGCCACGGGCGACGTTGATGAAGACCGCTGTCTCTTTCATTTTCGCGAACTGCTCTGCGCCTAACATCCCACGTGTCTCTTCGGTGAGCGGCGCGAGGACGACGACGAAGTCGGACTGTTCGAGCAACTCGTCGAGTTCCGCATAGACGAAGCCATACATCGATTCCGATTCATGGCGACGCGTCCGATTATGGTACAACACATCCATGTCGAAGCCGCGGGCCCGACGTGCGACTGCTTCCCCGATTCGACCCATGCCGATGATCCCGAGTTTGGCCCGGTACAAGTCCATCCCGACGTAACCCATCGGCGTCCACGATTTCCATTCTCCGTCTCGTAAATCGCGTTCTGCTTCCCCGAGCCGACGTGCCGTCATCATCATCAATCCGAACGCGAGATCGGCCGTCGTCTCTGTCAACACGTCCGGCGTGTTCGTCACAACGATGCCGCGTTCCTTGGCCGCTCCAATATCGATATTATTATAGCCAACCGCCAAGTTCGAGATGACTTCGAGTTGCGAGGCCTGTTCAATCACTTCCCGGTCGATTGTATCACTGAGCATCGTCCAGAGCGCATGCGCTGACGCCGCTTCTTTCAACAAGACGTCGCGCGGGACGCTCTTCGCTTCTTCTTCCCACATGCGGACCTCGTACTTGTCTCGCAGTGGCGCCACTGCTTCTTCCGGTAACCGTCTCGTAATGTAAATGCGTTTCTTCATTCCGTCTCCCCCTTTGTCTTGTCTCGACCAGTTTATCAAACGTGTCGAATCAAGGTTTCTTTTTCGTTACTGGATTTTGCTCCATGAACTGCTCGAATAGCGAGCCGAAGTCACTGTTAAGCAGTTGCTCGATTGTTTTCGATGAGTCCATCGCGTTCCGGTACGCAACTTCGTTGATGGCAAGTCCGATCGCCCAGGTGATGCCTGACGCGACAGTCGCATTGATGACACTCGCCGCCGCGTTCGCCCCAGGAAAGAACTTCATGACGTTCAATAAAATCGTCTTCGAGAGCGCCCGACCGATTTGAGGGATGATGGTGCTCCCAATCAGCGTCTTCAACATATCGTCATTCGCTTTCACACCCCAATAACGGAACAAGTGAACGCTCATCGTCACTTGAATCGGCGTGAGCGCGATCGCATCGGCGAATGGGAGCGGGACCGCCGCCGCCGTCCCGGCACTGGCGACATAACCCGAGATGATCCGGTTCGCTTTCTTCCGTTTCAGCTTGAGCATCGCCTCGCTCTCTGCGTGGATCTCCATGAGCAGTCCTTCTTGGAGCGATTGGTCGAGTTGTTCGACAGACCAGGTGACGAGACGCTCCCAATCGAGATGGTTCCGAAGTTCTTGGTCATTCAACAGCTCTTCAGCGACACTGACTTGGAACACGGCCTGTTCCGGGACGACGTCCGCCAGTTCATTCCGGAGCGCCGTCAGTTCATCTAGGTCGACTTGATCGATTTGCGTCAACAAGACCGCGACCGACGTCGCTTCGTTTAATTGTTTAATGAGCGCCCGATCAAGCGGCGTGACCCGTTTCATCGAGGCGTTGATGGCATACCAGACAAGATGCATTTGTTCGGCCGCCCCTTTCGTCTGGGCCCGTTCGACGAAACCGATGACTTCATCAGCATATGCTTGTTGCCGGGCACTCCCAATCTCATACCCTTCACTGTCATAAAGCACGATGGCGATGTCGTCACTCATGAACTGATGGATCCCGCGCGTCACCGGCTCGCCGGCGGCGACTTTCGTCAAGTCACGACCGAAGACGTGGTTGACGACGGAACTCTTGCCCGACCCGGTCGCTCCCGCGATCAAGATGTTCGGTTTTTTTACTTTTCCGCGCAACCGGTCGAGTTCTTCTTTTAAATCGTACGTATCCAAATTGAATGGGACTTTTTTCTCCATGTCAGTTCCTCCTCATTGATTGAGCGTTCGGCCAAGCCGTCGCATCTCTTCCTCGAAACCACGGCGCACATCCAGCTCAATCGTCTGTTTGACCAACTCGTATTGCTGATTGACGGCTTTTTTGATACCTCGCTCCGCCGTCCTCCGTTTGAACGCCCAATAGATGAAATGGACGCCCGGGATCATCCCGAGCACCATCTTCCGAACGGTGCGATTGAATGAATAGTCAAACCCGAGCTCGACCCGGCGTGTTTTGAACACAAGGTCAGACGGGGCACCGACGAGCGGATAACGCTCCATCAGTTGAATGTAGTGACGAACACCTTGGGCCATCGCGGCCTCTGTGGTCTCGGCGGCCGCTTCGAGTGTTTGTTCCAAGTCTTTTTCGATTTGACGGGCTTTCCAACTGATCATCACTTGTGGCGTGATCATGCGAATCATCTCAGCGGATCGGTAACTTCGGGTACGCCACGCCTCTAGCTCAGTCAATAAATGACGGGTCAAATTGAGTGGCAGTTTTCGTTCGACGTCTTTCCATAGATTTGTTCGATTCCGCTTCCAGACGTCATCGTAGCCGATATGCGGCACGACTTGTCCACCGAGCAACTTCTTTTCGACACTGTTGACGCGAATCATGGCGTCTCGCGGGATCTCAAGCTCACGCATGAGGACTGCTTCCATCGCCTCCGCCTTCTCGACGTTCATCGCACTGTCCGGGTTATAGTTCGTCAAGATGATCGTGACGTTGCTTCGCTTCGCATAGAGCGGTTTTAAAATGGCTTCTAACTCGTACGCCTCGACGCGTCCCGAGTTGATGGACAGTAAGTAATAAATCGTATGGAACCAATCGGCGATATCGAGTGCACCTTCCCGTTGATTGACGATGGACAGGACCGCCTCATGCCATTCGTCGGATCGGTCCGCCTCAAGTCCCCACGTATCGAAGAACCGGAACAAGATGCCTCGCTCAAGGTCATAGTATTCATATTCATGCAGCCCTTCGGCCGTCACTGGGCTGCCGGCACGTGACTCGGCCACATTACGCCCGTAAATGTAATTTAAAAAAGCGCTCTTGCCGACCCCGGTCTTCCCCGCGATCAAGATGTTCGAGACAAGCCCCGTGTTGTCCATATGGTTCCCCCTGCATTCGTTATATAATAACCATTATACTAAACGGACAAATTTGAAACGTCCGACGGAAGGATGAGACCGATGCTACACCATGTCGAACTGTACGTTTCTGATTTGAACAAGAGCCTCGTGGCGTGGGACTGGCTCCTCACTGAGCTCGGCTATACCGTCTACCAACAATGGGAAGAAGGAAGGAGTTATCGTTTCGGCGATACGTATCTCGTCTTCGTCCAAACCGAGACCGCACATCTCGATCCTCCGTATCATCGTAAAAAGACAGGGTTGAACCACCTCGCCTTTCATGCCGCGTCATTGGAGCAACTCGAGCGACTGCGCTCGGAATTGCCTCAGCACGGATTCACGGAGCTCTATGCCGACCGCTTCCCTTATGCCGGTGGTCCGAACTATATCGCTCTTTATTTCGAGGATCCCGACCGCATGAAAGTCGAACTCGTGGCAACGATGTGAACAGTTGAAACGGCTTTCAAAAAAGTTTGTGAAAACAATTGCAAACTTTTGTTGGACCTCCTAGACTTAAGTTGTCTAAAGGAGGCCGTGTTCAAATGGAAAAACAAGCTGTCGCGTATATGGAAGAAGCCGCCTATAAAAAAGCGACGCTGTTGCGTCATGCGTTCGGTCACTACGCACTCCGTTCCATCGTCGCTGGTTTTCTAATCGGGATTGGGGTCGTCTTTGCCTTTTCGGTCGGGAATATGTTCATTGATGTACCTGGTACGATGCTGTTCGCCGGGATGAGTTTCTCGGTCGCGCTCGTCTTTATCGTCTGGATGGGCGGCGAACTGTTCACGAGCAACACGATGTATTTGTATACGGGCGCGAAACGCGGACGTGTCGACTGGCGCGATTTGACGGCCGTCTGGGGCATCAGCTGGCTCGGTAACCTCGTCGGTGCGCTCATCCTCGTCGGGCTCGTCATCGGTGCCCATAGCATGGGCGACGTCAGTGCCGACCACCTGTTATCGGTCGTCGCCGCGAAAAAAATGGGCGGAGACGTACTCGCGATTTTCTTGAAAGGGATTTTGTGCAACATCCTCGTCTGTATCGCTATCTTTATGCCGTTGAAGACGAAAAATGACGTTGCGAAGATTATGCTCACGATGCTCCCGGTCGTCGTCTTTTTCGCCGCCGGTTTCGAGCACTCGATTGCCAATATGGGCATCTTCGGGCTCGCGCTCTATTACGCCCCATCTGAGGCGATCAACCTCGGGCTGGCGTTGAACAATCTTTTGTTTGCCACGCTTGGCAACATCGTCGGAGGCGCCTTGTTCGTCGCCGGGACGTACGTCCATTTGAACGCGAAACCCGCCGAGAAAAATGTTGAATCGATCCGTCAACAAGCATAAAAAGACAGGGGCCCCGATGCGCAGGGCCCCTGTTGTTGCATATTGAACGAATTAACCTTTTGTCGTATCGGCAGCAGCCGCTTGGACTGCACCTTGTGCGACTTCTTCTTCTTCGACGTCCCAACATTCCGTGTTCTCGATGCCGAGTTTACGGGCCGAGAAGCGTGGGTTGAGCCCTTGGGCACGCTGCTCTTCGTAGTCGCGAAGGACTTTGAAGGCGACGCCACCAAGCAATGTGATGGCTGCAATGTTGATTAACGTCATCCCTGCCATGAACAAGTCAGCCAAGCTCCAGACGAAGCCGAGGCTTGCGACCGCTCCGATGAAGACGAACGCCATTGTCGCAAGGCGGAAACCAAGAACTGCGTTTTTGCTCTTCTTGATGAACTCGATGTTTGTTTCACCGTAGTAGTAGCTACCTGCGATTGAACTGAAGGCGAACAAGAAGACACTGACAGCTACGAACGCTGGCGCCCACGATCCGATTTGTTCGCTCAATGCATTTTGAAGCATGACGATTCCTTCTCCGTTACCGGCAGCATAGCTGTCTGAGAGGAGGATGATGGCCGCTGTTGCCGTACAGACGATCAACGTGTCCAAGAAGACGCCGAGCGCTTGAAGGAAACCTTGTTTCGCTGGGTGTGAAACTTCAGCAGCTGCTGCCGCGTTTGGTGCCGAACCCATACCTGCTTCGTTCGAGAAGAGACCGCGACGTACACCCATCGAGATGGCTGCTCCGACCGATCCACCGAACGCTTGCTCAAGACCGAATGCGCTCTGGAAGATCATCGCGAACACGCCTGGGATTTCTGTGATGTTGACGACGACGACATAAGCGGCGATGGCCAAGTACAATCCAGCCATAATCGGTACAACGATTGCCGAGAAGTTGGCGACACGGTGTACACCACCGAAGATGACCAATCCAGTCAAGACGACGAGGATGGCTCCACCGACGACGGCATCGATGCCGAACGCGTTATCAAACGCGGCCGCGATCGTGTTCGATTGCACTGAGTTGAAGATGAGACCGAACGTCACCGCGATTAAGACGGCGAAGACGATACCAAGGGCCCGGTTGTTGAGTCCTTTTTCAATGTAGTATGCTGGACCGCCGCGGTACGCGACGTCATCTTTTACTTTATAGACTTGTGCGAGCGTGCTCTCAATCATCGCTGTCGCTCCACCGAGAAGCGCGACAATCCACATCCAGAAGACCGCTCCTGGTCCACCTACCGTCACGGCGACGGTGACACCAGCCAAGTTACCCGTCCCGATTCGTGTGGCTGCTCCGATGAAGAACGATTTCATTGAACTGATGCTCTTGCTGTCTGTGACCTCCGGTTTTTCAGCGACGACCCGGAACATCTCTTTTAAGTAACGGAACTGCATAAAGCGTGTCCTCACTGTAAAGTAAATCCCGGCTCCGACGAGCGCGACGATCAGAACATAAGTCCATAAGATGTTGTTCATGTAATCGACGCTTCCTTGTAACATGCTTTGCACGGCTTCCATAAGTAAGTTCCTCCCTGTTGTGTGAATCTAAAGTTGTTTAAAAATTTTATGATGTCTTAGTTCTGAATTATACAAAGATTCTGACAATTATCAATAATTTTTTTTATAGGTCAGTTCACACTTATTTCATATGTTATATAACAAAAGGTGAGTTATAGCTTTATTTAAAGCGCTTACAAAGTTATCTGAAAGAAATAATAAATCTTTATTTCCCTACTTTTTTTTGACGTCCTCATTCAACTTGTTTCAAACTATTCGCTTTGTAAATAGATTTGAATGTATAGAAAATACCAGCTTCCTTTCATTATTCATTTGGGAAATAAAAAAAGCAGACGCTCATTGAGCGGCTGCTTGTTAAACGCCTGTCCGTTTCTTCTGGTTGTTCGGCTTCTTCGTCAACTGGTTCGTCAACGGTTTCTGCTTCGTCCCACGAAGTCCTGTCGGCACTTTCGTCTCGTTTTGTTTCTTTTCAGCGAGTTTTTGCTTCATCGCCTCTTGAAAACTTAATTTCTTTTCAGTCATGTTATTCACCTCCAGCTTCGATCACTTTCACCCGACCGACCTGTCCATCGCTTAAGCGTACTTTAATGCCGTGCGGGTGACGCGGCGAGTTCGTCAAAATGTCTTTGACGACGCCTGACGTCAACTTCCCACTCCGCTGATCTTGTTTTAGGACAATCTGGACGTGGAGCCCTGGGCGAATGTCCGCGCGTTTCGTGCCATCCATACCCGACACCCCTTTCCGTATAGTCAACCTCTATCATATGCTCTTTTCCCGCGTTTGTCACAATCTATTCCACGATCCCGATTTGAGCAAGCACAGGTGTCATATAACTTTGATCGGTCGTAAGCGTTCGGATACCAGCGTCTCCGATCAGCTGAACATCGACGTGACCACCGAGGTATTCGATGTTCAATACTTCTTCGCCTTGGACGTTCAAGAGCTGAGCCACCCCACTCAATCGCCGATGGGCCGTAGTGAGGTCGCGCGCAAAGGAAATATAGTTCGCCGTCGTCACCACCTCGCGCCGACCATGAACATCGAGGATAAGGAAGGCCCGGTCGGCCTCGACAATCGTCACTCGATACGAAACACTTTCATTTTCAACTTGAATTTGATGCATGGCGCGCCTCCTCAGCAATTCGGTTTCTGACAAGGTCTACTTTACATCTTTTTGGGCATCGGGGTACTTTTTCTTCAAATCATCTTGCGTCGTAAGTTCAGACAACGGAACTCCGGTTAAATAGGCTGCCCGAGACATCATGAGTGCAGCAAGCGGCGCCGTCAAAAAGACGAACAAAATCGTCAATAAAATCTTCCCGGAGAACATGCCTTCTATAACCAAAAAGTAGAGGAATGTCCCCGTCATGACGGTCATGACACCGAGCGTTGCACTTTTCGCAGCCGCATGGGTCCTACCGTACACGTCCGGGAAACGAATAAGTCCGATTCCGCCCATGAAGCTGAGAAAGCCGCCAATCAAACATAAAATCGCAATCAACCATTCAATCGCGGTCAAAGATATTCCCCCTCTCTATGAATTTCGATAAGGCAATCGTCCCGACAAACGCCAAAATACCAATCATCAAAATGACTTCCGCGTATGCAATCGTCTTTTGGAGAATCATTAGAATCCCAATCATCCCAATCAAGGTGATCCCAATCGAATCGAGGGCGACGATGCGATCTGGAAGGGATGGTCCCTTGATGATTCGAGCAAACGAAATAACGAGCGCGAATGACATGAGGATCAACGAGATCATGAGCAACACGTTAAACATCAATGTGTCACCTCCATGATGGCTTTTTCAAACGTTTCATGGATTTCTCGGATCATCTCTTCTTTATCCGGTACATGGATCGAATGGACAAAGAGCGATTTATTGTCTTCCGAAAAGTCCATGACAATCGTACCAGGTGTCAAACTGATGAGGGAAACGAGCAGTGTCAGCTCCCAGCCACTCTTTAGTTCTGTCGACACTTCAATAATCCCAGGCTCAATCTCAAACTTTGGACTGAGCAACACTTTCACGACGTCGATATTGGATAGAATCAACTCTTTAATGAACAGGGCGAGTAGTTTAAATGCGGCAATCACCCGGCGCATATAAAAATCAAAGTGGAGGAAGTGCCGGAGGACATATAAGATGAAAACCCCGACGAGATAACCGAGCAGGAAATCGACTCCGGTATAACTGTTCCAAAGCACCGCCCACAAAATGGCGATGGCCGTGTTCAATACGATTTGAAACGTCATGCTCCCCCTCCTCTCAAGACCGAATCAATATAAATCGACGGGTCCAACAACTGATTTGATGCATCAAGGAAGAACGAGAGGATCGGTTGCGCCGCAATCCCGAGCACCGTCGTCAAAATGACGAGCGGGACGGCCGGGAGCAACAACGCTCCGACTTTCGTCTTCCCTTGGGCTGTCGTGTGCTTTTGCTCACCCCAGAACACGTACATGAAAATCTTGATCATCGAGAAGAGCGTCAGCATCCCGACGGCGAGTGCAATCCCGCCGACGAGATATTGCTCTGTCTCAAAACTAGAAACGATGAGTGACAACTTGCTGATGAACCCACTGAACGGCGGTATTCCCGCAATGGCGATTCCGGTGATGAAGAACATCCACCCGAGGAGCGGGTGCGTCTTCAACAATCCACCCATTTGCTTCAAATCGGTCGTACCCGTAATCCGCTGCGCCGTCCCTGCGTACAGGAAAAGTGCCGTCTTCACGATGATATTGTGGACGATATAGTAAATCGCCGCAGCAATCGCAAGGCTCGTGTATAGCCCGAGACCGATGACCATATAACCGACCTGCGATACGATATGGTACGACAAGATCCGCTTGAAGTCGAAGTTCGAGACCGCTCCGAGACCGCCGATGACAATCGTGATGGCCCCGACCCAGATGAGGATTGGTTGGGTGAACTCTTGATTGTGCGGGAAGATGAGCGTGAACGTCCGGATAATCGCGTAAATCCCAACCTTCGTCAACAGTCCGCCGAACAATGCGGCGACCGCTGCGGGTGGCCCGAAGTATGAACGCGGTAACCAGAAGTAGAGGGGGAAGAGCGCGCCTTTCATCCCGAAGACGATGAAGTAAAACATCGCAATCACATTCAACACCCCGACTTGTTCGAGCTCAGCCACGCGCTCAGCGAGTTGCGCCATATTCAGCGTACCCGTCACGGCATAGGTGAAGGCCATTGTCGCGACGAACAAGATGGACGCGAAGATATTCATGACGACGTATTTGAGAGATTCACGTAACTGGTACTTCGTCCCGCCCATCACAATCAAGACGTAAGACGAGATCAGCATGACTTCGAAGAAGACAAACAAGTTGAAGATGTCTCCCGTCAAGAACGCTCCGTTCACACCCGTTAATAGGAAAAAGTAAAACGGGTAGAAGAAGAATTTCTCACGTTCCGGCGCGATTGTCCGAAACGCGAACAAGAGACAGAGGAGACCGACGATAGCCGACATGAGCACCATCGTCACCGCAAACAAATCAGCGACAAGGACGATTCCAAACGGTGCGGACCAATCACCAACTTCTAACACGACAATCCCTTCTGTCATGACGACGCGAACCAAGTAGATGGCGACGCCGAGCATGGACAGGGCGGTCAGTCCACTCAAAACGCGCTGTAGACCGATGTTCTTAGAAAACAGAATCATGACCGCTCCCATCACAAACGGGATAAGAAATGGAAGTACGAGTAGATTACTCATCAGGCGACCCCCTTAACTGATCTAAGTCGTCTGTCCGAAACACTTTGTATGTCCGATAAGACAGGACAAGTAAAAAGGACGTCATTCCAAAACTAATCACGATTGCCGTTAGCACCAACGCTTGTGGCAAAGGATCGGTGAACGTCTCCACGTTCAAATTCAAGAGCGGTGGACCGCCCGTTTGTAGCCCGCCCATCGTCAGAAGCAAGAAGTGTGCGCCATGCGACAATATGATGAGGGCGAGTACAATTCGTAATAAACTTTTCGACAGTAACAGGTAAGTGCCGATCATAAAGAGGACACCAACCGTAATTGACATGAGTATCTCCATTACGCATCATCCTCCGCAATCGCTAAAATAATCGTTAATGCCATACCAACGACGACTAAATAAATACCTAAATCAAACGGTAGCGAAGTCGCTACCCCCGTCTCCCCGAGTACAGGCAACTGCACGTACTCATAAAACTGGCTCAAAAACGGATGGCCGAAAAACATGCTCGACACACTCGTCGCTAGCGCGACTAGCAAACCGACAGCAATGATCGTCGTGAAATCAAAAGGCACAGCCTTTTTAATCCGTCTCATGCTAAATCCTAAATAGAGAAGGAGAAGTGCGCTTGCCGTCATCAATCCACCAATAAAGCCTCCACCGGGATTATTATGCCCGGCGAAGAACAAGTAAATCGAGAACGTAAACAAGATGAATGTGACCACTCGAGTAACGTTGCGAAGCATCAAGTTATTCGGTTTCACTTGCTTATTCATACATCTTCTCCTCCTTTCAAGCGCAGTTTAATCAATGTGACGACTCCAAGCGCGGCCACGGCGAGTACGAGTACCTCAAGTAGTGTATCGAGACCTCGGAAGTCGACGAGAATGACGTTGACGACGTTATAGCCTCCAGCGAGCTCTTTTGCATTTTCTAGGAAATACTCAGAAATCGAAACGTACCCTGACGAATTACCAAGCGCCATCGAACTGAAAGCGACGAGCGTCATCATGACACCGACACTCACCGAGATGAGCATGTTACTAATGTTCAAGCGCGGTGTGAACTTTTCTTTGCGCAACTCTGGCAAGTGATAGAACGCGAGCATGAAGATGACGAGGGTGACCGTCTCAACGAGCAACTTTGTGAGCGCGAGGTCTGGCGCCCGGAACACGATGAGCAAAAGTGCTAGCAAGAAACCGACGACCCCGACGACGATGACCGCGGTGATTCGATGATTCAAGAACGGGATGCTAATCACTGCCGCCATGAGCAGTGGAATCAAAATCCACATGAACGGCTCAATCACGCTCGTGTTCGACGTATCGATGGCGAATGCGTCGAAGCGCCAGAACGTATACCCGACGAGAAGCAACATGAACGTGAAGATATAGGCGAAGTAATCCCGCAACCGCCCTGTCATTTGGAGACGCGTGATCCACTGCGAGCCGGATGTGAGTCCTGTAAGCGCATTGTCGTAGAGCCAGTTGAGCGGGTCACGCTCGCGGTTATAGATCGCGAGTTTCGTCCAACGCCCCATCACATAGAACAACAGAGAAGCAACCAAGACGACACCAAGCGTCATCAAAAGCTCTGTGTTAATGCCATGCCATAGTTTAATGTTGACGACGAACTGTTCCCCTTCCGGCAAGTAAGTCGGTAAGATGGCTTGTTTAGCCGGCTCAATGATCGAGTACGACAACAAGTTCGGGAACAAACCGAAGACGATCACGAGGACGACGAGAATGATTGGACTAATCAACATCCCGAGTGGTGCCTCGTGCACGGTCCGCTCATAGTTACTCGGTTCAAACTTCCCACGGAACGTGCGGAAGAACATAATCAAACTGTAGAGGAACGTGAAGATACTCGCGATCCAGGCGATGATCGGGAACATTATCCCAAACGAACCGACATCAAACGCCTCGAAGTCACGAACGCTGAGCATCGCCGTGAAGAACTTTTCTTTACTCAAGAAACCGTTGAACGGTGGAAGTCCTGCCATCGAAGCGAGACCGATGAGCGAGACTGTGAAGGTGATCGGCATCACTGTCATCAATCCACCGAGCTTTCGAATGTCGCGTGTCCCGGTCTCGTGGTCGATAATACCGACCGCCATGAACAGCGCCCCTTTAAACGTCGCGTGGTTGAACAAGTGGAAGACTGCGACGAGAATCGCTTGTGTATACATCGGGTCGTCTGCCCCGTCCGTGAGCGCAGCCGAGCCGACGCCGAGGAGCGACATGATGAGCCCGAGTTGGCTGACCGTCGAGAAGGCGAGAATCCCTTTTAAATCCTTTTGACGGACAGCTGAGATCGAGCCCCATAACAGTGTAAAGAGTCCGACGAGCGAGAGCGTCCAAAACCAGACGTTCGAACCGCCGAACACTGGCGTCATCCGGGCGACGAGATAGATTCCTGCTTTGACCATCGTTGCCGAGTGAAGATAGGCGCTGACCGGCGTTGGTGCCTCCATCGCGTCCGGCAACCAGATGTGGAACGGGAACTGCGCCGACTTCGTGAATGCGCCGAGCAAGATTAAGAGCATCGCTGGAATGAAGAGCGGACTTGCTTGAACGGCATCGACGTTCGCGATAATTTCACGGATGCTGAACGTACCTGTCATTTGGAACAGTAAAATGAATCCTCCGAGCATGGCCAATCCGCCCGCCACGGTGATCAACATCGACTTTTGAGCACCTTTCGTCGACTTGTCCTTGTGGAACCAGTAACTGATCAATAGCGCCGATGCGATGCTCGTCACTTCCCAAAACACATAAAGGACGATCAAGTTATCCGATAAGACGACACCGAGCATCGCTCCCATGAAGAGCATCAAATAGAGGTAGAAGTTACCGAGTCGCTCTTGTTTCGACAAGTAGAAAATGGAGTACAGGACGACGAGCGATCCGATTCCCGTAATCAACAACACGAACAACATGCTCAAACCGTCTAAATACGCTGTAAATTCAATCCCTAACTCAGGAATCCAGCTGACGCTCTCACTGACGACTTCTCCAGATGAGATTGCCGGTAATCGATTCATGAAGTAAATGAAGAGTGCCGTCGGCAACAGCCAGACAAACCAACCCACATGGATTTTTGGTACATACTTAAACAACAACGGTATGATGAGCCCGAATAGAAATGGGGATAAGATCACCCAGTGCAATACAGACAATGTGTTCCCTCCTTTGCTTCTTAACCGCCCCTAAAAAGTAAAATATTTACAATTATGATTGTTGATTCCTTTTGTAGGAGTAGGTAGCTTTTTAGTGTCTGATTCCCTTCGTTTTATCAACAAACGAAACCGAGTAAAATATTTTTATTGCCAGGACGATTCTTTGTTAATTCTAAGTATAAAGCAATTTATAGAGACTTTCACGTCTCGATACTTGCCTTTTTTAGATTCAACTGAATCTATTAAGAAGAAACGTGAATTTTTCATATTTTTTTCACATTCATTCAGTGACTTTTAAAGTAAATAATTTTCCTTTTAATGACATTTTTAATTTTTATTCTCTTTTATTTTCAAACATATCACTACCTAATACTTTCCATTAATGACAAAAAAGCATTCTTCTGTCATAAGCAGAAAAATGCTTTCGGTTTTATGAGCAACGATATAGTCTTGCTTCGAACGGCCGCAGCATAAACGTGTCCGTCTCGATCGTCTCAGGGTCCATCTCGTTCGTCAATACGAGCGTCGCCTTGTCGAGACCAGGCAGCGTCGTCTCGGCAGGGTTCGCCGTCAAGTTGACGATGACATAAAACGTCTGTTGTTCGAACGTGCGCTCATAGGCGAAAACTTGCAGATGTTCTGGCAACAAATCGCGGTAACTGCCGTATGTGAACGTGTCTTCCGTCCGACGGAGACGGATCATCGCCTTATAGAACGACAGAATCGAATGGGCATCCTTCGATTGAGCGTCGACGTTGAGCGTCTCATACTCCTCATGGATCGGCATCCATGGCGTCGCCGTCGAGAAACCAGCGTGCGGTGACGCATCCCATTGAATCGGGGTGCGGACGTTATCGCGTGACGTCCCCCACACTTGTTGCATCGAATCGTTTTCACTCATTCCGTTGGCGATCCGTTCGAAGTATTCATTTTTCGTCGCCACGTCGTCATAGTCATGAATCGATGGCAACGGCACGTTCTTCATGCCAATTTCCTGTCCTTGATAGATGAACGGTGTCCCGTGCATGAAGAAATACATCATGCCGAGGGCGGTCGCGCTTTCGCGCCAGTAATGGTTCTCATCCCCGACGAGCGAGACGGCGCGCACCATGTCGTGATTCTCGATATAGAGAGCGTTCCATCCCGTCTCGAGCAGGCCTTGTTGCCACTTGTCAAAGATTCGTTTCAATTCGACGACATCGAGCGGTGCCAGGCGTGACTTGCGCATGATGTCGACATGGTCAAAGTGGAATGCCATGTTCATCGCCCCGTTGTCCGGCCCCATCCATAAGTCGGCCGCTTGCGGTTCAATCCCGTTCGTTTCGCCGACCGTCATGATGTCGTAATTGGCGAACGTCGCTTGTTTCATCTCTTGAAGATAATCGTGGATGCCGTCGATATTCGAATACATCGAGAACGCCGTGACGTACGATTTGCCGTCTGGAGACGGCAACATCGTCTCAGTTGGCATCTTCTTGATGTGGCTGATCGCGTCGACTCGGAAACCATCGATTCCTTTGTCGAGCCACCAGTTGATCATATCGTAGACGGCATCACGTACGTCTTTGTTTTCCCAGTTCAAATCTGGCTGTTTTTTAGAGAAGACGTGCAAATAGTATTGCTTGGTCGTCTCATCGTATTCCCACGCCGAGCCCCCAAAGATACTCGCCCAGTTGTTCGGAGGTGCCTCATCCGTTCCGTCACGCCAGATGTACCAGTCCCGCTTCGGGTCGTGTCTCGAACTTTTTGATTCGACGAACCATGGATGCTCGTCAGAGGTATGGTTGACGACAAGGTCTAACAGTAATTTCATTCCACGGGCATGGACGGCCTTGAGCAAGGCGTCAAAGTCTTCCATCGTCCCAAACTCTTGCATGATGTCTTGATAGTCCGAGATATCATATCCGTTATCATCGTTCGGGGACTTATACATCGGACAAATCCAAATCACATCGATCCCCAGGTCTTCTAAGTAATCCAGCTTGTCAATGATACCGCGGAGATCCCCAATCCCGTCTCCGTTCGAATCTTTAAAGCTACGCGGGTAAATCTGATACGCGATTGCTTCTTTCCACCACGTGCGGGTAACCGTTTTTTTCGCCACTTGTTCTCTGCTGACCATTGACTCCATACGCCGCTTGCCTCCTACATCTCATCATTTATATTTTATATACTTGAACAGCAATACCTGTTTTAGGATGAATCTAATCCTAGAATAGCACTTGTGCAAGCGTTTGCAAATAATGAGATATAAAAAATGTAGTCCGGAGACTACATTTTCGGGGCTGTCGCAACTTGTTCACAGAATGCGCCGATGACGTCCGCTAACCGCTCCCGGTCATGGTCCATCGTCGCCACATGGTACGACTGTTCGAGCACCTCTCGTTGCTTTGGGGCTTGAACAGTCTCGTACAACCACATCGAGTCCTCGGGCGGCACGACATTATCGATGGCCGAATGGATGACGCACGTCGGTACGGTCACCTCGGCCGCCATCGGTCGCACTTCCTCGATGAGCGCGAGTAATTCTCGAATGGCTGACGTCGGCACTTTGTCGTAGACAATCTCGTACACGCCTGGTGCACAGATATCCGGTTCGTCTTCATCAATGAAACGACAGACATCGTCCGTGGCGTGACAGGCATAGCCTGGCACGGACAACGCCGCATTGATGGTGACGATCGCATCGGCCTGTCCGGCCAAAGCGGCCTTCATCGCCAGCGTCCCGCCCATTGACTGCCCGACAACGATGACGTGTCGACATCGCTCACGCAAGAGACGGATACCGGCTTCCATCGACTCATACCAGCAGCGGCGTGTCGATTGCCGAAACTCTTCCGGATCCGTCCCATGTCCTTTGAGCCGCGGTGCGAAGACGGTGAATCCTTTCTCCATCAAGGCGATTCCGACGTCACGCACACTTTGAGGCGTCCCGTTAAAGCCATGGCATAACAAGATGCCGATATCATTTCCTTCATAATAAAACGCGCCCGCTCCCGGGATGACCGGATAAGTAATTGTCGTCATTCGTTTCCTCCCCATTTAATCCACAGTTAACCGATACACTTAATTGTATTAATGAATTGTAAGAGTTGGGGGGCGTCCCGTCAACCCGATTGCCTACTTGCTCAGTTCTCTTCAAGTCTGTAATCAAACTGTAATATGAACTTCGCAATAAGTGGATTGAGTTCTGACGTCTGCTTGGTTATGTTTAACATGTAGTTGAAAAGTTGGTAAATGATAGTGAAATCCGTCAATCGATGGAGGGAGTACGAACGCAACTTCCTTACGTCAAGTCGAGTAATGTAAGCGCTATCATTTCGTTTTGGCCTAAAGGGGGCATCCGCTCAAGCAAGTGACCACA
Organism: Exiguobacterium sp. s157; assembly: GCF_018618205.1. NCBI lineage: Bacteria > Bacillati > Bacillota > Bacilli > Caryophanales > Exiguobacterium > Exiguobacterium sp. s157. The sequence goes on from NZ_JACSLQ010000003.1 coordinate 223,560, forward strand.
CGAACTGGGACATCGTATCGGTTATCTACATAATCAAAGGGAGACTAACACATGGGGAAACCACAAGCACGTTCATTCAAACAAATGACCGGACTCGCCTTATCAGCCGGACTCATCGTCAGCAGCATGACGCCAATCGCGGCAAACGTACACGCAGAGACGCTGAACGCTTCAGACCTGTTCATCTCGGAATACGTTGAAGGCTCGAGCAACAATAAAGCGATTGAACTGTTCAATGGAACGAATGCGGCCATCGACCTCTCGGCCTATAAACTTGAACTGTATTCAAACGGCGGTACGGCTCCAGGCACGACCCTCAACTTGACAGGTACGCTCGAGCCAGGTGGCACGTATGTCATCGTCAACGCCAGCGCGAGTGATGCCTTGAAAGCGAAGTCGAACACGACAAGCGGTGTGACGAACTTTAACGGCGACGACACGCTCGTCTTGAAAAAAGGGGACACGGTGCTCGACGTCTTCGGTCAAGTCGGATTCGATCCGGGTACGAAATGGGGAACGACGGTCGCCACGGCTGACCAGTCGTTGGTTCGGAAAGATACGGTCACGACAGGGGATGCGAACGGCGCGGATGCGTTCGACCCGGCCACTGAATGGAACACACAACCAATCGATACGTTCACGAACCTCGGATCACACACGTTCCAAGGCGTCGACTACGGCGATGGCGGTACGGTAGAACCACCGGCGCCGGTCACTCCGATTTCAATCAGTGACGCCCGTACGAAAGCCGAAGGTGAAACGGTCACGATTAAAGGAGTCGTCACGGCGAAACTGGCCAACACGATTTCGATTCAAGATGCGACAGGCGGACTCTCGGTCCGTCCGACGTCACTTGCCGTCAACGTCGGTGATGAAGTCGTCGTCACGGGTGCCATCGGTTCGTATCGTGAATTGCTTCAATTGAACAGCGCCGTCGTCGTGTCAAAACAAGCGGCGAGCGTCCCAGCTGCGCAAGTCCTCACTGGCGAACAAATCAATGAGGACGTCGAGTCTGAACTCGTCACCGTCAATAACGTCACCCTCTCAGGTAGCGGGCAAAACTTGACGGCGACGGATGGAACGAAAGAGTTCGTCGTGCGTGATGAGCGTGGCATTCTCGATTTACAGACGGACGTCAACTACTCGTCGATCACGGGTATCGTGCAACAGTTCGATAATACGTATCAAATCATTCCGCGCGACGTATCTGACACAGTCATCGACGCATCGGTACTCCGTCCGGCGACAGCGAAGCCAGGTGCGGGCACGTTCGTCGGTCCACAAGACGTGACACTTTCGACGACGACAGCGGGCGCTGACATCTATTACACGCTCGACGGGTCGGACCCGAAAGTGAACGGTACCCTTTATACGTCACCAGTCCGCATCGAGGAGACGAAAACGCTCAAAGTTGCCGTCAAATCGGGTGATGCGTTCAGCGCCGTGACGACGTTCGACTATAAAATCACGGACAAAATCCGCATCCATGACATCCAAGGCGCAAGCCACACGTCACCGATGAACGGACAGACTGTTGAAGGCGTCGAAGGCGTCGTCACGTACTCGTTCGTCTCGATGGGTACGACGTATTACTATATCCAAACGCCTGACATGGAAGCCGACCAAGATGCACGCACGTCAGAAGGGATCATCTTGTATGGTGGCCGTTCGATCGCGGGCATCCAAGTCGGTGACCTTGTCAACGTGAAAGGTCTCGTCAGCGAGTACGCCATCGAAGGCTACAGCGACCGTCAACAGACGGATATGAAGATGACGCAAATCGATACACGCAACGGAAGTGTCAACGTCGTCAAGAGCGGTGTCACACTCCCGACGCCGGTGAAAATCGACGCGTCGAACTTGCCGACCGAGTTCATCGACAGCGATGCCCTCGCCGTCTTCAATCCGGAAAAAGATGCCATCGACTTCTGGGAGAGCCTTGAAGGGATGCGCGTCGAGACGGGCAACCTCAAATCGGTATCACCGCAACAGAACGGCGACCTCGTGACCGTGTTCGAAGCAACACCGACCGAGACGTTCAACGGTGGTATTCTGTTGAAAAAAGATGATGCCAACCCGGAACGGATTCAATTCCGTCTCGAACCGAATGCCGACGCTCGTGATTTCGATGTCGCGACCGGTGACCGCTTCAATGGCCCGATCGTCGGTGTCGTTGGATACTCGTACGGCAACTATAAGATTCAAGCAGGTCTTGATGAGATGAAGGCTGCCTTCATCAAAGGTGACGCCAAGCGTGAGACGACGTTCATCGAAGCTGAAGAGGACAAATTGACGATCGCCTCTTACAACCTCGAGAACTTCTCGAACAACGTCAAAGAGACGTCAGATGAGAAAGCCCTCAAACTCGCGAAAGCGTTCGTCGAGGAATTGAACAGCCCGGATATCATCGGTGTGACCGAAGTTCAAGATAACAACGGGGAAGGCACAGGCGATTCTGCGGCCGACCAAAGCTACCAACGCTTGATTGACAATATCGTCTCAATCGGCGGCAAGTCGTACAAGTACGTCAACATCGACCCTGAGTACAATAAAGACGGCGGCGCACCGAACGCCAACATCCGCGTCGGCTTCTTGTATGACCCGGAACGTGTCTCGCTCACAGAAGGCATCCCTGCCGGTGACGCGACGACGGCTGTCGGTTATGAAAATGGCAAGTTGACGCACAACCCGGGCCGGATCGACCCGCTCAACCCGGCGTTCAACAGCTCACGTAAACCGCTCGCGGCCCAGTTCGACTTCCAAGGCGAGAACGTCGTCGTCATCGCCAACCACTGGAACTCGAAAGGTGGCGACACTGGTTTCTTCGGCTCGAAACAGCCGGTCGTGCTCGGCAGTGAAGTCCAACGGAAACAAATCGCTCAAATCGTCCATGACTTCGTCGCTGACGTGAAAACGGACAACCCTGACGCGAACGTCGTCGCCCTCGGTGACTTCAACGACTTCGAATTCTCGGATGCGATGCAAATCTTCAAAGGCGACTTGATGACGAACATGGTCGAGAAAGTCCCAGCTGTCGACCGTTACTCGTACGTCTATCAAGGGAACTCGCAAGTGCTCGACCATATCCTCGTGTCAAACCGTTTAGCGGCGACGACCGAAATTGATATGATTCACGTCAACGCTGACTTCACGGAAATGTCGGGTCGCGCCAGTGACCACGATCCGGTCCTCGCACAAATCGACCTCACTCCGGAGCCAGAAGTGGAATTGACGCGTTACACGGTCGAGAACCACAAGGCTGCACGCCTCGTCCTCCAAGATGACTTCATCGGCGTGACGATCGGCAAAGGCACGAACTTCAAGAACGGCATCTTCGTACGCGGCGCCTACACAGAATTGACAGGTGACCCGCTTAAAAACATCGTCGTTCAAGTGAAACCGAAAGAAGCCGGTGCCATCATCGACTTCGACGGCGCCACGGTCAAAGAAGTAATTGTCGATGGAACGAACTTGGCTGAAATCCGTGGCGCAGAGAATGTGAAACGGATCAGCTACACGAAAGGCGCATCCGCGAACACGGTCGTCATCAAAAAATAACGATCGAATCGAATACGCAAGCCGCAGACAGATTGTCTGCGGCCTTTTGCGTTTTCATTCGTGAAATTCGGGGATTAATTAGAAGATGCTGATTATCGGAGGATGACGTCATGGAGATGCACAACGGGAACTTATATTGGCCGACCACAGAATCGGAACAGATCGTCTTACAAAAACCAATCAAGAAAGAGCGCTACGACGTACTCGTTATCGGCGCGGGCATGTCGGGAACGCTGACAGCCTATACGCTTTACAAGGACGTTGTCGATTTCGCCGTCATCGACCAAGGGAAAGTCGGAGCCGGGAGTACGGCAGCGAACACAGGGCTCATTCAATACTCGAACGACATCATGTTGCACGAACTGGCCGAACAAATCGGTGAAGCGGACGCGGTCCGCTTCTATCAACTGTGTGCCGAGGCGGTCGATGCGCTCGACGAGGTCGCCGGGACGGTTGACGCCAAGGACGTCTATATCCGGCGTGACAGTCTCTGCTTCGCCAGCAGCGAGGCAGATGTCTCCAAATTGGAACGGGAGTATGAGATGCTGACGAAACACGGACTCGCGGCCGAATGGCTCGACCGGGAGGCGTTACAAGAACGCTATCCGTTCGATAAACCGGCCGGCTTGATTACGAACGGCGATGCCGAGGTCAATCCGCTCACGCTCAGCCGTCAGGTCGTCCGCTACTTGTCGACCCAAAACGTCCCCATCTTCGAAGAGACGGACGTCACAGAAGTCGTCGCCGACGGAGACGACTGGCTCGTCTTGACTCCCACAGGAACGTTCAAAGCGGGCCACGTCATCTTCGCGACCGGCTATCGTCCGGCCCCGCTCCTCGACACGCATCGGATCGAACTCAACCGTTCTTATGCGATTGCGACGAATCCCGTCCCTGATTTCGGCGAGTGGGAAGGTCAGGCGCTCATTTGGGAAACGAAACGGCCGTACCTCTATTTACGGACGACCGTCGACGGCCGCATCATCGCCGGCGGACTCGATGAAGAAAAAGCAGAGACCCCGCATAGCGAGGCACTCATTCAAAAACGGGCCGAGCGGTTGCGCCAAGAAGTCGAAGCTCTGTTCCCGATGTATGATTTGACAGTTGAATACGCCTGGGTGGCCCTGTTCGGTGAGTCAATCGACCAGCTACCCTTTATCGGGGAACATCCGGACCGTCCGAACCTCTACTATTTACTCGGATATGGGGGCAACGGCACGGTCTACAGCATGTTAGGTTCTAAAATTTTGAGCGAGTTGGTCCGCGGCATCGACAATCCAGATGCTCGAATCGTACGATTAGATCGGACACGTTAATCCCCTGACATCAGGGGATTTTTTTATACATACGCATTGGAGTGAGTGAAATGACAACAAAACAAAAACCAAAATGGGTGTATCGCCTGAGGCGCGGTCTTCTCTTCATCCCTGCCATCGCCTTGACCGTCTACGTCTGGCCGCATGAGCCGGCCGAAGAAACGCCAGAGGAAACCGTCACGCAAGCAGAGGCAACAGACGACGAGCAACGCTACACGATTGAAACGAGACAAGCTGTGACAGAAGACGAGGCCGTCCGCTATACGTATGACATCGTGGTCCACGGACAACCTGACGTCGAGACGCTCCAGTCCATCAGTCAGGATGTCATGGACGAGGTGACGGCGCGTGATACGTTCCAAGCCGCCCTCCTCCGTTTTTATGATCACGAAGCCTATATCGGTACCGAATCACCACTCGGCGAAGCCGTATTTGCCCCTGAAGGCGATTGGAGCCTGGCGAGTACGGTCCAACCCGGCGCCTATGAGGAGATGTCGTTCGGCTGGCAATTGAAAGAGAAAGAATGGGACACGCAACTGTCGGACAAGGAAGCGCGCGTCTGGCAAGTCTGGAATCGCGTCTACGAGGCCGAGCAATCGGACGACCCTGACTTGAAAGCGAAAGTGACCCGAACCGTTTCAACGAAATATGATCTCAATCCCGAAACGGTCCAACGTATCGTCTTGAAGCAGAGTGTCTGGGCCGCGTTATAACCTGATTCATCCAAAAAGATAGTACGAATTTTCCTTTCTTTGGCTAAATATATAATTGTATACTAATTGTATACATGTAACCGTTGAACGGTCGGAGAAAGGAAGACGTTATGAAACGATGGATGCTTTTATGCCTACTTCTGGTTATGATCGGTGCCACTTTGACGCCGCGACAGGTCGACGCCGCATCAATTTCACCTTATGAGGTGAGTGCGCCTACCGGCACGACGCTTTATCAATTTGTCGGAAAGACGCTCAAGCCGAAAGGAACGTTGCGCGCGGCAAAGCGGTTCAAGGCGCTCAGTACGTCCGGTCACTATTATAAGATTCAAGACGGAAGAACCATCTACTACGTAAAAAAGAAAGCCGTCACACTAGTGGCGACGAACTTGTCGCTGACGACGTTTTCCGGTTCGACCTACTCACGGCTGACGCACGAGTATATGCGCTCGCTCACCCGGGGACAGACGCCTTACTATTACGATGAGTTGACCGCTAAGACGGCCATCGCCCGGGCCGACGCCGCCATGAAGGGGAATTGGTATATCCCGTCCCCGCCCTATCAGTTGCGTGTCCCGAACATCGATACATACCGTTTTGATGTCAGCGTCCCTGCGGTCGATTCGACGTCATTCAAGTTTCAAATCCATTACTTCACGACGTTGAACCAGTTGACGCAAGCGTATGCCGCCACCGGACGAGACGATTATCTCCGCTACGGGAAGCGAATCGTCACGAGTTGGACCAAGCAATACCCTGCTGCGAACTATACACGCTACCGTTGGCCGTATCACGACCATGGCACCGCCATCCGGACGTTCCATTTGCTCAATTTTTGGAATGAATTCCGCTCGTCCGCGGTGAACACCGATCCGGCCTTCTCGCAGCTGTTCGCCAAGACACTGTATGAACACGCGACACTGCTGGCGACGCCAAGCTTTTATAAACCGAACAACAATCACGGCATGTTCCAAGATATGGCCTTGACCGCCGTCGCGGAGACACATCGGAGCTTTTATCGTTCCTCGGCCTGGCGCTCTCTCGCGACGAACCGGCTCACCCAGCAGTTGAACCACAGCTTAAGCACGGACGGCGTCCATCTCGAGCACTCGCCGTTCTATCAAATCTATCTGTACGACACGCTCGCCCGGTTCAACGACTGGGCGGCCGCCAACCGCTTCGCCCTATCGAGCCGGATGCGTGACGTCAAAGATATGCCGAGCGCGCTGACGTATATGTTGAAACCGAACGGGACCCTGCCGATGTTTGGCGACACCCCGTCCATCACGCACCGCACGGACGCGATTCCGTATATCAATCGCTATCCGCACTTGAATTACGCGATGACACAAGGGAAATCGGGAACCCAACCGTCGACACGGGTCGGTAAGCTATCGAACCAGTACGCCTTCTTCCGTCAACATTGGGGCGGGGCTTCTGGTCCATTCCGGGACGCAGTCCAAGTGATGATGACGGCCGGCTATCATAGCAACATCCATAAGCACGCCGACGATTTGTCGATTGACCTGTACGGCTATGGCCGCGACTTCCTCGTCGAGAGCGGACGCTACGCCTATACGAACCGTCCCGAGCGCAGCGTCGTCATGCAGGCCGCGGCCCACAACACCGTCCATGTGGCAGGTAAGAGCTTTAACTTGACGACGAACAACTTGCGGAGAAGCCAAATCACATCGGTCGGTGCCGCGTCGACGCAATGGACGGCCGCGGGAACGAGCGGGCTGCTCGGTAACGGGATGACGCACACGCGTCGTATCGCCTACGACCGCGACGGGACGGTGCTCGTATACGATGACATCACCAGCCCGACCACGACCTCGTTCGTCCAGCGATTCCATCTCGGGACCGGTTTGAATCGCGTCTCGAGCGGCAGCCGTCATGCCATGTATAAAGACAACGAGAACCGCTCGATCCATCTGTTACAACTCGAGGTCGGCACGACGCCGAAAGTCGCCGTCGGTGCGAGTTATGTGTCGTATCGGGACTACGACTGGCAACGCCGCAATCAAGTCGTGACGACAAAGCGTGGCAAGCAAGTCGAGTATTTGACGCTGATTCATATCGGCGAGAAGACAACCAAAATCACGTCCGCCACGGTCCAGACGACGTCACGCCACTATGTCGTGCGCTACAAACTGTCGGACGGCAAGACGAAAACCTTATCGATGTTACGCTAACCTCCATTTCAAAAATGGGGGTTTTTTCTTGAAGTGTTAGGGAACATTCGTAAAGTAGGCCAAAATGTGGCTTACGGCGTGGACGTATACTTAAAGGGGAGGCACGAATATGGGGAACAAGAAAGAAGAGCAGTTAAAACAACATATGATCGATAACGAGCAACAAGCCGGGCTCACGACGAACCAAGGATTGAAGATGGCGGAGGATGAATTCTCGCTCAAAGCCGGACGTCGCGGACCGACATTGATCGAGGATTTCCATTTCCGCGAAAAGATGACGCACTTCGACCACGAACGGATTCCTGAACGTATCGTGCACGCACGAGGCGTCGGGGCGCATGGGGAGTTTCAGGTTTATGAGTCGCTCGCCGAGTATACGAAAGCCGACTTCTTGAATGACCCGTCGAAAGTGACGCCGGTGTTCGTCCGTTTCTCGACGGTTCAAGGTTCGCGTGGGTCTGGGGACACCGTGCGCGACGTCCGTGGCTTTGCGACCAAGTTCTATACCGACGAAGGCAACTATGACCTTGTCGGGAACAACATGCCGGTCTTCTTCATCCAAGACGCCATCAAATTCCCGGACCTCGTCCACGCCGTGAAACCGGAGCCGCACACGGAAGTACCTCAAGGCGGCAGCGCCCACGACACGTTCTGGGACTTCGTCGGACAAAACCATGAGACGGCCCATATGATCATGTGGGCGATGAGCGACCGGGGCATCCCGCGTAGCCTTCGCATGATGGAAGGGTTCGGTGTGCACACGTTCCGTCTCGTCAACAAAGAAGGCAAGGCACACTTCGTCAAGTTCCATTGGAAACCAAAACTCGGTGTTCATTCACAAGTCTGGGACGAAGCGCAGAAAGCGCTCGGTAAGAACGCTGACTTCCACCGCGTCGACTTGTACGAGGCGATCGATAAAGGCGATTATCCGGAATGGGAGCTCGGGCTTCAAGTCATCGCCGAAGAAGACGAGTTCAAGTTCGACTTCGATATTCTCGATCCGACGAAACTTTGGCCGGAAGAAGATGTGCCCGTCAAACTTGTCGGGAAGATGATGCTTAACCGCAACGTCGACAACTTCTTCGCTGAGACCGAGCAAGTCGCGTTCCACCCTGGTCATCTCGTTCCGGGAATCGACTTCTCGAACGACCCGCTCCTGCAAGGGCGCCTGTTCTCGTACACCGATACGCAACTGTCACGTCTCGGGGGACCGAACTTCCATCAAATCCCGATCAACAAACCGGTCTGTCCGTTCCATAATAACCAGCGCGACGGCATGCATCAGATGGCTGTCCATAAAGGACAGACGAGCTACCATAAAAACGCGCTTAACAACAATCAGCCGGAGCCCGTCCCAGCCGACCAAGGCGGGTTCGAGCACTATCAAGAGAAAGTCGACGGTCATAAGATTCGAGGCCGGAGCGACAGCTTCCTCGACTTCTACTCACAAGCGAAGATGTTTTATAACAGCATGACCGACGTCGAAAAGCAACACATCCAAGATGCCTGCAGCTTCGAGCTCGGTAAATGTGAGTCGGACATGGTCAAAGAGAATGCCGTCGACCTGTTGAATCGAATCGACCGTCACCTCGCCTCGGTCGTCGCTGACAACCTCGGGGTCGACCTCCCGGCCGAGAACAACGAAGTCGTCTCAGACAAAGCCTCACCGGCGCTCAGCATGGCCAATACGATTGCGAAGCCGGACACGAAGAGCGTCGCCGTCCTCTTGGCCGGAGACGTCGATGCCGCGCAAGTGAAGGCGTGGGTGCAAGCGCTCGCCGATCATAAGGTCAATTACAGCCTCGTCGGCAAGAAATCATATACGCTCGGCGATCTTAAAGTGAAAGAGACATACGACACGGTCGACTCGAGCCTGTTCGATGCGGCTTTCCTCGTCAGCACCGCGACCTCGGTCGAAGACGACGTGCTCGAGTTCATCGAGAACACGTATAAACACTTCAAACCGCTCGCGTTGCATCTGCATCATGATGAAGTGCTCGACCGTTGCCGCGTGAAGACGGACCAGCCAGGTGTATACACGTTCAAACAACATAGCCTCGATGGCTTCGATACGTTTATCGACGGCATCGCAAAGGGCCGGTTCTGGGACCGCCAATAAATGCTTGACGTAACCGATTCGCTTCAGCGAATCGGTTTTTTGATTAGAATGCGTCTGTTCGGACAAACCCCTCTTCGTTTGTTATACTGCTTTAGTTATGTTTATTAACTATTTATAATCAAATGAAACAGGAGGCGGGTGGCAGATGCATTTAACCGCACAAAAACTATGGACGAAAGACTTCCTCATCATCTCTCTCGTCAACTTCTTCTTAACGCTCATCTTTTTCTTATTGATGGTGACGATTGGTGTCCACGCCGTCTCGGCATATGGGGCTTCGACGAGCGAGGCTGGCCTTGTCACCGGCATCTTCATTATCGGGACCCTCGTCGGGCGACTCTTTATCGGGCGCTTGATCGATTCGATTGGACGTCGCAAGACGCTCCTAATCGGCCTCACGTTCTTCACCGCTACGATTTTGCTCTATTTCCTCGACTTTGGCATCGGCTTCTTACTGTTCACCCGCTTTGTCCACGGTCTCGGGATGGGACTGTCGAGCACGGCGACGGGAACGATTGTCGCCCAAGTCATTCCCGGCTCCCGAAAAGGTGAAGGCATCGGCTATTACAGCATGAGTTCGACGCTCGCCACCGCCATCGGACCGTTCGTCGGTTTGATGATGAGCCAATACACGAGTTTCTCGGTCATCTTTCTCACCTGTCTCATCGTCGGTCTCATCAGTCTCGGGAGCGCCTTGTTCGTGAAGGTGCCTGAAGCTGAGAATCCGCAAGTCATCCGAGGGTTTTCGCTCGGTGCATTTGTCGAACCGAAGGCGTTACCGATCGCGCTGATCATCGGCGTCGCCGCCCTCAGCTACTCGAGCGTGCTATCCTATATTAATTTCTATGCGAGCGAGCTCGACCTTGTCGAAGCCGCGAGTATCTTCTTCCTCGTCTATTCGATTGCCGTCCTCATCTCGCGCCCGATCACGGGTCGTCTGATGGATGCACGCGGCGCCAATGTCGTCATGTATCCGGCTATCGTCCTGTTCGCCATCGGCATGCTCGTCTTGAGTCAAGCGAACAACGCCGTCATGCTGTTACTCGCTGGGGCATTGATCGGACTCGGCTTCGGCAACATCCAGTCCGGCACGCAGGCGATCGCCGTCAAGGCTGCGGACCCCCATCGGATGGGCATGGCCACGTCGACGTTCTTTATCGCGCTCGACGCAGGCCTTGGATTCGGCCCTTACTTGATCGGATTGCTCATTCCGTTGACCGGTTTCTCAACGCTGTATCTGTTGCTTTCCGGTGTGGCCTGCTTCACCGTGCTCCTCTACTACTTGATGAACGGCCGCCGCGAGCGGACCGAAATGAAACGAGCAGCCTGACAGGACTTTTCACAGTCCTGTCTTTTTGGAATGTTCACACATTTTGTCTCAACTTGCGGTAATATGAAAATGACGCGCCGAAAAGTTTTTGATTGAAATGAGGGACATGATGCACGCCGACCAGACCATCCAACACTATTCCTCCGTCCTGCTCCGTACGTTCGACAAAATTTCAGATTTTGTCTTCTTTATGGAAGTGGACGGTTCAACTTATCGCTACTTATTTGTAAATGAACCGGGACGACAGGCGATTGGCTGGACAGATGCCGATATCGGGAAACGTGTCGAGGACATGGTTCCGCCCGAGACGGCCACTCTCGTCACACGCCATTATGACCAGGCCGTCCGCGAACGAAAAAGTCTCGTCTTCGAGGACTATCGCTTGGCCGAACCGTCTTATACGACATCGTCCGTCTCACACGAGATTCGCTTGCCGGTTCATTACTATGAATCCGAGGTGACGCCGGTCTTCGATGAGTCGGGTGCCTGCACGCACGTCATCTCGGTTGTCCGAGAAGTGACGGACCGGAAACGTCGTGAACTCGAGCTGTCTATCTTGAAAGACCAACACGAATCGCTCCAACGCTATTCACCTCACGGCATCTTCGTTCTTGACGACGCATTACGTGTCCAATCGGTCAATCCTGCCGTCACGCAAATCACTGGCTACGAGGAAGCCGACTTGTTGGGGCAGTCTTTTCTGTCATGGCTACCCGAGTCGGAACGGGACCTTGTCGATGAGGGCCTCCGCTTCGCCTTGTCCGGAACGCCGCATAAATACGGCATGACCGCACCTCAAAAGACGGGCGACTGGCTTGATTTGGCCATCTTGAACATCCCGATCGAGGTCGGGGGACACATCACGGGACTGTTCGCCATCATTATCGACCATACGCCGGAGAAGAATGCCGAACGGGCGACCCAGGAGAGCGAACGTCGTTATCGCCAATTGATTGAAACGATTCCTGAAGGCATTATTGTCCATAAAGACGGTGTGATTCTATATGCCAACGCCTTGGCGCTAGAAACGATTGGCGAGAGGTATATCGAGAATGAATCGATTTTCACGTTCGTCGCCACGGAATATCATGAGACGACCAAGGCACGCCTTCATGCGTTGCGCCAAGGCGATCCGGTCCAAGACACCGAGGTCGTGCTCGTCACCCCGGCTGGACGAAAGCTGCATATGGATATCGGCAGCCTGTTAATCAATTATGAAGGAACGACTGCCGTCATGACCTTGTTGCGCGACGTGACTGAGAAGCGTGAGATGGAGCGGGCGCTTCATCAGAGCGAGACGCAATATCGTCTCATCACGGAGAACATGAGCGACCTCGTCTGTATTCTCGAGCGTGACGGACAAGTTCGCTACGCCTCGCCATCCCATCAAACCGTGCTCGGATATGCCCCTTCTTTCTATGAGGGCAAGAACACGCTCGACTTCATCCATCCGAACGACGTCGAACCGGTTAGACAACAACTTCGGATGATGACGGCGACGAGCGAGCCACTCACGCTCGAATTCCGACATCTGCATCAAGATGGCCGTTGGATTTGGCTCGAGACGAAGATTCAAGCGATTTATGACGACAGCGGGCAACTACTTCATTATTTGACCGTCACGCGTGAAATCATGAAACGAAAAGTGCTCGAGAAGCAGCTTAAGCATTTGGCTTATCATGATACGTTGACCGACTTGCCGAATCGGCGCTACTTCCTTACCTATTTAGAAGAGACGTTAGCACGGTTCACAGAAGAAGACGAGGCACTCGCCATCTTGTCGCTCGACATCGATCGGTTCAAACAAATCAATGATACGCTCGGTCACGACATCGGTGACGAGTTGCTGCGCCAATTCTCCGCTCGTTTGACCGACGTGTTGCGCAACCAAGATGTGATCGCCCGCTTCGGCGGTGACGAATTCTCAGTGCTCATCCGCTACACAGAAGCAGACGCACCAAAACGGGTGGCCGAAAAACTGATCACCGCCCTACAACACCCATGGCAACTAGAAAACCATTCGTTCGTCACGACTTCAAGCATCGGTGTGGCCCCGTACCGTGCTGGCATGTCGACGAAATTGTTGCTTAAACAGGCAGACTTGGCCCTTTATCAGGCGAAAGCCAACGGGCGCAATCAATACGTTGTGTATGAAGACCGCTCTTAAAGCGGTCTTTTTTCACGTGAAACATTTTAAATTATCATCTAAACACGAACATTAAATACAATTAAACGAAAATCATAAAGAATTTTTACCTTCTATCACCATATTCCTTTGACATATATCTCGATTTAAGTTACATTACCGAATGGGCGAAGTATTTACCAATCAACAAATCAAATTGTTCGTAAATAGGGGTGTGACAACATGGATAAAGTATTTGATTATGAAGATATTCAATTAATTCCCGCAAAATGTGTCGTCGACAGCAGATCTGAATGTGATGCGAGCGTGACGCTCGGAGGCTTCACGTTCCGACTGCCGGTCGTTCCAGCCAACATGCAAACGATCATCGATGAGAAAGTGGCGTTATCACTCGCCGAGAACGGCTATTTCTATATCATGCATCGCTTTAACCCAGAGACGCGACTTCAGTTCATTGAAGATATGCATGGACGCGGTTTGTATGCATCGATCAGTGTCGGTGTGAAAGAGGACGAATATCGCTTCGTCGAGATGCTCGCGGAAGCCGGACATACGCCGGAATTCATCACAATCGATATCGCCCACGGCCACTCGAATGCGGTCATCCGGATGATTCAACATATCAAACACCATCTTCCAGGTTCGTTCGTGATCGCCGGGAATGTCGGGACACCAGAAGCGGTCCGAGAACTCGAACATGCCGGGGCGGATGCGACGAAGGTCGGCATCGGACCAGGTAAAGTCTGTATCACGAAAATCAAGACGGGCTTCGGCACTGGCGGGTGGCAACTCGCCGCGCTCCGTTGGTGTGCCAAGGCGGCGACAAAGCCGATTATCGCGGATGGGGGCATCCGGACACATGGAGACATCGCCAAATCGATTCGCTTCGGGGCATCGATGGTCATGATCGGTTCGCTGTTCGCCGGACACGACGAGTCTCCGGGTGAGGCGTTCGAACAAGACGGAAAATTGCTCAAAGAATACTTCGGGTCGGCTTCTGAATTCCAAAAAGGGGAACGGAAAAACGTCGAAGGCAAGAAAGTGTTCGTCGAGCATAAAGGGGCGCTCCAAGACACGTTGACCGAGATGGAACAAGACCTCCAATCGGCCATCTCTTACTCGGGTGGGGACAATCTCGATGCATTGCGCACTGTCGATTACGTCATGGTGAAAAACTCAATCTTTAACGGGGATAAAGTATATTGAAAAAGGCGACTCGCGCGAGTCGCCTTTTTTATAACCGTTTCGTCATCATATAGTAGTCCGAACCCGGCGGATAATCACGGAGCACACCGGCGACTTCATAGCCGAAGCGTTCATAAAATGCCTTCGCCTGAAACGAGAATGTCGTCAACTTGACACGCGTCGCTCCGAGGTCACGGGCAAACCGCTCCCCTTCCTCGAGCAGACGGCTCCCTAGGCCGGTCCCCGTATGTTCTGACGCGACCCAGAGCCGGTCCAAGTCGAACCAGCCCCAATAGACGCTCCCGAACAATCCTGCGATTACGTCCCCGTCCTGTTCCACTTTCAGCTGGACGACCGGCACGTCCGCGTTGCGGATCTCACGATGGTGCACCGAGTGGGTGTCATTGAACATCCGCAATCGACTCGTCAAAAACTGTTGAAATGCTTCGGCCTCGTCGTGAATCCGTATGATGTCCATCACCGTCCCTCGCTCGAACCGTTCACGAAGAACGAGATCAGCTCTTGCACTTCCTCGTCGACGGCCCGACCTGTCAAACGCTCGTACTGAGCGGTTATCGCTTCTTTATTTCCTGGGAAATTAGTGGTGATTCGGGCCAAATGGCGTAAAACGTCTCGGTCTTTCTCATATTCGGGACGGGTCACGACTTGGCCATGCGACCAGACGTACGCCTCGGCCTCAAACTGATCGAGTAGTTCTAAGAGACGCAATGTCCGTGCCGGGGTCATCCTCCAAGACGGCGCGTACAAGTTCGCATAGAGGGCATCCCCTAAAAACAGCACCTTTTCCTCTGGCACATAAGCGACGACCGCATCAGCAGCGTGATCTCCACCAACGTGCTTCAGAATGACGTGTACCCCGCCGAGGTCGAGGGTGAGCGTATCATCGAACGTCAGCGTCGGTAAGACGACGCGCATCGACCGCTCCGCACCATATTCGAGTTTGATCGCTTCCGCACAAAACGCAATCTCTCGTCCGTCTTCGACCCGGTCGGCTAAGGAAGCATCGTCCCACGCATAGGGCAGCAACCGTTCCATCCCGGCTTTTGTCGCCGTGCTTGCGACGGAGACAATGTCGGTTAGCGCCGACAATCCAAAGATATGATCCCAATGCCAATGCGTCAACGTGACGATTGACGGTCGTTTGATGCCCCGTTCGGTCAAGGCGTCTAGAAATAAATTCGTGTGCGCCTCAGAGTTCCCCGCATCAATCATGAGCGTATGGGCGTCGCCGACGACAGCCCCTAAAATGGGACGGTCGGTCTCCGCGACCGGGTCCATATACCAAAATCGGTCCGAATGCTGTTTAAGTGACTGCATGATTGGCCCCCTCCTTCATCTGTAATACTTTAAATGCCTCCGTATCAATTTTCTTGATGTGAGTCGTACACGTAATAGCCATCTCCCCCGCATTTTTTGGCGACATACATCGCCGCATCCGAGTGATGGATCATCGCATCGAGCGAAGCGTGGTCTTGTGAGCAAGCGACGCCGATACTGGCCGACAACCGCAAGGACAAGCCATCTCCGACGTTCATTTCCTGGGAAATGAGGCGATTCAACTCGTCAAAACGGTCTGTGGCAATCCCTTCTTGCTCGGCATCGATGACGATTAAAAACTCGTCGCCTGCGAAGCGATACGCCTTCCCGTCATGCATTTGACTGAACGAGCGAATGCGTCGTGCCGTCTCGATGAGCACTTCGTCCCCAATCAGATGACCGTAGGAATCGTTCACTTGTTTGAAGTCATCCAAATCGATGAACAACAGCACGACCGATTGCTTCCGGTTCATCTTTTGTCGCAAGTCGGTCATGAACGAGTGACGGTTCGCCAGTTTCGTCAGACTGTCTTGCGTGATGAGTTCGATGACTTCTTGATGCTTCCGCTCGCGCCGAATCTCGTTCTCCATCCACCGGGTCACGAGCAAAACCGTATCCGTCATCTCGTTGATTGTCGCGGTGTCGACCACGTCGTTCAAGCTGCCCTGTTCAGCCAAGAACACGACCCAGCCGAACGTCTTGCCATCATTGGACAACGGCAGACTGATCATCGAGCTAAACTCGATTCCATCGATCACAAGTTCGGCACGACCTAATTTTTGGTGCCCGATTGTCGTCAAAGCATGAAGTTGTTGCAGGGCATCACTCGTCCAGTCGAGCTTGCCTTCCCCGTCCTCGGATAAGACGCGATGTTTCGACTCCGTCGAGAAGACGACGGCATGGGAATAGCCGATCCAGCCGCGGAGCACCGTCTGAATCCGTTTTAGTTTATTGCCGAACGGTTCATGAAGTGCCGTCACCTCATAAAGTGACTCGAGCGTCTGTTGACGTTGGGCCTGGGCCCGTGCCTGTTCCGTCAATTCGATTTCAGCCATGACCCAACGCGCGAAATCTTCAAGCGACTGCAACGCTGCCTCGTCAAACGTGCGAGCTCGTTCGTCCGTCACACAAAGCGTGCCGATGACATGTCCGCTTCGCGTCGTGAGCGGAACACCGGCATAAAAACCGAGGTTTTCAAGCAACGGATTGTTTGTCCCGGCCTCAGACGTCTGCACATCCTCGATGACAACCGACGATTGGCCAGTCACGACTCGATCACACAGCGTCCATTCCCGGTCCACGTGTGGGCTCTCAAGCAAGGGACCCGCACAGGACTTGAACCATTGTTGGTCTGTCGTCAAAATCGAGATGAGCGCGACCGGCATGTTCAGCGTGCGCGCGACAAGTCGCGTAATCCGATCATAGCGCTCCTCTCGCGGAGTGTTTAAAATCTCAAGGCGCAGAATCGTCTTCAATCGCTCAGCTTCTTGTTCATCAAGTACCGTCGACGGAGAAGTCGTGGCCAACTCGAGTTGCCGTAGCGCCGCATGTTGATAGACGAGCGCATCGAGTGCCTGTTGGAGCTCATTCAGCGGGAGCGGACGACTGAAGAAATACCCCTGAATCTCATCACACCCGAGCTGTTCCATCACCCGATACTGTGCTTCCGTCTCGACCCCCTCGGCCGTGACCTCTAAATTCAATTTTTTAGCGAGTGAGACAATCAATTTGACGATTTCATATTCTTTCAGGCCGTTGTCTTTATCTAATTGACTGATGAATGAGCGGTCGATTTTAATGCCGTCAATCTCAAACATCTTCAAGTAATTGAGGGAAGAGTAGCTGACGCCGAAGTCGTCAATCAACACGCGAAAGCCTTTCGTTTTCAAATAGTCGACCGTCTGAATGCCAAGGAGCGGTTCTTGCATAAGCGTATGTTCCGTGATCTCAAACTCGAACTGTTCTGGTCTCAACCCGTATGTCGCGAGCACCTGTAATAACTGTTTGATATAGTCTTGCCGAAACAACACCGGGGATACGTTGACCGCGACACGTCGCCCTGCAAACAGGTCCGGTTGCTCGATCATGTCACGACAGACGCGGTCGAAAACGAACCCGGTAATGTCTTCAATCAAGAGCGACGTTTCGGCAATCTTAATAAACGTTTCCGGTGAGACGTTACCGAGCGCCGCACTATGCCACCGCACGAGCGCCTCAAAATGAACCATCCCGTCCTGACAGCCAACTTTCGGTTGATAGACGACGCTCAGTTCATCTGCTTTCAGTCCCTTGATGAGTTCCATCTCAATCGTCATCTCATCGATATAATGTTGGACATAATCGTCCTTTTCGTACACTTTGATAATTTGCTTGCCCGCTTGTCTCGCTTCGAGGAGCGCCGTTGACGCATTCATGATGACCCGGTCGGCGTCCTCGCTCCCCGCGCTGATTCCGAGACAACCGGATAAAGCGAACTCGGTCTCGGCCACTTGGTACGTGTATGCCGCGATAGCGGCAAGCAATCGTTCCCCATGTATCGTCGCTGTCTCGATTGAGGTGTGGGGCAGCACAGCGATAAAATCTTCACCGTCTACGCGTCCGATAATCGATCCTTTCGGCAACAGGTCCGATAAGTGCCGCGTCATCTCTTTAATCAGGCGATGGGACTGTTCCACACCTTGAAGAGATAAGATGATTTTAAAGCGATTGATGTGCAAGCGCATGACACTCGTCGCTTCCGCGGCCTCTTGTTGCACGAACAGTTTCTCAAGTTCGAGCTTCACTTTCATCAAGTTTGGCATCCCGGTCAAATAATCGATGTTCTCGATGCTACTCAATAGCTTCATTTCTGCCTCTTCCGACAAATCGGTCGTCAGCCCTAATACATAGCGCACGTTACCCGCCTCATCTTCAAGCGGCATGAGAACCGAGGAAGCAAAACGGGCGGTATTGGTCTCGATATTCATTTGTGACATGAAATAGACCGGTGCGTGCGTCGCGACGACTTCGTCATAATGCACGATTAACTCGTTGGCGACATCGACCGCATACATATCATGTAAATACAAGCCACTCACATCGTCCGGGAGCGAGGACGCCAGTTTCCCCTGTTCACTGACGCGTGCGTAACGATATCCCTCAGGCATCACTTCCATCAAAAACACCATCCGGTATAAGTGAACGAACACATCAAACAAATAGTGCGGGTCGATCTTCATCTGCTGCATACTGTACCTCCAGGCAATCTCCGTTTCTTCTAGTTTAGTGGTTTTAGCCGGTCTTGTTCACGAAACCGTTTAAAAAAAGGGAAAGATATTTTCAATGAGCCGGCCATAATCGGGTATAGATAAGTAAAAGTCGCAAAAATGAGGTGAACCATCATGCTCAGTCGAAACGTCTATCCACAGACACGGCCCGGAAAATGGTCGGTCCTCTTGTTGCTTGCGGTGTTCGTGCTCTTACTCGTGTCTGCTCTCATCGTCCAATCCGCTCAACCGTTCAACTTCGACACGTTATTCGACAACACGTGGGCGGCTATCGTATCGATGTTGGCCATCGCCGCCACACTCGGTGCGTTCGTCGTGGGGGTGTATACGATCTTACGCAATCACGAACGTTCGGTCGCCGTTTTCTTTACCTTCTCGCTTGGCGGGCTTGTCGCTTTGTTCGTGCTCATGCAACTGTTCCTCTAATCAAAAACTGCACCG
The DNA here is from genome assembly GCF_018618205.1 of Exiguobacterium sp. s157. Classification (NCBI taxonomy): domain Bacteria; kingdom Bacillati; phylum Bacillota; class Bacilli; order Caryophanales; genus Exiguobacterium; species Exiguobacterium sp. s157. The sequence continues at coordinate 243,167 of NZ_JACSLQ010000003.1, forward strand.
GTCCCCGTTAGGACCGGTGCAGTGTTCGTCATAGAAGTTCTTTGGCGAGCAACCGATAGACGTTCAAGCGGCTCTCTTGTGTATGCTGGATGCTGCAAATCATCGCCTCATCAAATCCATAATGGGCTGATTCTTCCTGCAGTTGCGTCGCAATCTGCTTCGGTGTCCCGACGAGATGGATTTTTCGGTTGTTGGCGATTTGAATCTTGTCGATTTCGGTGAGCGGATAGTCGTGTGCCGCCTCCGGACTCATCAATTGGCGGAGCTGGCCTTTCATCAAGAACAGGCGCGATAGATCGGATGGACGTGCCAAATACTCGGCCTCTTCTTCCGTCTCGGCCGTCGTGACGAGATACGTGACGTTGATGTCCGGCTTCTCCATGAAAGCGGACGGGGTGAAGTGCTGACGATACGCGTCAAGCGCCGCGACACTCAGCTCCCCATTGAAGAATTGAGCGAAGGAATAGCCGAGCCCCATCCGTCCTGCTTGGATGGCGCTGTTCCCGCTCGACCCGAGGAGCCATGCCTCAGGGAGCTTCACACCCGTCGGCGCTGCCGGCGTATTCTTATACCATCGTTCTTCCGGCGCCTCATCGTTGATGAGTTGGAGCGTCGCCCCGAGCTTTTCATACAGGCCGTCCATCATCGGTTTTTGCCCTTGCGACATCGCGTAGATGGCGTTGGCGTCCCCACCCGGTGCCCGTCCGACTCCGAAGTCGATGCGGCCCGGTGCGAGCGCGCTGAGCGTCTTGAACACTTCGGCCATTTTGAGGGGTGAATAGTGCATCATCATAATCCCACCTGACCCAAGACGAATTCGTTCTGTTTTGGCCGCAATATAAGCCGCGACGACTTCCGGTGCCGAGCTGGCAAACGACATGCCACCGTGATGTTCGGCCATCCACATCCGGTAATAGCCGAGCTCTTCTGCCAATTGGGCCAGTTCGACCGCACTTTGTAACGCATGTTCTGACGTATGTCCGGATGTCACCGGCGCTTGATCCAATACACTTAATCTCATCTGTATCGCTCCGTTCCTAAAGTATATATGGTGAATATCTCGATTTTGTAAGACTCGCCGTCATCATACTAAAGTGAGCCGGAGAATACGAATAGTTCGCTCTTGAGAACGCTTTCTTTTTTTCAGAAAATTACAACGAGTTGTTGCCGGCTGGATGTTCACTTCTCTATAATGAACGAGAAGCCTCGATTATCGCCTCGACGTTCTCTGTCGTCTCGATCACGTTCACGATTGTCATCTTGTCGTACATGGAGCTCGACGCCTACTTCCCGCATTATTACGGAACTATCATCCTATCCGGCATCGTCGCCGCGCTCATCATGCCGCGCATCTATCCGTTGTCTCGCAAGCCTGACACGGCGTATGAGAAGACGGAGTTGAAACCGGAAGAACCGGTGCCGGCGAACGTCCCGATGCGCGTCTGGGCACTGCGTCAAGCGTTGCTCAAATCAAAATCGAGTAAAGGCGCCGGCGCCACGTTCAAGGACGGGTTCCAAAACGTGCTCGACATGTGGCTCGGCATTTTGCCGGTCGTCATGGCCGTCGGAACGATTGCGCTCGTCATCGCCGAACACACGTCGTTGTTCACGATTCTCGGCAAACCGTTCGAACCGATTCTCATGCTGTTGCAAGTGCCAGAAGCAGAGGCCGCGGCCCAAACGATGGTCGTCGGATTCGCCGATATGTTCTTACCAGCCGTGCTCGGCAGCGGCATCGAGAGTGAGTTGACGCGATTCGTCATCGCCTGTGTGTCCGTCACCCAGCTCATCTTCATGACTGAGGTCGGTGGATTGTTGCTCGGCTCAAAATTGCCAATCTCGTTCTTCGATCTCGTTCTCATCTTCTTGTTGCGGACGATCATCACGTTACCGATTATCGTCGGGATCGCCCATCTCATCTTTTGACGACGACACGCCCGTTCTCTCATTCCAGAGGACGGGCGTTGTTTGTATAATAAAGAAAAAGGGAGGTGCGTCATGGACGAACATTATGCCGGACAGCTCGAAGTAGCGAAGAAAGGCTACGCTGGAATCATCGACCCTAAGGCCTACGTGAACGACCGCTATCACGGCCATTGGACGGTCAAAAGCGAGAAGCGCATCAGCGGGGTTCCAGTGTTGCTTCAAAAAGCGTTCAGCGGGGGCAAGAACAATTGTACGCTCACCTCGATGACGGCCATTTTCCGCTATTACCATGACCTTGGCTATGAGCGCATCCCAGAGGACGTAATCGAGATTCAACGAGACGCGCGTGAGATTGCGCTCGCCCATCAGTTCAAAGACGAGAAAGGCACACCGCCGACTCGAATCAGTACGATCGTCACGAAACTATGGGCCCATTACGGCTACAAAGGGCACAGCAGCTCACGTTATCTATGGAAATGGTCGACATTCGAGCGTGAACTCGCGGCCGACCGCCCCTTCATCTTGAATATGGCGAACGGATTTTATAAAAATCACTCCGTGACCGGAATCGGGTACATCATCTTCCACAAGCCCGGCTTTCCAGACGTCATCTTGCTCGAGGTGCTCGATAACCGCTCCCGCGACATCCGCTATATCGATTTCAACGAGTTCAACTTTTGGGGCAGTATCACACGCGTCCAGCCGCCAAAGCTTGACGTTCAGCCAAAATAACGACGAGCGCTCGCTTCGATGGCCGCCCCGATTTGCATCAGATGCTCCCGTTTCGCATACGAGCCATGGTGAAGCCCGAACGCGTCTCGACCGTTCCCGAGACCGACGAACACTTCAGACGGTTTGAAATGTAACCCGATTATCGGGATACCGAGCGTCATGTGATAACCGAGTTCGAACCGGGCACTCGGATACGCGTCGAGCCGTTCACTGTGCGTGAACCCAGTAAATGCCGCACAGTTATCCCGCCCCAGGACGATCAAACGGGACGGGGTCACATAACGAATCGTCCGTTCGAGCAAATCGAGCGATGTCGGGTGCTCCATCCACTGGCGTCCCGTCTGCAATTGGCCCATCTGACGCGACGTCGCATATTTGAAGAAGTCGATATGGAGTGCCGACCCATCGTAGAATGAGCGTCCCATGCCCTCAAGCAGAGCCTCGAGCTTCGCCCCGCCCGGTTTGCCGAACCAACTCGTCGTCGCCCGTCCGCCCTCAAAGTAAGTCGCAGCATAGTCAAGCGTCGCTTCGAGCGCACTTTCATCTTGCAAGTAGGTATCGAGTGATTCGTCACGCCAATAGAACTTTTGCGATTCCCCACTTCTGACGGTGCCGTCCTGTTCATAAAATTCGCCGCGCGACGGGTTCGTCCCGACGGTAAGCCACTGTTGCTCCGTCGGCCGCCCGTACCATAAGATCGGCGAGGCGCCATCAATCAGTTCCGCCTGAAACGACGACGTCATGAGCGCTTGTTGAAATCGAATTGCGTCTTGCAATAGCACACATGCCTGATCCATCGTGCCACATCCTCTCTACTCGGTCGTTTCCCGCTTTCAGGCACATGTAAAATACGTTATAGTGAGAGGACGAAGCCAAAAAAAGGACGTGGATCTATGCGTATCAACAAATTCATCAGTGAATCCGGCAAGGCGTCCCGCCGTCAAGCCGACCGTCTCGTCGAAGAAGGACGGGTCACCATCAACGGGAAGAAAGCGAAAATCGGGGACCAAGTGAACCCAGGAGACGAAGTGCTCGTCAACGGTTCGGCCGCCCGTGTCGCACGAAACAACGTCTATATCGCCGTCCATAAACCGGTCGGGATCACGAGCACGACCGAGAAGAAGGTCAAGGGCAACTTGGTCGACCTCGTCAACCACCCGCTACGCATCTTCAATATCGGCCGTCTCGATAAAGACTCGGAAGGGCTCATCTTGATGACGAACGACGGTGATATCGTCAACGAAATCCTTCGCGCCGAGGGCGAGCACGAGAAAGAATACATCGTCTCGGTCGATAAGCCAATTACCCCGGAGTTCGTCGAACAGATGGAAGCCGGCGTCAAAATCCTCGGCCAGAAGACGTTGCCGTGTAAAGTCCACCAACTGTCGAAGTTCGATTTCAACATCACGCTGACGCAAGGACTCAACCGCCAAATCCGTCGCATGTGTGAAGCGCTCGGCTACGAGGTGTACCGGCTTCAGCGCGTACGTGTCATGAACATCACGCTCGGCAAGCTCCCGCCCGGACAATGGCGCGACCTGTCGAAGAAAGAGCGCGAGCAGTTGTTCCGCGAATTGAATTACGAACCGAAAGAATGGTATTAAAACAAGCCCAGACGCTTTTGTCTGGGCTTGTCATCGTTCATAGAGCGATGCGACATGGTCGGTCTCACGATGGATGAAACGTTTGAGTTGGGCGCTTAAATCATCGAGCTGCCCCATTGTCGTCTTGAACTTGAAGGTCGCATGAAAGTGGTCGAACGGATCGTGTGGCCACTCGTCATGGATGAAGACGTCGACTTGAATCGTGCCTGTCCGATCAATCAGCGTGAACGTGAGGTTGATTTTTTGATAAACCGCATCCGGGTCCAATAACTGCCAAATCACGGGTTCCTTCCCCCAAGTGTTATTGAAGCCAACGATCGAGTCAATCAGTTCTTGCGGTGTCTCGTCCTGCATATATACATCTTGATTGCTCGAACAGACAGATGTATGGAGCTGAAGCCTAATCTGATAGAACAGCTCCGTCTCGTCCATCCAAATCCGTTCCATCTCGAATTGAGTTTTCACTTTTTGCACCCGCTTTCTCACTTTGATCTGGCTACTTACTCCGGACGAAGCGATTCGACCAGGTCGGTTTCGCGCGCCAAGAAAACAGACAGTTGTCGCTGCAAATCATCCATCTGCCCCATCGTCGTCTCGAACGAAAAGGTCGCCTTCATGTCCCCGCCATCGCCTTTCATTTGTTCGACCACGGCGTTGACTTGGACGGTGCCTCGCCCATTCGCAAGTTCGAACGTCAAGGAGACGTGGACTTGCGGGACATCGAGTGTCCACGTCTGGGGCGACTTCCCATTGTGTACATTGAACACGGATAAAGTGGAGATCAGCGTGTCGATGTCGGATGCGGGTACATACTCGTCCACCGTGACCTCGCACCATTTCCCTTTCAGCGTCAATACGACTTCTATTTCCAACACGTCTTCCCAAATTCGTCTCAGCTTGAACTGTTCCAACCTCGTCCCCTCGCTCTCTCATTTCGACTATATCATGGCGTTTCAGCGAAATCCGTCAACTTTTCGTCAAAACGGGAATAGTTCTGTACAGATGATTTCGCAACGAAAAGAGGTGAATCGTCATGAATGGCGCCTTGTTCCCTCGTACCTCAGTCGGCAAGTGGTCGATCATCCTCATCGGCTTGTTCCTGGCCATGTACGTGCCGTTCCTCCTGCTCGATAACTTCGATACGGCCTTCCACTCGGCGCTTTGGAGCGACAACGCTGCGAACATGCTTCGGCTCAGCTATATGACCACGTTCTCCGTCCTCGGGCTCGGAGCGTTTGTGACCGGATGGTGGGCCATCTTGAAACAAAAAGAGTACGCCGTGCTCGTCTTCTTCGCGGCCGTGCTCGGTTCCGGACTGTTCGTTTTATTGGTCATGGAGCTCCTCGGCATCCTCGAGTAGAAAACAAAACAAGGAGTTCGCCGCGGCGAACTCCTTGTTGCTTGCGCACTTATTTGACGATGACTTGCTTCATCTGGCTGGCGCGGCCTTTCGCATCTTCGATATGAACCGAGAGACGCTCTCCTTTTTTGAGCGTGCGTGTCTTCGTGACGAACGATCCTGTGAGTCCAGTCGTCCCTTTCCCGATGACGCGGCGCTTCGCATCACGCACGATGACCGTCATTCCAGCGTCGGCGCGACCGGTCACTTGTTTCGCGTTCGCACGCGGTGTCGTGACGACCGGCTGTTTCGGACGAGCTCCTGTTGTGACAAGGAGACGTTCGCTCGAAACGAGCTTGCCGTTGCTATAGACGACACGGAGTGTCGTGCCTGCTTTTTGTGCCCCGATGTTCAAGGCGACACGAGCCTGTTTCGACGTTCCTGTCGCAAGACGTTTCTCGCCGTTATAGACCGTCACGTTCGTCCCGCTCTGCACGCTAGCGGAAAACACGGTCGAATTGTCACGGACGATCCCTGGCTTGGCGTAGAGACGTAGCATCGAAGCCGCATAATGCACGTTCACTTTGCCGTAGCCACTGATGTAATCATAGTTGAACGGAAGCTCTTCTTCCGAATCTTCCATGAAATAGTCAAGTCCGTCTTCATAGCTCATACCTTCGGTCGCATCGCCGCCTGAGAAGGCGACTGGTTCCGCTGTGCGATGGAGCAATTGACGTACTTCTTCCACTTTGAGTGTCGGACGCGTCGATAACAACAAACCAACGACGGCCGAGACGTGCGGTGTCGCCATGCTCGTTCCGTCCATATAGACGACGTTACCGTTTGGCACGAGGCTCGCGACTTTCGTTCCCGGTGCCACGACGTCGACGCCGTATCCGTGGTTCGAGTAATCCGAGACGATGCCGAACGTGTTCGTCGCACCGACCGAGATCGTGTATTTCGATGAAGCTGGGTATGACAGGCTTGAATCGCCGTCGTTCCCGGTTGCCGCCACGACGACGACACCACGGTCATATGCGTACTTCAACATGTAGCCGATTGTCCGACTTTCGCTGCCGCCGAGGCTCATGTTGATGACTTTGGCACCCGCATCGACCGCATACTTGATGCCGAGCGCGATTTGTTCTGTGTCTCCAGAACCGCTCGCGTCAAGCACTTTGACCGGGAGAATCGAAACGGCCGGCATCATGCCGCGCATCGATGTCCCGTTGTTTTGAATCGCACCAATGACGCCGGCGACATGTGTCCCGTGGCCGTGGTCATCGATGGCACTGCCTTCCCCGTTCGGGTCGACAAAGTTCTTCTCGTTGGCGATATCGACACGTCCTTTAAAGTCCAGGAGGCGATAATCGACACCCGTATCGAGCACGGCCACTTTGACTGACCGAGCCGGTAAGTTGAGTGCCTCGTAAGCGTCAATACCGATTCCAGCATCTTGGAACGGCGCCAATACCGATTTTGAATTGAGTGACCATTGATAGTCATAACTCGTGTCGGCCATGAACGCTTGATACGTCTGGACTGGCTCGATGAACTCGACGTTCGCGTCACGCTCGAGCGTCGACTTGGCTGTCGCTTGCGTTTTCGTGCTCGCCGCTTCAACGTCGACGACCGCGAAGTGGTCACCTGGGCGACCAAGATCGACTTTCTCTGCTGAGACGTTCGATAAAGCGTTCATCTTACCGAGCGACTTGCTCGGTGACGATTTGTATTTGACGATATAACGCGGCGCGTCATCGACTTCAATCGATACCCCGAATTTACCCATTACATCTTGGAGCGGTGTTCCGGCAAGCGTACCCGTTCCAAGCTTAGCTGCTACCTTGTCGACTTCTGCTTGCAATGCTGTCGGCACGCTTGACGTCACGAGCGTCTGTAACCGTTCGATGGCCGCTTCATCCGCTTGCGTGAGCGTGTATGATTTCCGGTCGACGAGCGCGTTCATGAGTGGCTGTAATGCCTTCAAATCGTTGTACGCTTGTTGGCGTTTCGCGCCGTCTTTCACCATCGCTTTGATGAGGTATGGCGACGTCCGATAGTACAAGGCGGCCAAATCGTTGCCTGACTCCGATTGTGCCAACACTTCCGTCTGAATGCGACGGATGAGTTTCAACATCGAGTCGCGCTCTGGTGCCGGATTTAAAATCGATTCGACGGCACACATGCCCGCCTCCGTCTCAATGTTTTCATACTTGACCGGCAATTTGACCGGGTTGTAGACGAGTTTGATGTCTGAAGGCGACACCGTTTCTTCTTCCATCATCGGGAGATACTCCACTTTGATGTAGTACGGGCCTTCCCATGCATACGGGAAACGAATCGTCGCCGTTTGCTGTCCCTCTTCTTGTGTCGCGCTCGAACGATACTGCTCGAACGTTTCATCTTTTGCGGCCAAATCGGCGCTTGGATAGACCGAGATGTTCGCGAGCTTCGTCGAATCGAACTGAACTTCCATATGCGTCATCGCCGATGGAGTCCCCCGTTCCATTTTGAACCAGTATGTATTCGTGGCGTCTGTCCCGGTTTCGAACGTGACTTCTACTCCTGGGCTGAGCGTCTTCGCCTCTTGCATCCCCGCTCCAGCGTCCGCACTCGCTTGTGGTGGAATCAATGCCAATACGAGCATGAGCACCGTGACGAATGATAAAACTTGTTTCCATGTTGCTTTCATCTGTTCTCCTCATTTCTATATGTCCAAAGCTTCAACCGACGGATCCGTCAATTCATGTATACGTGATAATGGCTTGAAGGTTCCAACAATTAACTACAAAAAATCACTTCATTTCATTATTTTAGGAAACTCTCGATTTGTCTATCTCTAATATGGTTTTTTCGAAAAATAATTTAAAAAAAGGTCAGAGGAAAATTCCTCCGACCTGAACGAGTGGTATAGCTTATTTTGCTGTGACGCCCCCATCGACCGGAAGTTCGATTCCCGTGATGTGATTTGCTTCATCCGACGCGAGGAAGAGGACGGCCGTCGCCACTTCTTCAGCCCGACCGAGATTCGGCAAAGCGATTTGATTCAGGAAATGCTGTTTATAGTCCGGGTGCTCCATGTGCGGCGCGCTCATCGGCGTCACGATATAGCCCGGATGGACCGAGTTGACGCGAATATTGTGCTTCCCGTAATCGACGGCCGCAGCCTTCGTAAGTGAGCGAACGGCCCCTTTTGAAGCCGTATAGGCACCTGCCCCGGCCATACCGGTGAGCGCCGAGATTGACGAGATGTTGACGATTGAACCGCCGCCATTTTGCTCCATGAGCGGGATGGCATACTGCGTCCCGAGCATGACGCCATCGATATTGATTCGATACGTCCGTGACCAGTCGTCCTCGGTCTGTTCCAAGAACGGTTTTGCAAGCGCGATGCCCGCATTGTTGACGAGAATATCGAGCTTCCCGCACACCGATTGCACTTCATCATAAATTCTCTCCCAATCACTGCGCGAAGTGACGTCGTGCTGAAGCGTGAGCGCCTCTCCTCCGTTCGCCCGGATCGTTTCGACGACACGTGTCACCGCGTCTACATTGATGTCTGTCGCGACAACCGTCGCTCCTTCGCGTGCGAACAGTTTGGCCGTTTCTTCACCCATACCGCTGCCTGCCCCCGTAATGACCGCTACTTTCCCCGTTAACCGCATTGTTCCAGCTCCAATCTTAAATTATGATAGTCTAACTATCATAATAGTAGTCGATGCACATTCGATTCTCAACGAAACTGCTTCAAAGCGTTATAATGACAAGAGAACAAAGAGGTGATGATATGAGTAAACGTCAACAAAACAAAGAAGAACGATTAAATCGCATCATCAGTCAGGCTGAAACCCTGTTTCTGAAAGACGGATTCGAGCGCGTCCAAATGCAGGATATCGCTGATGCCGCCGAAATCGGGGTCGCGACACTGTTTCGCTATTTCCCGAAAAAAGATCAATTGATTGTCGCAGCGGCTGTCCGTAACTTGGCACCGACGCTCGACGCGTTCAAGGAATTGACGAGCCGGACGGGAGATGCGTACTCGCGACTCGAGGCGATCATTGACTACTTGCTCGACCAACAAATGAAACGGACGAGTCACTCTCGCTTCCGTGAGGCGTTCGAGAGTTATGCCTCGTTCGTCGTAAGTCCCCTTCCCGGAATCGATAACTACATCGGACTACAGCGCGAGATCATGGAGACGCTCGAACCGCTCATTGAGCATGGGAAGACGGACGGCTCGCTTCGAGGCGACATCGATGTGAAAACGACCGTCGTCACCATCATCAACGCGTTCGGGACGTTCGGCAACAATATCATTTTGAAGTCTCACATCAGTTATTTAGAGGACGATATCGAACCGCACATCCAACAACGGGTGTTGCGAGAGATGCTCTTGTCGTATGTGCGCTCATAACAAAAGCCCCTTCGCGTGAAGGGGCTTTATTCGTGCAGTTCGAGCGGCAGACCGTCCGGGTCGAAGAAGAAGGTCATCTTCTCGCCCGTGAACGTGTCATACCGAATCGGTTCCGTCGTGACACCGTGCGTATTCAGTTCGGCGACGACCGCCTCGATATCGTCGACTTTAAAGGCGAGATGACGCAATCCGCACGCCTCCGGGAAGCTCGGCCGTTTCGGGCTATCCGGTTTGATGAACAGCTCGAGCTCGTACGCGCCGAGCCGCAGGTCGATCTTGTGGTCGCCTTTGTCCAGACGATGATGCTCGCGGATGACGTCGAAACCGAGGATATCGATGTAGAACCGTTTCGCCTCGTCATAATTTGAGGCGATAATCGCCACGTGATGGATGGTATGTAGTTGCATCATAATCCCCCATATACAAAAAAATGAGCACCTCTCACTAGAGGTGCTCTCGAAAAGTCTACCGCGTCGAACCACGCTCCACAACGTGCTCCCGAAGGAATGTCCGCCGTCTTACATAGACCAGCTCATCGCATGTACTCAACTATAGGCGAATCCGAGCCCCGCGTCAATCTTTTGTTTGTACCGGGTTGACATCTTCCTAAAAATTAGGATAATCAATAGTGTTAGCACTCCTATATCTAGAGTGCCAAAAATGAAAAAACAAAAAGGAGAACGATCATGACAAAGAAACAGTTTCAAGCCGAATCGAAACGAATTTTAGAGTTGATGGTCCACTCAATCTATACGCATAAGGACATCTTCCTCCGTGAGCTCATCTCGAACGCGAGTGACGCCATCGACAAGATGTATTACCGGGCCCTGTCGGATGAGGCAATCGACTTCAACAAGGACGACTACTTCATTAAAATCGAGCTCGATAAAGATGCCCGCACGATCACCATCCGCGACACCGGAATCGGGATGACGGCCGACGAGCTCGAGTCGAACCTCGGGATTATCGCCAAGAGCGGCTCGCTCGCGATGAAGCAGGCGACGAAGATGGAAGAAGACCACAGCCTCATCGGCCAGTTCGGGGTCGGTTTCTACTCGGCGTTCATGGTCGCCGACCGTGTGACGGTCCGCACCCGCTCGGTCGACAGTGAACAAGGCTACTTGTGGGAGTCGGAAGGCACAGACGGTTACACGATCGAGCCGACGGATAAGACCGATATCGGGACTGAGATCACGTTGCACGTGAAAGCTGACACGGACGACGAGACGTACTCATCGTTCCTCGAAGAGTACGAGATCCGTTCGCTCATCAAGAAGCATTCGGACTTCATCCGCTATCCGATTAAGCTCGACGTGACGAAGCACCGTCAAAAAGAAGACTCGGACGAGTACGAGGATTACGTCGAAGAAGAGACGGTCAACAGCATGGTGCCGATTTGGCGCAAACGGAAGAGCGAGCTCTCGGAGGAGGACTACAAGGCGTTCTATCACGAGAAACGCTACGGCTTCGACGAGCCGCTCAAACACCTCCACTTGAACGTCGACGGTTCCATCCGGTATCAGTCGATTCTCTACATCCCATCGACGGTCCCGTTCGACTATTACACGAAAGAGTTCGAGAAAGGACTCGAGCTGTACTCGAACGGCGTCTTGATCATGGAGAAGTCGCCTGACCTGCTCCCGGACTATTTCGGTTTCGTCAAAGGGATGGTCGACTCGGAAGACCTGTCGCTCAACATTTCCCGGGAGATGCTACAGCAGGACCGACAGCTCCGCGTCATCGCCAAGAACGTTAAGTCGAAAATCAAAGGCATGCTCGAGAAGATGCTCCAAAACGAGCGCGAAGACTACGAGAAGTTCTTCGAGTCGTTCGGCCGTCAGCTCAAGTTCGGCGTCTACGACCAGTTCGGTGCCGCCAAGGACGAGTTGAAAGACTTGCTCCTGTTCCACTCGTCGAACGAGAACAAGCTCGTCACGCTTAAAGAATACGTCGAACGCATGAAAGACGACCAGAAGTACATCTATTACGCGACGGGTGAATCGATTCATCGGATCGAACTGTTGCCGCAGGCGGAACGCTTGAAAGAAGAAGGGTTCGAGATTCTCTATTTCACCGAAGAAATCGACGAGTTCGCCATCAAGATGCTCCAGTCGTATGACGACAAAGAGTTCAAGTCGATCGCGAGCGGTGACCTCGGGCTCGATGACGAGGCGGCCCATTCTCTTAACGAGGACAACAAGGACTTGTTCGCCTTCATGAAACAAGAACTGGGCGACCGTGTTAAAGAAGTGCGCGCCTCGACACGCCTCAAGTCACATCCGGTCTGCTTGACGGTCGCCGGCGACGTCTCGATCGAGATGGAGAAGATTTTGAACACGATGCCGAACGGCGGCGGCATGAAAGCGGAAAAAGTGCTTGAAGTGAACGCCGACCACGCCATCTTCCAGACGTTACAGCGCATCTACAAGGAAGATGAAGCGAAAGCGAAACAGTATACCGATTTGCTCTATCAGCAAGCGCTCCTTATCGAAGGGCTACCGATTGAAGACCCGGTCGCCTATTCGAATGCGGTGTGTGCGTTGATGGCTGAATAATGGAAAGGCAGAGGGCGACCTCTGTCTTTTTCATTTATTCGTATGGAGACGTGATACAATTTAACGTAGAAGAAATTCTTGGGAATGAGGTGTCATATGCTGTTCGAAAAAAATAAGTTGTATAAACGCTCTGAACTTCACGATCGTTATGGTGGAAGTCGACAACGAGGGATTAGTACCCCAAACAAACATAAACTCATCTTTATATTCGATAGTGGAATGGACAAAGAGTTTGGCTATAAAAATGGCTGGAATGAAGATGACGGTCTCTACTATTACAGCGGAGAAGGACAGGAAGGGAATCAATCGTTTTCTTTCGGAAATAAAGCGCTCCTTAACCATGTAGAAAATGGTGAAGACGTTTATTTATTTGAATCACTCGGACGAGGGACTTATCGCTTTGTCGATCAACTCATTTTAATTGGATTCGATATTCAATTTGGAATTGATAAATATCACAATCAACGAGAAGTGATCGTCTTTGCGTTTGAACCACTGCATGTAATTCAGGAAGAAGCCCATCAGTTCTCATCGACGATGCGCTATAAATCAATTGAAGAGTTAGAGGAAATTGCATCTCGCGACCCAAAACGAGCAACTGGTTTAAGTATGTCCGCTCGAAAGTTACAAGTTCGCGAACAAACAGCAGCGCTTCATTATTATGTGCTGGCTCGTGCCAATAACTGTTGCGAAGCTTGTGGGCAACCAGCTCCGTTTGAAACGGAAAACGGACCTTATCTCGAGCCCCACTCGCTCTACAAAGAATCCGATGACGGCTTGTCGCAACCGGACCAGGTTGTAGCAGTTTGTCCGAACTGTCACGCTCGCCTGCATAAAGGTATAGACAGAGTAGGATTTAATCAACATATCATCAATAAGATTCAACAACCTTAATCTGCTTTAGATTGAGGTTTTTTATTTGTAATTGATAATATGACGATTTATTACGAGAATCATGTGTTCATTTCTTCAGCAAATCTATGTCTATGAGTAAGGTTTTATTTTTTTTGCATAGGTTATTGAAAAAAACTCACATTTATTTTGTAACCGTTTTCTTCCCTTTTACCATGCGTATTATCCATTTACCGTTGATATATCAACTTTTTACCAACCATGCAAACGCCTTGACATTTTTGGCGGGTTATATGAAGTTAGTATTACATTATAATTATTCTAGTAGAGATAGAATCCCACTAGAGTAAAAAACCAAGGAGGACATATCCCATGTCATTAATCGGCAAAGAAATCTTACCTTTCAAAGCACAAGCATTCCAAACAGGTGAATTCCTCGAAGTATCGGACAACGACTTCAAAGGTCAATGGAGCGTCGTTTGCTTCTACCCAGCTGACTTCACATTCGTCTGCCCGACTGAACTTGAAGACCTTCAAAACGAATACGCGACACTTAAAAACCTCGGCGTCGAAGTCTACTCAGTATCGACTGACACACACTTCACGCACAAAGCATGGCACGAAACGTCTGAGAAAATCGGTAAAATCGAGTACATCATGATTGGTGACCCATCACACACAATCTCACGTAACTTCGACGTCTTGAACGAAGAAGATGGCCTTGCTGACCGTGGTACGTTCATCATCGACCCAGACGGCGTCATCCAAACAGTTGAAATCAACGCAGGCGGCATCGGCCGTGACGCGAGCACACTCGTTAACAAAGTCAAAGCGGCACAATACGTCCGCAACAACCCAGGCGAAGTTTGCCCGGCGAAATGGGAAGAAGGATCTGCAACACTTCGCCCGAGCCTCGACCTCGTCGGCAAGTTGTAAGGAGCGGATTTCATGTTAGAAGCAGATATTAAACAACAGTTGGACCAATATCTCCAGCTCATGGAGGGCGATGTCGTCCTCCGTGTCAGCGCTGGAGACGACGCGGTCTCAAAAGAGATGCTCGACCTCGTGAACGAACTCGCGAGCATGTCGTCACGCATTTCGGTCGAGAATGTCACACTCGAACGCACACCAAGCTTTAGCGTGAACCGCCCGTCTGAAGAGACAGGGATTGTCTTCGCAGGAATCCCGCTCGGTCACGAGTTCACGTCACTCGTCCTCGCGTTGCTCCAAGTGAGCGGCCGGGCGCCGAAAGTGGACGCGGATGCGATCAAACAGATTCAAAACATTCAAGGCACGTACCACTTCGAATCGTATATCAGCCTCAGTTGCCACAACTGCCCGGACGTCGTCCAGGCACTCAACGTCATGAGCGTCCTCAACCCGAACATCTCACACACGATGATCGACGGTGGCGCGTTCAAGGCAGAAGTGGAAGCGAAAGAGATCATGGCTGTCCCGACCGTCTTCTTGAACGGTGAGGCGTTCGGCAACGGACGCATGTCACTTGAAGAGATTTTGGCGAAACTCGGAACTGGTCCTGACGCTTCGGCGTTTGACAACAAAGACCCGTATGACGTCCTCGTCATCGGTGGCGGCCCAGCTGGTGCGAGCGCAGCGGTTTACGCGGCTCGTAAAGGCATCCGGACCGGCATCGTCGCGGAACGCTTTGGTGGTCAAGTGATGGACACGATGGGGATTGAGAACTTCATCGGCACATCTTACACGGAAGGCCCGAAACTCGTCGCGAGCTTGGAAGAGCACGTGAAAGAATACGGCATCGACGTCATGAATCTCCAACGCGCGAAGCGTCTTGAGAAAACTGACCTCGTCGAAGTCGAACTTGAGAATGGTGCCGTCTTGAAGAGTAAGAGCGTCATCCTGTCGACTGGTGCACGCTGGCGTAACGTCAACGTCCCAGGTGAAGCTGAGTTCAAAAACAAAGGTGTGGCCTACTGCCCGCACTGTGACGGCCCTCTCTTCGAAGGCAAGCGCGTCGCAGTCATCGGTGGCGGCAACTCTGGAATTGAAGCAGCGATCGACCTCGCTGGGATTGTTAAACACGTGACGGTGCTCGAGTTCGCTTCTGAACTCAAAGCCGACCAAGTGCTTCAAGACCGTCTCCACAGCCTCCCGAACGTGACCGTCGTCACGAACGCACAGACGACAGAAATCACGGGTACGGACAAAGTGAACGGCATCTCGTACTTGTCTCGTGAGACGAACGAGACGCATCACGTCGAACTCGAAGGTGTCTTCGTCCAAATCGGACTCGTCCCGAACACGGACTGGCTCGACTCGGTCGAACGCAACAACTTCGGTGAGATCGTCGTCGACCGTCACGGTGCGACGAACATCCCAGGCGTGTTCGCAGCAGGCGACTGCACGAACAGCGCCTACAAACAAATCATCATCTCGATGGGATCTGGTGCGACTGCCGCACTCGGTGCTTTCGATTATATGATTCGCAACTAATAGGAAACGCGTCCTCATATTGGAGGACGCGTTTTTATAATTTCTCCCGAGTCTGGTAGAAACAAGATTTTGTCTCCAGAATCGATTTCAAACAAGTAGACGCGATTCGGTCGAAATGGGTTCCATCCCCTGTCCGATACACCGAGATCATTCACATATGTCACGTTCTTGTGTTCTCTTTTTCAAACCGTAAAAAGTAGTTTCGTATTGTTTAAGAACGTGCCTCAAACCCGCATGAAATGGGGTTTTGTTGCAATCTGATTGTGTATTGTACATTTTCGTTTGGACCCTTTTTGCAAATTAAAACACCGGATAAACACCAACTATTTCTCTTAAAGTACACTTTTCTATAAAAAATGTACTGCAAGGATTTTTCTAACCTTACAGCACACTCGAAATTGCCTCGTGTACCCGTTTGCAGCACACTATAATATTTTCCAACAAATGGGGGAAACTAATTTGTATGGAGGTGATATTTTATGGGATGAATTATAAAATTAAGTGCCAAATAAGTAGCCATTTCTCTTTCTTTTTGTAGATAAACATTGTTAAATCAACAAAAATTAGCAATCCATTTTATATGCTAATTGGATTGCTAAAATGTTTGTTATTTTATGTTTTGTACTATTAAACTTAACACGTTAATGATGGCACGCTACTCTGCTTATATTTATTTAGTATGAAGTAACAATTGATCTAAATCCATTATTTTAATTTTCTTTTTCGGTAACTGTTTAATCAATCCAAGTTCTTCTAGAGTAGTAAATTTACGGCTGATTGTTTCTGGTGTGGTACCAAGATACGAGGCTAAATCCTTTTTGGACATTGGTAAGATAATCGTTGGACTATTGCCACTTCCCTTTTCAATATTCTCAGCTAAAAAGGATATAATGCGGGTTTCTACATTTTCAATCGCTACTTGTGTGGTTTGTTTTTCAGAATCCTTTAAACGCATCGTTACTTCTGACAGTATTTTTAATGAGATCTGCGGATATTCCACCAAATACTTCTGTAAATCACCTCGTTTAATTAAACAAATAGATGTATTTTGTAGTGCTTCCGCATAATTCTCATGAATACTTCCAGGTTGGAAAATGGCGACTTCACCTGTAAAATCACCAGGATTTAAAATGCGAACAAGTTGTTCTTTTCCAGAATCCGATAAGCGGTAAATCCGAGCCTTACCTGAATTGATAATATATAAGGTATCATCTTCCTCATCTGCACGGAATAACATTTCCCCTTTTTTAAGATGAAGTGTCTTGGCAGATTCCGCAATCAAATCCATTTGTGAGTCTTCCAAATGGTTGAAAATGGGGACAATACGAATACATTCTGCATGTCCATGTTGGTGATGACAACATTGGTTTTGTTCCAAAATAACCTCTTCCTTTTATAAAAAGCCTAAGAGGGCATCCTAGGCTTCCTTTCTATTCACTCGATTAAGCAGGTTTTACCTTTGATTTGACAACAGGATATCCTAAGTCTTCAATTGCCTTTTCGATATCGTTAATAGCGACTGCTTCTGAATCAAAATCTACTTTTACTTTACTTGCATTGAACATTACTTTCAAGCTATCTTGATTCACACCGTTTATTCCTTTCACCGCATTTTCAATCTTTTGGAGACAAGATGGGCAAGATAAGGTTTCTAATTGAATCGTTGCTTTTTGCATAAATCATTTCCCCCTTCATTTTTTAACGACCGTAAACCAATCTATTCTTTTGTTTTTGAGTTACTTTAAGCCTGATATGCTTTATCTACTTCTGATAACATCTCGAATGTGCCTCCATACGTTTCACATACATCTCCAGGAATGGTGTAGTTGTCTGTGATTTTTCGTAATTGAGCAAATTCAGCATCTAAGTCAGGTTTGTTCGTACCTGCGTCTTTTACTTTTCCACTAATTGTTTCAAACAATTCACGTACTTCAAAGGCTTCTGGGTGATTCTTACCATGGGCCCGTGTAATTGCAGTGGTGTATAAATCCAGCTTTTCAAAATGGTTTGTTATTACTTCGTTAAATGTCTGTTCAGACATTATTCGTTCCCTCTTTCTTGTGGTTTTTTGGTCTTAGGCCGATTTTACTTTTGATTTGACGACTGGATATCCTAAGTCTTCAATGGCTTTTTCGATATCGTTAATGGTGATCGTTTCTGAATCAAAATCTACTTTTACTTTACTGGCATTAAATAATACTTTTAAGCTATCGTGATTAACCCCGTTTAATCCTTTCACCGCATTTTCAATCTTTTGCATACAAGATGGACAAGATAATGTTTCTAATTGAATAACTGCTTTTTGCATGAATTATTTCTCCTTTCATCTTATCTTTTATTTTTTTGTTTTCCCTCTTCTTCTTTACAATTTAAGTATAGTTCAGGTTCAACGAAATGAATTTGATGCAAATCAAGTTTTAAGAAAAAGTAGGGGAGTATTTTGTTCTTCCTACCTGAATACTTCCCCTTTATCATTCATCAAGACTGCTTTCTATTAAAATTATTCTCTCAAACGGTATCGAAGCAATCTCATACCATTCAAAATGACTACTAAGATACTTGCTTCGTGAACCAACATCCCGATTGACATATTCATCCATTCACCAAATAGTAGGCTGGCAAGTAAGACTAATACCACACCAACTGCTATGGTAATGTTCTGTTTCATGTTTCTTGAAGTTGATTTTGTTAAGCCTAATGCGTGTGGTAAACGACTAAAGTCAGAATTCATTAAAACAACATCGGATGTTTCAATTGCAACATCTGTTCCACTTCCCATGGCAATTCCGATATCTGCTAAGGCTAGTGAAGGACTATCATTCACTCCGTCACCGACAAAGGCAATGATCCCGCCTTCTGCTTGCATTTTTTCGATATAAGCAGATTTTCCTTCCGGTAGCATATGACCATGTGCTTCTGTTAACCCAAGTTCTCGAGCAACTAAATCTACGGTTCCTTGGTTGTCCCCAGAAAGAACGACAAGGTTTTTGACCCCTAGTTTTTTCAGTTTTTGAAGATCTTTTTTAACACCTGGGCGGATTTGATCCCGAATACCCATCAGAACGTTTAATTCTCCGTCGACCGCAGTTAACACAAGAGAATTCCCATTTTTCTCAAAGCGTTCGACGTCTTTTTTAGCTTTTTCGCTTAATTTCACATTTTTCTTTTCCATTAAAGCTACGTTACCAACGGCTATACGATGAACACCTATTTTTGCTACAATTCCGCCACCTTTAACGACTTCGGTTTCTTCAACAGTAGAGAAAGTTATCTCGCCAATATCCTGTAGGACAGCTTTCGCTAGTGGGTGGTCCGATTCACGCTCCACACTTGCTAAATATCCTAGAACCTCTTCAGTATTTTTTCCGTAAAATTCTTTTTCGGCAACTTCAGGGTTTCCTACTGTCAATGTTCCTGTTTTATCAAAAACGATAGTATCTACTCTGCTAAAGTCATTGATAACTTCACTACCTTTTAAGAGGACACCATTACGTGCACCGTTTCCGATACCGGCAACGTTGGATACAGGAACCCCGATAACTAATGCACCTGGACATCCTAAAACAAGAATCGTGATAGCTAGTTCAATATCTTTTGAGAAAAACCAAACAATAAAACCAAGGACTAACACAGCTGGTGTATAGTATTTTGAGAATCGGTCAATGAAACGTTCTGCTTCTGATTTGGAATCCTGTGCCTCTTCCACTAATTCGATAATTCTACCAAATGTTGTATCTTCTCCAACACGATCAGCTCGAATTTGGATCGTTCCATTTTCTAAGATAGATCCTGCAAATACTTCAGAATCAACCTTTTTACTTACAGGTAGAGATTCTCCAGTAATACTTGCTTCATTAATGTGACCTTCACCAGTTAACACTGTTCCATCTAGCGGAACTTTTGCACCCGTTTTAACTAATAAAATATCACCTTCGTCTACATCATCGACATCTACTTCTTCAAATTCTCCGTTTTCCATTTGCTTTAAAGCACTTTCTGGTGCCAGCTCTGTTAATTCTTTAATGGCAGAACGTGTTTTGTTCAAGGTACGCTGCTCCAAGTAAGAACCAAATAAGAATAAGAAAGTAACGATGGCTGATTCCTCATAATTTTGAATCAATACTGCTCCAATAACTGCAATGGTAACTAAAACATCAATACTGACAACTTTTACTTTTAATGCCTGATAGGCTTGGATTGCAATCGGCGCCACACCAAGAATGGATGCAATGATGAGCGACCAATTGAAAATGGCCATGTTGTCTAAGGAAAATCGTCCGAAGAATGCAAGTGCAATCAAAATTGCACTGATCAGTGTAATGGAATTCTTTTTACTTAATATATATCTTTGCATGTTGATTCCCTCCAATTTCATTTTCATTTGTATTCCTTGTTGATGACTCTAGTCTAGGATGTTTCTATGAAATAAAAATTGATTCGAATCAAGTTCTATTGTAAAAGTGAAAAATTATAAAAGAACAGCAAAACAAAACCAACTGTTTTACGGAATAACTCTTATATATTATCGAACATCGACATACAATCACAAAAATTCATTATATTGTACATTCTTTATTCAGCAGGCTTTAGAAAAGTAGTTAGTTTAAGTGTACTCTTTCACATTATCCATTGGCGTTACTCAGAATTTGCTCCAATTACTAAACAAAAGCTAATGAAGATTATGGAACAACATGATCCAGTTACCGTTTTTTTTTGGAATATCCGCCATAGGCTCAAATAGTTTGTTTAACAAACAGCTATCATCCTAATCACCTAAACAGGTAGTTTTGTTTAACATTTTGTCGCGAATGTGTGAATAACTCAACTATTTAACGAAACCCTCCAAGCTATAATAAAAAAATGGTGCTCATCCAAACACTAACAGAAAGTGTAAAAAGGGCCGTTTTGTATTTCATCATTAATTTTCGTTTATTATCTTTAAACACCAAACAAACACCAACTCAAAATCAAAAGCGCGTAAGATAGCGTGTTTTCGGGCTTTGTTCCGTATCAGTGTGAATGTTTCAAAGTATGTTCCGCCTCGGCGACTGAATAACTCGGCAACCCAAAGTAAATCGCTTCAGCAATCAATAATGAAAAGATGACTCCCATTCTTATCCGATATCGGTTTTCTAAACTCTTTAGGCCAATCAACGCCACGATAATCATACTGGTCGCCGTTCCAAACGCCGCCGAGTTTCCATACCAAGCCTCATTGACGAACATCATTCCTCCAATGGCCAATATCCCGAACATCCACCACCACTTCATCCCCATCACCTCATGCCAATTACCCCAAAAACAGGAAAATAGGCAACTCCATTTTAATTAACTCCGACCGATTCAAACGTTTGATTCCCCGGGAAAGTGGAATATCGGACAAGAGAACGGATTTTGAATGAGGAGGCATTTCATGAACATCCCAACCATCAAACTACATGACGGCTACGAGATTCCGGCAATCGGGCTCGGCACCGTTTATTTACGAGGTGAACCGGGCGTCGACGCCATCACGAGCGCTATCCGCAACGGCTATCGTCTCATCGATTCGGCAATTCGCTATGACAATGAAGGAACGGTCGGCGAAGCCGTCCGGCAATCCGGCATCCCGCGCGAGCAACTGTTTTTGACGTCGAAGCTTCGCGCCCAATACTTCGACTACGACGATGCGCTCGAGATGATTCGTGAGTCGCTCTACCGGGCGAACCTCGACTATTGGGACTTGTTCCTGTTACATTGGCCGAACCCGAAACAAGACAAATACGTGGAGGCGTGGCGCGCACTCATCCAAGCGAAAGAGAACGGGTGGATCCGCTCCATCGGCGTCTCGAACTTTATGCCTGAGCACCTCGACCGTTTGATTGAGGAGACGGGTGAGACACCGGTCATCAACCAAATCGAGCTCCACCCATACTTCTCCCAAGTAGAACAGCGTCAAGCTGACAAAGAGCGCGGCATCATCACTGAGGCATGGAGTCCGTTGAGCCGAGCCCGGACTGTCACGCATGACGAGACGATCGCGGAACTAGCAAGACAAAAAGGCAAGACCGTGTCCCAAGTCATTCTGCGTTGGCACGTCCAACTCGGTGTCATCCCGCTCCCTCGTTCGTCGAGCGAGTTGCACCAAAAAGAGAACCTCGACGTCTTCAACTTCGAATTGACCGAGGACGAGATGGAGACGCTCAACGCCCTGACGAAGCAAGACGGCCGCATCGATAATCAAGACCCGAGAGAATACGAGGAATACTAAAAAAGATTGAGCCGTCTGGGCTCAATCTTTTCTCGTTAAAACGCCGGAATCGCCGTTTCTTCGTAATTTTCTTCCAAGAACGCACGGACTTCGTCACTTGTGAGTGCTTCGCCGAGTTTCTGGATGGCTTCTTCGTCTTTGTTGTCTTCACGGGCCACGAGTGTGATGGCGAAGTCGTTCTCGACACCTTCCGTCAAGAGGGCATCGCTCTTCGGCGTCAAGCCGAGTGGCGCCGCATAGGCCGGCGTCATGAGGACCGCATCGACGTCATCGTACGCACGCGCGAGCATGAGCAAATCGACTTCCTCGAACTTGAGGTTCTTCGGGTTTTCTGTGATATCGGCTTGCGTGTAATACGACCCGTTCTTCTCACCGAGCTTAATCACATCGTGTTGCGCGAGCAATGAGAGCGAGCGGTCGATGTTCGACACGTCGTTCGCGATGGCGATTGTCGCGCCTTCCGGGATGTCGTTCATGTTGTCATACTCTTTCGAGTAGACACCGTAGTTGGCGAAGTAAATCGGTTCGATTGGGACGAGGTTAGCGTCATTGCTGCGGTTGAACTCTTCCATGTACGGGACGTGTTGGAAGAAGTTCGCGTCGACTTCTTTTGCTGCGAGCGCTGTGTTCGGTTGGACGTTGTCACCGAGGACGACGATTTCGAGCTCGATGTTGTCTTCTGCGAGTTGCTCTTTCGCGATTTCAAGCATATCCGTCATCGGTGGGATGAGCGATGCGACTTTGAGCGTCTGCGGCTCGTTTGACGGGGCTTCCGTCGTGTTCGTTTCGGAATCGTTCCCACACGCCGCGAGGACGAGTGTGAGTGAGGCGAAAAGCGCCAATAATTTTTTCATAAAGTTCTCCTTCTTTCTTTAGGTAATTAGCGTTTGTCGATGAGCCGAGCCACCGTCGTACCGGTGAACTGAATCATCTGGACGAAGACGAGCATGATCAAAATCATGTACATCATCAGCTCCGTCTTGAACTGTTGATAGCCGTAGCGGATGGCAAAGTCGCCGATGCCACCGCCCCCGACCACCCCCATGATGGTCGAGTACGAGATGAAGCTAATGATTGACGTCGTAAGCCCGAGGACGAGACCGGAACGAGCCTCGACGTACAAGAACTTGAAGATGACGTCTTTGATGGACGCCCCCATCGACACGGCCGCCTCGACGACGCCACGCGGTACGTCAAGGAGTGACTGCTCGACGAGTCGTGAGTAATGGGCGATGGCGATGATGGCGAGCGGCACGGTTGCCGCCGCCGTCCCGATGGCCGTTCCAATGATGAGCCGCGTAAATGGAATCAAAAACACGACGAGTAACAGGAACGGGAACGAGCGGACGATATTGACGATCAAGTTGAGCACGGAGAAGACGGCCCGATTTTCGAGCAGTTGCCCTTTTCGTGACAAATAGAGCCACGTCCCGAGCGGCAGGCCGAGGAGGACGGCCGCGAGAATCGAGACGCCGACCATGATGAACGTCTCGCCGATCGATTGCCAAATCTCGGTCTGATATTGCAGGAGCACCTCAGGCATGTGGTTCACCTGCCTTCTTCAGTTGATCGACGAACCAGGACGGATTGTCATCGATGTCTGCGACCCCACTCGGAATGACATCAATCGTCTCATACACCGAACCGTCCGTCATGACGGTCACGCGGTCGCACACTTGTTTGATGACGTCCATCTCATGTGTCACGATGACGATGGTGACGCCGAGCCGCTCGTTAATCGACTTTAACACGCCGAGCACTTCAGCCGTCGTATTCGGGTCGAGCGACGACGTCGGCTCATCACATAACAAGACGTGCGGTTCGTTCGCGAGCGCCCGCGCGATGGCGACGCGCTGTTTCTGCCCGCCGCTCAACTGTGCCGGGTATTTATCTTTGAACGACTCGAGCCCGACGAAACGAAGGCACTCGAGCACCCGGGCCTCATGCGTCGAGCGCGGCCGGCCAGCCAGCTTCAGTGAAGCGGCCACATTGTCATAGACGGTCTTGTTCGCGACGAGATTAAACTGTTGGAAAATCATGCCGATGACGTGGCGCTTCTCGCGTAGCTGTCGACTCGATAAGCTCGTCAATTCGTCCCCATCGACCGTGACT
The DNA here is from genome assembly GCF_018618205.1 of Exiguobacterium sp. s157. Taxonomy (NCBI): domain Bacteria; kingdom Bacillati; phylum Bacillota; class Bacilli; order Caryophanales; genus Exiguobacterium; species Exiguobacterium sp. s157. The sequence continues at coordinate 267,423 of NZ_JACSLQ010000003.1, forward strand.
TGCCCTGTATCCGGTGTCTCGAGCAGGTTCATCAACCGGAGCAGCGTCGACTTGCCGGCCCCGCTCGCGCCGATGATGCCGTAGACCTCGCCCCGCTCGATCTGAAGCGAGACGTCACGGACGGCTGCGTCGCGGCCGAACTGTTTGCTGACATTCGTTAACGTGATCATAGACGGTTCCTTTCTCTTATGGGAAAACTGGGTCAACCTCGTACCCCATTTTAGCGAACTAAAGCAAATTTGTCAGGTGAGGTGCTTCACAAAAAAAGAACCGCACGGGGCGGTTCACTTTAACGGGTGCTGTTTGAAATGGTCAGCGATATGGCGCCGCATCGATTCACGATTTTCGGCAAAGATGCGATGCCGATGGCCGTTCCCCCCTGATGGATGGGGAAATCCGCTCACGACGCGTTCTGGCGCGATGATGCCCTTGTCGACGAGCGTCTCGACGGCCCGACGGACGTTGATGCCCATCGGCAAGATGAGTGCGTCCTCGAGGACGGCCATCTCGTCGGCGAAGCTGCCTTCGACATAAGACCGGAACAAGTCCGTCTTCAACATGTCTGGACTCGACCCGTTGTAGTTCTTCCCTTTATAGAAGACGGGATACGGTAGCACCGCCGTATTCTGCACAAGATGGTTCGCCTCGCCAAATAAGTCGAGCGTCGTCGGGAGACCGAGGTGGTGATGCAACTCCAAGTCGTCGAGCATCGTCACCAAGTTCTTGCGGATCGGTCCCGAGAAACTGCCCCGTTGTTTGACGGCTCGGAGCGCTTCCTCGTCGGGCGCGTCCGCCAAATCGCGGATGGCCTCGAATGATTGCCGCATTTGATACAGTCCTGGCGTAATCCCTGCTATGACGACTTTGGCCTGCGCGTTAACGTATTCGAACGGTGCATAGTAAATCGTGAGTTGCTTGTTCGGGTCCTCCTCGAGTAAGAACGGTTCACTCTTCAGTGTCGCTTCCTCCAGGTCGGGCAGTTCGAGAATATGTTGTTTATAGCGTTGAAACAAGTCAGTACGTGTCGGCATGAAAGTCCCTCCTCTGTTTTTCTGTTCCCTAAATCAGTAAATCTTATTGGAGGATGACGATCTCGTTTGCGCATTGACGCGACACATCGGCTTTTGTATAGTTAGGAACGACAAAAACGAATAGGAGTGACCAATTTGACTCCAACAGAACCGACGACACGACTTCTCGATCTCCTAAGCGAGCGTCACGACCAAATCCGTCGCATCAGCGAACGGGCTTGGAACGAGCAACATGACATCTACATCTCCAACTCCGAATGGTACGTGCTCGCCCGCATCTATAAGACGAAGCCGACCATTGCCGAAGTGACACGCAACGTCCACATCTCCCGCCAAGCGATCCATAAGCTCATCAAGAACTTGAAAGCCAAAGACCTCGTCACGGTGACCGATCATCCGACGAGTCGAAAAGATAAATGTATCGAGCTGACCGAGCTCGGAGTCCGTTGCTACGAACAGAACGAGGCACTGAAAGCCGAACTCGAACAAAAAATAGCCGAATCACTCGGTGACGACGCATTCCGACAACTGAAAATGTTGTTGAAAGCCGACTGGAATTTGTAATCTCTCCTAACGATTGGGAGAGATTTTTTTGTGTCATATCTCACCTCAAATGTCAACCGAGTTGACATTTCGTGTCATGAACTACTATACTTGATGAAAGGAAGAGGTGATCGATTTGTTCAAAACTGGTGATTTAATCATCTATTCGACCCACGGAGTTTGCCGCATTGACGACATTTCCGACATGACGGTCGCGGGTGAGACGAAGTCGTACTACACGCTCCATCCCATCAATAACGCACAGAAGTTGCAAATCAGTATCCCCGTCGATAGTGATAAAGTGATGATGTTGACGCTCCTTGAAGCGAAAGAAGCAAAAGAGATCCTCGAATCGTTCCGCTCGCCGGGTGTCGAATGGAATCCCCATCCGAACAACCGCAATCGCGAATTCTTGAACGTCGTGCACTCGGGTAACCGTCACGACATCGCTCAAGTCATCAACACGCTTGCTCGCCGCCAAAGCGAAGCTCTCTTGTTGAACAAAAAGTTATATGAACAGGACCGTAAGATTCTAGAGAACGCTAAAACGATCCTCGTGAAAGAACTTTCGCTCGCGCTTGAATTATCGGAAGAAATTATCGATCAACAAATTGCTGCTTATTTGAGCGAAGAACCTGTCGCCACTACTTGATTGGCCCCTTCCGTGCGAAGAGGTCTTTTTTTATTGTTTAAAGACGGCCAGCACCTGTTCTTTCAGCGGCTGGAAGCTTTGTCCCGCATGTCCGTGGTACATAAAGTGCTTGGAGCAGAAAATCGTTCCGCTTGTTCCATCTTCATATGTGAAAGTGATTGGCCCGGCTGAAATCCAATCCACCAATCGTACTTTAGGATTGAAGGTTACAGAGGGGTTCAGCTTTTCTGTTTCCAATAACGCCATCAATTCGCCAAGTGCTTGCTTGCTGTGGACAATCACTACGCTAGGTTTGTAGTGGAAGAAAACCTTTTTGAAGATTTGTGCACCGTATACTGCTGCTTGTTTGTTTTTTGGTAAAGACAAGCATTTTGCAGATTTTGTAGGCAATGCATTCATGTTCGTTTCAACCACGTTAATCACTCCACTAGATTTGGCTTCCAAATCTTTCACGAATGCGTTCAAACCGACCCGCGTCTTAGAGAGTCGTGATTTTCCGTCTCGGATTCGAAGCTTCTGCATCCGTTCCATGAATTGACTTCGATTATAAATCAGGTCGATATATTCGTTAGTATCTTCGAAGTCTGTCACTTCCATAGGTGTGGCTGGGTTGATGCCGACGATAAACACATTCCCTTTTGAATCCGGAGACTCCACCACAAATGGTCTAAAATAGGAGTCTTCCCCTTTTAACTGAACCAGTTCCTCAATGTTCTTCTGCATCACTAATCCCCCTCCTCATTTCTTCTCGACAATGACATCTTCCGCGAGCCCTGTGTTATTGATTTTCTTATACTGATCATACACATCCGCCACATCAACGAGCTCTTCGGGATCCACAAGCAATGTCTTCAATCCTTTTTCAATCAAGAGAAGTGGATGGTCTTTGAATTTGATTTGTTCAATCACATCATTCGCGTGTGAGATTAGAAGCGTCTCTGTTGTCGGTCTCATGCAACGCACTTCCCAGCGGTCAAGCCATTCTAACACTTGTCTCGTTTCCCATTCGACATCGAACAGGATGGCAACAAGGATATAGTGATCCGCACGCCTCATCAAGACTGCGAAACAATCGCCCAACTGGATACATTCCGTCTGTGCGATCTCCATATGGTCTTCGTAGTTGGGAACCACACAATACTCGAAACAGTCCGGGTACTCTCGAAGTTTGTCGACATAATCACCGTATTTCATACGCTCCCATTCAGAAAGAATGATTTTATTCATGTAGCACCTCCTATTTTTATGTAGACCCCTACTTACTATTAACCAATATATGGATTAATTGTCTTACAATCACAAAGAAAAAGCGAGAATATGAACATATCCTCGCTTGTACTCGCTTAATTGTGGACGACGCCTTTCTCTTTCAGGCCGAGCGCCATCGCTGTCGATTCGTGAATCGTCTTGAACAGTTCCGGGTGATCGGAGAGTGATACGCCATAAGACGGCACCATCTCTTTGATTTTCGGTTCCCATTCCGGCATCCGGCTTGGGAAGCACTGCTCGAGTACTTTTAACATGACGTGCACGGCCGTCGATGCGCCCGGTGACGCACCGAGAAGTGCTGCGACCGACCCATCTTCGGCGCTGACGACTTCCGTTCCAAACTGGAGTGTCCCTTTACCGTCTGGCGTGTCTTTGATGACTTGGACGCGTTGTCCGGCGACGACAATTTCCCAGTCCTCATTCTTCGCGGTCGGAATGAATTCGCGGAGCTCGTCCATCCGTTTGTTGTGCGACAAGAGCACCTGCTCAATCAAATATTTCGTGAGCGGCATCTCTTTCGCCCCAGCCGCGAGCATCGTCACGACGTTGTATGGTTTGACCGATTGGATGAGATCGAGGTTTGAGCCCGTCTTCAAGAACTTCGGCGTAAAGCCGGCGAACGGTCCGAACAACAACTCTTTGCGCCCTTCGATGAAGCGCGTGTCGAGGTGCGGCACCGACATCGGCGGTGCGCCGACTTTCGCTTTGCCATATACTTTCGCGTTGTGCTGTTCGATGACATCACGGTTCTTACAGACGAGGAACAGACCGCTCACCGGGAATCCGCCGATGTGCTTCGACTCCGGGATGCCTGTCTTTTGAAGGAGCGGTAGGCTGCCGCCACCGCCGCCGATAAACAGGAACGGCGCCGTGTGCGTCTCGATCGTGTTCGCCTCGATGTCTTTCACTTTCACTTCCCACAATCCGTTCGCCAACCGTTTCACGTCCTCGACGCTATGCTTGTAGTTGACCTCGACGCCTTGGCCGGTCAAATGGTCAAACAGCATACGTGTAAGCGCACCGAAGTTGACGTCGGTACCCGAATCGATTTTCGTCGCCGCAATCGGCTCATCGACGGAACGTCCTTCCATGACAATCGGCATCCAGTCACGGAGTTGTTCCGGGTCATCCGACAAAACCATCCCTTCAAACAACGGATTATTTGTTAGCGCTTCCAAACGTTTCTTCAAGAAGCGGACATCGTTCTCGCCTTGGACCATACTCATATGTGGAATCGAACGGATGAACGCTTCCGGATTTTGAATCAAGCCTTTGTTGACGAGATGCGCCCAAAACTGACGCGAGATTTGGAACTGCTCGTTCACGTTGATCGCTTTCGAGATGTCGAGCGTGCCATCCGGCTTCTCGGTCGTATAGTTCAACTCGCAGAGGGCGGCATGCCCCGTCCCAGCATTGTTCCATTCATTCGAACTTTCTTCCCCTGCACTTCCGAGCTTCTCAAACACTTTGACTTCCCACTCTGGTACGAGCTCTTTAAAGAGCGACCCGAGCGTCGCACTCATGATGCCTGCACCAATCAAAATGACGTCTGTTCTCTTTTGAACACTGCTCATGAAAACCCCATCCTTCTCCCCTGGATTTGTGTATGAGACGATTCGGTAAATCCCCATTCGCCGACTCGCCCCGTTTATAATTGTTATATTGATTATAACGCTTTTGTGATGTTTGATAAGGGTTAAGTACGGAAAACTTTTAGAGATTCTAACGAAGTCATCTCGCGGAACTAGAGATGTTATGATGAATACAATCAATACTTAAGAGAATGAGGTAGCTATAATGAAAAAGAAAGTAAAAGTAGTTGCAGCAGTGATTGAAAATGAAAATCAAGAAATTCTCTGCGCCCTTCGCTCAACAAATATGATGATTCCAAACATGTGGGAGTTTCCTGGTGGAAAAGTTGAAGACGGTGAGAATTTGCAAGAAGCACTTGAACGTGAGATTTCTGAAGAGTTAGCTTGCGAAATCACTGCGCACGAAGTGATTAATGAACATGTACATGAATATGAAACGTTCATCATTCAATTGATTTCATTGCGTGCTGAGTTAAAATCAGGAACGCCTACCGCGACAGAACACGATGCGTTAATTTGGTTAAAACGCGATAACTTACATTCCCTTGTGTGGGCCCCAGCAGATATTCCTGCCGTCAACGACGTCATCAATCAAACGATAAAAGCCGAGAACGTGTAACCATCACGTCTCGGCTTTTATTAATGCGTTTGTTCGTGTAAGTAGTCGTAAATTTGCTGATCGACACGTTCTTGGAGGAGTAAGTTCATCGTAACAACAGACAATTCCTGTCCGTCTTGATTCAGCATTGTCGTATCTTGAACAGATTCGCGATCCGGTTTGACTTCACCTAAATAGTAGAAATCTCCGCCTTCATCATCATCCTTTTTCACAAAGAGATGAATATCGATTTCTCTTTCCTGTGCTTCAATGATTTTACGTACTTCTTCCGATTTTGTCGTTCTTCTGCTTCTCGTATACCAATGAAACACTTCTGGATTAATAAAGGAGTCTCCATAATTGACGCTAGCTTCAACGTCTTCACCCTTATGGTATGTGACAAAAATCGGACAAGTTTGATGTTTTATTTTGTAGCCATATATCGTCGATTGTTCTTCTTTATCCCAATTTAATAGGCGGCAAGCATCTTTTCTCGTGTACTTTTCAAGTCGGGTTAATGGTTTTGTTTGATCGTATCGTTGACCTCTAGCTAAGGAAGCTGTTAATACATCTTTAAACAGCTGAGTGAACCATTCATCTTTTAGTAAAGAGTGCATATGAGATGAGAATCTATACACCTCACCTTCCCAAGAAATTAAGGCGTGTCCTCCATATTTCAATCGATCAGCATCTTTAAAGAAGTTTAGTGATAATACGTTTTCTAAAGAGTGAATGGTAGCTTTATCACTTCGTATGCCCTGCTCACGCAAGCGATGAATAAAATCTTGTTTGTTCAAACTTTCCTGCTCCAACAGAAGTTGCATTAACAATGCCTCATGTACTCGTTTTCCTGATAATAACTCTTGGGTCACCATCAACAGAACTTTCGAATGAATGGAAGGAAGATCAGGGAGATCAGGCTCCACTATATTCAAAAAGGCACCGTAATGACCCTTCTTTGTTCCAATAACAATTGGATCCATTGAATAATGTTCAACAAAATCACTTAGCATCGGAGGTCGGCCTAAACGGTTTTTCAAATTGTGATAAGCCTCTTTTAACACTTTTAAGTCCGTTAGTTTTGCTTGATTAATCGATTCGTAAATTCGCTCTTTTGCGATGGCCTCAAAATTAATGGTCGACGTGCCAGAAATATAGCTACGATCGATTACTTTTCTCCGAATCGAATCTTTATTTTGAGAGCGGTCTCCGGATAAAGCGATTGGAATCAAATAGTTATTTTTGTAGTTAGCAATGAAATCGATAACGGTCACGTATTGTTTTGAGCTGTGTTTTCTTAATCCCCGTCCTAGTTGTTGAATAAAAATAATACTTGATTCTGTCTGTCGCAACATGACGACTTGATTAATGCTTGGAATATCAATACCTTCGTTGAATATATCAACTGTTAAAATGTAATCTAGACGACCCTCTTCCAAATTAGTCACTTCAACTCGTCTCTTTTCTTGCGAATCATCTCCCGTTAAAGCACATGTTCTAAAACCTCGATGATTCAATTCCTCAGAAAGTCGTTTCGCTTCTCGTTTTGAACTACAGAACATCAAACCACATAAACGCTCTCCAGAAAAACCATAGTAATCAATCTTCTCGATAATCCGTTCTACACGTTCCTCTGACACGAGCTGAGTGAATACATCAAACTCAACTTGATTTCCACTCACTTCAAGATCTGTCACTCCAAAATAGTGGAAAGGACACAACATGTCCTCTTCAAGCGCTTCTTGTAACCGAATCTCATATGCAATGTTGTAATCAAACAACTTAAATAAATCATATCCATCTGAACGTTCAGGAGTTGCTGTCATTCCTAATAAAAATTGTGGTGTGAAATGTTCTATAATTCGTTGATATGTAACCGCTCCTGCTCGGTGACTCTCATCAATCAATACGTAGTCAAATGCGTCTCGGTCAAACTGATCTAATGTTTCTTGTTTAGAAATTGTTTGGATCGTTGCAAAGACATACCTGGCCCCCATTGCTCGGCTCGAACCTGACAGGATACCAAAATCACTTTCATCACCACCAATGACTCGATGAAAATCATTCTTTGCTTTTTGCAAAATCTGTTCGCGATGCACTACGAATAGCATTCGCTTCGGTCGATAGCGACGAACATCAAAAGCGGCTAAATATGTTTTTCCCGTGCCCGTCGCTGATACGACGAGCGCTCTTGTATTTCCATGCGCACGAACGGCCTCAATCCCACTTAAAGCTGCTAGTTGCATCGAATTAGGTTCTACTTGTAACGCTTCTTTTAATCGATTTACTCCATACGAGTCTGGAAACTCAGCTACACGTTCTCCAAAGACTGGACGATACGAACGTTCGTAAGCTGAAATCCATTCAAGTGTCAATGGAACTGAAACACTCCACATTTCTTCAAACTGATCGAGGAAGTGTCCGACAATTTCTCCATTCTCGTGAGAGGTCAACTTCAGATTCCACTCGTAATTTGTCTTTAACGCTCCAGACGTCAAATTAGAGCTTCCAACAATTAATGAGTAGTACTCTTCGTGTTGAAAAATGTATCCCTTAGAGTGGAATGCCTCAACTTCTGAAATGCGAATATCTACATTCTTCAGTTTTAATAGTTCTTTAAAGACTTTAGGTTGATTAAAGTATTGGTACGTTGAGGTCATGATTTTTCCACGGATACCTTTGTCATGTAAGTCGGAAAGCGTAGATTTTAACGTAGCTAAGCCAGCTTCCGTAATAAACGCAACAGAGAATAAGAAAGATTGGCATCCCTTTAGTTCGTCTAGAAGCGAAGTGAGTACATCTTGTCGTTTATGTTTTTCATTCATTAATAACTCAGGTTTAAATGGACTCACGTGATGATGATGCTTATCAATGAACCCCTTTTCTAACGAATTTTTGAGTTGTTCTGTAAAATGAGTCATATGTACCTCCAACATGATTTATACTAAATTCAAATAATTTCAATACCAGTATTTTATTTTACATATATTTCATTATTATCTTCTGCATAAAAATGATCAAGGAGGAACTCCATGTCTACGTTCTATCTCATCCGTCATTGCTCGGCGACTGGCCAAGAGCCGGACGCCCCACTCACCGAAGCCGGCGAACAACAAGCACTCGCCCTCGCTGACTTCTTTCGAGACATTCCCGTCGACCGCATCATCTCGAGCGACTATACGCGAGCTACTGCCTCGATCGCACCGCTCGCCACATCCAAGCAGCTGACCATCGAGACGAATCCGAAGTTGCGCGAACGCATCCTCTCGCTTGAACCGCGCGACGATTGGTTCGAACTGCTCCGCCATTCGTTCACCGACACCTCGTTCCGTTTGCCGGGCGCCGAGTCGGGTCAAGATGCGACGGACCGGATTTTGAGCGTCATCGACCCTCTCGACGACATAAACGGCACGACCGTCCTCGTGACGCACGGAAACCTGCTCGCGTTGCTTCTTCAACATGTGGATAACCGCTATGACTTCGACACGTGGCGCAATCTCAGCAATCCCGACGTCTATCGCCTCGATATTGTGGATAACTCTTGGTCCGTGGAACGTGTCTGGTCCGTCCCTACCTGTGGATAACGTTATCCACAGAAAAAGCCGTCTCGCAGATGAGACGGCTTTCGTTTTATTTCTCTACGAAGAACATTGAGATGGCTCCGAGGCCGACGTGCGTCCCGACCGAGACGCCCATCTGCATGAGGTAAATCTCACCTTTGAAGTCGGATTCGGCTTGAATCTTCGCCTTCAAGTTCTCTGCAATCTTTTGATCTGACGTATAGCCGATGATGACGAAATTGGTGATGTCCTTATCGCAACGTTTGATGAACTCGTCCGTATAGTGCTTGAGCACTTTACGCGTTCCCCGTTCTTTCGCGACGATGGCCCCTTTGCCGTTCTTCATGCTCATGATTGGCTTGACCATCAACAGCTTGCCGATGATGGCGCTCGCATTCGAGATGCGGCCGCTCTTAATCAAGTGGTCCAAGTCGTCGACCGACAAGAAGTGCTTCACTTTCAGCTTATACTTCTCGTTGAAATCTACGAGCTCCTCGAACGTCGCCCCAGCTTCACGCATCTGGGCGCTCTTCATTAACAACCAGCCGCTCCCGTGGCTCATCGAACGTGAGTCGACGATATGAATCTTCACCGTCGAATCCGGATGCGCCTCTTCGAAGTATTCTTTTCCGAGCACGGCCGATTGATACGACCCGCTCGTCCCGCTCGACATACAGATACATAGAATCTCATCATGTCCGCTCTCGACGGCCTCTTCCATCAACTTCATAAATGTCGCCGGGCTCGGCATCCCCGTCGTCGGGAATTCCGGTAGCGCTTCCAACATTCCGTAAAACTCATCGGGCTGGATGTCGACACGGTCCTCGTACGATTTATTGTCAATCGTAATGATGAGCGGCGCGACGCCAATCTCATATTTTGCTAAAATCTCATCGGATAAATCACAAGTTGAATCTGCTAGTAATTTTATCATGGTACCCTCCAAATAATCGCCCTTAAATGACGAGAATCGTCCTAGACCACTACGTCGATTCAGACGTCACGATAGGACTTCTCCATTGTATCAGATATGGAGGGGTAGATGTTTTTTTGCCAGGCTCGGATATGCGTTTGTTTGCTCGTGTCGAAGCAGCCATTCCTTTCGCCAGAGGCCGCCCGCATAGCCCGTCAACGTCCCGTTCGATCCGATGACGCGATGGCACGGGATGACGATGCTCAATCGATTGCGCCCGTTGGCACTGCCGACGGCCCGCACGGCGCGGTCCCGGCCGAGTGTCACGGCCAGTTCGCGATACGAGGTCGTCTCGGCGTATGGAATCATGACCAGCGCCTGCCACACGTCCTGTTGAAACACCGTCCCCTCGACTTCAAACGAGAACGTGAACGATTGGCGACGTCCGTTGAAGTACTCCTCGATTTCTCGGTAACACGTATTCAACACGTCCGGTGTCGTCTCACCCGCTTCAAAGCAGACGTCAGTACGTTCGACGAACAGGATGGAACGGATGGCCATCTCTGTCCCGACAATCTCCAGAATCCCAATCGGACTCACATAGTCCAGTCTATACGTCTCCATACAATGACCTCCATAAATAGAATGTGGCATACGCTTCCCACCCGGCAAAGCGTTCCCCGTACTGCCTCACTTCGTCTGCCGTCAACTTGTCGCTTCGCCCAAGATGATGCTTCAACGCCTGATGCAGACCAGCATCCGCAGCCGGGAACGCCGTCGGATCTTGGAAACACTTCATCCGGACATACGAGGCCGTCCACTCCCCGACACCGCGCAAACTCAGCAGCCGTCCATGTATTACGTCGGATGACTCGTTACGCAACTGTCGTGTCGATAATCGTCCGTCCGTCATTTCCTGGGCGATGCCGATGATATACTCTGCTTTGCGGGTGCTGAACTGGAGCTGTCTCAGGTCGCTCGACTCAAGCAGCGCAATCGTCTCAGGGTTCGGAAACGCCCAGTACGTCATGCCGTCCACTTCCCGGGATTGTCCGTACTTCTCGACGAACCGTCGTTTCAGCGTATAGGCGAACGACAGTGTGATTTGCTGGCCGATGACGGCCCACGTGAGCGCCTCGAACAAATCGGGGAAGCCGATCAGACGTAGCCCCTCGTACTCTCGGACGAGCGGACGCAACAGTTCATCCGTCTCGGCCATTCGCACGAACGCTGCGACGTCTTGGTCGAGGTCGAACCAGTCGCGGACGTATCGTTCCACGTGTTCCTGTTCCGAGCTCGTGATGTCGTCTTCCGGGAACGCGATGACTAGGCCATGAGCCGTCTCCATGATATCCCCTAGCAGCAACCGTCCGTCGACGTCGAACAGCTTGGAGACGGACGTTTCGCGGGCGACATGCATCACTTCATCGTCGGAGCGTCGCAAAAACTGCAGACATTGTTGAAAATCAAACGGAGCGGTGACGTGAATCTCGAACGATGAGCGACTCATCGGCTCCCCCCTTTCGATACATGCTCGGTGAACAACCCTTTAGCCGTCGGAAGACGCGATAAAAGTTGGATGGGGTTTGAAAGCCGACCTCATAACAGATGGCGAGATTGCTCATGTCCGTCGTCCGCAACAGATGGGCCGCCTTGTCGATGCGAACCTTTTCGAGCAGACGGCGCGGCGTCTCGCCCGTCGCTTGCGTGAACGTCCGCTCGACGTAGAACGGGCTCAAGCTGACGTGCTCGGCAATCTCCTCAAGCTTGAGCGGCCATTTGTAATGCGTGAGCACGAACGCCGTCACGTCATGGACGAGCGCGCTCGCCGGACTACGGTCGACCTCGGGCTGACATCGTTTGCACGGCCGAAAGCCAGACGACTCCGCTTCCGCTTTCGTCTCATAAAAATCGACATTCTCCCGCTTCGGCTTCCGCGAGCGGCACGAGGGCCGACAGTAAATCCCGGTCGTCTTGACCGCGGTATAAAACTGTCCGTCATATGTCGCGTCACAGGCGAGCACTTTCTCCCACTTCTCTTCAAACGTCAGCATCTCGTCACCCCCTTTGTTCCACTGTATCAGATTGATTTTCGTTCACTCATCCTATTTCTTGCGTTTACAGTCTACATTCCCGCGATTCACGAATCTCATTTATTTTGAATCCGTCTTCCCGTCTGACTCGTACTATGATTACACGACTCAATTGAGTACACTTTAGCTAATCAAGATTTCGAGAGTTTGTCAGAAGGAGCACATACGATGCAAAAGCGATTTTCCTGGAAACAACTGAAATGGTTGCTTCCATTCCTATTGATTGGATTGATTCTTTATCAGAGCGGTCAGGAGCTCCAAAACCTGTCGCTCGCCGCGGCGTTTCAAACGTTAGAGGCGTTGACGGGCTTCGAACAGATTGCCTTGATCGGACTCGGACTCGTCGCCGTTTTGACGATGACCGGATACGACTACTTTCTACTGCGCTCGCTCGACGTCCAGCTCCCGCTCTCGAAGCTGCTTCGCGCGGCATGGATCACTAACGCGATGAACGGCATGATCGGGTTTGGCGGCGTCATCGGCATCGCGCTCCGGACGTCGCTGTATCGACCGTATACGGATACGAAGCGTTTGCTCCGGGCCATCGGTTGGATGACCCCGACGCTCATCAGCGGCTTGTCGCTGCTTGCCGCAGGAGTGCTCATCGGACTTTTCCCGGCCGGCGTGCTCACCGGAACGAAACAATGGATTTGGCCCGTGCTCCTCGCGACACTCGCCGTCCTGCCGCTCTACATATACGTGACGCGGAAACGCTCGAACTTAGATTGGACGACATTGCTCGGCTATATCGCGACGTCGCTCGCCGAATGGGTGACGGCCGGACTCGTCGCCTTGTATGCCCTGCATTTGCTCGGAGGCGAAGCACCGCTCACAGCCATGATGGGTGTCTTCATCGTCGCGACTATCGTCGGGGTCGTCTCGCTCGTCCCGGGTGGTGTTGGTTCGTTTGATCTATTATACCTCGTCGGGATGACCCAGCTCGGCATCGACCAAGAGATTGTTTTGTCTTCTTTGATCGTCTATCGCTTTGTCTACTTCATCGTCCCGTTCATGATCGGCCTGTTCTTGGCGGCTCTCGTCTTCGGGGACCAGGTCGTCAAACAGATCGAGTATAAGCCGATCATCGGGTCGTCTTATGAAATCGGAACCGTCGTCTGGCGCATCGTGTCGCGCACACTCGCCAAGACCGGACGGCTCGCCGGAAGCCTGATCGCATTGATGACGAGCCTCGTCTTGTGGTTCCAGACGCTGTTACCGAGCGTGTCACCGCTCTATTCGACCGCCCTCTGGTTACAGTGGATTGGCACGCTCGCGCTGTTCACGGCCGGTCTGTTGACGCTACTGACCACGTTCGGGATGTACATTCGGACGAAGCGTGTGCTCTGGCTCGTCGGGGTCGCCTGTGTCGTCGCCGGTATCGGTGTCATCGCGCGCGGCTTCAACCTGTTTGAAGCGTTCGTCGTCGGCGGGTTCGCCCTGTTCGTCTGGTTGACCCGGACCCAGCACAAGCGCTATCGCTCTATCGTGACCGTCAGCCGTTTCGTGCGCAACATCGCCTATGTCGGCCTCTACGTCGGCACGCACGCGTTCCTGCTGCAGTCGTTCAGTCAGACCGACACGATTTTCTTCGACCCGGACGCAGCCGCCGGATTGAGTATCGCTGCCGTCGTCTTGTCCGGACTGTTGTTGATCGGCATGCTCACCCTGTTCAACCGGTTGAAACGTCCGAAGCTCGGCACGTCGTTCGAACCGTCCCGCTTCGCAGCGTTTCAAGCCACCCATGCGACGACGAGCGCGTTCGATTTGGCCTATATGAACGACAAGCTCGTCTATTATGGCCCGGACGACGAGGCGTGTCTCTTGTTCGCCGTGTCCGGCAATCACGCTATCGTCCTCGGAGATGTGCAAGGCGCGCGAGACGCCGCGTCACACCTTTTGCTCGCCTTTATCGAAGAGACGGATCGCCTCGGCTATATCCCGCTCTTTTATCAAGTCACTCCGGATTGGATGCCGCGCCTGCACGACGCCGGATTCACGTTCTTCAAGCTCGGTGAAGAGGCGACGGTCGACGTCGCCACGTTCTCGCTCACCGGCAAAAAACGCGCCAACATGCGCTCGCTCCATAACCAATTCACGAAGCGGGGCTACACGGCCGATATCGTCATGGACCCGTCGCCCGAGCTGATCGCGTCACTGCGCCGCATCTCGGACGACTGGCTCGGCAATCGAAGCGAGAAAGGCTTCTCGCTCGGGTTCTTTCATGAACAGGCGCTCGCGCACTATCCGCTGGCGCTCCTCCGGGATGAGACGGGTGCCGTCGTCGCCTTCATCACCTTGCTACGGGGCCGCGACACCGTCTCCATCGATTTGATGCGCTCTGGGGCTGACGCTCCGCCCGGCTCGATTGAAGTGCTGATTCTGCACGTGATCGAGTGGGCACGGGCCAACAACTACGCCCATGTCGGCCTCGGCATGGCGCCGCTCGCTTCGGTCGGGGAGCAACCGTTCGCGTACTGGCCGGAGCGGATTGCGGCCGACATCTTCGAGAACATCAGTTACATCTATCCGTTCAGCGGGCTCCGTCAATTCAAACGAAAGTTCACACCGACGTGGGAAGCCAGATATTTGGCCATCCGCAAGCGTCGGAAACTGCTCCCGTCCTTGCTCAGGACGGCACGGTTGATCAGCCGGAAACGAGAATCTTAAAACGTCAAAGAGCGCCTCGCATGCGAGGCGCTCTTGCTTTCGATTATTTTACGGTCACGCTGACGTTGTCGATCGTCACATCGTGCGCGCCGAGCGGCGAGCCTTCCGTGCGGCCGAGCAAGAATTTCATAGCTGTCATGTCTGTCTGGCCCATGACAAACTCGAACTCATACGTGTTCGTCTCAGGAGTAACTTGGACGATTTCGCTCAAGTAACGTGTGTACGCCGCGTTCTCGATCGTCACTTCCATGTTACGGGCTACTGTCGACGAAGCATCGAAGCGCACGACGTACGTTTGACCTGCATGCAACTCGAGACCACCCTGCTCCATGAGCACGCTCCACGGCTCTTGTCCTTCTTGCGTGATTGACAATTGAGCCGCCTCGTTCACCGCTTCGACCGCCGCTTGAGCGTCAAAGTGGACGTACGAGCCCCAATGCGTCAATCCTTCAGTGAATGAACCGTTCTTGAGAGGTGATGGATCAACATCGACCGGTGTCACATCCAGTAATTGCACATCGTCGAGTGTGATTTCACCTTTAGCCGAACCAAGCACGAATTGGAGTTGGCTCAACAAATCCGACTCTTGTTCCATCGTGAACGGGATTTCAATTGATTGGAAGTCGCGCGTCAACGCCACGTCTTGGAGCGGGAGATACGCTTGTCCGTCCAATCCATTCAAGCCGACTTGAAGCGATTTGATGCGTTCCGACTTCGCGTTGAACCGAAGCACGTACTCACGGCCTTCCGTCAATTGAATGCCGTTTTGGACGAGCGTTGCCGGTTGCCCTTTCTTCGCGTTCGTCACGAACTCGAAGTGACGAGCTTCCTCATCAACCGTACCTGTGCCTTTCGTTGCGCCTGGGTCAAACTGCCAGTACGTCAAGCGGTCCATTGCCCCTTGATCGAACGTGCCGTTATAGACATGGTTGCCGTCTCCGAGCGCCGATTTCGTCGCGTTCGGGTCGAGCGCTTCGCGCGGTGTCTGTTCGACGCGGACGTTCCCGATTTGAACGCCTGCCGTGCTGAGGCCGACGTTGAACTCGAGGCGTGCCGCGAGGTCCGTGTCTTCCGTCATGTCGAACGTCATCGAGTACGTCTGGACGTCGGTCGTCAAATCGAACGAACCTTCATCCGAATATTTAGCGTAACCACGGTCTGGTCCACCGCCGACTTTGACAGCGATTGAGCGGGCCGAGTCGGCACTCGCGTCGAACGACACTTTGTAGTGACCGCCTTTGCCGAGTGACACGTTTTGAATCAATTGGTGCGAGTAAGGCTGACTGCCCGCTTGCGTGATCGAGATATCCGCGAAGCGCGAACCAGCTTGCTCAATCACGTCGATGGATCCAGCCCCACCGAAGTCCGGTAGCGCCACATAGTTCCAATTCACAGGGTCAAGCGCCTGCGAACCGTTTGTCACGGTCGTGATTGGCTCTGTGTAGTCTTGATCGTAGACGAGGTTGCCGTCTTCAGACGGTTGTTTCGCTCCATCCGGAAGCACAATCGTTTCATCCGTATACACCGGTTCGACTGCTTCGCGATAGTCGCGGTTCTTCAAATCGAAGACGCGAACGTAATCGACTTTCATATCAGCCGGGAATGGTGTCGTCGCATCGACGTCTCCATCAAACCAGCCGCCGACGGCCAAGTTCATAATCAAATAGAAGTTTTGGTCGAACGGTGCCGGATAGCTGTATTTCGTCGCTTGGTTCAACCCTTTCGAGTACCAATCGTTTTGTGTCTGATACAATTTCCCGTCCACGTACCAACGCAACTCGCCTGGCTCCCACTCGACCGCATATGTATGCCATTTGTCGATGCCGTCGCCTTCTTCAAAGTGGTAGTCTTTACCGGTATATTTATTGTTCGGCCAGTTCTCGCCGTAATGAATCGTTCCGGCGACCTTGTCAGGCTGACTGCCCCATGATTCCATGATGTCGATTTCGCCAGACGCGGCCCAGGCGCCGTAACGGTCCTGTTCCTGCAACATCCAGAACGCCGGCCATAGCCCTTTGCCGGTCGGGAGCTTCGCACGCATCTCATAACGGCCGTACGTTTGACTGAACTTACCTTTGGTCGTCAACTTCGCTGACGTGTAATCGTATGACCCAAGTTCGTCTGTCACTTGTTCTTTTTTCGCACGGATGACGAGATTCCCGTCTTCTACGAAAGCGTTTTCGTTTTTGTCCGTGTAAAATTGCTTCTCATTGTTTCCCCAACCCGGTGTGACCGGCGTACCGTCTTGATCCTTCAACCAGTTCCCCGTATCGAAGTTCCATTTGGTCTGATCGATTTCTGATTTGTTGAACTCATCCGACCAGACGAGCTTCCATTTCGTGTTGTCTTTTTTCTCAGGCTTTTCGGCAGATGCGCCTTGTGCGGCTGACAAGACAAGACCGGTCCCGAGTGCAAGTGCGACCCATTTCTTCATTACATTTCCTCCCTTGGCATGAATGAAGGCAGGGACGACGCAATCGACCTTGCCTCTTTTAGTGACGTACAAATTGAAACCGCTTTCCGAAAGCGCTTTCGTTAATCTTATTATAAATTTTTTCCATGTCTCGATTCAACCATTTTCTTAAAGTGAAATGAAAATGACTTGAACTACCCCCACCTACGCTTCGCTTGGGGGTGGAGGATTCCTGAGTGATCCGACCTAACAGTCGAAACCTGATCAGGCTAGCCCCGTCGTCCTGACGGTTGAAGAGGCGAGGATGCGTTCGGCCTCTCGTTTGAGGTTCAGTCCTGCGTTCACATCGCGGTCGTGGTGGGTCCCGCAACCCGGGCATGTCCACTCACGCAGACCGAGATGCTTCACGTCTCTATGTCGATGGCCGCAACTTGAACAGAGCTGGCTCGAGGCGAAGGTCTTCCCGACCTTCACGACGGTCTTGCCGTACCAGTCCGCCTTGTACTCGAGCATGTGGAAGAACGCCGACCAACTGACATCGGAGATGGCTTTGCTGAACTTGCGGTCCTGTTGCATGTCTTTCACCTGCAGGGTCTCGATGCCGATGACGTCGTGGTTTTTGACGATCTCGGTCGACACTTTGTGCAGGAAGTCGGTACGTTTGTTCGCGATCTTCTCATGGATGCGGGCGACCTTGCGTTTTTGTTTCTGGTAGTTCTTCGCCTCGGACAGCTTGATGTTCTTGTTCAGGGCGATGAGCTGACGACGGGAGAGTTTTCGTTGCTCGCGCGCCAGTTTCTTCTCGAGCGTGCGAAAATAGCGGTCGTTTTGGTACACCGTGCCGTCGGACAGGACGGCGAAATGCTTCAGTCCGACGTCGACGCCGACGGTTGAGCCGGTCTTTGGCAGTTCGTCGATCTCCTGCTCGACGCACAGGGAGACGAAGTATTTGCCCGTCGCGTTCCGTCGGATCGTGGCGCTGAGGATTCGGCCCTCGACTTGTTTCGAGTTGGCGAACCGGACCCACTTCAACTTCGGCAGCTTAAGCCGGTTGCCGACGATCGACACCTCAGGAAGTTGAGACTTGCCTTGGATGTTCGTCTTATAGGATTGGACGGGGTTCCGTTTCGATTTGAACCGGGGCCGTTCGTTCTGCTTCTTGAAGAAGCGGTCAAACGCTTCGGCGAGGTGTTTGACGCTGGTTTGGACAGATGTACTATCGACCTCCCTCAGCCAGTCGAACTCTTGCTTGAGTACAGGGATTTTTTTCGAACAGGAACCGTAGGACAGTCCTTTTCCTGTCGCCTCGTAGGTCTCTTCCCACTTCGTCAAGAAGTGGTTGAAGACGAAGCGTGAACAACCGATCGTCTTGGCAATCAGAATCTCCTGCTCCGTTGTCGGATAGATCCGGAATTTATACGCTTTATGCTTCAACAAGATGTTCACCTCCCTTAGGTATTTATACCCAAAAGAGAGGTTGGCGATTCATAGCCCACTTTCACTAGGGCTTCGCCCGCGACGTTTAGAAGCGGGAGCATTCTCGCCTAATTTTGATAAAAAGCATCGACCGATGACTCAAGTCGATGCTTCCGTAACGGTCCAATCTGAAATCGTGACTTTGAACCCAGGTGCCTCCGTATCCGGACTGCAAGCGTACGGTCCGACGCGTAACGTCGACACGTCATGGAGATGAGCAATCCGCAACTGTTCACGTGTACCATCCTCGTATTCAAAGAACACCTCAACATCGCCATCTGTATAGACGAGTTCGAACGTCAACCGTCCGTGAATGTCCTTGTTCGGGAAATCACGCGTCGACCAATCCGAATAACCAAAGGATGTAACGACTGCCCCGAGGTGTGATGGTCCGTCCGGGATATACTCGACGGACGTCTTGAGCCAATGGTCGTCGTTGACGTATAGCAGGATGCCGGCCTGATCGTATGTATGGCTCGGCTCCATTTCAATCGTCGCCCGGCACGTGAACCGCTCGGTCGACACGCTCTTCACCAAAGCATGTGCGGTCATCCGGTTGAATCCGTAATGAGTGTTCCGCCAAAAGTCGGTGTCGGGTGCTGTCTGGAACGTCAGGTGTTCACTTGCATTTACTTCGTCTGGTTCATTGATCCACGTGTACGGCTGCCACATGATTGATTCCTCCCCACTGGCCTCGCATCGCGAACAACAATGGAATCATCGGTTCGTGATACGGGATGAATTCACCTGAACGGATCATGTCGAGAATCGTCGCCTCATCCGCCCACTTTACGGCCTTCACTTCTGATTCCTGTAACGTCAACTCGTCGAGGTCGACTTCTGCCTCGACAAGATAGATATCATCGAACCCCTCGTCAAAGTTGACCGTCAAATGAGGCCTTGTGTGCGATAAATCGAGTTTCAGCCCGATTTCTTCTTCGAGCTCGCGCATCGCCGCCTGTTGGCTCGTATCGCCGACCGTGGCGCTACCACCGACCGTGATGTCCCACATGTTCGCCCAACCGTCTTTGAACGGTTGGCGCTGCTGAATCAACATCTGTCCGTCCTTATTGAAAATGCAGACGTGGATGACGAGATGATAATCGCCGTTCTCGAGACGGTTGCCCCGCTGCCACGTCCGCCCTGTCTTCTTGCGGTCCACGTCATACACATCCCAAAACTCCATCGTTCCATCCCCTTTATGTCGCCGCGCTCGCACCTGCGGCTTGGTCTGACTTCGCACAATCGATGGCGACGACGATCGAGATGAGCATGTGCTCCATCGTCTCGTCCATCACTTGAATCTCGTAACTATCGCCCCATGACAACCATTTCTTTTGGACGCTGCCGATGACTTGGCCGTTCTGCATCACTTGGAAGTCCATGTCCCACCAGTTGCCTTGCACATCGATTCCGACCGCATCAATCGTATAACGCGGTTTGAATAACGTAAACTCTTTCGAAATCGTGACCGTCTCTTGGCCTTCCACATCGACATAGAACTTCGGCAAGAAACTGAACGTCTTTTTCGTGATCGTCGTAATCTCATGGCCGTCTTTGTCCGAGATTGTGAACGATTTCGGCAGCTTCATAAAGCTCCCTTCAACGAAGTACAAATCGTTCTCATCCGCATCTTTGATCGTGAAACGTCCGCGCAGGCTGAAAACCTTTTGTTTCATGTAGAGCGTGTTCATCGTCATCCCTCCGATTTGGTCGTGATACCATGTATACGAGTATTTACCCAACTATGGTTCAGTTCATTGTATTTTTCTGTGCTGATCGTTGATAGGAGTTTTTATGAACAGTCAAGTTTCAATCGAAGTGGATCTCGACTCTTTAATTTATGAGACACATATCATCGGCAATATTGCCTTCGTCATCGATGCTTATGCTTATTTCCCGGGACAAGGATGGTCTGATTTCGTCGCCGTCGTCTTGAACTGGTGGATTGCTAATGCCCGCGCCCTCTTATTCGCCCCATTGCATGAGACATACTCGTTTCAATTCATGGACGGCCCGATCCGGATAGCCACTAAAAAGGTGACCGCCACAGAAGTTGAGCTCACCTTTGTAGAAGATGGTCATGCTAAGACGCCTATGGGGACTGTATCGCTTGAGGAATTGAAAGATGCCCTCATCAAAGCGACACGTCAGTTCATCAATGCCGTGGATCGACTCGGCTGGAGAAACGAGGACGTCGAGACGTTGCGACACGCAATCAAAGTGCTACATACAAGCTAAATCTAACCAAAAAGACGACGCGGCAACTGTCCGCGTCGTCTATAAATCCGATTTTATTATTTGATTTTCCCACGATTTTCTAACAGCTCAAAAATGTGAGCAGCTTGATCCGTGTTATCGATCATGCCCGTGAACTGCTCTTTTTGAGGACCGTACGCATAGACCGGCACGTCGTCCCCAGTGTGACCGTCCGTCGTCCAACCCGTTCCTGAGCGGACGTCGAAGATTTTTTCAATCGCATTGTCAATCTTCGTCACGTCTTTTGTCTCGGCAGCTTGCTGGACCGATTTGATTTCCGCATCCGTCAAGTCGAGGTCGATCCATTCGTTCAAGACGGCTTCGACGTCTTTTCCTGACTCGATTTGTTTCGCCATGAAGTCCGGCGTGCGTTTCGCGGCTTGGATTGGAGCCGCATCCCAGTTATAGTTGCCGCCCGAGCCAATCGAGAAGCCGCCGGTCGAATGGTCCGCCGTGACGATGACCAACGTCTCTCCGTTCTCTTTCGCGAACTCCTCGACTTTCTTGAACGCATTCTCGAAGTCTTTCATCTCACTCATCGCGCCGACAACATCGTTGTCATGACCGGCCCAGTCGATTTGACTGCCTTCGACCATCAAGAAGAATCCATCTTCGTCGTCCTCTAAGCGGTCGAGCGCCGACATCGTCATGTCCGCCAGGCTCGGTTGGCTGTCGTCCCGGTCGATCATCTTATCGAGTCCGACCTCGGCGAATAGACCGAGCACTTGTTGATTGTCATCCTGCTTCATCTCGTCCGCCGATTTTACATAGCTATATCCATCTTGTTGGAACTGTTTCGCGATATTGCGGTCCGAGCGTTCGAAGAAGTCGGTTCCGCCGCCCAACATGACGTCGATTTTATGTTCCCCATTAATCAACTCATCATAATAATCGTTAGCGATGGCGTTCTCACTCTTGCGCTCTTCTTCGTGGGCACCGTACGAGGCCGGTGTCGCATGCGTGATTTCAGACGTTGCGACGATTCCCGTCGACATGCCGTTCTCTTTTGCCTGCTCGAGGACGGTTTTCACATCCGTCTTATCGTTATCGACTGCGATGGCATTGTTATACGTCTTCACCCCGGCGCTCATCGCCGTGGCCGCTGCCGCTGAGTCCGTCACGTTCTCTTCTTCATCTTCAGGATATGTCGACTGTAATCCGACCAAGTGAGGGTCGAATGCCGTCTGTGGCATATCTGCCCCTTCTGTATCGTTCATATAGCGGAGTGCCGTCGTATATGGCACACCCATCCCGTCACCAATCATAAAGATGACGTTTTTCGCCTTGCCGTTCTTTCCTTCTTTCGCCTGTACTTCGTCCTCGTTTTGTTGCATCCCAATCAACCCACCAAATGCAAGTGTCGACACGACCGCCAATGGAATCACTTTTTTCATCGATTTCTTCATTTCCTTAGTCCCTCCCGAATATGTACTGCGTTTCTAGACTTTTGTAGACTAAAGGAAATTTGTTAAGAAGCTTTTTCAACACCGAGTCAATCCTGTATATGTTTTGTAAAGACAACAAAGTGCGCTTGGTTTTAAGCTCCACAAAAAAGAATCGACGCATGGTCGATTCTCCGTTTACTCTTTCAACGCCGTTTCGACGAACGTCATCAAGGCGTCAAGATTCGTCATGTTCTCGTTGCATGAGGCACTGTCTGTACAAATATACGTCCCAATCGCTTTATAATAGTCAGGATTTTTAGCTTGTTTTGCTTTTGTGATGGTGACACAATACGAGACTTCTGCCAACTGATTACAGAAAGCGCAAATATTTTTCTTCGCATTTGAGCTGGCCTTAAGCTCGATCCCAATCAGCTGATGATTCTTTTCGCAAAGGATATATTTCCGATTGGAACGCAGGTCGTTCCAGCTCATGTAGGACATACGATTCACATTAAGTTCCGCTGCGTCTGGAAGTCTTAGTTTTTTCTGTTTGGGAAACATTTTTTTCACTTGCTGTTCCGACACTTGCGGAAACGACCGGACGTGAGGTCTTAACTCATCTATAAACCCATCATAGGCTTCGTCGGTTTGTAACTTTGATACATCCAACATGGCAAGCTGAGCTGATGTCGCTTCAGGAAACAGAAAAGCAATTTTGGCATTGGCCAAATCAATGACGGCTTGTAACACGGAAGACGGTAAACTTTTCTTTCGACTATCTCGAATCGTCTCGACTTGTTCTCGAATGTAATTAAATTGGTGGTTTTCAATAAATCGCTCTAGCATGTTCAGTCATCCTTTCTCCATCCTGACTTCTTTTAGTGTAAAGGATTTTACAAGACAAGATTGCACCGACTTCAAGTTAGAACTGTTTTATACAAAAACGGCACAGTCGCAACTATGCGACGTGCCGTTGATTAATTTGAAGAGTAAACGATTTTTCGAATGGTCGTGACAGCCAAATGATAGTCAGCCGCCAACTGGTCAACCCGAGTCCCCTTCGCATAGGATGTTCGAATCGCTTCATTCCGCTGTTCAAGCAGCTGTTTGCCACCACTGACTGTTCCCCAGCGCTTCTTTTCTTGACCGGTCCGGGGGACGTAAAGCGTTTCCCCTTGGACGTATCGTTGAACTTCCTGAAGCAACTTCTCCGGAAGAATCTGTTGCGCATTTACGTACTTCATATCTGCTCGCTCCTTATAGAAAATCCGACAATAAGGAAGCAAAGCCATTGTTGTAAAAGATTACCTAGCGATCAAATAAACCGTTCTGCCCCATGCAAACGATCGCCCTTGTGACAACTGGCTTTGCATGAGTGATTGAAGACTTAGAAAATCTCAAACGATTTTCCACGTATATGCGCCCCCCCTTTCCAATCACAAGATGTTGACCTCATTATACAAAATATCTCGTGATGTTTGAAAGACAGGCGAACATATACGATGAAGAGCTCTTGTTGGTCATCCGTTTTTCATGCTGAACGAGTCGACGAGCGTGAACGTGATGTCTTTCACGTCGAGACCGCCGAGTGCGAAGTAGAGCTGCAAGTAGTTGTGCTGGTTCAAGAAGAACACTTGCTTCGTCTGCGTCACCCATTCCCCGTCCGTCCCGTTGAACGTGAACGTCGGGCCCGGGATGTTGTTGGCGAACAACGTGACCGGCATCTGGGCAAGTTCACCCGCGTCCGATTTCGCCGTAATCGTCACGTCGTACGTGCCCGTCTCATCGACCGAGACGGCAAAGACGTGCGTATTCCCTGTCGATGTGTCGGCGTCACTCAGGCTGACAGCTTCACCGCTCTCAAGGTGGCGATACGTCACATCGAAGTCGATAGCCTGTCCGGCTTCCTCGTCGAGACCGATCACCTCGACCGTGCCGTCGTGAATGCCGAGCTCGCGTTCCATCGCCGGTGACTGTAAGACGAAACGGCAGATGTTCGCCGCGCTCCGGAGCAGTTCACCACGCGTCAATGTCCCAGCAGCGAGTGCCGCGCCCGTGTTGTCATCGAACGAGTTCGTGTCCGGACGGTCGACGACCATATACAAGTCGTTTTGCGACTGAACCATCGCCGCCGTGTTCTGACGGTTCGCCGGCTCGTCTTCATGGTGGTTCACTTTCGCCCACCAGTCGGTCATGACGATGCCTTCAAAGCCCCACTCGTCACGGAGGATGCGCGTGTTCTGGTCATACAATCCGGCCGTCCAGACGCCGTTGACGGCGCCATACGTCGTCATGATTGATGTGGCCTTGCCTTCTTTGACGGCCATCTCGAACCCTTTCAAGTAAATCTCACGCAGCGCCCGCTCCGAGACGATGGAGTCGATATCGTGACGGTGCGCCTCTTGGTTGTTGGCGCTGAAGTGCTTGAGCGTTCCTGTCACACCGACGCGATGCATCCCGTTCAATTGGGCGATCGCCATCTTGCCGGTCACGTGCGGGTCTTCCGAGAAGTACTCGAAGTTCCGGCCGTTGAGCGGGTTGCGGTGAATGTTCATCCCAGGTCCGAGGAGCGTATCGACGCGATTTTTCCGCATCTCGAGTCCAGTCATCTCGAACAGGTCTTCCACCAATTGGACGTTGAACGTCGAAGCGAGGAGCGTCCCGTTCGGAAGGGCGAACGCCTTCGTCCCGATGTCCATCCGGATGCCGGACGGACCGTCCGCGCAACATGCCGCTGGAATGCCGAGCTCGTTCAAGCGGTCCGATACGCCACCGAACGCGGCGGCCGTCCCCGGCGTCACGCGCGGCGAGTTCATCCCTTGTCCCCGGACGATGCAGGCGAGATCCTCATCCGTCAATTGATCGAGGAACGCATCGAGCTCGACCTTGCCCGCATAAACGTCCTTCAGTGTAAAGCCGTTGTCACCGGCGTAGTCGCGCGTGACCGGACGTTCGGCGAGGTAGCGCGCCTCGACATCGACCGCTCGGAGCGGCGTCGGCACGTACTCGACCAAATAACCATGCTCGCCGACGACCGGCTTGATCCGGTCGAACGGAGTGACCGGGGCCATGTTCTCACTAAGCGTCTCGACGACTTGTTGGGCATTTACTTCATACGCGAACACCGGTTGGGCCGAACGAACGTCGGTCCCGAGGTGAAGCGTGTAAGTGCCGGCCTCGAGAACAAAGCTTGATGCGTGCCCGGTCGCCCCGTTGTCGTCATAGCTCGCAAAGTCCGTGACCGGGACGCTGAGCGTGAGCGTCTCCTGCGCGCCTGGTGTGAGTAAGCCCGTTTTCTTGAAGGCGACGAGTGCGCGGGCCGGGTTGCCAAGCACGCCTTGTGGCTTCTCGACGTAGAGCTGGGCGACTTCTTTCCCGTCCACGTCACCGGTGTTCATGACATCGACCGACACGTCGATGACGCCGTCCTGTTCGCTCGCGCTCACGACGTCGGTCGTGAACGTCGTGTATGACAAGCCGAAGCCGAACGGATAGAGCACCGCGTCCTTGGCGAACGTCTCGAAATAGCGGTAGCCGACATAGATGTCTTCTTGATAGATCCCTTTGTCGGCATGTCCGAAGTTTTTCGTCGACGGATAGTCCTCAATCGATTTGGCAATCGTATCGGTCAACTTCCCAGATGGCGTGACCGCGCCCGTCAACACGTCGACGAGTCCGGTTCCACCCTCCAGTCCGCCTTGCCACGCATAGAGGATCGCGCTCGGTTGATACGCCCAGTCCATGTCGATGATATTGCCGACGTTCAAGATGACCGCTGTCTTCGTGAACGTCTTCGATACTTTCTCAATCAACGCCCGTTCGATGTCCGTCAGCAAGTAACTGCCCGGGTCGGCCGTATTGTCCCGGTCTTCCCCCGCTGTGCGCCCGATAAAGATGAGGGCCACGTCCGACTGCTCCGCCGCTTCTTTGACGAGTTCATCCGTCACCGCCATCTCAGGCTGTGACCACGGTTCGCCGGCCCAGCCGACGCCTTGGTCGAACGGGTTCGCCTCGACCCACGTCTCGTACGTCTTGAGAAGCGAGTCGTTCAACTGAATCCCTTCTGTCGCCTGAAGCGCCTCGAGCGGACTCGTCACGTGCGAGACGTTGACCATCCCACCTGAACCCGTGCCGCTCTTATAGTAGTTGAATTGACTCCGTCCGAAGACAGAGACGGTCGTCCCATGTTGGAGCGGAAGCGTCGCCTGCTCGTTCTTTAACAGGACGGCCCCTTCCGCGACGGCTGTCCGTGCCAATTGTTTATATGTATCCCAGTTCAATGTGTAAGTTTTCATCATGTCATCTCCTTCATTCCGTTTGCGATTTCGGTCATGCAGTCTTCGGCTTGCGGGAAGTCGCCGAGCTTGTCCATAAAGGCGTGGTCCATCCCGCAGTATTGAATCAATCGTGTCTTCACACCGGCGCGCGCCAGTTTCCGTGCATACGCCTCGCCTTCAAGGCGCAGATAGTCGTACTCGGCCGTGATGAGGAGCGCTGGCGGAAGACCCGCCACATCCTCAGCGAACAACGGGGAGACGAGCGGGTCGGTCAGCTCGGTCTTGCCTTGTAAGTACACATGGTTGAGCAAACCGTCCGAATCACCGAGCGCCATGATGACGCCACGAATCAAGTCGTGGTGTTGCTTGATCTCATAGTCGTCGAGTCTCCATTCATAATCGTCTGTCGGGATCGATCCTAGATTGACGACCGGATAGACGAGCGCTTGATAGTGAATCCGATTCAACCCTTTCGAGCGCTCGAGCAGACAACAGGCCGTCGCCAAGTTCCCACCGGCACTGTCGCCCGCGACCGCGAGGCGATCCTGCAACACGTTCAATTCGTCGGCCTGCTCGTATACCCATTCGACCGCCTGATAACAGTCGTTCAATCCGGCCGGAAACGGATGCTCCGGCGCGAGCCGGTAGTCGACCGAGACGACGAGGGCGTTCGCTTTCTCCGCCAGTAACTTACACGGGTTCTCGACCGTATCGAGCGTCCCGCCGAAGAACCCGCCGCCGTGGAAGAATACGATGGCCGGTAACGCCTCTTCCGTGCGCGGCCGATACAGGCGTGCCGGGATGTCACCGTCAGCGCTCGGAATCATGACGTGGTCTGTCGTGATGTCCATCGTCGTCACATCCCGGTTCGGCCAGCCCATGCTGGCACGGGCAGACGCCAAGTCGAATGACGTCTCTGGCTCGGCTGCGGCATAGCCCTTGATGACGGCCAACACGCGCGGGTCCAAATCCCCGCTGACATCCGAATCGGGAATCGGTTTGATGATTGTCTCGATGCCGTCATGTAAGACGATGTTTCTCATTTGGCCCAGTGTTGTGACGAGCATATCCTGCTTATTTTCCATGATTCATCTTCACCCTCTCTTATACCCATATATAAATATTACAAGGTGGTAGTTGCACCCACCTTCTACCCATGCTACGTTTGAACGTAGATGAGTTAAGGAGCGTGTTCTGTAATGTCTCAATGTGTACGTTGTCAAAAAAATCGTGAATGTGTTCAAACTGATGAATTTGGTCACTTCGGCGATCCAGTTAAATCGTATTGTGCCGAATGTTTCGTTCATGAGGTGAAATCCGGTTTTCACCGGTACGAAATCGGTGAGTGTACGGCTTGCCAGCAATCCCTTGTTCTACAATATGATGATGAAGAAACGTTTTCGCTCGCCCAAGAAGAAGGTTTGGTCCATTACGTCTGTCCGGAACTTAAGGCAGCTTTTCTTCAACAAAACGAAACGGATATTGAACGATTGTGGGATTCACACGATGAACTCATTTTGTATATCATCCAGCCTAATCCGATGGAGCCGGACTTTGGCTGAACCACTTCGATTCGCTTTCCTTCATGGATTCGGTCTATAATGGACTGTATTCAAATATGCTATTGAAATTTTCTAAAGCAGAAGTTTTCACTAAAGAATGAGGTTAACTATGAGTAAACAACAATTTTCTGACTATCGCCTAAGCGAAGATATCCAACGCGCACTAGGCATCATGAAATACGAATCACCGACCGAAGTCCAACAGAAAGTCATCCCGCTCGCACTTGAGCGCAAAGACTTGGTCGTCAAAGCCCAAACCGGCAGCGGGAAGACGGCAGCGTTCGGGATTCCGGTAACGGAACTCATCGAATGGGAAGAGAACAAGCCGCAAGTGCTGATTCTCACACCGACGCGCGAACTCGCCGTCCAAGTCCGTGAGGATATGACGAACATTGGTCGTTTCAAACGCATCAAGGCGACTGCCGTCTACGGGAAAGAACCGTTCTCGAAACAACGTGAAGAATTGAAGCAGAAGACGCACATCGTCGTCGGGACACCGGGACGCGTCATGGACCACATCGAACGGGAGACGCTCGTCCTCGATAAAATCGATTACTTGATTATCGATGAGGCCGACGAGATGTTGAACCGTGGCTTCCTCGCTGACGTCGAGGCGATTCTTCAAGAATTGCCACGCGAGCGCGTGACGATGGTATTCTCGGCGACGTTTCCGAACGACATCGAGCGCTTGTGCCAAAAGCACATGAACGAACCAGTCCGTGTCGCCATCGAATCGAGCGGTGTCACCGCCTCGACGATCGAGCACCGTCTGATTGAAGTTCATCGCGAAGACAAGCTCGCCGTGCTGAAAGATGTGACGGTCGTCGAGAATCCGGACAGCTGCCTCATCTTCTGCCGGACGAAAGAACATGTCGACACGGTGTACAGCAAACTCGACCAAGCCGGTTACTCGTGCGAACGCCTCCACGGCGGCCTCGAGCAAGAAGACCGCTTCGCCGTCATGGAAGGCTTCAAGATGGGGAACTTCCGCTATCTCGTCGCGACCGATGTCGCAGCACGTGGGATTGACGTCGATAACGTCAACCTCGTCATCAACTATGACGTGCCGATGGAAAAAGAGAGCTACGTGCACCGGACCGGCCGCACAGGCCGTGCCGGCAACGCCGGAAAAGCGATCACGCTCGCGACGCCTCATGAAGGCAAGTTCGTTCGCGCCATCGAAGCGTTCATCAAGTTCGACATCCCGGAGATGGATGCCCCGACCGAAACTCAAGTCGCGCGCAACCAAGCCGCGTTCGAAGAGAAGTTGAGCGGACGACGCGTCGTTCGCAACAACAAGACGGCCCGCATCAACCAAGACATCATGAAGCTTCACTTCAGCGGCGGGAAGAAGAAGAAACTCCGCGCCATCGACTTCGTCGGTACGATCGCCAAAATCCCTGGTGTGACGGCAGACGATATCGGCATCATCACAATCAACGATCAGATGACGTACGTCGACATTTTGAACGGAAAAGGTTCACTCGTCCTTCAGGCGATGGAATCGACACCGATCAAAGGCAAGAAGTTGAAAGTGAGCAAGGCAAAAAAATAATCATCACTCCAACCTCAACACCTCTCCACGCGGAGCCGGGTTGAGGTTTTTTTGTTGTACCCACCCATACCGAAAGCGCTTTCGATAAGTTTTAAAAAAATAAGGCTCACCGAGAGAACGCTTTCAAGAGCATCATACCGATAACCGTTCCGAAATTCAACCATCCTCACGTGATTGACAAAAAAAGGCTCAGACAATTGTCTGAACCTCGGTCTTCTAGCTGAAGAAAAGCAAGCTTATCCTCTGATGGCTCGACTGGATGACAGCAATCGCCGCCATCCTAACGGGTACACGCTCTTCCCCATCCGCTTCGCGTCAGTCCAACAGTTCTTCCGAAATCAATTTGAACCCTTCGATTTCCGTGTCTTCTTCTAGTTCGATTAACAAGCAGCGCTTCCCTTTCACGTTCACTTGTCTCACATACTTCAAGTCTTGCGGACTAATCGAGATATTGGCCACTTTTGTATTGATTTTAATCGACTTTGACGTGTATTTGGGGACGACGCTACTCGCCTTCATCTCATATTGACGGTCGTCGACGACTTGTTGGAACGCCTGCTCGACCTTCTCAGTCGTCACGTCCTCGATCCCGCTCGCTTTCAACACGATTTCGACGGTGCGGGCGTCAATCATCGGAACGCTCTCGTCCTCATCCTCACGCTCTGCTTCGGCCAGGATCATCTGGTTGATTTCATCGTAGACGGTAGCGAGCGTCCCGACGTTCACTTCTTCACCGATGACGGTTTTGACGACCTCCTCGAACATCGCCTTCTCTTCGACCGCCGTCACAATCTCGGTCCCGTTCAAGACGTTCTCGATGAAGCCGAAGTCCGGTTGATGTGCCTTCTGGGCCGCATATAAGATGTGGTTGACGTCGGCCGCATTGTCCGTGAAGCATGGGAACAAGAAACCACCAATCGGGGCGTCGAGCTTGATGACCGGATTGATGAAGATATTCGACTTGAACTCCCGCTCGATATAGTCGAACACGAGCGACTGTTTCGGGAGCTCGGTCTGATTGATGCTGCATAGGATGAATCGTGACGTCCATACCTCGTCACGCATATCGATTTCTGTCTCTTCAGAATGACGACGCGTCGGCTTATTGTATTTGAAGCGAATGAACGTGACGACCATATCTTTCTCAAACGGTGCCTCCTGGACCATCTTGAGCGCGATCCGCTGCATCATACCGGCCCACTCTTCGATGTCGTCGGTCCGAAGCGCCTCATAGAGCAACGTCTGCGTATGATCGGCCTGCCCGGTTTCAGGGTGCTGGAACTTCACTTCGAATAGCTTCTCGTCGATTTTGCCGCCGAGCACTTTCTTGAAGTTGGCGAGGAACAGTTCTTGGTGCTCCTGCTCGACAAACGGGAACGAGCGTAACTCCTCGTAAAAAATCTCGTTGCTGTCTTGGCGAATATAAATATTATAAATGTCAGCGATTTTGACCGCTTCCGCATTCAACTTGAAATGCTTGCGGATCGCCGCGATGTCTTTTTGATTCATTCATCCCAACTCCTTCGTCCTTTACTACAAACCGCCTTCATTATACCAATAGTTGGTGCCTGCGCGTATGCCAGTAGTGCTAAAGCCGGGACGTCTGATGTCATGTATCATGTCCCTGACCTCAACTTTTATAATCTTTGGATTCATTTTTTGTAAATTTGCGTATTTCTCACTTCCTTGCCATGTATAGTCGATGTGCATCGTGCGTTTACGATGCGCGTCGTTCAGTCGTCATACATAATAGGAGGCACACACATGCTTAAAAAATGCATCAGTTCTTTATTCGCCATCATCTTGGTCGCCACGTCGCTCCACTTCACGACGCCGACCGCCTCGGCACTCCCGCCCAATATTCCATCGAAATCGAGTGCGCTCACGAAGTTGAACGCGTTGACCGTTAAAACTGAAGGAACGATGACCGGCTATAGCCGTGACTTGTTCCCGCATTGGAGCGGACAAGGGAACGGCTGCGACACGCGTCAAGTCGTCTTGAAACGCGACGCCGATTCGTACGTCGGTGACTGTCCGGTCACATCAGGGTCATGGTACAGTTACTATGACGGCATCACGTTCACGTCACCATCTGATTTGGATATCGACCACGTCGTACCGTTGGCCGAAGCGTGGCGTTCAGGTGCCAACAGCTGGACGACGACGAAACGTCAAAGCTTCGCCAACGATTTGACCGGACCACAGCTGATTGCCGTCTCGGCCAGCTCGAACCGTTCAAAAGGGGACCAAGACCCGTCAACATGGCAACCGACACGCACCGGTGCACGTTGCGCTTATGCGAAGATGTGGGTCGAGACGAAGAGCCGCTGGGATCTCAGCCTCCAATCTACAGAAAAGACGGCCCTTCAAACGGCCATCAATGCTTGCGTCTATTGATTCAGAAAGGAGTCTACGATGAACCAGCAATCTTCAGTATTTAAAGCTACTCACGGCGTCATGACCGAGGAAGTCGGCGTCATCAGTGGAGAACTTGAATTACGGACGACGTGCCAGGAAGACGGCACGCTCGAGCTCGCCATCACGTACGTCGGTGCGGCCGAGTGGTACACATTGCCCGGGAAAGACTACAAACTGCATGATGTGCGCGACCATGAGGTCGTGCATCGCTTGCTCGTGAACGTCCTCGAGCGGGCATAACAAATGAGCCGACACGGCATCGTGTCGGCTTATTGTTTGTACTTGTCTAATAACGTCTTCGGGATATGGCAGTAATCGTCCGGACATCGCTCAAGCCGGTCTTGATGCTCATCCGCGCTTCGGATGTAGTTCGTGAGCGGCAATACCTCGACCGCGATTCGGTCCGCATCGCTTCGGTTGTCGATCAATGTGCGTGCGACTTCCAAATGACGTGGGTCTGCACTATAGACGCCGGTCCGATACTTTTCGCCGACATCTTCGCCTTGGCGATTGACGCTATACGGGTCGATGATTTCAAATAAGTAATTCATCAACTCCTTCATCGTGACGACGCTCGGATCGAACGTCGTTTTGACGCATTCGGCATAGCCGTCATATGCTCCGTCAAGCGTATCCGTCGCCCCGTTCGCCCGTCCGGCCTCTGTTTCGATGACACCGGGTAACGTCTTGATGAACGCTTGGACGCCCCAGAGGCAGCCACCTGCTAAATAAACGGTTTCGATCAGTCTCACTCCTTGTCTGTCAGGTTTAGGCAATTCTAGTTATACTATCGTTGTACATGATTATATCCAAAAAGGAGCACCATTTTGAAAACAATCAGACTCGCTCTTCTTCTATCCGCAGCACTCCATGTGATTTATGTTGTCGCCACGTTCGGAATCGGCTTCATCCGCACGCTCAATTATACACCCGACATCATCGCCGAGGCGGATAACGTCACTATGCTTCAAAACGAGGTGACCCTCGGGACGACTGGGTCGCCATTGATCTACGTCTTCACATGGATTGGTCTTGCCATCGTCCTAGCGATTGGGATGTTCACCGTTCAACGAATTCGCAAAACGCGCTAAGGAAGGAGAGTGTTTGAATCTCGTTCAACAAATCAGCAAAATCGACGGCCGGTGCACGACATATATGGCTTAAGGGCAACACGCATCCATTGATAAGCGAGATCCACACGTGATCTGCGACCACATAAAAAGGAAATCTACGCTGCTGTAGATTTCCTTTTCTTATAGATAGCCGAGTCGTTTCAAATCCTCATAGACGAGAGAAGATAGGAGCGTTCTCCCCTTCCCATTCAAATGATCTGGATTATGAAAGTACTCACGCTGATGGATGAACCGTTCGTCATCCATATAGTTTAAGAACGGGACGTCCAACTCGAGCGAGGCCAGATGTTGATAAACGAGTCGGTCCATGACCACTTGATCAAAATAGGCGTTGTAGGATGCGTGGACCGGCTCCATCGCCAACACGACGCGATAGTCTTTCGCCTGACAATACGCAATGATTTCTTTCAATCGTTCCATATTCTGCTCGATGTCACGATTCTCCACAGCCTGTTTATACTGCGCTTCGACCATCTCGTATTTTCGTTCCGAATAATTCTGGCCATTGTTCACCCACGGTTTATGAGACTCCCATCTGAAATCGCGAATCTCTCGCGACAGCGCCGTATACACGCTCCCACTGTTCAATGCAGGAATCGACGTGTACGTATAGTAATCAAACGTACTGACCGGTTCGATGTCTTCCCGGTCCAACACCTGATAATAGTTTTCTTTCCGGCCAATCTCCGCATTGCTAAACGTGATTTGCGAGAGCGAGACGATGACGACCCCACCCGGACGCAGATGTTCGTCGTACTGTTTCAACATCTTCAAGTCGTATTCAATCGTTTGGCTCGGCAACGCTAAATCGAGATGCGATAGACCGAGCGGTTTGAACGCATAGCCGAACATCGCGTGAGACGTCCCTAAGTTGATGATATCCAACGAGGACGGATTGTCTTGGAACGCCAACACACCGCGGTTGTTATTGTACGCCCACGACTGTTTGACAAAGTTGTTGAGCGGAATCAACAAGATGACAACAATCCCGATGACTACCGCTATTTTCATCCATACACTTCTCATAGCCATTCCTTTCACTTAGAACCCACCGTAAATAAAGCCTTCGCTCGACACACCGAACACGAGCACCGATACGATCACGAACAGTTGAATCGCCACATTCGTGAGAGCCGAACGCTCGGCCAACCAATCCCACGTCGATCCTTTCTTCCGTTCGATGTACTGAAACACGTGGACGGTCGTAAAGAAGAAAAGGAACACGAGTAAATCGAGTAATGAGAATAATTCAAGTGCCTTCAGCATGTCGACCGGTGCCCATGACGAAGGTGTCACATACAACCGGGCATGGTGAAACGCTTGGGCGACCGAGTCAGATACGAAAAAGACGCGCGAGAAACAGACCAACTGGAACGTGACCGCAATCTTCAGCCATTTATGAAGCTCGGGCGTCCGGTCCAATCGAACGAAGGACGCCATCTGTTCCCGCTGATGTTTCGTCGCGTCCCCGAACACGCGGTACAGGCCATGAATCAGACCCCATAAGACGAAACTCCAGGCGGCCCCGTGCCAGATACCACTCACCAAAAATGTGATGATGATGGCGACATAGATTTGATGTCGTTTCTTTTTCCCTTTGCATAGCGGGATAAAGATATAATCTCGGAGCCACATGGAGAGCGAGATGTGCCATCGGTTCCAAAAGTCGGCGATTGATACCGCGAAATGAGGCTGTCGGAAATTCTCCGTCAACTTGATGCCAAATAGTCTCGCTGTCCCGATGGCGATATCACTGCAGGCTGAAAAGTCGGCATATAATTGAAGCGAGAACAGCATCGTCCCGAGCACGATTTCGGAGCCGGTCGGGTCTGGCTGACTGAACACGCTCGCGACCATCGGCGCCAACCGGTCGGCGATGAGCGTCTTCTTGAAGAAGCCCCAGGCAATCCGCTTCATTCCATAGCTGACATGTTCATTGTCGAACCGTTGCTCCGCTTTGAATTGAGGGAGCAATTTCTTGGCCCGCTCGATCGGCCCCGCCACGAGCTGCGGGAAGAAGGCGAAGTAAATCGAGAAATAGCCATAATGCCGCTCGGCCTTCAGCTTCCCGCGATACAAATCAACGAGATAGCTGATGGCCTGGAACGTATAAAACGAAATCGCCAGCGGCAAGACGACATCTCGATACGGGATGTCGTAGTTCCACCCCATCGATGTCGCCATCGTGCGCAACGAGTCGTTCACGAAGTTAAAGTATTTGAACCAGCCGAGGAACAATACCAGGGTAGAGACCCCGATCATCATGAGGCGTTTCTTCTGTCGCTTCTCGTCTTGTCGTTCAATCAGGAGTCCCGTGACGAACGTAAAGGCTGTACTCACGAGCAACAACGGGATGAACTGGATACTGAGCGTCGCATAAAACAAATAGCTGGCCGCCAGTAACAGTACCCATCGGAAGCGATGCGGCACCACATAATATACCGCCACTAAAATGGCGAGAAACAGTAAAAACTCGATTGAAATAAACGTCATATCTTCACCTGATTATTCTAAACTTATACAGCTTTCAACAAAGGCTTCACTCACTTGCTTGTTCAGGTGGTGACGAGCTCTCGTTTCGGTAATGCGGCATACAGAATCTTTCCGGATTCGTTCCGGGGAATGGCATCGATTTGTAGAATCGTCACCCCTCTTGTATGCATCATGTCCTTGATGACTTGTTTGATGGCGGGACGGTCATCGTGCAACGTGTACACGTACAGCTCATCATCCGTCCCTGTACAGACACACTCATGTCCGTGTGCTCGTAACAGGTCCTCCACTTCATCGAGGCTAATCCGGTTCCCATGCATCTTAATCATCCGCTTGATGCGGCCGACGATAAAGAAATAGCCGTCTTCATCCATATACGCCAAATCACCCGTCTGCAGGACGCCCTCGTTCTCATCTCCGCTCGCGAGATCGGATAACGCCTCGGCATACCCGAGCGACACGTTTACTCCCTGATACATCAACTCTCCGACGATGTTCGGGGAAGAAATACGTTCACCTGCTTCATTTCGAAGTGTCAATTCACCGCCTGGGATGGTGATACCGATGCTACCCGCCTTCTCGCGATTCTGGTCAGGAGGCAAATACGACATGCGTGCCGTCGCTTCCGTTTGACCGTACATCATGAAAAACTGAATGCCTTTTCGTTCACAGATGTCAGTAAACGCACTCGCTACATCCGGATTCAACTTCCCTCCGGCTTGCGTCAGTTTCGTCAAACTCGGCAGCTCCATCGTCTCGAACTTGAGCCGGCGTAACATCTCATAGATGAATGGGACGCCGCCGAACGTCGTCACGTGCTGATCGCGGCACAACTGCCAAAATTCCTTCTGCATGACGGACGCTTCCGTCACCACGATGGTCGCCCCAGACACGAGGTGGCTGTTAATGATGGAAAGACCGTACGAATAGTTCATCGGCAGCGTCGTGATCGGACGGTCGTCTTCATTGATATTTAAGTACGACACGATCGATGCCGCGTTGTGGAGCAGGTTGTCGTAGCTGAGGCGTACCAGTTTCGGACTGCCCGTGCTGCCGGATGTCGTCAACAGGAGCGCGAGCTCGTCATGCAATTCATGCTCCATTACTTGAGGACAGGCGAACAGCGCATAGTCCCCGTATTCGTAAGTCGTGTCCATCTCCTGCGCTAATAAATCATGCTCCCGATTCGCCCAGATGTGCGTCGGTCGGTAGCAATCCATTAAGTGCTGCAGCTGTTCCGATTGAATCGCTGCATCCAACAGGAGTGGCACGATGCGTCCGCGGAGAAACCCGACGTAGCCGAAGATTGACTCTTTTTTGTTGGCACATAAACAAAAGACGAGCGTTCGATCGCTGACCTCACGCGCGATTGCGTCGGCCGCCTCGATCATCTCTTCGTAGGAATATGCGCGATCCGCGTAGATCGCGGTACGCTCTCCATATTGCTCGATCGTGTCGAAGCGCTTCATTGTCCGAAGTCCACACCCAAGCGTTTCAATAAGTCGATGCCGGATTGATACGTGTTAAAATCTGTAATCACATCCGCATCGAGATCGACGTCAAACGCGTCCTCGAGTTCTGCAATCAATGTCATGTGGCCAATCGAATCCCACTCTTTCGTGACACCGAGCTTCAATTCTTCGAATGACGCGTCTGGCTCGACATCGAGTCCGTTAATAAAGGCTGTTTTATATAATTCGATATTGTTCATTGGTTGAAGTCTCCCCGTTTTCGATAATTGATAATGATAATCATTTGCTATGTGATTCTATCACATCGGTTTTTAGACAGCAATAAGACATCGAATCATTCATTTTTCTAACTAATTTACTCAATTCTAAAAATATGAGGCTAGATTTTGAGTACATCAGCGAATTTTAAAAAGAATTGAGTCATCAATAATCGATGACTCAATTCTTTGATCTATTCAATAAAATTCGATGGTAACATTCTCATATCCATTAGAGTTCAAAAATGAAATCAACAATTTTTCCGTTGCTTTGTCTGCTTCTTTTAAAAAGCCTTGACTTACTTTCTTCTCTTCAACTTTTTCTTTATCCTTTGTAATCTCGTCCATAATCGTTTGGGAAGGGTAGTCAGAAAAAATGTTTCCTTTGATGTCTGTTACTTTAGTATTTTCCGTTTCAGCAACATTATCGAGAATTTTAGACTTTGGCACTTGCACCAACATACGTTCATCTTTGTCATCGTAAGATAATTTAATATTGCTAAAGTCAGTTCCGGCTTTCAAATATCCGGAATACTCGATTAGTTTGATTGCTTCAGCGAATTTGATGTCCGATAATCCTATTAAAGAGACCTCTCTATTAGTGCGACTCACAATGACATGGCTATATTCATATTTCAATGTTGCTAGCTCTGACAACTCTACAATCCTATCTTGAACTAAAGCTGTATCTGAACTCTTATTAGTTGTGA
Source organism: Exiguobacterium sp. s157 (assembly GCF_018618205.1). Lineage (NCBI taxonomy): Bacteria > Bacillati > Bacillota > Bacilli > Caryophanales > Exiguobacterium > Exiguobacterium sp. s157. The sequence continues at coordinate 305,751 of NZ_JACSLQ010000003.1, forward strand.
ATTCAAACGGTTTGAATTGAAATAAAATAATTGCGCCAACCATCACAGTTCCTAATACTAGAATCAGACTTGATATCATCAGCTTTTTCACAGTCGCATCCCCTTAAAAAATATGTAATTTTTATCCTTGGATTTATTATACGTTTTTATCTTTTATTTAATAATATAAATTTCGATAAATTAAAATAGATTATTAAATTACCTCCATACTAAAAAGACCACCTGTGATCTTCTGGTAAACAGTCATCACACAGCAGTTTCCCTTCGAAAGTTGCTCCATTACACAACTGTAACAATGGATCACTTTTTTCTCTGTCTGTTGTCCATCGTCCACAAGTTGAGCATTGTCCACAATTCATTAAACCTGGGTCCAAGACAACCGTGGAGGAACTTTTCCATTCCACATTCACTTCATTCGTATCTATTCTGATTTTTTGATCATGACACAGCTCATTCGCAATTTGATCAATCATCCCAAAATCTTTACGTACTTCCGTTTCGTCTACTTCCACCAAAAAAGATGCATTGATTAAAACTGTTTTTTTCAAAGTTAACTCTCTGTGAACGCTAAAATAAAATTGACAGTTTTTGCTCGATACGATTTTACACTATTGCCGAAAAATCAGAACAGAACTCCGATAGAGTAGT